>CAZCJL010000035.1:0-57379 GCA_964498785.1 uncultured Cytophagia bacterium | reverse complement strand
GGTGTCATTCCTGCGAATGCAGGAATCCCCTAACTTTATAATAATTAGGAGATTCCGGGACAATCCCGGAATGACATTTTACAAAAAAATCAAACTTATGATACAGCTCCACGAGAAATTACCAACTTTTGGGAATTGCTCCCAAGATTATGTATATGGTTCCCCAATGTTATAACCTAAATAATTCATATCCTGAGTGGCTCAACGCGCACAGGTTTCTGATTTTTGAAAAATTACCTGAATTTCTAAATCAGATGTGCAATCTAATTATAAATCACTATTTTATTATTGATTCGGCTGCAATGCATCTGTGCGCTTCAATAGCATTGCACTCTAACTTCTAATAATATCTAAAATTCTCAAAAGAAAATTATTATACAATTGTAATCCACTAAACACACAAAAATACACGAAATGTTATTTTTTTATTTTGAATTAAGCACTATTTTGTGTGTCTCGCGGGCAATAAATCTATTTTTTCATTATTATAATTCATTTTAGAAGTTTAGGTAATATAATTACTTATAATTTAATTTCAGATTCAATCTATAATTTTAGGTGCAATAATAATATTGAATTATTATATTTTGGTATAATCTTTGGTGCATAAGTTATAAATATTTTTTTATTCGTCCACTATGTTCATATTATTTATTATCGTTATTTTTCGCAAAATCTTTTTCAATTTATATTGCGGAAAGGGGGCTAAGTCTTAACTTTTTAAATTTGTTAGAGTAACTTAAAGAACTGAAAGGAAAAATGACATGAAAGCTTTCCGCATCCTTCCTGTGATTGCATTAATCTGTATCTTTGTCATCGCACCAATAGATACGAAATCCCAAGAATGGAGTAATCCGATACAATTATCGCCAGGAGTAAATCCTGATTTAACGATCAATCGCCAAAATGGGTCGTTGCATCTGGTATCAATAGTTTCTCCCAAGGGTGTATTGTACCTCAGCACCGATAAATTTGGCAATGTTCTGGATTCTGTCATTGTCCCCTATACATCTGGTGAAGAAGGTATGCTAAAATTCGGACCGACAATAGGTGTTGACACACAGAACAACCCACATATTGGCTATCGCGTCCACCGCGGGAATAATAAATACGATATATTCTACATCGGGCGCGTGGGTCAATCCTGGACCTCGCCGTACAAAATGGGTTCTCTTGTCGTGCGTGGATATGTGACACGAATCGCGGTCGATCATGAAGATCGTGTTCACTTTGCTCATGGGAGTCTTGATCCGAGCTATCCGAATATTACCGGACCGGTTCATTATTATATCCTGAAAAACGGTTCAATTCAATTTGAGCAACATAATATAGACCGGATACGCGGGGATGAGCGTTTTGAAATGGATATTTCACAAACCGGTATCTTAGATTTAACGACGAGCGATCTTCATTACCCTCCGGACCCTCCAGATGGTGGCCCGATTTATTACTGGCGAACGGGTAATACCGGCGACTCTTTAACGTACCGCGGCGACATTCATGACCTCCAGACCCGAAACGGTGCAAATGGTTCATCTGACGTATTTGTAGATGCCGCAGGCAATACGCATATTTGTTATGGTGCAGAAAAAGACATCTCTCTTGGTGGAAAACCTTCCATTCGATACACCCGTCAGGAAAACGGAATTACCGTTTTTGACCGTCGGATATCCGCACCTGGAGAAGTGAAAAATACCATAAAAGTCCCTCTCGGAATTGCTTCTGTTGCTGCGAGTAGTGATGGTGAAATCGTGGTTATCGCTTATCTGATTCAGGAAGATGGGCCTTTGTATACTCGTTTTTCAAATGATGGCGGAAAAACCTGGTCCGAACCTACTTTGATGTCATCAGGCTGGAATTCTGCCGAGGCGCGGAACAAGCAAATAATTCGCGCCCACCGAGGTGATTTCTACCTTGTTTATCCCAATAACGAAGGAATTGTGCTTCGTTATTTATTGTTAACTCCGAATGAGCCTCCAATTGCCGTGCTGGCCAAGCCAGATTCAGCGCCAGAGGGGTCAACGATTAATTTTGATGCAACTGGATCGTATGATCCGGATGGTTCGTTGACCACATGCTATTGGGATTTTCAAAATGACGGAATTTTTGACGATACAACTGACGTATTAACTAATTCATATACTTACCTCGATGATTTCTCCGGCAAAGTGAGTATTACTATTGTTGACAATGAAGGAGATACCGCAAGCGATTCAACAACGTTAATAATCTATAACCTGCCTCCGGTTGCTGATGCAGGAGGTCCCTACCAGGCAACCTGGTATACACCTGTCAATTTGATGGGCACTGCAACCGATCCAGGTGTAAATGACGTGCTAACTTATTCCTGGGATATAGATTTTGACGGAGTTTTTGAAACCACAGGTCAAAACGTGCCATCTCTTGCATACTCAAAGGGAGACACTCATTCCGTTGCCTTACATGTGACCGATGATGATGGCGGTGTTGATTTAGATACGGCGATGATTGTTATTAATAATCAACCTCCTGTTATCAGTAACATTTTAGATCAAATTATTAACGAAGGTGAGACATTTTCACCGATTTATCTTGATGAGTTTGTTACCGATCCGGATAATCCGGATAGCTCATTAACCTGGGAAATTTCAGGAGAGGACCATGTTTCTATTTCTTTAGATGAAACGACAAATATTGCCACGGTTACCTTGAATGATCCAAACTGGGCTGGTTCAGATACTGTATATTTTAAAGTGACTGATCCTGGTGGTAAATCTGATAGTGATTCGGCAGTATTCACAATCATCTCAGTGAATGATCCACCAATCGTATCCGCAATTCCCAAACAAGTTGTTTATGAAAACGAACCATTTCCTCCATTACTTCTGGATAATTATGTTCACGACCCGGATGACCCGGATTCAACACTTATCTGGACTTATTTTGGAGCAGATAACTTTAAAACTGACATAATAAACCGTGTACTCTATGTGGCAGTGTTAGATTCGGAATGGGCAGGGATTGATACTCTTGGATTAATCGTATCTGACAAAGGTGGATTTAAAGACACTACTTCAGTAGAACTACAGGTAAAACCAGTGAATGATCCTCCTGTTGTCACTCGAATCCCAAATCACGAAATCTTTCAGGACCAACAATTCCCAACATTTAATATGGATGATCATGTCTTTGACCCCGATACGCCTGATAGCCTGATCGAATGGACATGGGCCGGTAATTCCAGGCTCCAAATTAGTCTCGATCAGAATCATGTTCTTCATGTAACGCGACCTGATTCTTCCTGGACCGGCAGCGAAACGATTGTTTTCTGGGCCACAGATAACGAGGGTTTATATGATTTATTTACCACAACCTTCACAGTAAAACCGGGTATCTCCGATGCCGTTGCTTCTAATAATGAAACGCTTCCATCAGATTTTGCATTGCACCCGAATTACCCGAATCCGTTTAATCCGAACACTCATATTAGCTATGAAATACCGGAGCGCAGTACTGTTGAAATAAAGATTTATAATCAACTTGGTCATGAAGTGCGTACACTTGTAAATAAAACCCATAATCCGGGTAGTTTTAGAGTAATGTGGGATGCGCATGATAATTATGGAAACCGGGTAACCAGTGGGGTCTACTATTACCGAATGAAAGCTGGCAATTTTGTTCGTACAAAAAAAATGGTGTTAGTCTATTAAGCGTATATAAAAATTATTAATTAAGGCCTAAATTCAAACTTTTTCTCCCCCCATTTGTACGGTTTGAATTTGGGCCTTTTTTTCTGCTTATTACAATTGTTAAAGTTTCTTCAAAATAAAGCCGATTCATTAATAAACAATTGTAATGAGGAGATAAAATGACTTTCAGCAATCTTAAGTATTTCGTTATTATTCTGTTGGCTTATTTATTTATTTTCAATTGTAATATAGAAAAACCAGCAGCGCCCTCCTGGGAAACGACTCTTCGACTGCCACTAATGGCTAAAAATATTCCGATGTCTGATATTATTGAAAATGAAGAGTATCTGCATAGTGATACTGCGGGAATAGTGCATTTTATATTTAATAAGAAAATCGATGTTTTTCCGGTAGAAGATAAACTCAAATTGACTCCACAAAAGAATGAATATTTTTCAGAAATCGGCGTTTTTAGCCTGGGTCAACCAGAACAAAAATATATTGATGTTACTTTGGAAGAACTGTATCCGGACGCAGCGTCACTTCAAGGTGAATCAGTAATTGTACCTCCGTTCACAATCAATTCTATTACCAAAAATCTTTCTCCATACCCCAATTTTGAATGGGTAAAAATTGAAACAGGAGAAATTGCCATCACATTGACCAATCACTCAGATATCACGTTAGGGAAACCACTTCAATTCAACATATATGATATTGCCAGTGATGAACTAATTGGTGGTATCGTATTTCATGATTTAATCTATCCGGAAGAAAGTATTACACGTTACATTAAATTGCATGGGAAACGAATTTCAAGCAATTTAAAAATTGAAATATTAGGGAAATCCGTAGGAAGCGCGGGCAATGTTGTTCAAATTGATCCCGCACATTTGCTCTCTGTTAATTGTGAACTAAGTGAACTTCAGGTTATTGAAGCAGTTGCGTTTATTCCTGAGCAGGTATTTAGTGGTAGCAGCTTTTTGCAAATCACCGATTCAATTGCAATTAATCATGGGAAAATCAAACACGGTTTAATACAATTCGATGCAACTAAAAGTTTTCCAATGAACTCATTATTGGAAATCAGTATTCCTGCGCTGTTGGATAAATCAGGACAACAGTTTAAAGAAATAATTTTCCTATCAACTAACAACAAAAATGTCAGGAACATTATATTGGACGATTTTATTGTTCAATCCGAACGCGCTCGTGTAGGGAATCAAAAAATTGAAATGAATTGGTATGCGACTATTGATAGATCGAATGAGATGGTTTTAATCGATCAACATGATTTTATTCAAGTAAACACTTCAACAACAGAAATCATTTTTGATAATGTGTCCGGAGTGCTAAAAACTGTTAAATTGGAGATTGCTCCATTACGAGAGAAGATTAAAGTCTTTGATGAATTGCAAAGTATTCAGCTTCAAAACGCCAAAGTAAACGTTTCAGTTAAAAGTGGCGTCAATTTTCCGGCGGAAACCGATTTCATCGTCAAAGGCACAAATGATGTCGGAGACACCAGGAATTTTACTGTGAAGAAAAAAATACCAGCAGCGTCTCCCAACTCAATTGAGACAACCAGGATTATCCTGGATAAAAGCAACAGCAATATCATTGAATTCTTAAACAATCTGCCACAGGATGTAGAGGTTTATGGAACAGTAAAGTTAGGGGATGGAGTTAGTGGGGGTACAGTTACGCAAAATGATTTTATTGAAGCTATGTTAGAGATTACTGCGCCGCTAACAATTTCCTTGAATACTCAATCATTAGAAGCGAAAATTGATACTGTAAAAATCAATTCTGATATACAAGAAAAAATTAAAAATAATTTACTTTTTGGTGAATTTTTTGCAACAGTTAATAATAGTATACCGTTAGGTGCATCTGTTTATTTAAATCTATCAAAAACAGATTCATCGGTCTATTCTAATCCAAACCTGATCGTTGGGCCGATTGAAATTGGGGCTGCTACGACAGACGAAACCGGAATCGCCACAAGACCGGTTCAACAAGTATCAAATTTTATACTTACAAAGGACGATCTAAAATTATTTGAAAACCAACAGTTATTTATGGGACTAAAAATTATATTGCCCGGTACAGATAATCAAATTATTACAATTACCTCATCCAATTTCATAAATGTGAATGCACATACGATCATGAAATTTAATCTGACAGAAAATTAATATTCAGGAAATACAGATGTCGATTTATAAAAATATTTATATATACATCATATTTAGCTTTATCCCATTCACAGCTTTTGCAAATACGAATATCTCAAATGCACGCAGTGTTGGCCTGGGCGGCGCCTCCATCGGACTGGCACGAGGAGTCGATGCATCGATCTGGAATCCTGCGAATCTTGGTTTACCAGATAACGGCCGGCTTTCGATCAGTCTGATAAATCTGGGCGTCGGGATATATAATAATAGCTTTACTTTGCAGCAATACAACACTTACAACGGTTCATTTTGGGATGAAAATGATATTGAAAATATTCTCAACAGCATACCATCTGATGGGATGGAAATTTCTTTGACAGGAAATTGCCAAATTGCCAGTTTTTCATCTGGCCGAATTGCTTTTTCAATTGAGGCGCTTGTACAATCAAAGGCTAAACTTGGAAAAGATTTTTTTGATTTTGTTCTTCATGCAAATTCTCAAAAAGAAGAACATCTGTTCGATGACTGTGATGGTGAAATGTGGGGAATAATGTCCTATAATTTCAGTGGTGGTATACCGATTCGGGTCTCACGCTTTCAACATTTTGCGATTGGTGGTACAATTAAGTATCTTCAAGGTTATGGTTATATGAAAATAGCAGAAACCAGAGGCTACCGTAGAACCACCAGCGCCGGTGAAAATGCAGCCGGATCTATGAAAATCAATTATGCGTCACTTGGTCGTGGTGTTTCTTTTGATATTGGTGTTTCAGCAAAACTTAACCAGAATTTCTCGATGGGGCTATCTCTAAAAGATTTTATGAATAATATCGAATGGTACAAAGACACTAATTATCGTTATTATTCATTTTCAATGGACTCTGTTAATTTATTTAATGTGCTCAAAGAGGACTCCATTATTTTCACAGAGGAAACGTCAGAAAAAATTTCCAGAATGAGTTCAACCCTACCGGTTGAACTTCATCTGGGGATTGCATATTCAAAACCGAATTATACATTTGTGTTAGATTATGTCCAGGGATTCAGGGATAGAGCTGGTAGTTCCCCAAAACCAATGTTTGCAACGGGAATTGAATTTTTGCCGGTTCCGTGGCTTCCGCTTCGAACAGGTTTTTCTGTGGGAGGCGATGATATGTTTAGTACGTCTATCGGTTGGGGATTTAAATTAGGAGCTCTGGCTTTAGATTTTGCAGCAAGCAATCGCGGGGGATTTATTTTAATAAATCAAAAAGGGGCTCAGCTTGCATTCGGAATTGGCTGGTGGCTTTGATCGTGAATATTCAATTGTGTAGATTAGTAACGATAGAATTCAATCACAGGTTGTCCAAAAACCAGGGAATACAACAAGACATTGTCCTTTTTGAATGGTGTTTTTTGCCCTTATTGTTTTCTGCAATAGTGGATTTAGCGAATTTTATTTTTGCAGCCACAATCATGATCTATCAAAAACACGACCTGTGAAGAGTGGACGTTTGCCAATAATTTAAATTTTAAAAGGACGTTTGATTTGCCTCATATTGGGATTGCGAAAGATTTTATTGAATCCAGGTGTAATTTATGACTAACTAATTTTCACTTGTCTGGCCCGCACGAGCATCTTTTTCAGTTGTTTTCTGGGGGATCACCTTAACTCCTGTTTTCACAACCCAGGCCTGATCAAATCCCTTATTAATAGCCGATTGTTGTAATTTATCAGCTTCAAAACGAGAGGTACAATCTCCAATGCGAACTTTATAATACGGGCTATCATAAATGAGGTAAATATTTTCATTCATTTTTAAAATGGCTTCTCGTTGAATTTCGCGTGCAGTGACTTCGTCAGCGACAGCACAAATTTGAACACGATAGCCGGGAATTTCTGTAATATGGGTTTTAGATTTTTCCATTTCATCTGATAAGGAATCGTCGATATCACTTATCGCTTCAGTATTTTGTTTTTCTTTGATTTTTATATCATAATCATTCAAAATAAGGGGATCAAAATTTTCATTAATATAACCCTGTGTTCCTGCGGTTGAACTCTCCCCTTTTTTCACTTGCTTATTTGAAGAACAGGAAGAAATTATGAAAATTATTAAAATGCTAATTAACTTTTTAAGCATCAAGTACCTCCATCAGTTAAAAAAAATTGAGAACTAAATATAGACATTATCTATATGAAAATCAATGAAAAAAATGTGAATTTTCGAGTGAAAGTCAATTCAATATTATTATCTAAATTTAACAAAGTAATTCTTGACTTTTATTGCATTAAATTTTATATTAACTTTTAATTTACAGTAACATATTATTTGTTGTTTTTTTATTTATCTATTTTTTTTAGTTTTACAACTAACACCTCTGTATTAATACACCATTTAAAGATAATTCACCCCTGGGAACTAGAGGTATAATATGACAAATCATTTACTAAAAACCGGAATAGTGATTTCGTTTTTAATAGTTACAACATTGCGATTACATTCAATGCCTGCATATTTGCCAGCAAAAGTCGATTCTGCGAAAACTACTTCATTAACTAAAAAACAACAGATCGCCAATTGGAAAAATCTGGTAAAGGAATTTCGAAAAGTTGAACTTGGGACAATTTGTGCCAGAAACGCTGTTAAAGCCTTCTCGGATTCTTCATTTCTACCTTCGTTATTATTCAACTTAGCCGAATGGGAGGTTCGTTTTGCCAAAGAGAATTTCAATTTGGAGATGGAAAAATATGCTTTTCTTTTGCGTAAATGTGAAAAAGACACAAGCGCCTGCTCCGATTTGAAGGATCCGGTCATCAATTATAATGCTGCCCTAAAGGCATGTCGAAGGTTGTTGAATGAATTTCCCCGGCAACCGTTCATCGATAAAGTAATGTATCGAACCGGAGTTTGTTTATACGAAATTGGCAAAAGGGATAGTGCGAAAACCCTTTTTATCCAATTATCGGAACAATTCCCCGATAGTTCATACATGCCCGAAATTTTCTTCCGAATCGGAGAATGTTATTTTGACGAACAGCAATATAAAAAAGCGTTGAATATATATAACAAAATAATCGAATCATGGGATAGCCCGTATTTTGCTATGGCATTGTACAAAAGAGCGTGGTGTTATTATCAATTGAATGATTATCCTCAGGCAGTGAGCACATTTTTCTATCTTTTAAATGATATTGATCTGATGGAAAAAATGGATACCGAATTATTAGGCAAATCACAAGTTGAATTAAGAGAAGAGTCACTTGAATATATTGCCTTTTGTTTTACAGATATGGGAGGAGTGAATGTAGCTCTCAACTTCATCAGAGAGATTGGCGGTTCTGATTTTACGCCTCGTATTCTGCAAAAAATGGCTGAAACATATTTTAAACGAGATTTTTATGAAGAGGCACTTAAAATAGACAGGCTAATTCTCAAAAGTTTTCCGTTATTTAAGTATGCTCCGAATATTGCGTTTAATATGTTTGAGAGTCTTCATAAAATCGGCCAAATAGAAAATGCATTTAAAATCAGACAAACAATTACAGACAATTTTAGTGCAACAAGCAAATGGGCACAAGCAAATGCTGATGATGAAGATAAAGAGAATGTAAAGAGCATCATAAAAGAAGTGGACTATATTATTGCAACTCCGTTTTTACAGCGTGCCGACAGTCTGTTCACCGCAGCCCAGTATGAAAAAGCAATTGATAATTACAAACGATTTTTAAAGACATTTCCAAAAGATGAGCGTTCTGTTCACTGTGCATATTATCTTGCCGAAAGTTTATATGAATTACAAAAATATGATGCAGCGGCTGTGTCTTACAAACATATCGTCACAAATTTTCCTGATAGCGAGTTAGCAGAGGACGCTGCGTATAACCGGATTATCTCTTATGATAAACTCATACAGAATTCTCCGGTTGAGCCCGATACTCTTCGGTGGGTATCATCTGGTAATTTCTGCAAAGTTCCTCTAGAAACAAAAGTGCATCGAAAGTTGATAACAGCTTGTAAAGATTTTACGAAATGGTTTCCGCAAAGTAAAAAAGTAACAGAGATAGAACTAAAAATTGCTGATATTTTCATGAACGCAGAACAATATCAACTTGCGGAAACATTCCTGAATAGAGTGTTAGTCGCGATTCTCAAAAAGAAGGGAAGTACGCGATATTATACAAAAACATTAAATATGCTGGCCCAAGCCAATTTTAAACAGGAAAACTTTGAACAGGCTGAAACATGGTATCAATTATTGATCAAATCCAATCCGGATTCTTCAAGCCTGATCGAAAAATCAAAAACAATGATGGCCTCGGCGAGCTATAAAGTCGCTGAATCGCTTAAAGAAAATGGCGACGCCAGCGCAGCGGCGATTAAATTTGAGCGGGCTGCAGCAGAAGCCCAGGATTTACAAGTTGCCGAAGCAGCGCTTTTTGAAGCTGCTATCCAATTTGAAAACGCAAATAAATACAGAAGATCGGCAATCAACTTTGAGTCATTCTGCAAAAAGTATCCACAATCAAAAAATTTTGCCGCCGCGCTTTTGCATGCGGCAAGAAATCGCGAGAAGTTGTCGCAGTGGTATTTAGCCGCAAAGAACTACGTAGCCTTTTATGAATCCAATCCGAATTCCAAAGAAGGGGCAAGCGCTTTATATAACGCAGGGCTTAATTATGAGAACGCTGAAGATTGGAACTCGATGATTAAAATTTTTAACAATTTTATCGCCAAATTTCCTAATGAAAAAGATAAACTGCAGGAAGCCCTTTTTAAAGTCGGATTCGCTTTTGAACAAAACAATAATTTAATCCAGGCAAAACAAATTTATAAGCAAATCATCAATAATTTCCAAATCCTTTTAACACAGGGTGAATTTGCTGATGATTATGTTGCTGCTCAGGCTCAATATCGACTCGGAGAAATGAAACACAAACATTTTTCAGAAATTAAGTTAAAACCGCCATTTCAAGTTAATATGCAAAAAAAACAAGCAGTTTTCAATGAAATGCTCCAGGAATGTGTAAAAGTCGCTAAATTTAATGTCGCTGAATGGACAACAGCCGCTTTTTACAATATCGGTTATGGGTATGAGGAATTCTCTCTGGACATCTTAAACTCGCCAGCCCCGGCCGAGTTAACAGAAGATCAATTGAAAGATTATTGGAGCATGATCAATGATAAATGGGTTTATCCTCTTGAAAGTGAAGCATTAAAGTATTATAAATCTAATATTGAACTCGCTGTTAAACATAATCTAAAAAATACCTGGACGACCAAAACAAAAGACAGGGCTGTTTACCTTGCAAAGAAACTGGCAAACTACAAAAACAATAAAGATAAAATTAAGCACGTGTTAAAAACACAAGAAATGGAACAAACAACTCAGGGGCCGAATAATTCATTATAACTTGAATCTATTTTTTTGTAAATTATGTTAAGATTCTTATGTTGTGGTATGAGACTTGCACAATTTAAATCAAATGTTTTTAAAGAAAGGAAAATTCTATATGAAAAATCAGGTGACTTTACTGATTGATGGTCATATTCATCTTTATCCCCTGTATAAATTAACATTAGCTATTAATAATGGTATCAAAAAGTTACAGCAAGCTGCAATACAAAGTAACTCCACGGATATGAGCCAAAAACAGATCCCTGTTTGGCTGCTTGTTGAACGATACGATTGTAATTTTTTCGATCAAATTAGCAGTGAATCCTCGGTAACATTGAATGGCTTTCAATTAAAAGCAGCCGGGGACGGATCGACTATTATTGTGAGTAAGAATGATACAATTGTGCTTTACATTTTTGCCGGGCGCCAACTGGTCACAAAAGAAAATTTGGAAATTTTATCGCTTGTTTCACCCTTCAATTTAAAGGACCGTGAATATTCTATTGAAGAGGTAATTGATAATGTAAACAAAAATAATGGAGTCCCTGCAATAAACTGGGCGCCAGGCAAATGGTTCTTTTCGAGGGGAGAGATTGTTAAAAACGTATTACATAAATATTCTCCGGATCAATTATTAATCGGAGATACTTCGCTGCGAACCACATTATGGCCAACACCAAAACTAATGTCGCGTTCACAACAAAAAGAATTTAAGATTATTGCTGGCTCAGATCCGCTGCCTTTTGAAGATGAAGAAAATCAAATCGGTACCTATGGTTTTACAGTATCCGCCCAATTTGACGAATCAAAACCTGCAGTATCAATGCGGAATATTTTAAGAGACAGAACGCTTCACTTCAATTTCATCGGGAATCGAAATAACTTGTTGACCTTTAGCCGGCGGCAATTTAAAATTATGACTGATTAAATAAAAATTTTGGCTTTGAAAAAAATTATACCCAAAATCCTAAATCAAATATACAATTTAATTATAAATAATTATTTTAGTAACAGCTTACGTATAATGATCCTGTGCGCCCCGGGAGCATTTATGCATTGCACAGTACATCGCCTGAAGAGCGTGTCCAGAAACTCAGAAAAATGTTATTCTGAGTATCCCGCCTGGCGGGATACGAATCCGCCGAGGCGAATCATACCACTAACCGTATATTTTTATACCTGCATTATTCACGAAATGTGCCATAGAAGCACAAACGTCACAGAGAAACAACAACGTGTGTGCATGTTACTCTTTAAACTCAGTTAAGAATAATTCGAGTTGCTATTGTTTGCGTAACGTTTTGAAAATAAGAACTCCGTGTACTCTGAGCCTCTGTGGCTTTAAATTTTTCAGGTATAATGTTTCGTGGTGTGAGATTCTCTTGAGTTGTAGTGGTTCCTGGACAGCCTGTAAATGCGATTACCACCGGAACGTACTTTCAATTCAGGCAGAAATTAAGCTTTCATTTCATAATTTTCGGGTAAAAAAAATCGCTCAACACGTTTTAAATGCTGAGCGATAGGGGGGTATAAAAACAAATTAATATTTACAAATTATTTCACAGCATCTTTTAATGATTTGCTGGCCGTAAATTTCGGTCTTTTTGTTTCTGGAATTTGAATCTTCGCCCCAGTCTGTAAATTCACACCAGTACGAGCTGAATATTTTTGAACCTTAAAAGTTCCAAATCCCTGAAATGTAAATGTATCACCTTGAACCAAAGCGTCTTTAATCGCTGTAAATACAGCGTCAATCGCTTCGCCTGCAACTTTTTTTGAAGGGACACCTTCAACCATTGCTACTTGATCGATAAGTTCAGCTTTTGTCAATTTAGTTCACCTCCTCTCATTTTTTTAGCGTTATGGATTATATTCCTTAAAAATTGTATAATATTAATAAATTTTATAGATAAAGTCAATAAAAAAATTTAGTTAACAAATTCTAAAGTAAATATTCCGAATGTATCTTTTTTAATTTAAGAAAATATTTAACCATCAATCCATCGTTTTTATCTATTATTTTCAAATACTTATAACATTATCTAAATAGTATTTTTAATTCCTTTTTCTGTTCAGCGAAAAATTCAAAAAATTAATTTTTTGATATAACTTCATTGCATCCCTTTGCTTCGTTATCCGAGAAAAGATATTAGTCAGCTAATTTAAGGCTTTTTATATTTTTATCCAATTGTGGTACCGCAAACGATAAAAATGTGAATAAATTTTCTCCGATATATCGATCTTCGAGTTGATATGCTGCTTGCTTATCATTTACCATAAGTGGTGATTTCCGATGAAAATTGATATTAAATTTCAACTTTTGACCAGGATTAATTTCTTCAGTAACGCAAATATCTGATGTTTTGTTTTCCGGGTATTTTAACTCGATATTCCAGGGGGCTTGTCCGTCAGCATAATCCAATTCTAATTCAAACTCACTTCTTGTTTTTCTCATATTGATGAATATGCTATCGGCAACAAAAGGAATCATATAATGAATTGCGGACATACCAACCGGGATATGAGGCCGCAGTATAATTTTTCGCTGCGGTACATCCGGCCTAATCCCCAATAAATCCTGATAAATATTTCGAATAAATTCTGCCAGATTCCATGCCTGGGATACAGCACCAGAGGTTTGTGGAAATTTCTCTCCCTTTTTCGGTAAAGCATCAAGTAATTCCGAAAGTGTTCCTACTGTTCCGCGATCGATAATTTGATGAGCTTCTGCCCTGAGTAATTCCATTGCAAGGTCATCATAATTAAATTTAAACATCGCAGAAATAACCGGCCCGGCCAGCCAGCCACACACAGTACCGTTGTGATATGCCTCATCTTTTTGGTAATATTTCGGATACACATGATACGGATGGAAATCAACATCATGTTGCCATAGGGACGCCACTCCGTATTTATACGTTAACTTGCTCACCACTACCCTGGTCACCATCAACTCTTGCTCTGGCTGTAACAGAGGTTGCCCTGGTACTGTCACAGCGAAAATCTGATTTGGGCGTATTTTTTGATCTGGCCGCCCTGTGATATCGATATGGTCATACAAACGTTTTTTTTGATCATTCCAGAAAAAATGCACGAATTTCGATTGTAGATGTTCGGCGATTTTGATCCATTTTGATTCATTTTGATTCATTTGCAATAAAGCACTTATTTTACTACCAATCAGCAATTGTTGATACCATAATGCCTGCACTTCTACCGCTCGATTTCCGCGGGGTGAATACGCACCCTGCTTACTATAGGCATCCATCCATGTTTCTGCATTATCATGTGTCAAAAAATAGTAATTATCTGTATGAAATTTTAGCGTCCCTTCAATGGATCGCTCCACAACGGGATACATCTTCTCCAAAAATTCCAGGTCACCGGAATAGTGATAATATTCCCATAACGCGTTAATAAACCATGAGGTTCCATCTGCAGCATTATAAACAATGTCAGTTGATGTAATGCGATTCGGAAGCCGGCCATAATTTGAGTCATCTTTGTCCGTTTGTTGAAACCGAGCAAATTGTTCAAGGATCGTTCTCGCTTCAGCCAACCGTCCGGTTGCCAAAAGTGCTCCTGGTAGCGAAATAAACGTATCTCGGCCCGAATAATTATTAAACCACGGCAGTCCGGCATAAATTCCATTTACAGGAGTGCCTTTTACCGGGTGATTCATGATCAATTGGTCCATGGATACAACTGCCCAGGCAAAAGCCTTATCAAAATCAGGATTATTTGTACGAATGGTTCTTTTTTTAAGGATCCGGGCAATGTGTAATTTCTTTTCAATACGATTGTAATCGATTGATTTTAAGACGTCGGCCGCAAGAGCTTCGGTGCGGCCACCCCCTTCACCAACTGCAATCGCAATGAATAACTGATTTGATATACATGTAAATGTACCCGGGCGAAACTCCGACGCTAACGGATCGTTCGCATCGCTTTTAGTGTCGGAAAAAGATGTGCTGTTATTAAATTTGATCGCTAAATAAGGGGGGCGTTTCTTCAGATTTCTCTCTGAGATGATAAAGGAATTTTTTCTATCAGACCAGCTATAACGAAAATCGTTCGCGTCGTTGCGCCCGGAAATAAGGGGCGTAAACTCAAACGACATCACATTGGGCGACGATAATTCAAGCAGCAGACAATTTGTTTTATGCAGCAGCATTAACTTTTCTGTAACACCACCAGAATAAAAACGTTCGATCCGATCGAAATAAAATTTAACAGAATCCGCATACTCACGCGATAGCGCCGTTCCATCAATTTTTAAAATATAATCATCCAGATATTTATGTTCCCGGACATGAAATCCTGCAAATTCGTCTGTCCGGATTTTACCGGTTTCTCCATAATAAAAAGCAGATTCGTTATTAGAGAATACAAATGGTCTGCTTATCGACGGATCTACCTGAATCATGTATTGTTCAAAACCAGGCGCGTCTTTGTATGCAATCCGTGCGTTTTGTGAACCACATGAAAATATTATCAATGCTATCATTCCGATCCAGCCGTACTTCATCATTTCATTCCCGCAGTTTGGTTTTCCGTTTCGTTCTATAAAATAACGCCTAAAATGTCAAATTACAAGCTTTTTCTTTGATTTGCACAAAATTTTATTATTTTATTTGACATTGCTCCAAAAAAATGTTAAATTTGATTGGAATTTAATCATTGAGATGAAATATGCAAGATATTACAATTAAAGAATGTCAGCAAATTGTTGATAAGTGGATACGAAATGTGGGTGTGCGCTATTTTTCTGAATTAACAAATCTCGCGCAATTAGCGGAAGAAGTGGGGGAGGTCGCCCGGATAATGTCGCGCACTTATGGTGATCAAAGTTTTAAATCTTCGGATAAAGGAAAAAACCTTTCCGAAGAACTATCGGACGTGCTTTTTGTTCTGATCTGTATCGCGAACCAGACCGGAACCGACCTGACCGAGGCTTTTCTGAAAGGCATGGAGAAACGCACGGTGCGAGACAGGGAACGGCATCAGAATAATGAGAAGCTTCGGAAGTAGAAATACCATGATATATTTCATGGATAAACTCATTCCTGAATTAATGTTACACGTTCGTTTTTTAAATGAAATTAAATCTCCTAAAGGTTGAAAATATGGGCGTTATTCCTTTTGTAAAACGGTATTTTTTCTGGATTGTGATTGTGTTTATGGGTATCATTGTTTCCTTATTCGGAATCTGGGGATATCACATTTATGTCACAAATCATTCGAAACCGCACACGATGTTCGATATCGTTTATGTGACCTTGCAATTATTTGTCCTGGAAAGCGGTCATCTCGACGATTCGATTCCCTGGCAGTTTGAAATAGCCCGCTTTCTTGCTCCCATAATTGCCGGTTGGGCTGTTATTAAAGCATTAACTGAAATGTTCGGGAAACAGACTAAATTTATGAGTAAAAATTAAAATGCTTTTCAAAATGAAAAAGAAAAAAATCGGACTCGCGCTTGGCGGCGGTGCTGCACTTGGCGCGGCGCATATTGGCGTTCTGAAAGCCATCAAAGAATTTGATATTCCCGTGCACTATGTTGCAGGAACAAGCATCGGAGCGTTTATCGGTGCGTTTTACGCGTTCGGCAAAACGTGGCAGGATATCGAAAAAATAGCGCAAGACCTGGACTGGCTTGATATTTCCCGCTTATCACTATCACAGTACGGATTACTCTCCAATGAGAAAATGAGTTCTCTTATCCATGAAATTTTGGGAGACGTCACATTTGAAGATGCTGAAATTCCACTGGCAATGGTCGCAGTAGATATTAGTAAAGGAGAAAAAGTCATTCTAAAAAGCGGCGGTGTGGCTGAGGCAGTTATTGCCAGCACCTGTATTCCCGGAATATTCATCCCGGTAAAAATCGAAGATAAATTTTTGATTGATGGCGGGATTATGGAAAATGTTCCGATTTCTCCATTAAAAAAAATGGGTGCAAAGTCAATTATTGCAGTTGATTTGAATGCGAAACATGCTTACAAGAAACCAGAAAATATCATTGATGTGTTAATCAATACTTTTAACATTTCGATGGAAAATCTAACAAAATTACAAACCAGGAATGCAGACATCATCATTGCTCCGGATCTTTCTGAATTTAATGTCATCGATACGGATCAGGTAGACGGATTAATGGAAGCCGGTTATGCCGCGGCACGGAAACTGTTTGAACAAAAGTTCGGTTAAAACACACCCAGTAATTTAACAGCCATAATTACAATTGCCAGGGCCAGCACGTATCGAATCAATTTTTCTCCGCCTTTCACCGACGCCTTTGCTCCCCACCAGGCGCCAAATGAATTTCCGACAGCCAGGCTGAGTCCGAAGCCCCAGTGCACATTACCTGTCATGGAAAATACGATGAGTGAAGGAATGGTGTAAATCAGGATAATAAAAACTTTGTGCATATTTACATGAACGAGACTTATTTGCAGGATATGATATAAGGACGCCATAAACAAAAAGCCCACGCCGACCTGAAGGAAACCGCCATAAAAACCAATCAGCAGCAGTGCCGGATAAATCAACCAGCGGTGTTTGCTTTGAGAAACAGCGTCCTGGTAAATTTTTTGGGATTTGGGCAAGAACATGGTAAACACAATTCCAATCATTACCATCGCCAATATCCGTTGAAACCACACATCACTTATTTTTACGGAAATAAACGCTCCTAAAATTGCCCCGGGCAATGTTAAAAGCGAAAGTCTGAAACTTTCTTTAAATTGATGCACTTTTTCCTTACGAAATGACGTGACTGCAAAAATATTTTGCATCAGAATGGCCACGCGGTTTGTACCGTTTGCGAACGCGCTATCCAGTCCTAAAAAAATAAGAGTTGGCAACGTCAATGTTGAGCCGCCCCCGGCATTCACATTAATAAATCCTGCTACCGAGCCGACTGCAAACAACAGCGCCAGAATCATGTATTCGTTCATTTAATCCTCAGCTCTATTTCTATGTAAAGACCTCCGAAATCTCAAAGATTTCGGAAATTTAGTTGAACTATTCCACCCTTTCAGGGTTTTGGAAGGGTTTCGATTAATATAGATTTCCGAAGTTTTAAACACTTCGGAAATCGGAGATCAAACTTTCAGCTCCCAGCCTTTTTAAAAACAATATAACCATCTCTGTCAATTAAAACGGTTCCTTCTGTGCCGTGGATAGTAGCGCCGCGACCGCGATTGTAATATCTCTTGCCCTGACAGCTCAATCCTTCCCAGGTGATCATCTTGTCATCGTACTCAAAATTTGTGATCAGCGTATCATAGAATTCCCAATCATCCTGATAATGATACCGACCACCGGACGCGCTAATTTTTTTCGGATAACCAACGCCAAGCGCCCAGCGGCACAAATCCACTTCATGCGTGCCGTTATTTAAAGTCTCCCCGGTTCCCCAATGCCAAAACCAATGCCAGTTGTACGGGTGGAAATTATCTTTATACGGCCTTCTGGGAGCAGGCCCCTGCCATAATTCCCAATCCAGATAATCGGGGGGCGCCGCGACTTCGTTACCACCTCCAATTGGCCCCCGTGTGTTGCTGTACCATGCTTTGCCGTAATAAACTTTGCCAATCAATCCATCGTGGATTCGTTTTATGATCGCAATAGTATGTTCGGACGAGCGCTGCTGATTTCCCATTTGAATATAATATTTTTTATATTTTTTTTGCGCCTGCACAATTAATTCACCTTCGTGCGGATTATGACAGCACGGTTTTTCCACATATACATGTTTACCTGCATGCCCCCCCATGATTGACATGTGAACGTGCCAATGTTCCGGCGTGGAAATCGTAATGGCATCAATATCTTTTGATTCAAGTAATTTTCGGATGTCTTTTTCTGCTTTGGGAGCCCGTCCGAATAACTCGTGAACTCGCGGCGAAAATTTATCCACTTCCCGTTTATCTACATCACAAATATGTGTAACCATAACATTATCCAGCGCAGCTAAAGAATCAAGATGACTGTGTGCCCGACCATGTAAACCGATGATTGCAAAATTTAATCAATCATTTGCCCCTAAAATTCGGCTATAACTTTTTGCTGAAAACATGGTGGAACCGAGTGCAATTCCCGCTGATGCCACTGATGTTTTATTTATAAAATCTCGTCTTGATATTTCCTTATTCATTTTCAACTCCTTTATACTTAATGAAATAACAACTACTAAAAAGATTTTTAATTGTGTTATAAAGATATAATAATAAAATAATATTTTATTATTTAATCAAGGAAAAAAATCAATATCACCCCTTCTTTTAAAACTAAATGCAACTTCATGAACCAGTTTTATAGAACAAACTAAAAACATGAAATTCATATCCAAGAATGCAATTGATTTTAAAAAAAATCTTGACTTTTACTTTTTTATATTGTATAATTGTATATACAATTAATTAATATATGACCAATTTTCACGATTCATCATTCTTCTCAACTCAAATCACCCATAAACGAAAACGTTGTAGCACGTTTTCCACGATGTTTTTTCAATCAGCGACTGGTTTTAAAAAAAATCTGACGTTAAAATAATACAGGGCAATGTTAAACTTGACAATTTATAAATTTTTTCTTAATTTTAGATTTTGTACCACAATTCAAACAAGTTCAATAAAATTGAGAAGATATTTTGAATGTGAAACAACATGCAACCAAAAAATGTGAGTTTTTGTAAATTTTTCTTAACTATTCAGGTGTCGGAGCTGTATCATAAGTCTGATTTTTCTGTAAAATGTCATTCCGGTCTTGTCCCGTAATATTTTAATTATTAAAAATTTAGGGGATTCCTGCATTCGCAGGAATGACAGCTCTATACTGAATAGTAACAATTTTTCTTAATTGAAGGATAAGTATTATTCATCACTTATTAACAATCCAAAGAATGTTTACTATCAAAAAACCTCTTTCTCAGAAAATAATTACTATCTTTCCTAACAAGATTAAATCCATACTCAATTTTTACCGAATGGGAAATCTATCATATTTCATAATAACCAGGGAAAAGCATTTATCTAAACTTGATAAACCATACTCTACTAATTATCGGAGAGGTAAAACACCATGGACAAACCTAAAATACGTTTTGGGGTTATCGGAGCCGGTCGGATTGGCAAAGTACATATTGAAAATCTGGTGAACCGAATTCCAGACGCCGAAGTGTTAGCCTTTGTTGAAGTGATACCGGAGGAGAGAGAAAAGATAGCAGCTCGCTATCATATTTCCAAAGCTTCCGCAGACTATAAAGAAGTAATAAAAGATCCGGCAATTGATGCGATTGCCATTTGTACACCCACCGAAACACACTATCCCATCATCTTGGAAGCTGCGGCAGCAGGTAAACACGTCTTCTGCGAAAAACCACTCGATCTTTCAATCGACAAAATCAAAAAAATCAATGAGGAAGCAAAAAAGCACGGAATCAAGCTGATGGTCGCCTTTAATCGTCGTTATGATCCAAACTTTTTGAAAGTACATAACCTGGTGAAAGCGGGTAAAATCGGTAAACCACATTTGTTACGGATTACCAGTCGAGATCCTTCCCCGCCGCCCGAGAACTATATTCGTTCTTCCGGCGGTCTTTTTCTGGATATGACTATTCACGATTTTGATATGGCACGCTATTTAATTGACAGTCCGGTGACAGAAGTGTATGCACAGGGTCGTGTGCTGGTTGATCCGGTGTTTGAAAAAGCAGGAGACATTGACACCGCAGTTATTGTGCTCAATTTCGAAAATGGAGCGATGGCAACAATCGATAACAGTCGACAAGCAGTATATGGATACGACCAGCGCGTGGAAGTATTCGGGGCAGAGGGCATGGTGACTGTGAAAAATAATACAGAGGATGCCCATATTTACATAAACCGTGATGGTGTGCATACTGCGTTGCCGCTAAATTTTTTCATGGAACGATATACCGAATCTTATCTTGGTGAAATGCAAGCATTTATTCAGTGCCTGAAAAACGAGACGCATCCGCCGGTCACCGGAGAAGACGGGCTAAAAGCTGTCCAGATCGGATTGGCCGCGAATAAATCGCTAAAGGAAGGCAGGCCTGTAAAATTAGCAGAAATCGGATAATGACATATCAATAATTCAACCCTTATACGAAGGATTAGAATCGGAGAAAATATATGACAAAATCCCTGAATGTCGGTGTAATCGGTTTGGGTCGATTAGGAAATGTGTATGCGAAAGATTTGGCACATCGCGTGCCAAATGCAAATCTCACTGCAGTAGCAGACATGCAACCTACACGTGCTAAATCCTTTGCTACTGAAAACGGAATCCCCAAATGGTACCCAAATCATCATGATTTAATTGCAGATAAGGAAATTGACGCAATAGCAGTGATTACTCCCACCAGCACTCACAAAGAAATTTCCATTGAAGCGGCTCACAACGGTAAAGCTATATTTTGTGAAAAACCAATATCGATATCTTTGCAGGCTGCCAGGGAGTTGGAGCAGGTTATTGAGTCAACCGGAGCATTTTTTCAAATGGGTTTCCAGCGGCGGTTTGATCGTGGCTATGCAGAGGCAAAAAAGAAAATCGAAGCCGGTGTTATCGGTGACCCGATATTGCTGATTTCCACATCCCGTGATCCGTTTCCACCGCCGCTGGAATTTTGTGATCCGGCAAAAAGCGGTGGTTTGATCGCGGATATGGGAATTCATGATTTCGATGTCTGCCGGATGTACATGGGCAATGTAAAAAGCGTTTTCAGCTCCGGAGGCGCGCTGGCATATCCGGATATTGGCAAGATTGGTGATATCGATAATGCGATTGTGAATGTGACATTTGAGAGCGGCAAAATCGGTGTTGTGAATTTAAGCAGAAATGCCATTTTCGGATACGATATTCGCGCAGAAATTTGGGGAACAAAAGGCAGCCTGCAAGTTGGCTATTATCGGGAAACGCCCTTGCTGGTCCTGACAAAGCAGGGAATTACGCACGATGTTGTGCCGCATTTCATGGAGCGTTTCGAGCTGGCATATCGCGCCCAAATTCAGGATTTTGTCGATAATGTTCTGCAGGATAAAGCGCCTTCAATCATCGCAGCCGACGGAGTTGCGGCGCTAAAGATAAGTCTGGCTGCCACAAAATCTCATCACGAAAACCGTCCAGTAGAAATAAACGAAATTTAAGGAATATTATGAATCCATTTCGATTTTTTGCAACCGGGAAAAATAAATCACTTCTGAAAGATAAAAACGAGATTGATCGTCGCTATAAGAAATACCGGATCCACGTGATGCTGGCTGTGACTGTTGGTTATGGCTTTGCTTATACCTGCCGACTGGCGATGTCTGTCGTTAAAAAACCACTGATCGATGGTGGAATCTTTTCCGCGGAACAGTTGGGAATAATTGGCTCTGCGATCTTTTACGGATATGCATTCGGAAAATTCACCAACGGCTTTTTAGCGGATCATGCCAACCTGAAACGGTTTTTTGCAACCGGCGTTTTTGTCTCCGCACTCTTAAATCTGGCAATGGGCTGGTCGACTCTTCTCTGGGTATGGATTGTTCTCTGGGGATTAAACGGTTGGTTCCAGGGATTCGGAGCTCCAACAGGAGCAGTGGCGTTGTCGACATGGTTTAGTAATAAAGAACGGGGGCGATTTTATGGTATCTGGAGCACGGCCCATTCAATGGGCGAAGGTCTTACATTTTTCGGCGTATCCGCGCTCGTCAGCGTACTGGGATGGCAGGCAGGATTTTGGGGTCCCGGAACATTGTGTGTTTTTGTCGCATTCGGAATTTACTTTTTTCTGAAAGACAGACCGCAGACAATGGGACTGCCGCCGATTGCCGACTGGAAAAATGATCATCCGGAGATAATAACAGCCTCGGATAATCAGTCAACGTGGAAAATGCAGCTATCCATTCTTAAATTTCCTTCAATATGGATATTGGGCTTGGCAAGCGCGACGATGTATGTTACACGCTACGCTGTCAATAGTTGGGGTATTTTGTATTTGCAGGAGGCAAAGGGGTATTCGCTGGTTGAGGCTGGCGGACTTATCGGGATAAACACGATTGCCGGCATTGTTGGCTGTGTGGCGTACGGATTTATTTCGGATAAATTATTTGCCGCAAAACGTCCACCGGTAACGCTGATCTTTGGTATAATCGAAATCGCCAGCTTGTTTGTCATCTTTTTCAGTCCCCCGGGACACCCTGTTATTTTAACAACAATGTTCGTTGTTTACGGGTTCACCTTAAGCGGATTGTTAGCTGCATTGGGCGGACTGTTCGCAATCGATATTGTACCCAAACGAGCGGCCGGCGCAGTGATGGGATTTATCGGAATTTTTAGTTATATCGGCGCTGCAATTCAGGACCAGATCAGCGGTTATCTTATTGAAAAAGGAACAACAATAATAAACGGCGTCCGTCATTATGATTTCAGTCAGGTCATTCTTTTTTGGATCGGCGCCTCAATTGTGTCTATGATCCTGGCTACCACATTATGGCGCACAAAGGTACGAGATTAAGAAAAGGAAAACTCATGAAGATGTATGATATTGTTATTATCGGAAATTATACAAAAGATACAATCGTTTCACCCACAGGAACGCGCTCCGTCGATGGCGGCGGTTTTAACTATGGCGCTTATGTCGCATCCCTGATGGATATGAAAACAGCCGCAGTTACTCAGCTTTCTCGGGATGATAAGCACGTGGTTGAAGCGCTGCAAAAAATAGGCGTGGATGTTTATCCAAAATTCACCCAACATTCAACAGATATGCGGCTTTATTATCCGACTACAAATGTCGATGAACGCATCCTTTCGGTAACGCATACTGCCGGCCCGTTTACACCGGAGCAGGTTAGGGATTTGCAGTCCAAAGCATTTTTAATTAATTCTTCCACGCGCGGGGAAGTCGACCTGGATGTGATTCAGGAATTGAAGAAAAAAAACACCATCATTGCCGCGGATAGCCAGGGTTTTGTCCGGATTATTGCCGAAGACGGAACGCTAAAATATGATTATTGGGATGAGAAAGCAAAAATACTTCCGTACATCGATTTCTTAAAAACAGATGCAGTGGAAGCGGAAATTATGACAAATGAACCGGATATTAAAACCGCCGCGCGTATTTTAGCGGATCATGGTCCCAAAGAAATCGTTTTGACGCACAGGAACGGATTACTTGTATTCGCCAATGATCAGTATTATGAAACAGAATTCCATCCGCGGGAATTGATTGGACGAAGTGGTCGCGGGGATACCTGTATTGCTTCGTACACAGCCAAACGACTAACAGCCAATCCCGAAAAATCCACGATTTGGGCTGCTGCTGTAACCAGTTTGAAGATGGAAGCCGAAGGTCCGATATTACGGACAAAAGAAGATGTCGAAAAACTGATTCAAAATAAGTATCAAAAATAAAAGACTTGACATTCTTTAATTTTTTTTTATATTTAAAGTTAACGATAAAGTTATCGTTAACTTTAGCCTATTAACTTTAAAAATATCATTACACAGTATGAAGCGACATCGCTTACAAATTACGCTTAGTGATATTGCAAAAGAATTAAACGTTTCCGTGGTGACTGTTTCCAAAGCGCTTCGGGATCATCCGGATATTTCTGAGCGGATGAAACAACGGATCAAGAAATTTGCAGATGAATTAGGCTATACCCCTAACTTCAGCGCCCGAAATTTATCTTCCCGACGATCAAATACAATCGGACTTATCGTTCCTAAAATTGGTAATTTTTTCTTTCCCTCACTGATAAAATCAATTTATAGCGCGGCAAATGAAAATAATTATGATGTACTGCTGATGATCTCCTATGATAGTGCTGAAAATGAATATCGTCATTTAAAAACGCTCCTTTCGATGCGGGTTGATGGTCTTCTCGTTGCAATTTCCCAACAAACAACAGATGTTCAAATTTTTGAGACCATCAGAAAGACGGGGATTCCGCTGGTATTTTTTGATCGCGTTATCGAAGGGCCGAAATATAGTCTTGTAAAAACAGATGATCGTCAAGGGGCATGTCTGGCAGTCGATCATGCGATTAAAACAGGTTATAAAAGGATTGCGCATTTAGCCGGCTTTAAAAACATAAATATTGGTCGCGACAGATGCGCGGGTTTCATTGACGCAATGCAAAAACATAACCTGCCGATTCCTGATAACTGGATAATTGAAGGAGGCTTCAATGAAGAAGCAGGTTATCAGGGATTTATGAAATTATATCGAAATAAAAATCTTCCGGAAATTATATTAGCCGTCACCTTTTCAGTTGCGATCGGCGTTTTTCAAGCTGCCACTGATGTCGGATTAAAAATACCCGAAGATATTGACGTCATTTGCATCGGAGAAGGCCCTGTCAATCCGTTTGCATCGCCGTCACTGTCCTGTGTTTATCAACCGACACAGGAGATGGGAACCAAAGTCATCGAAGTTTTAATACGACAAATAAAAAATCCAAATGCTCCGCCGGAACAGATCATCTTACCAACCAAATTGAAGATTCGGGATACATGCATCAAACAGGACGATGAAACAAATACGACAGTTTCTCTAATTAGCAATTAGATAGTAAGATCAATGTAACATAAAATTTTCACATTGTTTTAACATGCAGAAAAAAACGCACGTTATACAAAGCTTTTTCATAAATACTCATGTTAATAGCGGAAAGGAGGTGATTCAGAGAAATTTTCTATCTTTAATTTAAATCAACAGGTTTACTATTTTAACAGGAGGAAAAAATGAGCAACAGATTTGTCATCATTATTTCGTTAGTAGTTCTTGTTGTATTTTTTAGTAGCTTCGAAATGCTGCAAGCGCAAAGCAGAGGCAGAATTGCTGGTCTTGTCTACGATGCTGCAAGTGGTGACTACCTGCCTGGTGCAAATGTAATGATTGAAGGCACGACACTCGGCTCGGCGACAGGTCGCAACGGGCAATATCGTATCGAGCATGTTCCTTTTGGCACATTTACACTAAAGGTAAGTTATATCGGCTATAACGACTATTCTGAAGAAGTTACCGTTTCGAGCGCAAATCCGACTGTCAAACATGATGTTCCGTTAAAAGTCAGTTTTGTTGAGTTGGAGGCTGTAGAGGTACAGGGACAACGGGAAGGCCAAATGCGGGCGCTCAGCCAGCAAAAATCGGCTGCCAATATAAAGAATGTGGTGGCTGCCGAACAAATGCAACGATTCCCGGATGTGAACACAGCAGAAGTATTACAGCGAATTCCTGCGGTGTCCATTACAAGAGACCAGGGTGAAGGCAGATATGTACTGATTCGCGGAACAGAAGCCCGGCTAAATAGCGTATCGGTGAACGGCGAGCGAATTGCTTCTCCTGAAGACGAGGAACGCTTCGTTGGGCTGGATGTTATTTCAACCAGCCAAATTTCTTCCATCGAAGTTGTAAAAGCAATTACGCCGGATATGGATGCCGATGCAATTGGTGGTTCCGTTAACATGGTCACCAGAAGTGCGTTTGATACTGATAGGCGGATTTTGAAATTTTCACTGGGGAGCGGTTACGGCAATTTAATGGGCAAACCGCTATACCAGGGTGACTTTATTTACTCCGATCGATTCGGTGCAAAAAAAAATATCGGTTTAACACTGAGTGCGAATTATTATCAATCGAATCGTGGTTCCGATAACAACGAAATGGAATGGGGTGATGAAGATGACGTGAATGATAATGAGCTTTCATGGGTATTGCAGGATTTACAATTACGCGACTACATTGTCAAACGCGATCGATGGGGCGTTTCTGCAAACCTTGAATATTTATTGAACAACAACAACCGTTTCTTTCTGCGCAGTATGTTCAATCAACGAGATGATGAGGAATTCAGAAGACGGCTTCGCATCAGACCGGGTAAAGGCGACTACCAGAGCGCAACTTCAATCACCGAAGCCGCAATGGAGCGACACTTAAAAGACCGCCTTGAAAGACAAAAGATTTATAATGTTGCCGGCGGAGGAGAACACAAACTTGGATTATTTAACCTGGATTACACTTTATCCTACAGTTACGCCGAAGAAAGCAAACCCGATCAGACTGATCCTACATTTGAATTAAACGAAGATGTTGATTTATTGCTAAATGTGTCGGATCCCAACCTGCCGAAATATCAAATCACCAATTTAGCGAACGGCTACGAACATAATCCCGACAACTGGATTCTCGACGAAATCGCTCATGAAAACGGACTTAACGAAGATTCAGATATGATAGCATCTTTAAATTTGAAGCATCCTTATCTTTTAGGAAACAGCAGCGGTGAATTAAAGTTCGGTGGAAAGTTTCATCTTAAGAACAAAGAACGAAAGAACAACGTGTGGGAATACGGTTGGGAAGGTGATAATGATGTTTTGTTAACTCAGTTTCTCGCCGACGATGAAGACACTGATTTTATGAGCGGCGAATACAAAATAGGTCCCTCGGCTGACGGAGATAAGGTAAGAGAATTTTTTAAAGCAAACCGCAACGGATTACTTGAGGGAGAACTCAATAAAGAAGATACCGACGGGGAAAATTACAAAGCAAAAGAAAACATCTTTGCCTACTACGCCATGACGACTCATAACTTTGATAAATTAACACTGCTTGCCGGATTTCGTCATGAGATCACCACAGTTGATTATCAGGGAAATGAAGTTCTGTTTGATGATGAAGGCGATTATGAAAGCACAAACCTGGTTGAAGATGATGACAGCTATTCGCATTTTCTGCCAATGATTCATCTTCGTTACAGTATGACACCCCGTACGAATTTCCGCCTTGCATTGACGTCCGGTCTTGCACGTCCCAATTATTACGATCTCGTCCCATACAAACTGATTTTCCGAGAAGACAACGAAATGGCGATCGGTAATCCGGGCCTGACTCCTACAACAGCATACAATTTTGACTTGTTAGCAGAACATTATCTGCCGGGTATTGGTATCATTTCCGGTGGTGTTTTTTACAAAGCTCTTGACAAAATAATTTTCACAAAATTCTACAAACAAGAAGGCGGTCAATACGATGGCTTTGAAATAAGTCAACCCGTTAACGGCGAAACAGCTTCTTTGTTTGGATTTGAAGTAAACTGGCAGCAACAATTGACATTCCTGCCGGGATTCTGGAACGGATTTGGCGTTTACGCAAATTACTCTCATACCAAATCCTCTGCGGATGTTGAAGGGCGCGGAGACATTAGTCTGCCCGGCCAGGCAGGTAATGTAGGTAACATTGCATTGAGCTATGAAAAACATGGCTTCACCGGACGATTGAGTCTGAATTATCATGGTAAATATATTGACGAAGTCGGCGAATCAGAAGATTACGATATTTACTATGATAACCACATGCAACTCGATTTATCCCTCAGTCAGCAAGTGTATCCGGGCTTGCAAATTTATCTTGAAGCAATCAACCTTACCGATGAACCATTACGCTATTATATCGGCGGTAAAGAACGACCGATTGCGCGGGAATTTTATTCATGGTGGATGCACGCCGGTATAAAATACAGCTTCTAAATGAAATTCGGGCTTCCTGCGGGAAGCCCGTGTTTTATTGCCAAAAAGTATTAAATTTACAAGTTGGAGAATTGAATGAAAAATTTCAAATATATTCTATTATTCGTGTTGTTAGCTCTGCTTTTTCAGAGTTGTGAGTCAGAAAAAAAGCCTGAAATCGATGCGGATGCCTTAAAACCAGTCGTCGTTACGGAGCCAACGAAACACGATACCGACGACCCTGCAATCTGGTTGCATCCCACGGATCGATCTAAAAGTTTAATTATCGGAACAGATAAAGACAAAGACGGCGCTCTTTATGTTTATGATCTGTCAGGGAAAATCGTCGAAGAAAAAGTGGTGCGCAATTTAAAACGCCCGAATAACGTTGATGTGGAGTACGGACTCATGCTGAACGGTGAACCAGTGGACATCGCCGTGACCACCGAGCGCTTTGAAAATCGGCTGCGAATTTTCAGTCTGCCGGACATGAAACCGGTAGACAATGGCGGCATCCCGGTATTCGTTGATGAACAGGAACGGGCGCCCATGGGAATTGCATTGTACAAACGTCCGGCAGATGGGACGATTTTCGCCATCGTCGGTCGGAAAAGCGGTCCCACAGACGGTACATATCTCTGGCAATATATGTTGCAGGATGACGGCGCCGGAAACGTGAAAGCATCGAAAGTCCGTGAATTTGGCATGTACAGCGGCACAAAAGAAATCGAAGCCATTGCCGTGGATGATGAACTGGGATATGTCTATTATTCTGATGAAGGCGTGGGCGTTCGGAAATATTACGCCAACCCGGAACAGGGATCTGCTGAAGAGCTGGCGCTCATCAGCACTGAAAATTTTGCAGACGACAATGAAGGCATTTCCATATACGCTATTAATGATGGCACTGGTTATATACTGGTTTCTGACCAACAGGCGAATAAGTTTCATATTTACAAACGAGAAGGCGAGCCGGATAATCCGCACCTGCATAAACTGGTGAAAGTTATCGATATGTCAACCATGGAAAGCGACGGTAGCGAAGTGACAAATGCTTACTTGAACGAAACATTTCCGGCTGGTTTGTTTGTGGCAATGTCCGACAACCAGACCTTTCAATACTATTCATGGCCCGACATCGCCGGCGATGATTTGATTGTTGCGGTAAATGGGGAAATGCCGAAGTAGTTATTATTTAGAAGCCACGAAAATCAGATTTCCGAAGTCTAAAAGACTTCGGAAATCTTGGATTTGAACACGAGTTAATTTTCGAACAAACACCATGATTCATCATAATGGTAAATTCATGCCCATCACATTTTTAATCGTTTTAGCGGTTTTCCGAATTCTGAATTCATCTCAGAAACCGCTGAAGCGGTTATCATTTTTTTACCCATCAAAAATACCACCAAAATAAATTATGGTCTGCGTTTAAAATATAAAAAACTCCGTTTCCTCTGTGGTTTATAAAATATTTGGTCTTAACAACCGCGCAAAATCCCTGCGGAACTGCCTGTCCCGCTCCGGGAAACGCATCGCGGCCGCCGGGTGACAGGTAATGATACACGGAATATCCAGCCATTTTTCGTTCATCGGATCCAGACCCAATTTATCAATCTGCCAGAATGCAGCGGCTGCTGTTTTTCCCATGATCAAAATAATGCGCGGCTTAATAACGTTGAATTGCTGTACAGACCAGTGACGACAGGCTATAATGTGCTTTTCCCGAGGAGGGCCCGGATGATAGCACTTCAATATCGAAGTAATAAACAACTCATCCCGTTCCACGCCTAAATCCACCAGCACTTTTTCCAGATATCTTCCTGCCCTGCCGACGAACGGCTGGCCGGTTTTATCTTCCTTTTTTCCGGGAGCTTCTCCAAATAAAAGAATGGAAGCATTCGGATTCCCGCTGCCAGGCACACTATGTTGGTGCGTTTTACTTCGCTCACACTGCTGGCAACGTTGAATGCCATGGGCTAATTTTTCAATTTTTTCACGTTTATCCATCTTCTTCAAGACGCTGATTCATCGCGATGAATTCTTTTCATTGATCGCCCGCACTAACAACGTCAGTCCTTCATTATCATCCACGTAAACACGTTCACCTTTTTGGATAGTCTGGTGGGGTTCCTTTATCCGTGCTCGCCAACGCTCTCCGCGTACATGAACATAACCATCCGGATTTAGTGTTTCAATACAGATCCCGCTAAGCCCGGACATCGTATGTTTCGCTTTCTGCAATTTTGCGTCATACGCTTGCCACACAACCGGATACAGGGCAATATCCTTGATGATCCAGATGCCCATAAATATCAGGATATATATTTCGAGCACCGATTCATATTGCTTCGACAATAGAAATGCGAATATCAGAAAAATAATCATCGGTAGTTGCAGCAAAGCATATCTGCCTAAAATTCTGAACGCCCACATTTGCTTGTTCATTACAGGAATATTCCATCCAGTTCGTGAAAGATGCGACTTGTACTTCTGTTAATATAACATAGTAAAGGTTTAAAAAATATCGCTCTGTCGGATAAGTTTACATGCAGGTAAATAAACAAAAAAAGGGCTTTATCAGCCCTTTTTCTTTATCGCTATTTGTTCCCCCAACAACACCTTTGAACAATTATAGTGCAGATTCACTGAATTTTTTATAGAGTTTTTTAACAGCAGGAATATAATCGCGAGTTTCAGCCCATAAGATGCCGTCCGCTTTATTATTTGCTAGCCAAAATGCAGCTCTTTTCTCTCCACCATTATACGCAGCCAGACCACCTTCAAGGTCATAGTACGAAATAAGGGTTGATAAATAACGGGATCCCATTCGAATATTGTAAATTGGGTCTGTCAGAATTTCCTCAGTATCGGTCCAGGTAATATCTTCATATTTTGCCAGATACATACCAGTGGCCGGCATAATTTGCATTAAGCCAATTGCCCCGGCATTCGATTTCACTTTCGGGTCCCAGGTTACTGCACTTTCATGAGTAATAGTTGCACAAATTAAATCTACATCCAAATTCGTATATTTAACAGCCATTTCATAGATTTCGTTTGCGATTTCATACTTCATCTCTGAAGACATATCTTTGTTATACTGCTCAATGATCGACATGATTCGCTGAATATTATATTGTCTCACACTGTCAACATTAATCGCTGCCCGAATATCTTGAAGGGCTTTTTCCAGGCTGGCCACTTTGCGGTCTGTTTCATTGGACTCATCAAAATAGCGAAAGGAAAAACCGATAGCTGTTATACACATAAACAGAATCAGCAGTATTTTCAAAGGTGTTTTCAAAGCTGAGTAATTTTTCTTCATTCTAATCCTCTCCTTAAATATTTTAAATTAACACCCAATTTCAATAAAGGCGTCAAGCGTCGTCAAATCAATGGAGAAAAATTTTCTCTACTCTTGATTAACGAATAAAACGTTAATTTACTGATTTAAATGTTAACTGTCAAGTAAAAAAACAGACGAAATGGCAAGTATTGCGATTATAATTAATTTCTTTAGCACAATGCCTGTTTTTTACAATATATCCATTTTAATAAAGTACATTTAACGTCATGACGTTTTAAAAGTTTCAATTCGTTCTAACTAAATTTATCATTCTTCCTTTATTTTTCATGTGATGCACATCAAGAAAAATAAAATTATTTGATTTTTTGTAATAATTAGCCTGCATTATTCACAAATCGTGCCAAAGAAGCACAGAGGTCACAGAGAAACAATAACTTGTGTGCACATTACTTTTCAAACTGAGTTAAAAAAAATTCAAGTTACTATTGTTTGCGTAACGTTTTGAAAATAAAAGCTCTGTGTACTCCGATCCTCTGTGGCTATGACTTTTTCAGGTTAGGGACTATTTTTGTCGCTTTTTAAAATATAAATAAACTGGTAGTCCTGTCGCAATTAGAAACCCCGCTGAAAGGACGCCTCCGATTGGATATGCAACAAACGTACCATAGGCAAGATATAATTGAATAGCAATGGATAAAACAGCCATTATCCGCCAGGATGGGGACTTGTACGTGGGGTTATAGTTGTTTTTATGCTTTAATTTGAATATGGTAAGATAAACAAGAGCATTTTGAAGCAAATATGACAGGGTGAAATAACCAAGCAGGTTTTCGATATCACCAATAAATAACAAGAATATTGCCAACCCGGACTGTAGCAGAATGGACAAGTGTGGTGTATTGAATCGTGGATGGACTCTTCCGAACACTGAAAAAAACAGCCCGTCTTTTGCGATGGCATATTCGATTCTCGGTTGAACCATGATACAGGCGTTTGTCGCGCCGATCATACTAATAAACGCGGCAATAGCCAAAAAGGCGCCTGCTATGGAAGCAAATCCAGGGAGAAACTGAAAAGGATTGGCAAACTTTCCAGACTCTGTTATCAGCGCCTCATGCGGTACGATGGCACTGGATGCCAGCGAAATGAGCACGTAAGCAGTCATAATACCAAGTACAGAACGAATGAGCGCTCTGGGTAAATTTTTCTGTGGATTTTTTATTTCGCCTGCCATATAAAGAATATTCGGGAATCCTGCATAAGACCAGGTGGTCGCAGCAACGCCGGCAATGAGTAATGTGAATATATTTCCGCTACCAGATGTTGTTTCAGGAGCAACATATAAATTCCCTGAATTCAAATAGAAAAATCCGGACACAATCAGCAATAATAAAGGTGATATTTTCGCAAGCGTGAGAAATATTTGCAGATTCCCACCCTGCTTAACGTCCCGATAATGTACGGTTGTCAGGCTTATGATAATGAATGCCGCAAAAAATTTCCCCAGTATTGTATTATCGAGCGGTGGATAAAAGTAAGCCAGTGCAGAACTTGCGCTCAACGCGATTATCGTTATGGAAGGGGTATCGCTGGTCCAAAAGACCGTCCATACATATAAAAACGCAAGTGGTTTAGACCCGGCTTCCTTCAAATAAAGATAGCCAAATCCTTCCTCCGGATAGGCGCTCCCCAATTCAGAAAGAATAAAAATTTGCGGAATCCAGATAATACCTCCAATTAACCAGGCAGCAACTGCTAAAAGCGGGCTCCCGGTTTCTCTTGCAACAATAGGGATGGTGATAAAAACACCGGACCCAATAACTGTTCCCACGATTATCGAAACAACATGTCCGAGATTCAATTTTCGTTCTAATGTACTGATAGCACACTCCTTTATTATTCTTCCATCAAAAATTCTAAAATGAACTTGTTATATAAAATTGCCCTACGGAACACGCTAAAATACACGAAAATTATTTTTTAAATTTTAGATTTTGTTTTTTTCCGTGTGTTTCGTGGACTAATGCTCTGAATTTTTCATTGCTTTGGTTTATTTTAGATATTTAGATAGTTTAATTAAATAGTTGAATATAAATACTCGCTCACCATTTTAATCGCAAAATTTGCGGCTTTCATCCGGACGTCATTACGATCACCATCAAAGATTATGCGGCGGATATCTTTTTCGCCGTTGAAATCGATTCCAATAAAAACCGTACCCACTGGCTTTTCATCGCTACCACCGCCTGGACCAGCAATTCCGCTGACTGCAATTGAAATATCGCTGCCAGTGATTTTCACAATACCATCCAACATCTCTCGAACTGTATTTTCACTCACTGCTCCATATTTTTCCAGTGTGTCTTGTTTAACATCCAAAAGCTTTATTTTCATTTCATTACTATAAGAAACAACGCCCCCGATAAATACCGCAGACACTCCCGGAATATCAGTTATTTCTTTGGCGATTAGTCCTCCGGTGCAGGATTCAGCCGTTGCAATCGTTATTTTATGCTCAATAAGAAATTGAATCACTTGTTTAATCATATCAAATTATTTAATCGGCTCGGTTAATAAATTTGTCTCGCCTTCGGTTTTGGCAATGATTATAGTGCCACAGGAATCACTGAATACGTTCACAGTGGTGCGACACATATCAAGAATACGGTCAACAGCCAAAATTAATCCGACTCCTTCAAGTGGCAGCCCGATTGCTTTTAAAATAATTGTGATCATCACCAATCCAGCCGAAGGAATTCCCGCGGCGCCAATAGAGGCAAGCAACGCTGTGATTACTACTATGAATTGTTGACCGACAGTCAGATCAATCCCATACGCCTGTGCGATGAACATCGCAGCAACACACTCATACAACGCGGTTCCGTCCATATTTACTGTGGCGCCTAAAGGCAGCACGAAACTGGTAACCCGGTTAGACACACCAGCTCGTTTTTCCACGCATTCCATGGTCAATGGTAACGTTGCCGACGAAGAGCTGGTAGAAAATGCCGTTAACAATGCCGGCGCCATTGCATTATAATGCCTGATGGGATTCACCTTGGCGACAATCAATAGTAATAACGGCAACGTAACAAAAAAGTGAATGACTAATGCCGACAAAACTGTTGTAAAATACAGGGCTAACGGTCCAAATACTTCAAACCCCGTGGATGCCACAATTCGAGCAATTAACCCGAAAACGCCAATCGGCGCAAATTTCATGACAAATCCGGTCATTTGCATCATCACTTCAAACACCGCTTGCCAGAATTCATTTAATACTGCATTATATTTTACAGGAAGTTTGGTAATAAAATATCCGAACAGTAAGCAGAAAAAAATGATCGGTAAAATATCTCCTTCAGTAGCCGATTTGAGGGGATTTGTCGGGATCATCCTCATAAAAATATTTACAAGAGCGTCTGCACCTTCTTCAGTGACTTCTTCCTCAAAACCGCTGGCATCCGCTGTTAATCCCAGTTTGTCTTTCACCGGATTACCGTTCTCAATTCCGGGCCTGAGAAAATTGACTAACATTAAACCGACAAGGATAGCAAACAGGCTTGTTGAGATATAATACAGGAACGTTTTCGCCCCTATTTTCCCCAATGATCCGGAAGAACCTACACCGGAAACACCGGTGATGATGGATGAAGTAATTAATGGAACGATAATCATTTTGAGCGCACGTAGAAACAAGGTTCCCAGAAAATCAAATATACTATAAAAAGTAACAACATTAAATAACGTTTTTTCTTCTCCGGTAAGTGTGCCAACGATAACACCGAGTGCGAGCGCAATAAAAATCTGCCAGTGAAGTTTTAGCAAAAATAACTTTTTAAAAGATGAGCGAAACATGAAAATCCTTTCTAACATTTTCCTTGTGAAATGACTGAACTATTCCAAATATCATTTTAAAATTTTAAATCACTTTGTTCAAAAACTGAATCTGGTAAGTCTTTATTGATTTTATAATTTGAAAAATGAATGATTAATTTCCCCCTTCGTTCTTTTTTAGATTCCGTCTCACTATTTTTTTTCATTTTCATCATACGGCCAAATCCCATAAAACCAGTCATTGTTAAATCGGCAATCGTTTGGACAGGCAGCCAATAATCATTTTGTATTTTTTCATAAGTGAAACGAATCTCTGTTTTTTGTCCCTGCCAGGAAATTGATTCCAAACGTTTAATCGTCCATTTTTCAGAATCGATCCACAATTTTATTTTTCGAGCCATTGTCTCTTCGTTGCGTGGTATTAATTCCAGTTTATACGTCTTTACACTATCAATAACTACGTGTCCTGTCAACTCCATGTAAAAATTTTCTTTATTAAATTTGCGAGGATTTTGAAAAACACCTTCTCGCGGTAACATCGCAAATCCGTCTGACTTGATAAAAACCTTATCAGGCTGTTTGAAATATACTTTTACATCCATCGGAGGGATATGAACATCTTCCATATTAATAACTGCATGCAAATCAACAGTATAATCTTTGATTACAGAAAAGTGCTGTTGTATTTTTTCAATAATCCTGGGCGCTGTTAAATCAGGTTCTTCTCCGGTGACAATCAAACTGACAGTAAAAAGTATTAGCAAAAAATGGATCACTTTATTCATGACAAGATATCTTTCTTGTTAAAAATAATGAACGCGAAGCTAAAAAATATAACAAAAAAAATCATCAGGCAACTGGCGTCAAAAATGATTTCGGTGAATGGGGTTGGCGATAAAAAAGCCTTTTGCCAGGCATTTGCATAAGTTGTAAATAAAAAAGGTTTAATTTGTTCAAATAAATGAATCGGGGTTTCTGAAATAATTACAGAAACCACAACAATTGCCATTGTTCCCACAATGGGTCCGATTGCATTTTCAACCAAAACTGAGAATAAAAACGCCAAACCAGCGACCACGTTCATCGCTAATATGCTAAATACATAGGCAATTACAAAACTTGCTAATGCCTGAGACTTCGTAAGAACGATAAAGCCCTTTTCCAGAACCAGTAATTCCCCGCGGCCAAACATGATGATGCCCAATCCGAGACTAAACACGGCCAAAAAAAGGACAAGTAATGTGGTATAGATAACCGTAACCGCGGCTTTGGCGAGCATAATTTGAATTCGGGATGGCGGGCGAATTAATATCATTCGCAATGTTCCGGCTGTCGCTTCTCCGGCAACCTGATCTCCGGCAACTAATGCGATCAGAAACGGAATATGCACCATTAAGAAAAACATAACGATTTGCGCTACAAAATAGCCATTGATCAGATTTCCCAAAATTAAAAAATTTTGTTCCAAAAATTCAAAACCAGGGGATTCTGTGATAAAGCGACCCTGATCGAATTTTATGCCGATGTATGTTAATGGAATGAGGATGATAATCGCAATGAATCCGATGTAAGTTCTGGGTTTAGTAAAATTTTTTTGTAATTCTTTCTGAATTAAAGAATACAGCATCTTATTTACCTGATTTCAGTTTTCGTTCGCTCGTGTTCGAGAATAGAAAAGAAATAATCTTCAAGTGTCTGCATCGGATTTACTGCATAAATTTTGAATCTGTTATGGATGAGTAGCTCAATTAAACGCGGAATGTTTGTATAGTTGATGAATACAGAAATTTCATTAATATTGCTATTCACAGAATCGATCCATGGTTGTTTATTTAGCAAAACCACAGCTTCGGTCTTGCGATCGACTTTCAGCCGGATTCTGTTTGTCTCGTTCCGATTCAGTTCATCCACGTGCCCTTGAAAAATGAGCTTCCCGTTATCAATGATTGCCATTTTGTTGCAGAGCTGTTCTACTTCATAAAGTAAATGCGAGGAAAGAAATATCGTCATCCCCTCGTGCGAGAGTGTGTGGATCAATATTCGGATATCTTTCATTCCCTGCGGATCAAGACCGGAAGTCGGCTCATCCAAAATAATGAGTTCCGGCCTGCCAAGCAACGCCTGAGCAATACCAAGTCGCTGTTTCATTCCTTCAGAATACGTTTTGACCTTATCACCTGCCCGATTCTTTAAATTCACAATTGAAAGAACTCGTTCAATATCTGTCGTGTCGCTAATTCCGATAAGCGATAGAATGATTTGAAGATTTTTGCGCGCTGAAAGATGTTCATAAAATCTTGGTTTTTCAACCAATGCACCGATTTTTGCCAGAATCTCGCGGCGATGTTTTCTTAATGATTGATCAAATAATTTTACATCACCCTGGTCTGGTTTAACAAGTCCCAACAGAAGTCGGATTGCCGTACTTTTCCCGGCGCCGTTCGGGCCCAAAAATCCAAACACATCTCCCTGAAACACAGTCAAATTCAGATCGTCCACAGCAGTGACATGCTTAAATCTTTTGCACAAATGATAAGTTTGCAGTAAAACGCGATTCTTCATTTACGAATTGAATTAATCTCCCTTTGCCAACGTATCGTGCGGCTCCACCATCAGAACGAGGGATTGATTTTTCGCGTATGATTGATGTTTTATACCCTTTTTTACCAAATAACCTTCACCCTCTTCCAGCACAACTGTTTTGTCCTGAAAGTTCAAATGAATTTGACCTTTCAGGACAATAAACAGTTCATCCTGATTGCTATGCTTGTGCCAATGGTACTTTCCATGAATTTTTACCAATCGAACAGCAGTATTATTCACTTTAAATAAATCCAATGGTGTAAATGGAGTCTTAATTAATTCCGCCATTTTTTCTAACGAAATTTTATCCATAAATCCTCCGCTTTAACGAAAAGTAGAAATTTAATTTATAGTATTCAAACATTATTCTTCTTCATCTTCTGGTTTTTTGAATTCCTCAGGAAAGGTCTCAATGATAAGGGGATTCACAGTATAAGTCGTGGTATCCCAAATGTCAGATACAGGGCCATACACAAAAATCAGATTTTGGTCCATTAAGGAGAGCAGTTCCTTGTTTGTTTTATCATCATAAGAATTCGTTTCGTGAATTGTTTTAAAGAGGCTTAATTGAGTATCTTTAAATGTATTTTGATAAAGTTTTCGTTTCCAACTGAGTACTTGTTCCAACGAGGTTTGATCAATTTTAGGTTTTATAACATTCCATCCGGTTTTGGTGCGCAGTGATTTTCGAGCACATTCTTTAATCAGCCGAATGAGTTCATACGGTACACCGCCGGTATATCGAATAAGATCGTAAATAATTTCAGTGCCTTTAAATATCGATCGATGAAAACGTTTCAGCAAAATACGCGCTAAAAAATCATAATCAGAGTCGTTAATGCTACCATCAGCATGGAACGGACGCACATTCGGCATAAAGTAAATCTCGTCAGAATATTTCCGTAATATTTCAGGAAATTTGGCGCTGCGCGTCGCTTCATAAGGAAATGTGAAAATTGCACAACAGTTCATTTTATGAAAAAAATCGGTCGTAAACAATGTTTCGGCATTATCAAAGCCAATTTTATCGAGATTTGTAACGAGAAATAACACATCCTTTTTACGATGATGACCATGCCAAAAAATACGATCCGTCATTTCATTCAGATGCTTTAAATAATCCGGAGGTTTCCCTGGATCTACAGATTTCTTTTTGGTCACTTTAAACACTTTTTCGTCTGGTATTAGCTTGCCAAAATTGAATAGATTTGGAATTTCGTTATGATTAAATTTGCCTGCCAATTCTGCTTCTGTGGTCCAGCCCTCCTGAAATTTTTTAACAGCTTCGATATCTTTTACAATATCATCAACATCAATACCTTCATCTTTTGCAATTTCAATTACATTGTCCACAATCTTGCCGATTAATTTATCCGGTTTACCGTCGCCTGGGATAATTTTTACATGAAAATATCGATTTACATCTCTGTCATTTGCCAGCCGGATTAATTCAGTCTCCTTGCCACATCCTTTAGGGCCAGTGAATAATAATTTTACAAATGCGTTATCATTTAACAGATGATCAATCATAGCTTCAACAGGACTTTCTTCACCTCGTTCGACATATAAGTCATCCATTTCGTTTTCTATCGAATCATCCGGGTGGGTTCGTGAAATTAATTCTGTTAAATCTCTGATTCGCTTAGCCACAATTAGCACTCCTTTATTCCCTGTAAATATAAAAAGTAATTCACCAAAAAGCAAGAAAAATAATAAGCTACGAGACTATTGTCAGCCAATCCATTGGCCAACGCCATGCTTTTCCATCTGATGTTTTAATAACAATGCGTTTAGAGTTACCGCGAATTGGTCGAACAACTTCTGCACATTCATTCAGATATCGACCATGCGGGTCAAAATGAATCAATAATTTTGACCCGGTATTTAAATTGCGAAATTTTTTATACGGATCAAACTTTGAAAATATATGATTGTTAAAATGTTTTTTCTTCTTGTGGCCGGATATTTTTCGTCCGGAAACATTAAAACCAAGCCCATAAGTGTGGTTCAGCGCCCATTTATTTGCAGATTGCTCCCCCTCTTTTACATGCATTCCCAGATGGTACCTTCGAAAATGATGTAATTCATGAGCCAATAAAAAAGCGAGATGATCAGAAAAGGATTCATATTTAATAATCCATCCGTAGCGATCGTTTTGGGTAAGCGGGTAGGTATTCATCCTCAAATCAAATAGTAGCCTGATGAGCTTGTACTTAACAGGTAACTGAATGGAATGCTGAAATTTTTTAGTTATATTCCAGCGACCACGACCAGTAATAAAATCCGCTGGCTCCATCCAATTACGAAAATAAGTCCCCCCAATCCAGGGAGATTTCTTCAGGAAATAGATTGCGAGAACCAAATCGCCGGCCTCCGTATCCCGGGCAACTGTTTCAACTACGTGTTTGATTTGATCCAAATCAATCTCGAAATACCGGGATGGATTTTCATCTGAAAAAATATGAACTTTCATAACTCTATATCTTAATCAAATTATTTCAAAATTGCAAGAGAATAGTAGATAATATTCCATTTTGTAATCAACTTCAATAGAATGGATTTTCAAGCTTCAATTCGCAATTAATCACAATACACTCTTTTTTTAATATATGTTAATGTTTTCATTAGTGTATCAACATGGTCAATTTCTCTATCGATTGTTTATTTTAGTGTTAACAAATTAATTAATTGCAACAGCACACTCATTCGTCCATGTTGATACAAAAGCCTTCATTCAACACTGTTATCAAATTATAGTTAATCTATTATTTTTAGCGATTTTCGCAACTATTTGATTTAGCATTTTTTTTGGCATGTAAATTGATAGGAATATAATTGAATGTAAGCAATAATTTGCTAAAACTGTAAAATGGAACGAAAAATGGGAGAGCAGCATGAAATCAATTAATGTAAACTTTTCAAATGATCAGTGTGAGGCATTAGAAGAGATTAGTAAGTTATGTCAAAAAGACACTCCGGATTTTATACGTGAAGCGTTAATTTGTTTGCTGCCATTAAATGAATACATCGATGCAAAAAATAATCTCATCGAATTGACTGATAATAATGAACCGCATCAAGATTCACAAATTATCATTGAAGCCGCGAATAACATACAAAATGTGAACAGCAGCACAGTAACTCGGCTAAAACGGTTGGGCTTTATTCAACCCCAACAAAAAAAGCGCTGCATTTAAAAAATTCACTGGATCGGAGCCGCTTTCTCATGGGACGAAATTTTAATTCTATGGTAATTTCTGGACGCCAACATTTGTCGGAATTTCAGGCGGCGTCAGATCTGGCTGTGGCAGAGATAATGTATTAATGGAATATTCTCCTGTTTGATAATTCACCTGCACCTCGGTTCCGTCTTCAAAAGTTGTTTTATGGATGTAATAATTGCCATCAACAAATTTATGATCGGTCATCTGCTTAAACGCTACTTTTCGGTGTAGATTACAAATCCGTTCTGTCCAAACAGCATCGGAAGCCAAATTCTCGCGCGGTATCGGAAAAATTGCATGGGATAAATGTTGCATAAATAATTGAGGATCCGAGCCCGTGTGATACGTATCCACGTATTCGCCTCCTGTGATAGCATCGTGAGCGACCAAATGTAATAGTGGAACATACGTTCTACTGTATAATTTTCCGCCTTTGGGCACAACAAAAAAGCTGCCCATAACAAAGGGCCATGCCCATTCCACAGGATGTTCGGATAGTACGATGACACCTTGTTGCGCACACCAATTATAAAAATCTTCTACTGCCCGACAATATCCTTCTTTACTTAAATGTCCGGTCTCCGGATCACCGTACTCACCATGCGAATGTTCATCACTATAGCATTCTTCCGGTTCCCTGATAACTGTGATGTCCATATAGTTTGCTTTGATATTGATGCCGCGTTGCTTTAATTGATCAAGATTATGACGAAACAATTCCAGGCGTTTAACCGGGCAAATGGTAGCGAATTGATAATCTCCGCACCACCAACTATGAGAAGGAATTCCACCATTCCTATTTCTGATCACTAAATTTGTGTTATAAAGTGATAATTCGGACGTCTTTGCAATGTCATGATACGTATCATAGAGATAGAGGAAATTATCAGTTTGATCGCACCAATCAGCAACCGCCTTTAAACCATCCCAGCCACCAGCTTTTTCAAGCGGCCCATTGACACTTAAATCATACGGGGTTCCGCCTTCGGATAATTCTCCTTCGTGCCATTCTCTAAGCATGACAAAAAATGTTGGTTTCGTGTTGAACCGGTTATAGAATTGATCACAATGTTCTTTTGCCTGATAGAATGTTTGATAGTATGACCGCTCGGTTGCGCTATGGCATTGCGTAATATATCGAGTGAACTGGGCCATTCCCTTCATTTTATGGATATTTGGATTTATCTGAGCTTTTTCGTCAAACGTTTTATAACGGCCTTCTTCAATTAAAAAACGACGATATCGTTTTGCAAGAACCACATAATCACAATCAGATTCAAACACATCATAGCGCATACTTCGCTTGTATCTTAGGCCGCCGAGAGAGAGACGCCATTTTCCAAACACAGTGGTTCGATTATTTTCAGAATAAGCACTCAGCGAAAAATCATACGGCGTTGAAACCATTGCTATAAATCCTTCGCCATTATGTCCGTACAAATCGTAATCCTTTAAATAGCCCCACCATGCCATATATAATTCGCCATGCGCGTACGTACGAACCTCCCTCATATTAATCCCGCTGTTCATATTCTCCAATGACCCATATCCCCCATTCCCGGATGGATTGACAAATGAATTTGACCACGAATTTTCCAATTCAAAACCACGCGGATATTTACATTCGCCCAAAACTCTGTTCGGGTCGTGTTCCGGTTCCACATCGATGACACATTCATTTCTGTTTTTATCGATATAAACATAAACATTCAATTCAACATTCGAAGCTCCCGGAAAACCTGTCAATTGTGCCTTGACGCCGACATCATCGCCATTATTATATTCTGAAAAATTCTTTGATTGAGCATCAGAAAGCGAACGCCAACTGCCACTCACTTCAATTTCTTCACCAGTTATACTGCGGTTCATTTGCCAGATGCTGCTGTTTGACTTGCTAATATCCACAGAGAAATTGGTCTCATTGACTTGTACGCTGAACGAATTTTCTTCGATATACCAGATAGAACCATTCTGTTGAACATCGGCATATCCTGTTGTTGCTAATATACACAGTAATAAGTAACTGAAGTTCTTAATTGCGCGCCACATGCTGTCTCCATCCTGTTAGCTATTCTATTTTTTGCACATCCGACATTATGCAACTACTATGCCTTGTATTTTAATAATCTAAGTAAATTCAATTATTATTCATATTGTTTTTAAATAACTTATATTCACTAACACAATTTTGTACAAAAATTCATGTGCACTTTAGTAATATCAACTACACAAATGCAATTCAATTCAAATATCGTCACACCTTCCCGTATTATTAGGAAAAGGTTTTTTGTGGTTGTTGTTAAATTTTCTGTTGCTATTTAGATAAAAAAATGGTAACATATTACTAGTTATTTGTTATTTAAACTTAAAAAGGAGGTAAGCGATGGATGAATTCCCAAAAGGCATTCAGCTAAAAGATGGAACCAATGTAAGTATTCACGTCATGGCCGAATCAGATATTGATGAATTGATCAGGTTCTTTCAATCCATTCCGGATGAGGACCGGCAATATTTACGATCTGATACAAAAAATCCGGATTATGTAAAACGTCGATTTGGTAAACTTGATTACAATATAAAATTTCCGCTACTTGTGAAAAATAGCGATCAAGTTATTGGCATGGCAACACTGTTTCGTTCCGAATTCGGATGGATGCGTCATTTAGGTGAAATTCGGGTAGTTATAGCAAAGGATTATCAGAGAAAAGGACTGGCAACAATTTTAACGCGCGAGCTTTTTTTTCATGCGCTCAAACAGAAATTACATAAAATTCAAGCAGAATTAATGGATATCCAGTATTCTGCAATCACTGCTTTTGAACGACTCGGATTTCGAAAAGAAGCAACACTTAAAAAACATGTCACAGATATCAAGGGAGTTCGGCGCGACCTGATAATAATGACACTGGACGTCGAGGATTTGTGGTATTTAATGGAGGACTATGTTAAAACTCCCGATTTTCGCATTCACTAAAAAAAGGAGATAAAAATGCGAATTTCCAAACCAAATGTCGTAAGAGCAATCCCCGTTCCTCTCATCAGGCCACTTCCCACTCTTTATTATTACGGGCGATATGCAAATGGTAAAAAATCTACTGAAGCGTCAGCTTATTTTCAGGAGACAATTGACTATGCTTGCAGCGCGATTAAATTATTGTATCAAAAAACGGATGATGATAACTTTCTCCAAATTAACGCGCTCTGTTCAGATTTAAAAGATTGCGCAGCCAAGAACATCACCAATTGCATCGAAGAAATTACATCACAATTATCAGATTGCTGTTCTGAACATGCGAACATCATAAAGGACAACGACGCTTTATCTAAAGAACAATTTTTCAACATTTATAAGGCAAAAGTAAAACCGCTTAAAACCCTGCTCATTGATAATAACAATGAACCGGATAAAATCCAGCGACTCTCCAATACATTTACAAATACCTGTTTTTTTGATGTAATTAAAACCAAACCACGCGCTGATAAATATATCGACATGATCAATAAAAGCGATTTTGTCGTCTTTTCTTCTGCAACTCCCATCACGATTAATGAAGATGTTCAGGATATCCAGTCATATCAAAAACCACTCGTCGTCTTCGCAAGTTTAACAAAGCATGATGCAAAAGATCAACAAACATTAAGAAACGGCGCTTGGTTACAGAGCAAAGGTCATGAAGTGCTTTACAAAATATTTACACCATTACGTCTTTTCACAACAGTGGACAAATTGTATATGAAATTTCATTTAAGTTAATCTTATTATGCCACACGCATACTATATCGGGCCGGCTGGATGGTCGTATAAGGATTGGGAAGGAATTGTGTATCCGACCACCAGGACAAAGAATTTCAATCAATTAAAATACATCTCACAATATTTTGATACGGTTGAAATCAACAGTTCGTTTTATCGTCCGCCAACAGCAAAAACGACAACACAATGGCTGCAAAGTGTCTCTGATAACAAGCGGTTCAGTTTTACCTATAAATTATGGCAACGATACACCCATATCAGAGACACTTTCCCGGACGCAAAAGAAGAGAAAATTGTCAAATCCGGAATTGATCCGCTATTGAAAAACGGGAAATTAGGGGCGATGCTGATCCAGTTTCCCTGGTCATTTAAAATGAATCCGGAAAATATGAAATGGCTGGGGAAAATTCTCACACTTTTTTCAGACTATCACCTGATTGTCGAAATGCGACATTCGTCCTGGGACAGTCAGGATTTTTATGGCTTCTTAAAAAGCCAGCAAACTGGTTTTGTCAACATCGATCAGCCGGTTATCGGAAAATCTATTGGTGTCACACAGGTTGTAACCAGTGATGTTGCCTATATTCGGTTCCATGGCAGAAATGAATCGAACTGGTTCAACGAAAACAGCGACGCCGCGTCCAGATATGATTATCTCTATAACTCAAACGAACTTTCGGAGCTTTTAAAAACAATCGCTATTTTAATTGAAAACAGCCCGAAAACATTTATCATCTTCAATAATCATTCCCGGGGCCAGGCTGTAGCAAACGCACTCCAAACCGCCTTCCTGATGTCAGATGAAAAGGTACATGTTCCGAATCAAATGGAAACATATTATCCTGATTTGAAAGATATCTCGAAAGGCGATTTCCAGCCGGCTCAGATTTCTTTGTTTTAATGTCAAAATCAGGAGATACAAATGGTTTTACTCGGATATTTACTATTAGGATTATGTGCAGGTATTTTAGCAGGTTCATTTGGCATTGGCGGCGGAACGCTGATTGTGCCGCTTTTAATCATTGTATTCAGCCAGACTTATCACCATGCAGTGGGAACGTCGCTGATGGTAATTATCGCGATCTCTGTAGCCGGAGCATATCGCCACTGGACATTGGACAACGTAAATCTCAAAATAGCGTTCTTTATGGCACTTGGTGGAATAATTGGCGCTATTTTAGGGGCAAATATCGTTGAAAATGTATCTCCGATATTTGCGAAAAAGGCGCTGGCTATTTTTCTGGTTATTTCAGCAATCCGATTATGGTTTTAACAATATTAATCAAAATCTGATAATTATGAAAAAAATTTCCCATTTGGATATCATTCAATCCTCCCCTTCGCTGGACGAGATTAATCAAAACAAACGAAAACCGGTTTCCGTGTTGCTCGACAATATCAGGAGCCTGTATAACGTGGGTTCGATTTTCCGAACTTCGGATGCTGCGGGTGTGGAAAAGCTATATTTATGCGGAATTACCGGCGCGCCGCCGCGGGCAGAAATTCATAAAGCCGCGTTAGGCGCAGAAAAAAGCGTTCCCTGGGAAAAAGTGCAAAATCCGGTGGATGTTGTGAGTCGTTTAAAAAAAGCAGGATATAAAATTGTCGTGCTGGAACATACCGATTCCGGCGCAATCTATAATCAGGTAAAATTTGAAACGCCACTCTGTCTGGTCGTGGGTCATGAAATTACCGGAATTACCGATGAAGTCGTTAAAATGGCAGATATGGCAATCGAAATCCCCATGGCAGGATTTAAACAGTCGCTGAATGTTTCAGTCGCGTATGGCATCGCGATTTTTGAAATCATGAGCCACGTCAAATCACAGACCGAATAAGTTTCAATATCGACAGGTGCACATCCCAATCAATCCCATCCACAGATAAATTCGGATATCCGAACACTCCGTCAACAACGAGCCGGTGTTCTGTTAAATATTTTAAAAATGCTGTTTCTCGTTCTTCAGTCATCAAATCAGAAAACACTTTTTTTTCATTGCATAAAATTGAGATCGCAGCCAATAGCGCCAGCGCACCCCAGTTGGAAACACCGGCAACGATGGTGAAATCCGTCGGAATCCGGCAGGCAATTTTTCCGCCGACACCGGAATTGATATTTTTTTGAATGACATGCCAGGGGATACTTCCCATTCCGATTTCGTTGCCACCATCTCCGATTCCGATTGTGTGAATCGGTAATTTATTTTGATAAATATGATCGAACAGCAGATGGGTTGGCGCGGTAAATCGATCCACGGATTCGGCTTTCATATTGAGACAGTGACCGGCGAATTCACCGGGTCCGTATTCTGAGAAGAGTTTGTAAAGCGAGTCATCATTTCCATTCTGCGAAAAAAGGGAGTGAAGATCATGACTCGGTCCTGCCCGTTCCACAGAAATCAGGCATGAGAGTTCATTATTTCGCCTGAAAAATTTGTCGATAAATGTAGCATCGAATTTATTACTCGCCTGAGATCCATTCTTTACCGGCAAGATAAAAGCTGTCGTATTTTTCAAATCACCCTTAAAAAAATCAAATGAGCGTTGGAGAACATTTTCAGAAAATTCATCTGTTAACAACAGCGTTTTATATCCCAATTGATTCAATCCACGTGCAAGAGAAATTGCTCCCGGTGGCCCATCGGACTCCGGCGCAGGGGGAGTTCCGTGTGGAATGTAAAAGCCGGTCAGAATACCGATTGCCGAACCGGCAGGCAGCGATGCGATGGTACTGGCAGCACGATACAAATGATCTGCGGTGCAACTGCACAAATTTTCATGTTCAACCGATTGAATTCCGCGGGCGCCAATATCCAGTTGCATTATTCTTTCGATGAGCCGAATCCGGGTGTATTTGTCTTCCATAACTGTTTTCAGGGGAGAACCTTTATCTTTACAATATCTGATTGCAATTTACCTGCTTTTATTTGAAACCGATGCTGCCCTGCTGTCAATTGCCATTTTGCAGAAAATGGTCTGGCAACTGAAGCAAACAACGTATCGTCCACCATCCAGTCAATTTTTTCGATATGAGACGGAACCAGTGCTTTTAGCGAAATTTTTTGGAATGCTGGCCTCAAAATCGAATCAATTTTGAATATATCACCATCGTTCGGAAATACGATTGCGAGTGAGCTTCCACTGTCAGAATCATCAATTTTGCTGCTATCCCGTGGAATGAACGGCATATCATTTTCCCGCATCCACGAATAATAGAGCGGCGGCAAATCAAGAAACACTTTTTTGATAATATGCGTTTGCGGTGTACGCGGACCGGCAATTTTATCATTACGACTATCAATGGGAAACATTTTGTGCCACGAACAACTGTCATCAGGCTCGGTTCCCGGAATAAACAGCTCCCGGCGGGCAGTGGGACACCAGCGACCTTTTTTCAGGCCGGACACAGGACAAATCGCAATTTCTGTAAAAGAGGAATCCCCTAAAAATGGCGAAAAATTGTAATATCGATCCAGGTAATGCATCACATCATTAAATATCGGTCCCGCGCCGCTGATTCCCGAAATAGTGTGCATCGGTTCGCCGCTAAAATTGCCGACCCACACGCCCACAGTAACTTCCGGCGTGAACCCCACTGTCCAGTTATCCCGGTAATCCTTTGAAGTCCCGGTTTTGACGGCGCAATCAAATGGGAAATTAAGTGGATTCATTCTGCCGAATGCCGGGATGCGCGCTTCGTTGTCGGATAGAATGTCACTCAAAATAGCACACACCTGGTTGTTAAAAACACTTCCAATAACTTTTCTTGAATTTAAATCCTGATTACCATCTAAAATATACTTCTCGTGTTTTAACTCACCATCATTTGCCAGCGCAGAATACGCACGAACGAGCTCCAGCAATGTGACTTCGCCATTGCCCAGTGTCAGCCCCTTGCCGTAATAATCGGGATTTTTAGTAAGGGATTTGAATCCGGCATCATGCAATGTTCGCAATAGCGACGCTTCGCCGAACATATCCAGCAAACGCACCGGCGGGATGTTGTAGGAACAGGCTAACGCGCTACGTATCGTCACAGGTCCGTGCTCCTGGCGATCGTAATTTTGTGGCGTATAATAACCGGATTGTTCATACGCGTTGACTTCGATATCCGGCAGGACGGTTGCCGCAGTCATTCCGTTTCTCAATGCGATGCCGTACGTGAACGGCTTCAACAGTGAGCCTGGCTGGCGCAACGCCAGCACGCCATCAACCTGCCCCGAATGCGCATCATCGAAAAAATCCTGGGAGCCGATCCAGGTTAAAATTTCTCCGGTGTGATTATCCATCACCAGAACCGAGGCATTGTGCACATTGAACGACGCAATTTCTTGCAATCGCCCGGAGAGAAACGTCTGAATATTTTTCTGTAAATCCCAGTGAATTGTGGTGACGATTTTTTGCGGTCTGTTTGAATCAGTAACATATTTATTTATCATGAAATTACAAAAATGCGGCGCTTTAAAGCTCTCATCCCGGTCTGTCAACACAATTTTTTGCTGGCATACGCGATGATACGATTTTTCATCGATGAACCCATTTTTGAACATCAGTTTTAAAATTTTTTCCTGACGCATTTTAGTATGCTCAAAATAACGATAGGGATTATAGTACGTCGGCGATTTGGGGATCGCTGCCAGAAACGCCGCCTCTGCCGCAGTGATATCAGCAATCGGTTTGGCGAAATACAATGTCACCGCGGCATCGATGCCAAACGTCTGGTTCCCGAACGGAATGCGATTCAGATAATGCTCCAAAATCTGGTCCTTGCTCAACGTATGTTCCAGCCGCAGTGCGAGCCACATTTCGTAAAGTTTAGTAAATACATTTCGGGGATAATGATGGTACACCCGAATCAATTGCTGCGAAATCGTGGACGCGCCGGATTTCACTTCGCCATATCTAAAATACGACCGGATCGCCCGCACAATCGCCAGAAAATCAATCCCGCAGTGCCGGTAAAACCGTTTATCCTCCGCCGACAGAAACGCGTATTTAATCGATTCCGGTATTTGATCCAGCGATATGTATGAAGAAATCCCCTCCTCTGACGAAAGTACCTGCCGCAGCAGAATGCCATGTCTGTCATAAATTCGGGTGGAATGAATGTCGTTTGTTTTAAATTTATTTTTTTGCAGCGGGACAAAAATGGAGCCAAAAAGAATAATGCAGAATGCGAGCAGAAGGATAACTATTTTTTTAATGTTGATTTTGTTCATTGACGTTATTGTTCATTAATTTTTCCGGAGTTCAGTTCCCCTGTGCGCCTCAGGCGTATTTATGAACTGCACGACGTGAGCCAGGTCTCACAATTCTAAAAAGATCATACATAAATGGCATCCTTATTAATTCTTTTCAACAAATAGGGATTCATTTTATCTCTTTTTCTAATCAAATCGATATTTTTGTTGAACACTGCTTCTAAATCTTCTTTTATATGAACCAGTTTGAACGGATCCGGCTCAGCGGTTTCGATGACTATATCTATATCGCTATCTTCCTGTTGCTCGTCTCTGGAAAAAGAGCCAAAAATCCCGAGATTATGAATGCCATATTTTTCAGCATTTTCGATTTTATATCTTTTCAGCAATTTTAAAGCTTCCGCCCTGGTCATGCAAACACTCCTTAACATTTTAATTGAAAATGAATATACACATAAGTAAATTTTTCAATTTTCAACTTCCTCAAGTCGCTTCTTCCATTCATTATATAAATTGAAACTTGCCTCCCATTCAATAAAATCATCCCACTGCTCAAAATTTTCTTTATTTTTTGAATTGAAGCGACTTTTAAATTCTTCAAAAGGAATTTTATACTTTTTTTCAAACGGAAGCATCTTGCTCCGATAATATTCCATTTTCAGTTGAGCTTTTAATTTTAGATTATTTAAAAACTCATTTTCAGCTTCTTGTTTATTTAGCCAGGAAGGTATTTTTATTGTAAGTGTTCCCATATATTCACCTGCACATCTATATTAATATCCAGTTGACTATTATTTAATAAATTAACTTAATTAATTTTCGATTTAATGTCAAGCGGAAATTTTGGATAACCAGTTCTTTATAATTTTATCCTGGCAATCCATAAAGGGATTGCACTCCCGCCCGGAGTGCAGTTCTCTTGTGCGCCTCAAGCGTATTTATGAACTGCATGGCGTGAGCCGGTGGATTGAATCATATACATATAAATCCAGCCAGCCGATTTTTCGGAATTAATACCCAACTCAATCGGCTGACACTCATGTATTTGACGGCTTTGATAAAACCGTACAGGACAAATACCGGGACTGCCAAAAAGACTGCAACGGCATTCTTAAACACCGTTTGTTCTGTCATTCGGAAGTGCTGCACAGGCGGAAGCCCAGGTTGTTGTTGCTGTTATCGGGATTGTTGTTGTTCCGATTCGCACACCGCACGTTCCCGGCATTGTTGTTCCAACTGCCGCCACGGTTCACGCGGTTGGCGCCTGTTCAGCATCTGCCCTAAAAATTAACTTGCGTAATTCATAGCTATCAAAAAAAGACAGATACCCTAAAATGCTGGAAAAACTTTTTTGCAAGTCAGACTCTTGGAGAACTCCGTTTTTATATTGATGAATCCGCAAATGATATTTTTTTAATGAGCGTTTGAGATTTTCGGCGCGAATTCGAATAATTTTAGGATAGATACGAGCGCCTAAAAATCCCAATCCATGGTTTCGTTGATTTATAATAACCGATTTTTCCTTTAATTCCAGCCGTAAATTTTCTCTTAAATACTGTTCGATAACCTGGCGCAATTCCTTTAAATATATTTTATCCTGTGAGAAAATTACAAAATCGTCCATGTAGCGGATATAATATTTTATACGGAGTTGCTGCTTAATGAAATAATCAAAAAGATCCAGATATACATTTGCCAAAAATTGACTGGTTAAATTTCCAATGGGGATCCCTTTATTGTCTTTTCCGCCATGACGAATGATTTTTTCCAGCAACCACAATAAATCCCGGTCTTTTATTTTCCGTTGTATGATGTACAATAAAATATCATTGTCAACATTATAAAAATATTTTTTAATATCTCCCTTTAAAAACCATTGATTCCTGCGGAGAAAATGCTGCGCTCGCAATATCGCTTTATGCGTTCCTTTTCCTTTACGTGTAGCATACGAATCATAAATAAATCGTTTTTCATAAATCGGCTCTAAAACATTGACGATGGCATGATGCACCACTCGATCACGAAACGGGGCAACAGCAATCTCCCTTTCCTTTGGATCAAAAATTTTAAAATAATAAAAAGGCGACGGACAATAAGTTTTTGTCTCTAATTCATCAATTAATTGAATTATTTCTTTCTCCAAATGGAAATGAAAATGCAAGCTCTCCTTTGATTTATTACTCCCTTTAAACGCTTTTTTAAATGCCAGGTAGAGATTTTCAAATGAAATTAAGCGCGAATACAGATTACCGACTCGTTTCATGTTTTATCCATCCTCCGGTCATTTTTCCGGCTTCATTTAATTCACCGATAATGTACTCATACTGTTTCACTGAAATATACTTACGATGAAAACAAATCCGAAACATAATCCGAAGTTTTTCTATATATAGATTAATAGCATACAATATATGCACCCTTTTTTGCGTATATATGGCTTCGATGATTTTTTCCAGCACATCCAATGAAATATTGGCGATGCGGCTGGATAAAGAAAAACGAACGCTTTTGGGAAATTTTTCTATAATATCTAATATCCAATCCAGAGTTTTTGACCATTTCTCAAATAAGGGATATTGTTTTTTCATTTTTTAGTTCCGTAAAATTTTTGCACCAGTTCCACAATCTCTTTGCCATATTTTTCAACCTTTTTGCCGCCAAAGCCCCGAATGAGTTTGAGCGCATCAATAGTTTTGGGCGCTTTCTTTATGATAGACACTAACTCCGAATTATTGGCGATGATAAACACTGGCACACCATCGGACTCTGCCCGCTGTTTACGCCACTCCCTCAATCGCTTATATAATAACTGCTCCGACTCCGATAGCTGATCCGGTATTGACGCCGAACCTAACACCGGCTCATAAGCCAGAAATACGCTCCAGAAGGCTTTCCCATCCAGCATAAAAAATTCCGCTTTCCACTCTTTTATCTGTTTATTAAGAACAAATCCGTTCAGATCATCCTCTAAAAAGCTGTTCTTACTTTCTTCAAACGGAACTGTTATGATTTTGAATTGCATTATTACCTGTTTAAATAGCGTTTGTTTGAAAACATGTCTTGTGCAGCATGTTGTTACTTAAAGTGCAAAAAAACAACCTCCCATATATGCACTGCATATATGGAGAAGAAACTATCTTTTAAAATTTTTCCACATCCAAAAGGTAAAAAAGTAAAAAAGCCAAAAACTTACCTAACAGCCCTGCACCGGCGGAAGCCCAGGTCGTTGTCGCTGCTATCGGGATCGGAGTCGTTCCGATTCGCACACCGCACGCCCCCGGCACCGTCGTTCCAACTGCCGCCACGGTTCACGCGGCTGGCGCCTGTAGCAGGACCTGTTGGATTTTCATAGGGACTTTTACTGTAGTAATCTCCGCCATACCAGTCGGCGCACCATTCCCAGACATTGCCGCTCATGTCATATAATCCCAGTTCATTGGGCTGCTTGGTGCCAACCGGATGCGTTTTATTATTAGAATTGCCACTATACCATGCAACGCTGCCCACATTATCGCTGCCGCTGTATTTATAGCCCTTGCTTTTATTTCCTCCACGGGCGGCGTATTCCCACTCGGCTTCTGTTGGCAGACGAAAGCTCACTCCTGTTTTTGTATTCAATTTGCGGATGAACTGCTGCACATCGTTCCAGGATACACTTTCAACCGGCAGATTATCGCCTTTAAAATACGATGGATTATTCCCCATTATCGCAACCCACTGTTTCTGGGTCACCTCGTATTTACTGAGATAAAAATCATCGACAGACACTTCGTGAATTGGCTTTTCATTGCTATCTCCGTCATTGCTGCCCATTTGGAAGGTGCCGCCTTTGACCAATACCATTTCTATTCCGTTGGTGGTGATGGTTTCGCGATGAGGCGTTGGTCTTTCGGTTATGGTGGGCTGTCGTTCTGGCGCGTGGTCGCGGATATCGGCAATTTTAAATTGTGCTACCACTGTGAGCAGGAAATTATCCGCGTCGCCGGCAACCGGAAATAGCCATAGTTTGTCCACCTCGCGGATAATGTCCTTGCCGCTGCCGGTCTTATCCGCGACCAGCATCTGGTTCACCACGTCGGTCACCCGGATAAACTGCTCCACTTTGGAATAGCTCTGTTTGATCTGTCCGAGCAGACCGGTGGCAGTTTTGGCGATGTCCTGTTCCGGCTTGCCCTCCACGGTGACGTTTACAGCGTAGCGCGCGACCAGCTCTTTTTCTTTTTCCGCAACCAGCTCATCCTGCAAGCTCTTGAGCTGGCTGTCAAAATATTTCAGCGCCCGGTCAATGCTGCCGGAAATGTCCCGGCTGTTATAGGTCACATTGGTTTTTGTCTGAATGGTCTGTTTCAGCAAAGTGCTGCGGTTGGTGAGTGAGTTTTTCAGTTGCTCGATGTCGGATTCGATCTTTTGCAGGTTGGTCTGTCCCCGCGATAAAATAAGCTGCTGCTGCCTGCCCGCAGTGGCGTTGGAATTCATTATCACCTCCCGGCTCAAATTCGCTTCCGAGTCCACACTATTGATCTCGCTCTCTGCCAGACCGGCATTGCGCAGCGCGGGTTTAAAATTGGTATCTTTGAGCAAATTAATTACCAGATGGCGGGTCTGACCAGTTCCGGGCGTTTGCGTGGCAGCCAAGCCTTTTTTCAGCGGTGAGACCTGCACTTTGACCAGATACAGAAATTTGCTCCTGCCGTCGATGGTTTTGGAGATGTACTGTTTGGCAACGCTCATCTCACCGCTGATAACCGCTTTGATGTGATCGGTCAAAATGCGGTTATCCTGCATTACGGTCAGACCGGAAATAAAAATGCCGTTCAAATCTTCGATGGCGACCGGCGCCAGCAATTTTTCGGACTGATCGGAAAGTGATTCTTTTGATGCGAACGGGTCCACCTCATTCAGCAGCACCAGATAAAGACCGCTGTAGCCGACGTTTGCCAGATCCTGCTGGATCTGGACTTTGATTTCATCCAGACTCTTTTGTTTAACTTTGATCTGCTCCTCCATCTTTTCAATATCCACCAGTTTGAGCAGTTCCTGTTTGTCCAGATAGATGTTGGTCATCTTGTTTTTGAGGGCAGACAGTTTATTGTCCACCTGATTGTTGTTTTTGCGGACGTTCACCCGCAGCTCGTCGATGTCCAGCGGATCGAACAGTTTGCGCTCTGCGGTAATTTTACGGCTGATTGCAGATTGTGAAAGTGAATTCTTATCAAAAGCTAAAGGACTAATTGGTTGAAAATATTGTGAAAATACAGGCAAAGCAGTGGCGAGTGATAGTAAAAGGATTATGATCATTCTCATTTTTCTCCTCCTTCTCGATTTTTTTTCGGTTGATAAATTCGGTATGGTTCAAATCGTAGTATTTAGTGTTCAAAATCAATTTCTATATATTACGAAATTATCATACAATTGTCAATATAATATTGAAAGGAATTTATAAAAAGTTATGGAAAAGAGGAGGGAAATATCGCCCACTAACTTAAACACGAAAACAGGGTGCGCACAGGTTTGTATTGCTTGCAGCTTAAATACTGGCAATCCATAAAGGGATTGCACTCCCGCCCGGAGTGCATATCTCCTGTGCTGTTATCTCAATAAAAATAGCCTCATACGAAATTCGTATGAGGCTATTTTATAAATTATTCCCGGCAATGTCCTACTCTCCCACCTCGTCACCAAGGTAGTACCATCGGCGCAAGAGGCCTTAACTTCTCTGTTCGGAATGGGAAGAGGTGTTTCCCCTCTGCTATTGTCGCCAGAATTTTTATCAATTCAAGAAAGACTTTCCAGCTCATTCATTTTTAAAGCCATTAATCACCTGCTGCCTAAGAGGCATCAGTAAGCCTCACGGCTTATTAGTACCACTCAGCTGAACACATTGCTGTGCTTACACTTGTGGCCTATTACCTTGTAATCTCCAAGGAGCCTTTAGTCCCGCAAAGCGGGAGGGATATCTCATCTTGGGGTGGGCTTCGCGCTTAGATGCTTTCAGCGCTTATCCCTTCCGAACATAGCTACCCAGCCATGCCGCTGGAGCGACAACTGGTACACTAGAGGTTCGTCCACCTGGGTCCTCTCGTACTACAAGCAGCTCCCCTCAAATATCCTACGCCCACGACAGATAGGGACCGAACTGTCTCACGACGTTCTAAACCCAGCTCACGTACCGCTTTAATTGGCGAACAGCCAAACCCTTGGGACCTTATTCAGCCCCAGGATGCGATGAGCCGACATCGAGGTGCCAAACCAGGCCGTCGATGTGAACTCTTGGGCCTGATCAGCCTGTTATCCCCGGAGTACCTTTTATCCGTTGATCGACGGCAATTCCACTCTCAACCGCCGGGTCACTAAGCCCTGCTTTCGCACCTGCTCGACTTGTGGGTCTCGCAGTTAAGCTCCCTTATGCCTTTACACTCTACGCACGATTACCGACCGTGCTGAGGGAACCTTTGGGCGCCTCCGTTACATTTTGGGAGGCGACCGCCCCAGTCAAACTACCCACCTAGCATTGTCCTCGAACCGGATTCACGGTCCAGAGTTAGAATTCTAGTAGAACAAGGGTGGTATTCCAAGGTTGACTCCATGCCCACTGGCGTAGGCACTTCATAGTCTCCCACCTATCCTACACATGCAATACCAAAACCCAATGCTAAGTTGTAGTGAAGGTTCACGGGGTCTTTCCGTCCCGTCGCGGGTAACCGGCATCTTCACCGGTAC
>CAZCJL010000034.1:0-57632 GCA_964498785.1 uncultured Cytophagia bacterium | reverse complement strand
AAAAATTAAGATTTAAACTTTTATAAAACTGAATAAATCAACAGAATCATATATCTTCATTTTTCTAGTGGATGTTGTCATATCTCGACTTCGCTCGATATGACAGATTCGCGTCTTAATCAATAAATTTAAAGAGAATCCGAAAGCTTTGATGCACACCATCAATTATTGAATGGATACAATCCTTTTATATTCTTCTCATGCCTGATTAAAGATCACGAACTATTATGCGTTATAAAATGATTGTTTTAGAGAGCTTAATTTTATAAAATTTATATATTAATAGTGACATCGTTTGGCATTTTCACTGTTAACGTTGTTGTTTTTGTTGGAAAACAAGCTGGTTGATCAATTTACAAAAATTATTTATAAAAAACAATCGCTATCTAAACGATTCACTGTCAAAGAAAACAGAATGCTTTGTTGTCAAAAACACATTCATTTTGATTATTACAAATCGGTATTTCTAAGATTACAATAATTATATCTATTAATTATATTAATAATTTAGATATTATGGAAGAAATCATATTAAAATCATAAATAATAAGCAATTATTTATGATAATTATTGGTTAAATATCAGTGGCACAGATGTTGCAAAATAATCGCGAAAATGATTTAATTTTAAAATAATTTCACCGACTATATAAATAGGATTTGAATAACATTGTCCTGTTGACTGATTTTTCAATTGTACTGCATCAAGGAGGATAACATGATTAAATCTGCTACGAAAATAATTGTATTTTTAATGGGAATTCAATCATTGCTGGGAAATTTAGAAAACCAGGGTATCATATCAGGTTCAATAAAAATCAACTATCCGGTATTGCACGAAAAAATTATTTCTTTGGTAAAATCTGATGAATTCCAGGGTCTCGTGAAAAAAGCGCAATCTTCTGAAATTACAAACTATGTGACGCCAGATGCGGCTCATGGTGCAGAACCGCGGGCAGATAATTATTACTATGAACAGCAAAATCATACTCGTGGTGATCGCAATAATGAGCCTGGTACGAATTATCGAATCGAGCGATATGAAAATAGAAATTCTTACCAGAATGGCGATCAAATGAGAGTTAAAGAGCGTAGTAATAGACGTGTTGATTATAAATCTAATGAAAGTCGATTGAGAGATATTAGATGTGTCAGTCATGTTGTTAAATCAGGTGAAACATTGAGCGAACTGGCAGAAGTATATGGAGTTTCCTGGAGAGTGATTAAGAAAGCGAATTATATTTACAATGAAAGATGTTTACAGGTTGGACAGAACTTAATCATACCGATAAGAACGAACAATTTTGGCTAATATTGATTTTTTTGTGATTCATCTTTCCTCCTTACTTTGATTTTTTTGAGTGAAGCAGTTTTTCCATCCTTGAAAAAGCCGCCTTATTGTTACAGGCGGCTTTTCAAGAAAATCGGATAAATAAAAGGATTAAAGATGGTCATTAAACCAATCAATAATTCTGTTAAATCGATCCACCCGATGGACAGGCTGTCCGCTTCGGGATAAATCATGGCCCTCATTGGGATAACGTGCAAATTCCACTTCTGTATTATTTCGTTTTAAAATGGTAAATAACTCTTCAGCCTGTGAAATGGGCACTCGATAATCCTGCTCTGAATGTAGGATAAGGAGCGGAGTTTGGATGTTGTGTGCATACGTAATCGGAGAATGCGAATAATAACGTTCCCAATTTTCCCATGGCAGCCCAAATTCGTATTCTGCAAAACTTTGAATATCTGTCGTTCCGTAAAAGCTTACTAAATTTGTAAGGCTACGTTGAGTGATTGCGGCTGCAAATCGATCTGTTTTGCTGATAATCCAATTCGTCATAAAACCCCCGTAGCTGCCACCAGTAATACCAATTTTGGTCGAATCGATATATCCCTGTTGAACAACGTAATCGATACCGGCCATAATATCCTCATAATCAATTGTACCCCATTCGCCGCGACCAGCGAGCATAAAATTTTGCCCATAGCCAGAACTCAAGCGTGGATTACAATAAAAAACAACATAGTCCTGTGCTGCTAATAAATGAAATTCCTGAAACCACGTATTTCCAAAGTACCATCGCGGGCCGCCGTGAATTTCTACAATTAACGGATATTTTTTTCCTCTTTCAAACCAGGGCGGTTTTAAAATCCAGCCGTGAATTTTTTGTCCGTCAACACTTTCAAAAAAGACTTCAACTGGCGTTGAAAGATTTAATTCATCCAAAAATGTCTTATTTATGTATGTTAATTGCTGTTCACGTTTTCCGTTGTAATTGCATATAAATATGTCAGAGGGATTTGTGTTTTCAGACGAAATGAAAACAATTTTTTTATCACGAAAAAAAGAATATGAGTCTATCTGGCGTTTGCCTGTAATAACCTTTTCAATTTTTGATTTTTTAATCGAATATGCAAAAAGGAGGATATTGCCACTCTCAGAGGATAAAAAAAAGAGCATTCGCCCGTTATCTGACCATTGTGGTTTAAACGGGTTTAGATGTGACGCGGCTGTTAGAATACGCGTTTTTTGTGTGTTGATGTTTAATAGCCTCAGCTCATGATGAGAACCATGATCGTTGGGAAGCGACTTGCTGAGAAAACACAACATTTTGCCGTCCGGAGACCAAATCGGATTTTTATCAGGTCCCGGATTATTTGTAAGCTGCCGTAGAGTCCCTCCGCCCGACGGAATGATGAATAAATCTGTGTTGTCGTCAAAAGTAAGATCACCGTTTCGATTTGATGAGAAAGCGATAAATTTACTATCCGGAGACCACACCGGCTCAGAGTCGTGATATTTGCCAAACGTAAGTTGTTTGGTCTGTCCTCCGTTAATGTCAGTTTCAAAAATGTGAGAGTATCGATTTTTAAAAAATGATGTACCATATCGATACTTAAGATTTCGAATTACTTTCACATCACTGGCGTATTCTTTTCCATCTTTTACATAGATTTTAGAATTTTTGACTGTGATTGAATCCTCAGATTCAGGAACACGGGACAGGAAAGCAATTTTGGCGGCGTCTGGTGACCAGGCCGGAGCAGATGCCCCAGAAGCCAGATTTGTGAGCGTCCATGCTTCACCGCCATCAACCGGGATAATCCATATTTGGCTTTTTCCACTGCGATTTGAGGTGAATGCAAGATATTTGCTGTCCGGCGACCAGGCCGGAGATGCGTCTTGCGCATGACTGGTCGTCAATTGTCGTTGTTTGCCGCTATCGGTCCGGATCAACCAGATATTAGAAATGTATTTGTTGTTTTGCTTGTCAACCTGCTGAACAACATAAGCAATATTTTCACCATCCGGTGAAATCACAGATTCAGTAATTTTTTTGATTCGATAAAAATCTTCACTGGAGATTGATCTTTTTTGGGATTTCAGTGGTTTACTAAAAAGAAGAGTGATAATAAAAACAAAACTCAAAAATTTTTTCATATTTTTAACTCCATAAAAAGAGCAATATGGTTTTATTTGACAATAATAAAAAAAATATCTGCTTTAAGCAAGAGATAAATAAAAAAAATAGGTTCAATAATTTTTATCTTGATTTTCTATTTGTAAAAGCGTATATTACATAAATTTTGCAGTACGTTTGGAGGGATAAATGTCTCAAGTAATTACAATAGCCAATCAAAAGGGAGGCGTTGGAAAGACAACTACTGCGGTAAATTTATCTGCATGCCTTGCTGTGGCTGAGAAATCTGTACTTCTGATTGATATCGATCCGCAAGCTAATTCGACCAGTGGATTGGGTTTTGACCCAAAAGAGATATCAAAAAGTATTTATCACGCTTTAATAAAAAGCGAAGAAATAAACGATTTAATTATTGGAACTGAACTAAAATATCTTGATTTGCTTCCATCCAATATGGATCTGGTCGGGGCAGAAGTCGAGTTAGTGAACGCAATTTCCCGCGAGCGGGTCTTAGAATCGGTAATTCCCAATATTAAAAAGGATTATGAATATATCTTTATTGATTGTCCGCCCTCATTGGGATTATTAACCTTAAATGCGATGACAGCATCTGATTCTGTGCTTATTCCGATTCAATGTGAGTACTATGCGTTAGAGGGGTTAAGTCAGTTATTAAATACGGTCCGGTTAGTTCAGAAACATTTAAATACGCGCCTGGAAATTGAGGGAGTTTTGTTGACGATGTTTGATGGTCGACTGAATTTGTCCAGGCAAGTAGCGGAAGATGTGAAGAAATTTTTCGATAATAAAGTTTATAAAACTGTGATCAATCGAAATGTTCGAATAAGTGAGGCTCCCAGCTTTGGAAAACCCATTATTTTATATGACGCAGTTTCTACCGGTGCTGAAAATTATATGAATTTAGCAGAGGAAATAATAAAGAATGGCCGTTAATCGGTTAGGAAAAGGATTACGGGCATTAATACCAGATGATCCGCCAGAAGATGAAAAGCAGCGAATTGATACAATAAGAGATCTTGAGGTCGCCCGGATCAATCCAAATCCCTTTCAGCCCAGACAGGAATTTGATGAAGATGCATTAAATGAATTGAAACAGTCGATTGCTGAAAAGGGAGTCATCCAACCGATCACCGTTCGAAAGTTTGGAAACGGATACCAGCTAATCGCCGGCGAACGCCGCCTTCGGGCAGTCTCTGCACTAGGCTTGGAATATATACCAGGTTATTTACTGAATGTCGAATCGGATGAAGATATGCTGGAACTATCGCTCATCGAAAATATCCAGCGCGAAGATCTTAATCCGATTGATATTGCCTCAGGATATCAACGACTTCTGACAGAATGTAACCTTACTCAGGAAAAAGTCGCACAAAAAGTGGGTAAGGACAGAACCACTGTAACAAATTTCCTTCGTCTTTTAAAGCTTCCGGGTGAGATACAAAAGAGCCTGGTGCGCAGAGAAATCAATATGGGACATGCAAGGGCTATTATATCGGTTGATGAAAAGGAATTACAACTAGAAATTTGGAAAAAGCTGGTTAACAATAATTTATCAGTTCGGAGAGTTGAAAACCTGGTCCGGCAAGTTAAGCAGAAAAAAACAGAAAAAAGACCCGATAAAATAGAAAAGCCTTTTTACCTGCTGGAGGCGGAGAATAAATTGCAGGAAATGTTGGGAACGAAGGTTATGATTAATCAAACCGGCAAAAAAGGAGGAAAAATCGAGATTGAATATTATTCGGAGGAAGAATTGGATCGCATCATTGAAATAATGTATGAAGTTTAGGAGGTGTATACGAAAAATGAAAAAAAAACGCAGAAGAAAGAATATGTCTGTATTGCTGATACCAGACGATTATGCGGATCCAATAAGTTTTAAGCTTAGTTTTAATGTTTTAAAAATATTATTAGTTGTTGCATGTATTATTATTGTCCACTTATTGTCAGGAATTGTTTTCTATTATAAATTTGCAGTAGTCAGTACCAAAAATAAACACCTAAATCGAGAGAATGTTCAGTTAAAAGATGATAATAAAAAAATTTACTCAATGTATGAAATTGTCAATGATTTTTTACAATACCAGGAGCGGGTACGCGATGCATTGGGTATTAAACAATTTGAAGTGAGTGATCGTCGTAGTAATGACATTTTGAACAAAATTTCACCATCGGTCGAAATAATGCCAAGCCAACCAACTTTTCTGAAAGAAGATAATGAAGTTGAAGGAAAGCTCGATTTTTTAACACAAACCAAAAGTAGTTATCATGGCTTTGCAGAAAACATCCCAACATATTTACCTGTAGAAGGGTTTTTAACAACAGATTTTCATGAATCTGACTGGTTTTTTCCATACAGGCATCATGGTATAGATATTGCGGCTAAAAAAGGCACTCCTGTAAGGGCTGCTGCTGATGGGATCGTCCTGTTTGCAAATTGGACAAATGAATTAGGAAACTTAATTATTATCTACCATTCAAACGAATTTTTAACATATTATGGACATAATCAGGTGCTTCTGAAAAAGGAACGAAGCACTGTGAAAAAAGGTGAGATTATCGCCCTACTTGGTAGTTCTGGGAAAAGTACTGCCCCCCATCTCCATTTTGAAATAAGAAAAAATGGGGTTCCTGTCGATCCAAAAGAGTATTTAATTTCATTTCAAAGTAGATAAACAACTTCAAAAAATCAAGGAGTGATAATGTTGGGTAAAAAGGATGAGCAAGACATTGGGAAATCTGGCAACTTAAACACAATCATCGGTAAAGGATCTTCGTTTGAAGGCACTCTTAATGTTGAACAGAGCCTGCGTGTTGATGGTCGTGTGAAGGGTCACATCTCTACAACGGATTCGTTGGTTATTGGAAAAGAAGGTGAGATAGAAGGTGAAATTAACACAAAAAACGCTGTGATCGGTGGCCGTGTGCGTGCTAAGGTTAATGCTTCGGGGAAGGTCGTGCTGGAATCAAAAGCTATTTTTATCGGTGAAATGAAAACTTCACGGTTGGTTATTGACGACGGGGCGGTGTTTGAAGGTCGATGCTCTATGCAAAAAGATAACAAAATGTCTTATGATGCGAAAAATACTGTTCCAAATCCTCTTAGTAAAAGAGATGACAAAAATCGTTCAAACAATATCGGTCAAAAATCTGAGAAGGCAGCTTAATGTGGCGATTTTAATAAGGGATATCCAACTTATTTTAGAAATAAGATGGAAATCCCTTTCTTTGCTACCTACATTTTTTTTAATTATTTCCATTCAATAAAACTTTCCTTTATTATTTTATCGTGTTTTTATTACGATAAAATGATGTCTCTTAACAAGCTCCTTTAATTTGCTACATTTATATTTAATATACCGGGGTATTATTGCCTTTTTATGAAATTAAAATTTAAGTTTTTAATTTATAATGTAGATATAATAGTAAAGTGAGCTTTGTCCTTATATTACAAAAATATAAAAAAACTTTTGTTGACTAAATCATGAAAATGTTTTATTATTATCTTACATTATTGTGCCCAATTAAACTGTCTTTTAACTAAAACTATAGACTATTATGAAAAATGTTGTTGAAAATATTAGCTTTAACCTGTTGGGGGTTTTTTCGGTTGTCATTATTTTGATAATTTTGCTGCCCTGGTGTGTTGCGAAAGATGTTACATTTGCGGAGCAGAAAGATTACATCGATTTCGATACCCGGTTACAATTCTATGTTGATATGAAAACAAAACGATTTTTACAAAAAATGTCAACCAAAGAGCTTTTTTTGTTGCAAATGATTGAAAATATAACCGAAGAAATTAAAATGAGAGGCAAAGAGCGCTTTGTAAAAGACGGGATTGGATTTGCCGATTTATACAGCGAAGGCAATAAACTCGTTGAAAAATATTCCAGCGAGATCGAGACAATTATTTACATTATTAAGGAAGTTGAAAAACTTGAAACCCTGATTAAAAGAAGCGATGATATTAAATTATTAAATGAAGTGGATCGGTTGCGCGATAATTTAGCCAATATTTTAGAAGATCGAAAATTGATAAAAGGGGGGATAACTCGTCAACAAAAAAATGAGATGATTCAGGAATATTCAAGCGAAGTGAGTTCACTACTTAAAATTTATGCGGAAATAGTCGGATTTGAAAAACGCGCGAGTGCGATTGGAGATAGAGAAGTATTAAGGAAAATAAAAGAACAAAAAGAACGCATTGTGGCTGCTTTGGAAATGAATCAGATGGTAAATCCGCTGGAAGATGAAGCTGTGGAAGAATACATTTCCGAGACAACTAGTATTGTAAATATCCTGAAGGAGCTTGATCGGTTAGAAGTTGAGGCCATACATGATACGACAATGACTGGCGATGATGTCGAAGCAGTCCGTCAAAATATTATAAAAAGTGTAGACGAACGAATTTTAAAACTGTTTGGCTACGCAAAAAACGAAAACAAGGATGATACTCCGAAAATCTCGGATTACTTTAGAGAATGGAAAGCAAAACGCATTGCTGAGTATCAATTGAAGTTTACTGAGTATCGGTTGTTAAGAACACAATTAATTAAATCAGCCTCACAATCAGAAATTGACCGGATGCTTGAACGAGAACTGAACGATGCGTTGTTAAATTTTACTGATAATAATTATGATCTTTCGATTATGCAGTTTGAAGAAATTTTGAAAATATACCAGCAATTTTATGCTAATTTAGAAGGGGTTTATTTTTATAAAAGCGAAGCCAATTTTGAAAATGGTTATTTTGATGCTGCAAATGATGGATACCAAAAAATTATCGAGAACTATCCCAATTCTCTTTATATACCAAGGTCATATTTTAAAATGTTATTAATTGCATATTCATACGAATGGCATGATCGATTTTTGGAATTATTCGATGAATATAAAAATTTGAATAATATCGACCAGAATAATTTTAACGAAGTAACCTATTTGGCCGGGTATATTCTTTTTCAAGAGAATAGTTTTGAAAAAGCGATTAGAATATTACAGGATATTGATACGGAAGCAAAGCAATATATGGCGGCTCAATATTTGCTTGGAATTGTGTATGTTAATCTTAATGATTATTCTCAGGCAAAGCTCGTTTTTGAACGGCTGGTTAATGCTAAAAATTTACCCTGGACTGATATTAATGCCGTTATTATCAGAAATGAAGCTGCCTTAAAGTTAGGCTACCTCCATTACCAACGCGCTGAATATGATCAGGCAATTCACTATTTTGATATGGTTTCAAAGGGTTATCATAAGTATGATTCCAGCTTAATGGGGCAAGCCTGGGCAACTTTAAAAAAAGGTGAATATCAAGGAACAATTCAAAAATCAAAAGTATTGACGAATAATTATTTATTATCAAGTTATACTTATGAAGCACTTGCGTTGGGCGCGCATTGTAAAAAAGTTATGGATAATAATGAAGAAGCTTTACGGGATTTGCGCTATGTATCAAATTCTAAGAAAGTGCTGGAACACACTAAAGAATATAATGAAGAACGAAAACATATATTAGAACAGATGCAAGAACTGGAACGTCTTGAAGACCGTATTCTGGATCGACAGGACCGTAAATTGTATCCGCATGTTGTTAAGATCAGAGATACGATTAATAACGCTTTAATGTCATATTACTATCGAGGATCTATCAGTAGCCGTGTCGTTGAAGAGTTTAATAACGAGCGAAATATTTTAATTCGGCAAATTAAAGAATTTGAAAATATTATGGAGTTTGCCCAAAAACAGCAGAGTCAGGATATTTATAAAGAAGCAATAGAGCAGCGCAATCGTTTGATTTTAGTGCTGGAATCTTATCCGATAGAAAATATTATGACGGACGTAAATCATTTTGTGGATTATCCGTTAGCAGTAAAAGAAGGTGGAATGCTTTTTCAACAGGATATTCTGAAAAAAACAATTACTGAATTAATTGAAGAAAAGCGTCGTGTGAAATCGGATTTGGAGATGATATCACAATTATTAACGGCAAGTAGCGCTGAAACACAAATGGAAGTTATGATGGATTTGGAAATTTTGGAAGAGGATTTAAAGGACTTACATAACCAGTTAAACCGCTTTCAGGTATGGCTGGCTAATAATCACATCGAACAGTTAGATACAGAAACAGAATATTGGGCCGATTTTTCTGGTTTTGGTATTAGTGATATTAACTATACGACCTATTATGAACAAATTCGTAAAATAAATAGCCTGTCAAGAAACATGAATTATATTGATGAAATTTTGAGAAATAAAAAGTCAGAACTGGAACAGCGAATTAATGAATATGATTCACAGGCGATTAAAATTGAACGTGAAATGAATGCTGAGAAAATACGACTCGACAAACTTGAGAAAGAAAAATATTTTCGAGATATATATTTTGAAACGAAAGTCAAAGAAACAGAAATTGTGGAAAGCTCCGAATATAATTTAGAATTAAATTTACAAGAACCTTAAGGGTTGAATCTATGCAGCGGGTAAAAATATGTTACATTTTTTTTGTGGGGATTTTGGTATCAGGAATTTTCGGTAGAATAAATATTACATTTGCGCAAGAGCTGCCGGAAAATTTACAAGGAGTGGAAAAAGATTCACTATTGAAAGATTATTCGATTGAGGAACTGCTTGAATACCGTGAATATTATAAGAAACAGATAGATAAAATCGAGCAAAACAAACGGCGGTTAAGAGAGCAGGGCATAAAAGATGCGGAGAATTATCTGAATACAAACCCGGATAGTAAAATTCTCGACAAAATAGTAATGCGTCTGGCTGAATTATATTATCAGGAAGAAAATGATAATTACATCGAAGCAATGCAGGAATATGATTTACGGCTGGATGAACTTGAACGTCAGAATATTGATGATCCAAATTTAATTGAACCACAAAAAAATTACGAGAAACCACTACGATTGTATCAGAAAATAATCGATCAATTTTCACATAGTGATTTGTATGATGATGCAATCTATAATAAAGCGTTTATATTTGAAGAATTAGGTTTGGCTGAGAAAGCCATTGATGTATACCAGCAATTAATTGATGAATTTCCTTTCAGCCGATATACGCCCGAGGCATTGATGAGAATTGCTGAATATCATTTTAATCCTCCGGTAAATAATATTGAGCTTGCAATCTCCTATTATAAAAAAATATTGGAATATCGCGAAAGCCCAAAATATGATGAAGCATTGTACCGCTTAGGGTGGTGCTATTATCGATTAAATATTTACCCGGAAGCAGTGGCTTACTTTACTTTGTTAGCCGATGATGTGCATCGGGCAAAAACATTGGATCCCTGGCATCGATATACGAATCCGGCTTTGCGCGATGAATCAATTGAATACATTGGCATTAGTTTTTTAGACCACGGAGGGGCTGAAGGGGCTGTCGATTATATTAAAAGTATCGGTGGACGACAATACGGTGTGGAAATACTCAATAAAATTGGAGATGTTTATAAACAAGAAAAAGAAGAATATAAACAGGCGATTGAAACATACAAATTGCTTTTAAAGATGTATCCGCTTAATAAAAAAGCACCGGAGGTTTACGAAAAGATTGTTGATTGTTATCGGCTAATGCATGACGATATGATGGCTTACCTGGCCAGAAACGAGCTCTACAATCAATATCGACCAGGTAGTTCATGGTGGCAAAAACATGACGATGAAGCGATTCGTGAAAAAACAGCTTCAATAACCGAGCAGGGGTTAAGAGATAATATTAATTTGCTCATTCAGCGTGCAGAGCTTATGAATGACAGGGATTTATATTTGCAAGCTGTTGGAGACAGCCGCAAATATCTAAAATCATTCCCAACGGATTCCAGCGCAAAGTTAATTCATTGGAATATGGCGCTAACTCTTGATATGAAAATAAATGATTACGAGCAGGCATACGATGAGTATATAAAAATTTCCGATATCTATTGGAACACGAAATATCAAAAATATGCTGTTGAAAATGCTATTGCGCTGGCGAAAGATATGGTTTCGTCTGACACAACAAAAAATAGACGGATTGCTGACGCAGCAGAAGACAGTAGTCGTGAGCAAAAAACAACCGTGCTTTCAACAATTTCTTATGAACGCGATTTATTAACGGCAAATGAAAAGAAGTTAGCTCGCGCTTATGATAATTATATTAAAATTTATCCGCATGAGCCAGAGACTGCGGTTATTCTTTCCAATGCCGGTGCATTGTACTATAATAACAACCAGTTTCCCGAAGCCCTTAAATATTTCAATACAATTTTAAAGCATTTCGATAATAGCCCGGAAGCTGATTATGCGCAATACATGGCAATGGAAAGCTACTTTGGTAAGCAAGATTTTGCAAGCGCTGAAATTGTTGCCAGAAGATTGAAAAATATCCCAGACCTGGATCCGAGTTTGTTATCAAAAGCAAAGGAACGTCTCGCAGCGTCGATATATTTATCTGCAGAAGTGTTTGCGGATTCGGCAAATCACCTGGCTGCCGGAGACGAATATATTCGTGTGGTGAAAGAAGTACCAGAAGCTGAGTTTGCAGATTTGAGTTTGTTTAATGCTGCATTAGAGTATGATAAAGCGAAAGAATACCGCAGGGCGGTTGAAACATATAATTATTTAATCGAAACACGAGCCAACTCAAAATATCTGCTGGATGCTATGAATAATCTGGCTATTGATTATGGCGAGTTAAGTGAAAATAAAAACGCGGCGATTACATACGAAAGATTACACGTCACTGCTAAAGACTCAATCAATCAATATGATGCGCTTTATAATGCCAGTATCTTTTTTGTAAAAGCAGAAGAATGGGAAGATGCGATCCGCATAAATCGTAAATTTGTTCAAAAATATCCTGATTCCAGGGACGCAGATGACCTGTTTTTCGATATCGCAACATATTATCTGAAACTGAATGACCTGAAAAATGCAAATCAATTATACGGTGAATATGTCAATAAATTTCCCAACTCACCCCGTGTCGTGGAAACATATTTTCATCGCGGCGAATATTACCGTAAAAATGAAGAGATTATAAAAGCCATTGCTGAATATCAAAAATCTGTTCGTAAAAATGAAGATTTTAAGAAAAATGGTGAGACGAGTAATGATTTTTATGCCGCAGAAGCATTGTTTAATATGACAATGATTAAATATAATGAGTATTTAAAAATTGAGTTTCAGTTACCACACGCTAACATGGAACACACCAAGACAGAGAAAAAGAGGTTGTTAAAGGAAGTCATTGACGGATTTTCAAAAGTAGTAGCTTATGGCACACTGCGGCTCTACGAAGCGACGTATTATATTGGTGATGCGTATGAAGATTTTGCTGAAACCTGGGCGCGTCAGGAGCTCCCAACTTTAGATGAGACGCAAAAAATAATGTTATTAAAAGAAATAAATCAAACATCTGCAGAGTTGTATGTGCATGCAGAAAAAGCATATAAACAAGCAGTTAATGTATTGCAAAAACTCGCCGATAAGTATGAGGGTAAATTCGTTGTTTCAGATAGCGCCAGTTATGCTGATAAAACTTCGCGATTAAAAGTCTTGGCAGAAGATAGTACGCTTCGTGTTGCTGAAAAATGGATTAATGTATGTAAAGAAAAAATATCAGAAGTAATTTACGATATCGCTGAATTGAATCTTGCATCAGTGAATTCGTTTTTAGAGGCTACAATTCCACCGGGGTTGGATAATATTGCTGAGATGGAATATAGACGACAGGTTTTAGGTAAAGCAGTAGCCCCGCTTATTAAAGATATTGTTGAGGCGCATTCTCGAAATATTAAAGAGGCCCGCGAAAACGGACTGGAAAATCAATGGGTAAAACTTTCCAGACGTAAAATTATTAGCACGAATAATATCATATCTAATGAATATCATGCTCTGGCTACGAAGGCGCTAAAACTTTGTCAAAGCAATTCGAACATATTCAGGAAAATTATTGAAAATGGCGAAGTTGATGGTAGCGAAGTTGAGCCAATTACAATTGCGGAACAAATGGTCAATTTGATTGATTTTGGTAAAGTGTTTGCCGCAGTAGCGTTTGATATGGATGTTAGAACTATTAAGAAAGCAAATGAAGAAAATATTTCAGATCCGGTTGTTGCCGACACAGAAGAAAAAATGATGCGTTTCCTCTTTGAATATACAGAGAAATGCGATTCATTGCTTGTTGAAACAAATTCTAATTTGAGATATTATGAGAAATTGTATCAGGAATCGGCTAAGCCAGGTTATGAAGAAGCAATTTTTGCTTATGAAGATAATCAATTCGCACTTAAAGAAAGTCGAAATGAACTGCTGGGAATTGGGGTCGAGACTGCTGAAAATTTGGGTATTCAGAATCAGTGGTCAGCAAATATATTGATTGCATTGGTTCGTACTAATCCGGTTGAGTATAGCGGATTACTCGATGTGCAAGTTGTCGATAAAATATTTACCAGCGATATTTCCTGGCACGCAACTTTTGAATATCGGCCAGGGTGGATGAATATTGACTATAATGATAACGAATGGGAACCAGCGTTTGTGCTTGAAGAAGGAGTTTCAAAAGAAATATTACAACCTGCAAAAATTTGGTATATAAAAACAGATACCACTACTTCTGAAACAGATAGTTCAATTGTAAAAACTTATGTAGCATTAGAAGAAACAATATTAACTTCGTTTGCGGATGCAGATACGGAAAGAATTGATGCAATGGATGCTTTTAATAAAAATGATTCCTTTAAGTCGAATCTGTTAAAAGTTCCCAGTGAAAAAGTTTTTTTCAGAAAAGAATTTTTTATTGATGGATTACCGGTTTCTGCCGATATAAAATTAACGATTGATGATTCATATACACTTTATTTGAATGGTGAATATATATCCACATTTAATAAAGATTCAACGACACTCGAGGCGATAGCAAGCCATCCTCTTTCTGAGTTTTTGCAAAGGCAAAATAATGTTCTTGCTCTCGAATGTACGGATTCTGACCGATCTGGTGGCGGTATGCAGGCAATCCTTTCAATAAGGAGTATCCCTGAGTGGGAAAATGTGCGGCAGAAATATCAAATCGATTCAAGCGATAAAGCGACACGAAAAAACTTAATTATGGATAAATATATTATAATAAATTAATCTGAATTATTTACAAACTTTGCCACAGAGAAACAGAGGTCAAAAGGATACATTAATTTAAGCCAGAAATAAACATTAAAATTCCTAAGCAATCGTAAAGAATATATTTTTAAAATATTCTAAAAATCAGAACTCTGTGCACGCTGATCCTCTGTAGCGATGAATTATTTAGATTGAGTGATTAAATTTAGCGAACATTCCATAAAGCAAGGATGGTGATCTTATGTCAATATTTAACAGAAATAGTTTCCGATTCAGTTTCATTCTATTTATGGGAAGTGTCGTGTTGGTGGGGGTGAGTTTATTTGCTCAGGATAGCACTACTGTGATGCCTGCTGATACTTCCGGTGTTAGCAAGGCGTCGTCTAAAAGCACTCAAGAGATTGAGTTGATTGAGATAACAATTGAGGCAGAGATCGAAAAACCACGAGTTTCTATTTTACCAAAAAGAATCGAACCAGAGCTTGGTGAAATGGAATTTATTGATCGATCTTTTGAAAAAGAACTCAAAAAAGGGCCGGAGAAACCAAAATTAAATAAAGAGCGGGGTAAAACGCCTCTAAATGTGAACGAGTTAAAAACAAATATTAAAAAACGCGATCACGAAAAATAAATTAATTAAATTTTACGGAGGTAACACAGATGGCAGATATTTTGAAAAATTTCAGCACTTCATCGACCGGATGGTTTTTCATGTGGACATTGTTGTTTGTTGCTGTGTTCATGGTGGCAGTTGCAATTGAACGTGCTTATTATATAATGGTACGATCAAATATAAATGCACCCAAGTTTATGTCTGAAATTAGAAAACTCGTAAAGGGCGGTGACTATAAAAAGGCAATCGCTTTATGCAATTCAGCAAGAGATAAGGCATTACCACAAGTAGTTCTTTCGGGGCTAAAAAGAGTTTCGGAAAATGAAACTATTGATTTTCGATCCATCCAAAATTCTGTTGATGAAGGAACATTGGAAGTGATTCCTAGGCTACAGGAAAGAACCAGTTTTCTGGCGATGATTGCTAATGTTGCAACGTTAATAGGTCTGATGGGAACTATTTATGGTTTAATTGCAGCATTCCGTTCCGTATCTGCGCCAGGAATTGATGCAACGGAAAAATCGAGAATGCTGGCAGCGGGTATCGCTGTGGCTATGAACACAACACTTACAGGTTTGATCATTGCTGTGCCGGCAATTTTGATTTATACATTATTACATAATAAAACTGTGAAGATTATCGATGAAATTGATGAACATACTGTAAAATTAATCAACTTAATTACAGGGAATCAATAATCATGGCTTTTAGACCGTCATTAAGAAGAAGTACAGACCCGGAGGAGATTGAGGTTAATTTAACCCCGGTAATGAATTTAATGGTTGTGCTAATTCCGTTGTTATTGAGTTCTGCACAATTTATTAAAATCGGAGTGATTGATTTAAATTTACCTCCTGCTGTTGGTGCAGCCGCGACCTCGGTAGAGGCTCCGAAAGAAACGGAAAAGAAATTGGATCTTGCAATTACGATAACGGATGAAGGTTTTTTTATCTCAAGTTCTCTTGCTATATTAAAAGGAGATAATGAAAAAAGTCCTTCAATTCCTAAATCTGAAATTGGAGAATATAATTTTAAAGAGTTGTCCGATAAATTATTTGAAATCAAGAAAAAAGCACTTGGAAAATTTTCCGATATCGATAGAATCATCATTCAGGCTGAACCAGAAATAAATTATCAGGTTATAGTCAGTTCGATGGACGCTGCCAGGAATATCATGATGGAAGATAAATTATTTGAATTATTCCCTGATGTATCTTTAGCAGCCGGAGTTATTTAAATTATGATAATAGATTTATAGAGAGTTATAAAAAAGTGGATAAATAGTATGGCATATATTCCTTCAAGAATAAAAAAGCACGACACCGATCCGGGCAAAGTGAAGTTGAATTTAACATCCATGATGGATATGTTTACAATTATTCTTGTTTTTTTGCTCAAAACATATTCCACCGAAGGAATGCTTATTCAACCCTCGGAAGACATTACTTTACCGAAATCGTCAATTGAAAAAGCGCCGGAAGTTGCATTGGATCTGGTTGTGTCAAAAGAATGGATTATGGTGAACCATGAGCCCATTATTCAAGTGAAAGAGGTGGCCCGTCAACGCGAATTTCTTATAAAACCGTTGCAAGAAAAGCTTCATTTATACGCACGGGAAGCGAAAAGAATGGAAGAATTATACGGTACAAAATTCTCTGGAAAGGTGACGATACAAGGTGATAAATCAATTCCATATAAACTGTTAGTAAAAGTAATGGCGACATGTGGAAAGACAGATTATCCGAATATGAGATTAGTTGTTTATCGAAAAGGGGAATAGAATATAGATAAATTCGAGATAGAATAGTAAAGTGTAGAGGTTCAAGTGGATGATAAAAGATTCGAATTGTCGCTTAAAGGGCAAAATAAGTATCACTACGATGATACAAAAAAATTCGATTTTGGTCTTGCTAAATTACCAAAGGAGTTTCGGAAAAGATGGCGTGATGTAATCGACCGACGCTTTGCCCTCATATTGTTTATGTCATTTATATTTCATTTTATGACGGCCTTATATTTTTCCTTAAATCCTCCAAAAGAAAATATAAGCAATAAAGATATTGAACGTATTCAGAAACAATATGCAAGTTTGGTGCTAAAAGAAGAAGTTGTAAAAATAAATGATGCTGAATTTAACAGGCGTTTGATCGACGCCGGTGCTAAAGCGAAAACCGAGAATTTTAATGAAGGAGATGGCAGCGATCGCGATGGTACTGGGCGAGAAAATGAAAGAGGGTCTGGCAATCGCACATCGGAAAATAAGAACGGAAATAGAGATGTCGGTCTTGAAGCTCGACGCAAAACTCGAGACCAGATTTCTAAAGAAGTGAGTTCAAAAGGAATATTAGGAATTCTATCGTCAACAGGTACATCGGCTTCTGGTACAGGCGTTGAGGATGTGTTAGGAGATGTTGACAGTGGAAGCGGCAACCTTGATGATGTATTGAGCCAGTTAGACGGAATTAAAGTCGCTGATGCAGGAAGTGGTTACGGGGGTGGCTCTGGTAAAGGTTCTCGCGGTGGAACGCGAGGCATAAAGGGCTCAAGAACAACATCAGGTGGCGGTGGTATTGATGAATTAATCTCCGAACGTGGCACAGCTAAATCGTCGAATGTAAAACGGAAAGGCACTATCGTAGTATCCAAAGTGTCTGCTATAGAAGGTAGTGACGGAGTAAAAGCCGAAAGCCGAAATCCGGACGATGTTTCAGCAATCGTTAATAAACACAATTCAGCTATTCAATATTGCTACCAAAGAGAACTAAAACGTAATCCAAATTTGAAAGGCAAATTAGTCGTTCGATTTACGATAGCTCCTTCGGGGAAGGTAAAAATAGTTAATATCATTTCATCGACATTAAATAACGCACGGGTTGAACGATGTATTTTAGAGCGTATTAAGAGATGGGACGACTTTGGTGTAATTGATCCAGCGAAAGGCAATGCAGTTTTTCGTCAAGTTTATACATTCGGATATTAAAGTATATCTAATTCTTCAATACAACGACCGTCTGTAATTAAGATGGTTTTTTCTTTTTTTTGTGTCAATATGGTAAAAATAACTAAGAGCGACAAATTTAAATCACCTAAATTTAGTATTCTACCATATAAATCTCTGGAATTAATCGCTAAAAAAGCGTTTGATATTGACAGAGTAACATACTATAATTTATTGATTTAATAATAATTAAAACATGCAGCCAAGTTGTTGTTAAACGTTTTGCAGCGATAAATATTAATATATAAAAGAATGTTATTTAAAGATATGTCAATAAATACTATAAGTCAAAAAAATCATTGCTGGAACATTTTTTCCTTGACAATTGTTTTTTTTTTTGTTATTATATTACAAATTATTTATACATAAAAAGTAGTAACTCTCAATTTCGATTATGGAGGGAGACAGGATTATTACTATTGAGAGTTTACTAAATTTTAACTTATGGAAGGAGGTGTAAAGAGTATATGAAAAAAATGCTGAGATCGATCATTGTATTAACAGCATTGGTTTGCCTGATTGGAACTTTCTTTTTAACCGGGTGTACAAAGCATCCAAATGAAGAACAATTGAACACCCTGGAAGAGACAAAGAAGGCAGCTCTTGCCGCAGAAGATGATTTGGCAAAAAAACAGCAAGAAAAAGCCGATTTACAAAATGAATTGGCTGAGAAAAAAGAAAAATTAGAAGAAGCACAGAGCGAAAAAGAAGCTATTAAGCGTCAGCTGGGCGAAAAGAAATAGCTTTTAATTACCAGGACAACAATATTGGAGGAAAATTAAGATGAAAAAGATTTTAGCAGTTTCCGCCTTTGTCGCTCTTGTCATAATGCTTGCTGTTAGTCTTTCATTTGCTCAGGAAAAAATGACGATGGAAGAGTACAATGCCCAGTTAGCCGAGTGGCAGAAGCGAGAGGCAGATGCAAAGGCAGCTATCACAACAACCGAGCAAGAAATCGAAGAATTAAAAAACGAAATTGCTCAAACTGAAGATGAAACTAAAAATGAGTGGCAGGAAATCTATGCATTATTAGGCGCTACCGAAGCCGATGTTAACGATTACCGCAACAACCTTGATGGCTTAGAATCAGAGGTTGATGGCTTAGCCTCCTTACCACCAGAAGAATTATTCAAAAACCGAAAAGAAATCGATCAACTCGAAGAAAAATTGAACGGTTTAAAAGATAATAATATTTATCTTTTAAGCGAAATGCAAAATAAAGTCGCTGAAATCGAAGGCAAAATTATGGCGCTTCGTAACAGTATGCCAAAAGCAGTTTATGATGAATATACTGTCGTTAGAGGCGACTTTCTGTGGAGAATCGCTGGAAAAGATGACATTTATGCAGATCCATATCAATGGATGCGAATTTATACCTACAATAAAGATCAAATTAAAGATCCAAATTTAATTTATGCAGATCAGATCTTTAAAATCCAGCGAGATGTAGGCCCGAACGAATATCTGGTAGTAAAAGGCGATTGGCTTGCAAAAATTGCTTCAAATCCGGAAATTTACAATGATCCTACAAGATGGACAAGAATATTTGAGGCAAACAAAGATATCATTTCCGATCAAAACGTAATTTACCCATATCAGGTTTTAACAGTGCCGGAATAACGGTTGTTAAGCTGCACGTTTTTGCAGTTTAATTTAAAGGTCTTTAAAATGATATGTTAGGTCATTGACTAAAGCTCTTAGTTATTGGTTTTTCCATCAACTGAGAGCTTTTTTCTATTTTGAATCAATTTTTTAAAGGTAAATATTGGAAGAACAAAATATAACCAAAAAAAAATTATCTATTGGTGGCGTCGATCAGTTAAAACTATTCGGTTCTGGTGATGAGCATTTAAGATATATCGAAACAAATTTTGAAACGAAAATTGTTGCGCGCGGAAACGAAATTACGCTAATTGGGCAACCATCCGAAATTATACTATTGGAACTTATATTTAAAGAATTAATATCAATGACAGAGCGAAATGTAGGAGTTAATATTTCTGATGTACGCACCGTTGTCGATGTTGTAAAGTTAGGAGAAATAAAAGAAAATTCGACGCAAAAGTCTTTGTCCAATTCTGTGATATTGTATACTAAAGAAGGCGTTATTGCTCCGAAATCGCAAGGACAACATGATTATTATGAATCTACCCGAAAAAATGATATTGTTTTTGCTATCGGGCCGGCAGGAACCGGCAAAACATATTTGGCCGTTGCAATCGCTTTGTCTCATTTAAGAAATAAAATTGTCAACAAAATAGTCCTGGCAAGACCCGCTGTCGAGGCAGGTGAAAGCCTTGGTTTTTTGCCCGGGGATCTTAGAGAAAAAATTGATCCATACCTGAAGCCAATTTATGATGCATTATTCGATATGGTTATTCCCAATAAGCTAAAGCAATATATGGAATCAGAAATTATTGAAGTAGTCCCGCTGGCATACATGAGAGGGCGAACGCTAAATAATGCATTTGTAATTTTGGATGAAGCACAAAATACAAACCCCAGCCAGATGAAAATGTTTCTGACGCGATTAGGTGTGAATTCAAAAGCGATTATTACAGGAGATATTACTCAGATAGATCTCCCCAGTAAAGGAACATCCGGTTTAATACAGATTCAAAGTATTTTGACAGGAATTGAAGGAATTAATTTTATCTATTTAAATGAAAAAGACGTTGTTAGACATCGATTAGTAAGAGAGATTATTAAAGCGTATGATAAATATAATGAAAACGAATGATAGTAAAAGTAAGAAGCGTGAAAAAAAGACGAATAAGCCAAAAAAGTATTTTCTGCGGTTATTCCCATCTGAATCCAGAGAAAAAATTTCAAAACAGGATCTAGTAAGGATTTATTCGTTTGAAATTATTCTCGTATTGATCGTTATATTTCTTATTTCTTTAATGTACCCAAGAGGTAAGTCGTACCAATTTGGTGGGCTCACAGAAGGTGAAGTTTATGTTGGTGATAAAATAATCGCACCGTTCACATTCGCAATAAATAAAACAGATGAGGACTATAAAAAAGATATTCGGGAAGCAAGAGAAGCAATCCCGCCAGTTTTTGTAAGAGCAGATAGCATTTGTGATCAACAACAGGATGAAATGGATAGCTTTTTCCAGGACATCGGTGAGATTATCATGCAGGATATTGATAATCGTCTGATGACAAATCAATTGATTGATTTGTTTAAAAATTATAATATTGATCCAGATGAAAATATAATACAATATTTTCTTGACCAGAGTTATCAATTGAAAGATAAAAATTCTAAAGAAAATAATTTGAAATCATTTAAAGATTCTCTGGTTAGAATATTAAGAGATTTTTGCGGAATCGGAATACTCAATCGAAATATAGACGAAATATACACCCAAAAGGGAACAATTTCTGTTCTAAGTGGAAATGAAGAGGTTGTCGAGGAAATTAATTACTTTCATGATGAGAAAGATGTGAAAAGTATCGCAATTGAAAAATTGCGCTCATCTTTTGAAGGCGATGAGTTGAGCATGAATGTTGGCTACCAAATTTTCATGAATTTTCTTGTCCCGAATATTATTTATGATAAACTGGAAACTGATTCCAGACGACAAGATGCAGAATCCAATGTGCCCAGAGCGCGCGGAACTGTGCTTGAGAACGAAAAAATTATTGATACCTATGAAAAAATTACAAAAGAACACCTGGCGAAATTAAATTCCTTAGCTATCGAAAAAGCAGTACGGGAGGAAGGTACAAATATTATATACTCGATTTTACGCTATCTTGGTAAATTGCTGATGTCTGCTCTCGGACTGTCCGTTTTGTTAATTTTTCTTGTCTATAATCGCTGGCGACTACTAAGAAATATCAAAAAAGTGATTCTGATTGCGGTAATTTTTCTTCTTGTTCCGTTGTTATCGTTTGTGATATCAAAGTTTACGCAATCACCATATCTGGTTCCCATAACAATAGGAGCGATGCTGTTGACGATTTTTTATGATACGCGGGTTGGATTTGTGGGAACTGTCTCGCTGAGTATCGTTCTTGCCGGTATGATGGGAAATGATTTTAATGTGATGCTGGTCTCAATTGTTACCGGAACCGTGGCCATTCTTTCGGTTGCTAAAGTACGAAGCCGCTCGTGGTTTTTTAAATCCATTCTCTTAATTAGCAGTGCTTATCTGATTTCAATTACAACGCTTGAAATCTTACGATACACCAATTTTTCGATCTTGCTAAAATATTGGCTCTATGGTATCATCAATGGTTTTTTATCTCCTCTGTTGGCTTATGGTTTGCAAGTTGTTTTTGAATATGTTTTCGATATGCTCACAGATCTCAGGCTGTTAGAATTATCTGATTTGAACCGCCCGCTTTTGCGGCGGTTGGCAGTAAAAGCACCAGGAACATATCATCATTGTATAATGGTCGGAAGTCTTGCAGAGGCCGCTTCTGAACACATTGGTGCAAATGCACTGCTTGCACGGGTAGGGGCCTATTATCATGATATCGGAAAAATAGAAAAACCAGAATATTTTATCGAAAATATCAAAAAAACGAAAAATCCTCATGAAAAGTTATCACCAAGTATGAGTTGTTTGATTTTAACGAATCATGTGCGTCGTGGTGTGGATATCGCGAAAAAGTATGGGTTGCCAAGAGAAATACAACACTTTATTTCGGAACACCACGGAACGAACGTGATGACTTTTTTTTATAAAAAGGCTTTGGAACAAAATAGAGATAGTGATATCGATATTTCAACGTTTCGATACCCCGGTCCGAAGCCGCACACAAAAGAGACAGGCATTGTGATGCTTGCAGACGGTGTTGAAGCCGCATCACGTACTTTAAAAGACCCGTCCGCAAGCAGAATTAAAGGCCTGGTGACTTCGATCGTTAATGAACGCTTTAAAGAATTCGAACTTGATGATTGTCCGCTAACATTAAAAGATTTGAATAAAATTATTGAGAGTTTTCAAAATATTTTGCTAGGTACATTCCATGGTCGTGTCGAATATCCTGATCAGGAAGAACGATTTTTCCCAAAAAGTAACGGTAAAGAGAAAAATAGTGAAATTAGAGATTACTATTGACAACATAAATGATAATTTTACGATTGATAAAGACGATATTGAACAATTGGTAAATTTTGTGTTAAAACACGAAAACTATAATAACGGCGATATCGGCGTCGTCTTTGTCAATCATAATTATATCATCGAACTTAATGAAACGTATTTAGATAAAAGCGATACAACGGATGTTTTATCTTTCCCGCTTGAAGAGACCGCTAAACCGTTAATTTCCGGTGAAATTTATATAAACCTTGATTGTGTGAAAGAAAATGCCCTTGATTTCAATGTTCCGTTTAATGAAGAAGTGCATCGCATGGTGATCCATGGTATGTTACATCTAACCGGATATGATGATAAAACAGAATCCGATAAAAAAGTAATGAAAAATAGGGAAAATTTTTATCTTAAAAATTATTGAAAACATGTTTAGTCGGTTTCAAAAAAGCTGGAATATTTTATTTAAATAGGAGGATTAGTGACTTTTGGAAAGTGACTCGTATTTGCAAATATTTTTATTTATAATTTTGTTATTATGTTCAGCTTTTTTTTCAAGCGCTGAAACTGCCTTTTTCTCACTTACCCGGATTAGTCTAAATCGATTGAAAGAAAAAGATGAAAGTAAAGCCAGTCGGGTAATAAGACTACTACAACAGCCACGAAACTTATTAATTACTATTTTAACCGGAAATACAATCGTTAATGTTGCCGCGGCAGCTATCGCAGCGTTATTAGCCGCAGATATTAGCCATGATTTGCATTTATCAAAAGCATGGGTTGTTTTTATAGAAGTTGTCATTGTGACTTTTGTGTTCCTTGTTCTTAGTGAAATTACACCCAAGATATTTGCTGTAAAAAATGCAATTTGGCTTGCCGAATATTATTCTCTGCCAATACAAATTATATCCGCTGTGCTTTTTCCCATCGTTCAGTTGCTTGCTCAGTTTCCGTTTATTGTCTCTAAATTAATTAGTCCACGAGTGGATAAACATCTTTTGTCGAAAGAAGAATTAAAAACACTCCTGGAAGTGGGTAAAGACAAAGGGGCATTGATTGAAGATGAAAAGCGAATGATCCGTTCTATTTTTGAATTTGCTCAGACATCTGCAAAAGAAATAATGATACCCCGCACCGATATGATTTGTGTCGAAAAAAACACGCCAATAGATGAGTTGATAAAAATAATAAAAGAGAAAGGTCATACTCGATTGCCGGTTTATGATGAACGCGTAGATAATATCGTGGGTATTTTACACGCCAAGGAGCTTTTGCCGTTTTTAGAAAGCAAATCAAGCAAAGTCGAATTGCAACAAAAAGTGCGACCTGCGCTATTCGTACCAGAAAGTAAAATGATTGATGAGTTGCTTAAAGATTTTCAGAAACAAAAAATGCACATGGCAATTGTTGTTGATGAATACGGCGGAACTGCAGGACTTATTACGCTTGAGGATGTTATTGAAGAAATTGTTGGAGAAATTCAAGACGAATATGATCGGGAAAAACCATTGTATAAAAAAAATGAAGATGGTTCAATATTGGTCAATGCAAAAATGAACATTGATGAGTTGAATGACCAATTGAAATTGAATATAATCACAGACGAATCGTATGAAAGCCTTGGTGGACATATATTAAATATTACTGGTTCTTTACCGAATACCGGAGAAGAAATTAAAGATCAGGGCTATAAATTTGTAATCGAAAAAGTTGAAAAAAATCGAATAATTCAGGTGCGCATTATCAATATTTTGGAAAAAGATAAAAAACATCTTGACAAAATTTAAATAATTTTCTAATTTATAAAGACTTAAATAATTAACCTGGGAAGCTTAAAATCAATTGCTTATGGAGGTATAACATGTATACGCTTCGATTTGATGTAATAGACATTTTCAAAGCAAATCGGTTAGCTTTCAGTTTACAGCGTATTTGGATTCAATTTATTGGATTTGTTATTGGTTATTTGGGCTATTTAATATTTACGTACATCGCTATTATCATTTCAGGTTTTCGTTTTTATGATGTATGGCAACAAGCTGGATTCCTCCCATGTCTCTCGACTTTTGGAGGCAACTCTATTAGCTGGACCATCTTCCTTGTCGGGGTATTAATTTTTGTCATTTCGCATTTCATTGCAAGCACTGCTGTAACCAGAGCAACTTATATGTTGCTGAAAGGGAATCATTTTTATACATGGCGGGAAGCTTATGCGTTTGCATTTCGTAAAGCACTATCGGTAATTTTTACACCCGTTTCCATTGGCGTTATTATCCTGTTGTTTATCGTTGGTGGTTTGATGGTCGGGGCGTTAGGCCGGATACCAGTCATCGGTGAATTAGGATTTTCTCTTTTTTATCTTATCTGGATTTTTATTGGCCTGATGCTATTCTATTTTATAATCGTGTTCTTGATTTCCATGATTATTTCTCCGGCGATTATTTCAACCACGGATGACGATGCTTTTGAAGGAGTATTTCAGTCATTTTCACTCGTGTGGAATCAACCAGTTCGGTTTATTTTTTATGAATTGATAATCGCTGTGTGTGCTTTTATTGGTGTTCTTGTCTTTGCCACGCTAATTAAACAAGGCTTCCTTTTAACCGATTCTATCTTTAGCCTTTCAATGGGTGATAAATATATTAGCCTTATGAAACAAGGGATGTATATTTTAAGCGGGTGGGTAGCCACCACTATTGGGTGGATCGAAATCCTTTTTGGTGATTATAATACTTATTTTTATTTTAGCAGAGAATTTATTCAGCTTGACGTTCCAATTATATTACATATTTCATCCTATATTTTTGCTGTAATGTTGCTGTTCGTTGGCATAGCTGTTCTTTCGTATGGGTTGGCGGCATTAAATACAGGCAACACATTGTTATTTATAATTCTTCGTAAAATGAAAGATGATTATAATTTACTTGAGAGAAAAGACGCCGAAGAAGATGATGATATTGAAGAAGATTTTCAAGAAGAAAACGACGGAGACCTGAAAAAAACCGACGATGATGACACGAAAGAAAATAATAATTTAAAACAAAATTAAAATAGCGATAGTAAAAGAACGCCTGCATTTTTGTATGGCGTTTTCTTTTTATTGTCAGAAAAGGATAATAGTTATGCCAATAAATCAATTAAGAAGAAATCCCACCAATGGGCGTTGGACAATTATCCTGATGGACCAGCTTAATTTAGCTGATTTGATAGTCAAAGATAAAAAGAAGGCATCTGCAGTTGACGTCTGTCAGTTTTGCGAGGGTAATGAAAACAAGACACCGCAGGAAATTATGGCACTTCGGAGCGAGGGATACGGAGCAAATGAAGGAGGGTGGCGAATTCGGGTAATTCCTGATAAAAATCCTGTGCTACAGATTTACGGTGATCTGAATAATCGAGGTTTCGGAATGTATGATGTGCTGGATGGTATCGGCGCACACGAGATTGTTATCGAATCACCAAAACATGCTGAAACGTTCGTTGATTTATCCGAAGATAGAATGGCAGAGGTTTTTTGGACATTCCGTGAACGTATTCTTGACTTAAAAGAAGATTCACGGTTTCGCTATGTATTAGTCCATAAAAATTACGGAGAAGCTTTTGGTTATACATCAGAACATTCTTATTCCTTTGTTATCGCATCGCCAATTACTCCTAAAAGAGTAAAGGATGAATTAATTAGTTCACACGCTTATTTTGATTACAAAGAACGTTGTTTGTTTTGTGATATCATTCACCAGGAACTAAACGACCAGGATCGGGTGGTTCTTGAAGATGGAAAGTTCATCGCACTGACACCGTTTGCATCCAGCAGACCCTTTGAAGTATGGATTATGCCTCAAAAACATGAGACGTTTTTTGAACAAACATCAGATTTACGGCCATTAGCTAAATTGACAAAAGAGCTGTTAGTTCGTATCCATAAGTTACTGAATGAACCAGACTATATTATGGCGATTCATTCAGGGCCAAATATTAAAGCGGGCAGACGCCGGGGATATTGGCAATCTCTTGAAAAAGATTATCACTGGCACGTGGAAATAATGCCGCGTTTAAGGGCTTATACAAGTTTCGAAACAAGCAGTGGTTTCCCAATAAATTCGGTTCCACCAGAGAAAGCAGCAGCGCTTCTACGCGAAATTAACATCTGAAATATATTCGGGAAAATAAATGAAAACCTCTTTACCCTCATATCTTGGTTTTCAAATAAGTATGTTACAGGAGCGTATCGATGTTTTAAATGCCACTATGAAATACTGCAAACTATGTCCACGAAACTGCAGAGCAGATCGAAAAAATGGTGAACCCGGATATTGTCGGGCCGGGTATCAGTTGAAGGTATCCAGTGCATTCCCGCATTATGGTGAAGAACCTCCGTTAGTAGGAACGCACGGATCAGGGACTATTTTTCTGACACATTGTAATTTACGCTGCACATTTTGTCAGAATTACGAAATTAGTCATCTGGGGGAAGGCAAAGTTATTATGCCGAAAGCGCTTTCTCAGATGATGATTGCACTTCAAAATCGCGGATGCCACAACATTAACTTTGTAACGCCAACCCATTTTATCCCGCGTATCATTGAAGCACTAAAAATTGCTATTGAAAATGGTCTAAAAATTCCGCTTGTCTATAATTGCGGAGGTTATGAATCGCTAAAAGTAATTCAATCTTTGGAAAACATCTTTGATATTTATATGCCCGATGTTAAATTTGCTGATGATAACTACGCCGAAAAATATATGAATGCCACCGGATATTTTAATAACCTTAAATTGATTTTAAAGGAAATGCATCGACAGGTAGGCGATTTAAAAACAGATGAGAATGATATTGCCTGCTCCGGAATGATCATTAGACATCTTGTAATGCCGAATTCAATTCAGGGAAGCGAAGAAATATGTAAATTTATCGCAAAGGAATTGTCAACCGATACTTATGTGAATATTATGAACCAGTATCATCCATGTTATGATGCTTTAAATGACCGGATTATTAACCGTCGGATAACCAGCCGCGAATATTATAAGGCGATAGCAATTGCAATGAAGCATGGAATACATCGAGGATTTTAACAAAAGATGTATGGGGCATAGATAATGGAAAAAGTAAAACTTTTGAATATTGATTGCAGCGGAGTAGTTACTATAGAGCAATTAGCGGATCGAAAAAAAATTTTAAAATGTACTTAAATATGAAAGACTCATTGCAAAAGATCATCTCCCAGAAATGAAAAACAATAATTTGTGCCTCTAATTGAAAAATAGTTGTGTTAGAAAATGAATCTTTTACAGAATGAATGCATCAAAATAATAGTTATTAATAATAAGGATATTAGTGTTTATGAATGCAAAAATAAAAATGGTTTCCGGCCTTACGATGCTGGGAAAAGCTGACTCAAACCATTGGCTTCCGATGGATGCCGCGGAAAAAGTAGGCGGCGAAGGTGGAGCAACCCGTCCGATGGAATTGCTATTAATCGGATTAGGTGGTTGTACAGGAATGGATGTCATTTCAATTATGAAAAAAAAGAGAGTTCCATTCGTGGATTTTGAGGTTGAGCTTGAGGCAGAGCAGGCAGAAGAGTATCCAAAAGTCTTTACGACAATTAAGCTCAATTTTAAAATCTATGGAAAAAATATTCATAAAAAGGATGTCGAGCGAGCTATTGAATTATCTGAAACAAAGTATTGTTCAGCATCGGCGATGTTGAAAAAAACCGCCGAAATTGTTACAGCTTATGAGATAATCGACAAATAAGATATAATCTCAGAGGTTTCCTTTAAATTGTTCTTGTTTTTTTATTATTTTTTTTTATCTTATGTGATTATGGAAACTTCTGAAAAATTATTAATAGAAAACGCCACAAAGGGTGATCGCGTCGCCCAATCTCGAATCGTTCAAAAATATGAACGAATGGTTTATAATTTAGGCCTTAAGATGTTGGGAAACCAGGAAGAGGCAGAGTGTATTTTACAGGAAACCTTTCTTAAAGTTCTGGAAGCATTGCCAGATTTTAAAGGAAATTCTCAACTATCCACATGGATTTATCGGATAGCAACAAATCAGGCGTTAATGCGATTGCGGAGTCGCAAAAAAGAATATGCTACCTTTGCATCGGAAAGCGAAGAAGGGGTAACAGATTATACAAATATCGTAAAATCAGTAGAAACAACGCCTTTAGATGATTTAGTTAGCTCAGAGCTGCGGCAAAAGATGACGTCGGCAATTGAGTTGTTACCACCAAAATATAAATCGGTCTTTATTTTGAAAGATATTGAAGGATTAACTCTCAAACAAATTAGTGATATCTTAAGAATTTCTTTACCTGCTGTGAAATCAAACTTGCACAGGGCGCGACTATTTTTACGCGAAAAACTAGCCGGATTTATTAATGAAAGACAATAAAAAACAAAAAGAGTGTACTAAAATTATTAATCAACTCTGCGAAGAATTACACAAGGATGTTAATTCTCCGTTCTGTGACCAGGTACAACTCCATCTTCAACAATGCCCCCAATGTAAAGTCTTTGTCGATTCGATCAGGACAACAGTCTTTTTTTGTAAAAAATTAGTCGACGAAGATGTGCCTCATTCTATTGATGACCACCTGTGGAAAATTCTTAAGTTGAAAAAACCTGATTAAAAGTAATTTTATAGCTTTATTTATAATAATAAATTTATTGTTGATTTTTGAACAAAAATTAGATATATTATTTTTTTCTCAGATTAATCAAATTATTCTAATGTATACTCGACTATTGTTATTAATGTGTGTTGTGGTTGTGAGCTCAGGGAATTCTTATCATAATAAGGTTCGCTCGATATATGGCTTCTCTAAAAAGATAAATCAATTTAAAGATCACAGCGACAAGGCGATAATCGATACCCTCAAATCCTGGAATGTAAACGCGATATTTGGGCGCTCATGTAGTAATCGGTTCATTGAAATGTTGCATGAAGCTGACATAAAATATTTTGTTGAAGTCGGTTTCTTTGTTGGTAAGAAATACTGGGGAAAATATCCGCAAAGCAGGCCGATCACTGTAACTGGTGAAAAATTACTACCCGAAGAATGGTATGCCGGGGTAAATCCGTGTGACAGGAATGTTCAGCGAGAAATATTCAACAAAATTGCGGACTTAATCAACACGACAAAAGTTGATGGTATTTGGCTGGATTTTATTCGCTGGCCATGTCATTGGGAGGGGGAAAATCCAAAATTGATCCAGACATCGTATGATTCATTTACAGTAGCGAAATTTCTTGAAGATTGCCAACTGACTGCCCCGAAAAAGATCACTGATAACTTGTCGCGAAATAAATGGATTTTGCAGAAACATTTTGATGTGTGGACAGATTGGAAGTGTGCTCAAATTACTAACATTGTTCGGGATGTCCGCAAAATTGTCGATGCCGCTCCCCGCAAGATAATTGTTGGTATGTTTGGCGTCCCTTGGAGAAATGGTGATTTTAACGGAGCGATTCGGACAATTATCGGCCAGGATTATAAGGCATTAGCCGAGCATGTGGATGTTTTTTCTCCTATGGTATATCATGTTATGTGCGGGGAAGATGTCAAATGGGTTGGCGATGTAACGGAATGGGTTGCGGAAATGACAGAACGGCCAGTGGTTCCTATCATTCAGGCAATGGATTATCCAACCATATTATCACCCAAAGAATTTGAGCAGGCAATAAAAATCGGTCTTGGATCAAAAAGCTCGGACGGAGTTATTGTTTTCAAATTTGATAGTTTAAAACAAAAGAAATTAACGATATTAAAAAAGATGTTCAACCAATAGACACCAATTTTGGAGGATCATGTGAGTAGATTGATGGTAAGTGTTTCTGGCATCAGGGGTATTATTGGAGAAGGATTGACCCCATTAGAAGTTGTAAAATACACCCAAGCATTTGGCACATATTTAGGAAGTGGCAAGGTGGTTGTCGGTAGAGATTCAAGAGTTACAGGAGAAATGGTAAAATCAGCGGTATTTTCTGGCTTGATGGCCGTCGGCTGCGATGTAATTGATATTGGCATCTGCCCAACTCCTACTGTTCAAATGACTGTTGAAAAACTAAGAGCACGAGGTGGCGTCGCTGTAACTGCAAGCCATAATCCGATTGAGTGGAATGCACTAAAACTAATCGATTCATCCGGATTATTTTTGGATGAGGACCAGGGAAAAAAAGTAATAGAATATGCAGAAAAGGAAAATTTTCATTATGTGATCTGGGAAAAAATCGGTAAAATTGATCGTTATGAAAATGCGATTCAGGATCACATAAATGCAATATTTAAACTGCAATTTATTGATGTCGATTTAATCAAATCGAAAAAATTTAAGGTCGTTGTCGATTGTGTAAATGGAGCAGGTGGGACAATTGTGCCACATTTATTAAACAAACTCAATTGTAAAGTAATTACTTTAAATGAAGAGCCGAACGGATTGTTTCCCCATGCTCCGGAACCGGTTCCAGAAAATTTAACAGAGTTATGTGAAAAAGTGAAATCTGTAAAAGCAGATATTGGCTTTGCTGTAGATCCGGATGTCGATCGTCTCGCGATTGTTTCGGAAAAAGGTATACCTTTGGGAGAGGAATATACCTTAGCTCTGGCTGTAAATTATATCGCACAGAAAAAAAGAGGCCCAATTGTTGTGAACGCATCGGTTTCAATGGTAATTGATGATTTAGCGAAAAAATATCATTCAAATGTCATTCGTACAAAAGTCGGTGAAATTCATGTCTCTTCAAAAATGAGAAAAGAAAATGCGGCTATTGGCGGCGAAGGGAATGGCGGAGTTATTTTGCCTGAATTGCATTTGGGACGAGATGCTCCTCTGGGAATTGCACTAACATTACAGCAGCTTGCAGAATATGGCGGAAAAATTTCCGATCTAAATAATAGCTTACCTCAGTATTTTCAAGTCAAGAAAAAAGTAAACCTCGATAAGATTAAGCCAGATATTGCTATGAAAAAAATTATCGAGGAGTTCTCGAACGATAAAATTGATCGAACCGATGGTATAAAAATATTATGGGAATCTGAATGGGTGCATATTCGACCCTCGAATACTGAACCGATTATTCGCGTGATGTCGGAAGCAAAAACACAAGAACAGGCAGAAGCAATTTGTTATAAATTTATGAAATTTATTGAGGATTTATAGAATGACAACTCAATCTATTATCATCAGGAAACAGAAAGGCAAGGAACTATCTCAAGATGAAATCAATTATTTAATTAACGGTTTTTCTTCACATTCGATTCCAGATTATCAAATGGCTGCGTTTTTAATGGCAGTCTATTTTCAGGGAATGACATATCAGGAAACTTATTATGTAACAGAAGCCATGTTGAATTCTGGAGAAAAAATTGATACCAAGGATATTTCCGGTTTTAAGGCAGACAAGCACAGTACTGGTGGGGTAGGCGATAAGGTTTCATTGATTTTAGCGCCACTTGTGGCAGCGGCTGGTGTGGTTGTGCCAATGATTTCTGGCAGAGGATTAGGGCATTCCGGTGGTACGCTGGATAAGCTGGAATCAATACCCGGATTTCGAACTGAACTCTCTGTTAGGGAATGTTTAAAACAATTAAACGCAATCGGAGTAGTTTTAATTGGTCAAACAGATTATATCGTCCCCGCGGATAAAAAAATGTACGCGCTTCGGGATAGTACAGCAACGATCAGATCGGTTCCGCTAATTACAGGTTCTATTTTAAGTAAAAAATTAGCCGAAGGTATTGACGCGTTGGTAATCGATTTAAAGGTCGGAAAAGGAGCATTTTTTAAAAATCAGGCGTATGCATATAAACTAGCTGATAGTCTGATTAATATCAGCAAACAATTTGGACTACAAACCTCTGTAGTTTTTACAGCAATGGATCAACCGCTGGGAAAAGCGGTGGGTAATTGGTTAGAAGTAAAAGAATCTATTAACACCCTCCGAGGCGAAGGACCTGAAGATCTTCTCAAAGTTACACTCGCTCTTGGAACAGAAATGTTAATGAAAGCAAAAGTTGAAAAAAATGCATCTGAAGCGAGAAATAGACTTAATAATATTTTAGAGAGCGGGAAAGCTTACGATAAATTCATTGAAATTGTAAAACATCAGGGCGGAAAGCTGAAATTTATCGAAAAACCGGAGTCATATCACAATTCAAAATACCATCATACGATCACAAGCGAACGAGGTGGCTATATAAGTAACATCGATTCGATGCAAATTGGACTGTTAGCGATGGAGCTTGGGGCTGGTCGAAAAACGTTTTCAGATGATATTGATCATAAGGCTGGAGTTGTATTAAGTAAGAAAATTGGAGAGTCAGTGGAACGTAATGAGCCGATAGTAGATATTTATACGGATAAATCGTTTCGTGAAGCGGAATTGGAGCGTAGAATTTTAAATGCATTTCATATAGCTTCAACTTCTCCTATGCTGGTCGATCCAATTTTGGGATATGCCACAAAGGAGGGCATATCCCGCTGGATGTATTAATTTAAAAACGTATTCGATTTTTTGTTTTACTGGATTTGATCGTTTTCGAATCGTATCCGGAATGTTTATTACAGTACTGGGACGGTACATTTTTAGTTTCAAACACTTCAGTAATAATATCCGGGCAATATTCAGTTGCCAGCATTTTTGTCTCATTGCAGATATCGATTCGCGTGACACCTGGCGGCATGTGGAAATATTCAATTGGTAGATTTAATGTATCATGAGCGACTTTCATAAACGGAGCCCACATCGGAAGCGCTGCTTGTGCTCCGGTTTGCCCTGATCCCAGTGAAATTGCCGGATTATCCAGCCCCACCCAAACGCCGGCTACAATTTGTGGCGTAAATCCGATAAACCAGGCATCGGTAAATTCGTTTGTTGTTCCTGTCTTCCCTCCTGCCGGTCGTAAAAATTTATATACGCTGCGTGCTGTATAGCCGGTTCCTCTGTTTAAAACAGTTTCTAACATATTCACCATAATATACGATGTTTCTGCTCTTAAAACATGAGTTAACTCAGGACGATATTCTTCAAGAACGTTTCCGTATTTATCTTCGACGCGCAAAATGGCTAATGGTTTTGCAAGAGCTCCTTGATTGGCAAAAACGCCAAAAGCCGAGGTCATCTCAATCGGAATAACCTGAGCTGCTCCAAGTGCTATAGCATCCACCGGATCCAATGGCGTGGTAATGCCAAGTTTCCTGGCATAATCGATAACAGTCTTTGGGGGAACGATCTCCTGTACAACACGAGCAGTGACAAGATTAAGAGATCGGCGTAGCGCTTCGCGAAAAGTGGTGGGGCCTCCTTGAGAATGATCATAATTGCGGGGCGCCCAGCGGTCACCGTTCGGAAGATAAAGAACGACTGGTTGATTTAATAATTCGGTTGTTGGAGAATAGCCGTTGTCTATCGCAGCGGTATATACGATTGGCTTTATTGTAGAACCAGGCTGGCGCTGCTTCATTTGGATAGCACGGTTAAATTTCGATTCACCAAAATTACGGCCTCCGATCATTGCTAAAATGTGGCCATCTTTAGGATTTAAGGCTACGAATGCGACCTGAATGGGGACATAATTATTTGAAAGAGAATCGATGAGCGCTTTATTTTTCTTTAGTTGTTCATAAGGAATTCGCCTTAAGATTTCTTTTGGTAAATATTGTTTTAATTTATTTGTTCTTACGAGGCGGTCATTAAATTTTTCTTGTAATTTTGGTAAATGACTGTTAACTGCTTTTTCTGCCGCTGCCTGCAACCGCGTATCAAGTGTTGTATAAACAGAATATCCGCCCCTATATAAATCCATGTGATAGCGGTTTTGTAGTTCCTGGCGAATATGTTCTGTAAAATAGGGGGCGATCCCAAATTCATCTTCCGGTGAATAGGGTTTAACTATGACTGGCGCATTTACGGCGTTTTGATATGTTTCAGCATCAATATAGTTTCGTTTTAGCATATTGTGCAGAACAATATTTCTGCGACGTTTTGCCCGTTCAGGATAACGCACAGGAGAATAAGCCGTTGGACGTTGGAGCAATCCGGCTAATAAAGAGCATTCTTCCAGTGTCAAGTCTTTTGCACCTTTACCAAAAAAATCAAGTGAAGCTGCCTGAACTCCATAGTTCCCATGTCCAAAGTTCATGTGATTTAAATACATCTCAAGAATTTCGTATTTTGTGTAAGTCCGCTCGATTTGGATTGCTGTAATCCATTCTCGAAGCTTTCGCGATACTTTTTTCTCTAATCCTAAATACAGTTGTCGTGCAAGTTGTTGTGTAATTGTACTTGCTCCCTGCTTATAACGAAGGCTTGCAATGTTAATGAGCATTGCATACGCAAAGCGTTTAATATTTACCCCCCAATGATCGAAAAAAATGTGATCCTCTGTTGCTAAAACAGCTTGCCACATATAATCCGGTGCTTCTTCTAATGGAATGAGAATTCGCTTTTGAGTGTATAATTCTTTAATGACCTTGCCATCGATTGAATATATTTTAGTTGCAAGTTCAGGATCATAGTGTTCCAATTGAGTGAGCGATGGCAAATCAAGGCTCAGATATATGACCCAGCCAATAAATAAAATTAATCCGACAGCGGATAATATTAACATAGTTTTTAGAATTATTTTCCGTTTAGACATCTGTTTTTTAGATGTGGTTTCAGGTCTGCTATAATTTCGAATTCTTCGTCTCATTTTTTATTTTTCCAATAATTTAACGAAAGTTTACCATCAGAAAAGAGACCGTACGTAAAATTATCGATCCAATCTCCCAAATTAATCAGGTGCTTTCCATTAATATTTTCAATCCATGGATTATGAGAATGTCCCATAATTACACAATCAATGCCCTTATTAAATTTATCGATTGCAAATTCCAAATAATCTGCTTCGTCATTCAATTTCTTATTAGCAGTATGTTTCCGGCTTGTGTGTGACGATAAATTTGCTAAAGGAACCCCAATATCCGGGTGGAGCCATCGATATAAAAAAATGTTTAAAGGATTGCGAAATACATTTTTAAGAAGCTGATAACCTTTGTCCTTTTTGCTTACACCATCTCCATGGAACAGAAAAAATTTGACACCAGCAAGCTTTGTTTCATAAGTTTCCGGATGTACTATGAAACCTATTTCTTTTTCAAAGAAATCTCGAATCCAAAAATCATGATTACCGGGTAGAAAGTGAATTTCGATACCCTGTTCGATCATTTTTGATAAACGAAAAAAAAGACGATAATATTTGCCAGGTACCACATGTTTGTATTCAAACCAAAAATCAAAAAGATCGCCGACAATAAATAACTTATTATTTGGTTTTTCAATATAATCAAAAAATGAAAATAAGTAATCTAATTTTTTCTTTTCTTTATTTGTGTCTCCGGCGCCAATATGAAGATCTGAAATAAAATAGACGTCACCCATTGTAGACTCGTATCCTGCAAATTGATTCTAATTACTTTTAAGAGAACAGACGGTTATAATTTAATATTTAAAATTCTGAAAATCAAGTTATATTCATGGAATTATTTGAAATATTTTTCTTGACAGATATACAAAAATTTCGTATATTTCTTATTATTTTAAAAAATTAAATTACTTACCTGATTATAAAAAATTAACTTTTGTAGCTGCATTTGATGTGAACTTTTGAATAAGATAGAATGAAAAAAATGAATTTTGAAATCTCCGGTTATATTGATCACACATTATTAAAACCAGAAGCAACTATTACTAATATAGAAAAGTTGTGTCAGGAGGCACTGGAATTCGGATTTGCATCTGTTTGCGTAAATCCGGTATATGTTTCACATGCATATTCATTGTTGAAAAATTCTGATGTAGCTGTTTGTTCAGTTGTCGGGTTTCCGCTTGGTGCAAATGTTACCGAAACAAAGGTGACAGAGGCAAGGTTGGCATTAGAAAATGGGGCGAGTGAAATTGACATGGTTATCAATGTCGGTGCATTAAAAAGCGGCTATTACAAGATCGTTCAAAATGATATTCAAGCGGTGGTTTCTGTATGTAAAAAATATAGAGCACTATGTAAAGTGATTATCGAAGCCGCGTTATTAACGGATTCGGAAAAAGAAAAAGTATGTGAATTAGTAGCGATTTCCGGAGCAGATTTTGTAAAAACCTCGACTGGTTTCTCATCCGGCGGAGCCACGATCCATGATGTTGAATTGATGAGTAAGTTTGCCCAAAAAAATGCGATGGGGGTGAAGGCTGCCGGAGGTATTCGAACATTCGACGATGTTATGAAAATGATTAACGCTGGCGCTACAAGAATTGGAACGAGCGCCGGGAAGAAAATAGTAACTGAAGCACAGAAAAAAAGTTAGGAGAATATGGAAAATATTTTTATTAAAGGAGAAAAAATAAATCTTCGTCCGGCAACTGCGGCAGACGCTAATTTTTATTGCTCCCGGTTGAATGATCCGGAAATACGTGAGGCTTTATTCTTCTCGTTGCCGACCGGAATTGATTTACAAGAAGAAAAACTCCGAGAGTATATTAATTCTGTAAATACAATAGCGTTTACGATAGTCGATAAAAATTCCAATAAAGCTGTAGGCCAAACAGCATTTTTTCGTATAGATTATATAAATAGTAATGCAGTTTTTTTTCTTGCGATATTAGATTCAGATTACTGGTCGCTTGGATTGGGAACCGAGGCGACAAAATTAATGTTGGAATATGCATTTGATACCTTAAATTTAAACCGGATTCAATTGCACGTTTATTCGGAAAACAAGCCGGCTATTCGAATTTATAATTCTGTAGGATTTAAAAAAGAGGGAGTTTTACGACAGGCAATGTTCCGCTCAGGTGCTTATCATGATTTTTGGGTGATGGGGATGTTGCAACGAGATTGGCTACGAAAAAAAAGAAAACATGAAAAATAGAGCCTACAAATGCAGCGGGGATGGGAAATAATTGCATCAATAATTTAGTTTAATTCGTTAATTTTATCCCATGGATTTAAAGGGGCTAAGTTATTTAAATACAAATAAAATGATTAAATATTATAAAAATTTTAATTTTAACTTGACAAATACAAAAAAAAGTATTAAATTACAAAACATTTTTTTTAAATGTAGTTTAATTAAGGAGGTGATAAATCTAAAAAAGTGCAAATGATGATGCCAGTGATTGAATTATTGAAAGTTGGAATACGAACGACGAGAAGATAGTAAGCAAATGTGAGATGAGTTGGAACGGATAATAATTTGCTCTTTGACCTTTGATGAGTTGAAATGAAAAATTTGGTTTTCTCCTATTTAGAAATCCTTAAACGGGGGTGGTAAATAAAATAGCCTGTTAAAAAAAATCAATTTAAAAGACAACTATACAGGAGAGAGGAATGGAGATCACAGAAGTTAATATTACACTGAGGGATGAGGAGAAACTGAAAGCATTTGTAAACGTAACCTTTGATGATGTGTTTGTGGTAAGAGGATTGAAGGTGATAAAAGGTGTAAATGGGTATTTTATTAGTATGCCAAGCCGAAAGATGCCGGACGGTTCTTTTCGTGATATTGCCCATCCAATTACAAATGATTTCCGTGAATTTATAGAAAAAGTAATTCTAGATAAATATCAGAGCGTTTTAGCCGACGGTGGCGAAAATATGGGGGAAGCGTAATAAAGCTTTAGAAATAACAATAAAAAATTGATAACGATTCCAACTCGTGGGGCGTAGCCAAGCGGAAAGGCACAGGGTTTTGGTCCCTGCATACGGAGGTTCGAATCCTCCCGCCCCAGCTTTCTGTTAATCAAATAACGAAAATCAATTCTTGGGTTGATCAGAAAAGTCCTACCATTTCACTGTCTAATCAAAAATTTAGATAAAATATTTTTTATTCGGGCTTTTCAAACACCCGTTATGATTTTCGTTTTTTATATTGGAAACGAACATGATGGTTGATAATCTAAAAATTTTTGCTGGTTCTGCTGATAATACATTTTCAAACAAAATTGCCCGTTATTTAGGCTTAAAAGTTGGTGATTCAACTACCAGCACCTTCAGTGATGGAGAAATACTTGTAAAGTATAATGAAAATGTGCGCGGGTGCGATGTTTTTATCATTCAGTCAACGAATTCACCGACTAACAATTTGTTAGAATTGTTGATAATGATCGATACTGCACGGCGAGCGTCTGCCCGCAGAATTACAGCAGTGATTCCATATTTTGGATACGCCCGGCAGGACAGAAAAGACCAGCCGAGAGTGGCAATCACAGCCAAGCTTGTTGCAAATTTGATTACAACCGCTGGAGCAGATCGTGTGTTAACTATGGATTTGCATGCTCCTCAAATTCAGGGATTTTTTGATATCCCGTTAGATCATCTTTATTCATCGCCAGTTTTAACTGAATATTATCGTAAAAATATTATACCGAACCTGGTGGTTGTTTCTCCGGATATTGGTAGTAATGCATTGGCACGAGCCTATGCGAAAAGATTGCATACTCCACTCGCTGTTATTGATAAGAGACGTCCCAAACCAGATGTCGCGGAAGTTGTTAATATCATCGGATCAGTTGCTGGAAAAAATGTACTTTTAATTGATGATATAATTGATACTGCCGGAACAATTGAACAAGGAACTCTGGCTTTAAGAAATAACGGGGCAAAAGATATTTATGTCGCTTGTACTCATCCGGTTTTTTCCGGGAAAGCAATCGAAAGACTGAGTAATCCATTTATAAAGAAAATTATTGTGACAGATACATTACCGTTAGCAAAAGAAAAACATTTTGATAAAATCGAAATCATTTCTGTCGCAGGAATATTTGGGGAAGCTATTAAACGTATTCATGATGAAGAATCCATTAGTAGTTTATTTGATTAATTCATTTTAAAATATAGGATAAGAAAATGGCAGAAGTTGTGCTAAAGGCTCGATTAAGAGAGGAAGCAGGAAAGAAAGCTGGAAGAAGGCTTCGAAGAGAGGGGAAAATCCCGGGAATTTATTATGCCCATGACCAAAAAAATATTGCCTTACTATTTGATTCTACAGATTTACATCAAATATTTGGTAACGAATCTGGATTGCTTGATCTAAAAATAGATAATAAGAAAGCAAAAAAAGTTATTATTAAAGAAATGCAATTTGATCCGGTCTCCAGTAAGTTGCTACATATTGATTTGATGGGCGTAAAGATGAAAGAAAAAATTAATATTTCGATACCTATTCACCTCGTTGGTGAACCCAAAGGCGTCAAAGAGGAAGGTGGCGTCCTCAATCATTCTTTACATGAAATCGAATTAAGCTGTTTACCTTTGGAAATCCCGGAAAGAATCGAAGTGGATGTCTCTGATTTGAATTTAGGAGATTCTATCCACGTAAGTGATTTATCGATAGAAAAAGTTGAAATTCTGGTTGACCCTGAGGTCTTAGTTGCAAACGTTGCAACAGTGAGAGCAACTCTTGAGGAGACTGTTGAGCCAGAAGTTGAATTAGAGGAAGGTGAGGAGCCTGAAGCAGAAGCTGAGGGTGAAACACAAGAAGGATCTACTGAATAATAAACCAATATTATTTCTTATCCCGGTTGTTAACGCGTAAAAAAAGCAATCGGAAATATTCAGAAATAAAGAATCGTGGTAAGTGATTCCAATTGTCCTCGATCTGAACTCAGAAAAATATCTAAATCGCACAAGGAGTGAAGAAATGGATTCAGTAATTAGTTTCAGTTCTCTTATAATTCCCTTTACAGCCAGTTTAATTGCTCTGGGCTTTGTTGTTTATTTGATTATCGACGTCTTAAAGCGCGATCAGGGCACAGATAAAATGATACAAATCTCGACTGCAATTCAAAACGGAGCGAAAGCATTTTTAAAGCGCGAATACACGTATGTCTCAATTTTTGTCGTTGTTATTGCTGTTGTTATTAGTGTTTCACCTTTAATACGTGACGTCGGTTTGACGTGGAAAACAGCGATCTCATTTGTGATTGGAGCGATTGTTTCTGCATTAGCAGGATATATTGGCATGAGTATCGCAACTCGTGCAAATGCCCGAACAACTCAGGGCGCAGTTACTGGCGGAACAAAAGGTGCCCTTGGAATCGCAATTTCAGGTGGAGCTGTTATGGGCGTTAGCGTTGTTGGGTTAGCACTTTTGGGATTATGTGTCATTGTTTTTGTGTTTCAGGGAGAACCAACAATCATCAACGGTTATGCGATGGGAGCCAGTTTAGTCGCATTGTTTGCACGTAGCGGTGGTGGAATTTTTACTAAAGGCGCGGATATGGGTGCAGACCTTGTTGGCAAAATTGAAGCAGGCATCCCGGAAGATGATCCCCGTAATCCTGCTGTAATTGCGGACAATGTGGGAGACAATGTCGGTGATGTCGCCGGTCTCGGAGCCGATTTGCTTGAATCTTATGTTGAATCAATTATCGCTGCTATGGCAATTGCAGCATCTCTTGGGATTGCAGCACCTCAATTAAGAATGTTGCCCCTTCTAATTGTAAGCGCAGGAATCATTTCCTCTTTGATTGGTATAATATATGTCAAGGTGATGGGACAGAAAAATCCACAATCAGCCCTTATGGGGGGGACATATATTAGCGCTATTTTAACAGCAATAGCGACATTTTTTATTGTAAGATCTCAGAATATTCCTTTTGATGGCTATCCATTAATGGGACCGTTCTATGCAACATTAGCCGGTGTAATCTCTGGTATTATCGTTGGTCTGACAAGTGAATATTATACGTCATATAAATACAAACCAGTAAAACAATTAGCCGAAGATTCTCAGAGTGGGCCGGCAATAACAATAACCGGTGGTATTTCCATTGGAATGGCTTCGACAGCAATTCCGGTATTGGTTTTAGGCATATCAGTGTTAATTTCTTATCATTTTGCCGGTATTTACGGAGTCGCAATGGCAGCTTTAGGAATGTTAGCAACAACAGGTATGGTAGTCGCAGTCGACTCTTATGGGCCGATAGCCGATAATGCTGGAGGAATTGCTGAAATGGCAGAACTTGATCCAGGTGTTCGGGAGATAACAGATAATCTTGACGCCGTCGGAAATACAACAGCAGCTATCGGGAAAGGTTTCGCAATTGGTTCTGCCGCATTTGCGGCGATGGCGCTGGTATCAGCGTACATGACAGCAGCGAAAGTAGAGGCTGCCGATATCAAAGAACCAACTGTTATTATGGGTTTACTGATTGGCGGAATGCTTCCGTTTTATTTCTCTTCTACTTTGTTTAAGGCTGTTAGTGATTCGGCTTTTAAAATGATCGAGGAAGTAAGAAGACAATTTAAGGAAATTCCCGGATTAATGGAAGGCAAAGCATTGCCAGACTCTGCTCGATGTGTGGATATTAGCACAACAGGTGCAATTCACGGAATGTTGTTACCGGGCACACTGGCTATCCTCACTCCCTTAGTTGTCGGATTGGTTTTTGGTAAAGAAGTGCTTGCAGGTGTGTTGATTGGATCATTAGTGAGTGGATTAATGTTGGGAATTCAGATGGCAAATTCTGGTGGCGCCATGGATAATGCAAAAAAATACATTGAAGAAGGATTTTTTGGTGGTAAGGGGTCGGAAACTCATAAAGCCGCAGTTATTGGCGATACAGTGGGAGATCCTTTGAAAGATACTGTTGGTCCTTCAATAAATATTTTAATTAAATTAATGAGTGTAATTTCACTCGTATTGGCGCCATTATTTCAATAAAAACATAGATGTAGAGGAGGTGAAAATAATTTGAAGACGTATTCTTCTATCGCAGTAATTGATTCTCTCTTAAAACCAGATGAAATTGATGGTACAATTGATAAAATTGAACGGAATATCAAAAACAATGGGGGAGAAATCATCGAGGTAGATCGATGGGGTAAAAAAAGATTAGCTTATGAGGTTAAAAAGCGCCAGTATGGTTTTTATGTTGAATTTTATTTTAAGGCCTCTGGTAGTGCAATAAAGGTTGTTGATCGTGAATATGGCCTGGATGAAAATATTTTACGCTATTTAACAATTATGCTTGATAAAAAAGCATTAGACTATCGCAATAAAGAAAAAGAAAAAATCATGAAAATTAAAACTGAAAAATCAGATAAAAATGATAATAAGGATGTAAAAACGTCTGAAATAGCGGAAGAAAAAGAACCAACCCCGGAAGAAGCTAAGGAATCTGTTGAGTAATAAATAATTGTGAAGATCTGATATTTCTTATGTGATAATATGATTTGACGGAGGATAAGATATAATGTTAAATTTAAAAATGCCGGACATAAATAATGTCATAATTGCTGGAAATTTAACTTGTGATCCTTCATTTAGAAAAACAACAAATGGTACTCCTGTAGCAAATTTTTTTATTGCATCAAATCGCAAATTCAAAGATAATAGTGGCCAATGGCGAGAGAATGTCTGTTATGTTGGAGTTGTTGCATGGTATAAATTAGCTGAAAGCTGTTATGAAAATTTGAAACGAGGGAGTGCTATTATCGTAGATGGGGAATTGCAGAGTCGGAATTGGCGTAATAATGACGGTACCAGTCATAATGTGGTTGAAATTAAGGCAAGAAGAATTCAATTTTTGAATCGGAAAAATCATTCAGGCGAAGGTGATGATGAAAATGATGATTATCAAAATAATGATGAAGATTCGGGGATGGATTCTACCTATGATGATGATAATTCTGACGAAGAGAAATCTACCGTTTATGATTTTGGATATAAAGACTTGAACTTATAGTAAAGGAGCCATTGAAAATGCTTAAAAAGAAACGAATTTGCCGTTTCTGTGAAGGTGGTGTGACATATATTGATTTCAAAGATGAAAAGAAATTAAATCGATTCACCACTGAACAAGGAAAAATTATTCCCCGACGAACTTCGGGGACATGCGCCAAGCATCAGCGACAGTTAGTTCACGCTATTAAAAGAGCCAGACATTTGGCTCTTATTCCATACATCGCTGAAATTGTAAGATAAATGCACAATATTTAGAGGACTGTTAAAATGAAAGCAATTTTGAGACAAGATTTTGAACAGTTGGGAAAAATCGGCGATATCGTAGAAGTAAAACAAGGATATGCTCGAAATTATCTAATTCCTAAAGGTATTGCTCTTGTTGCAAGCGACCAAAACTTGAACCGTCTTAAAGAAGAACAAAAACAGGCAAGTTTTAGAAAGGATCGAGATCGACATAACGCCGAAAACCTGGCTAAAGAACTTGAAAAAGTGTCGCTGACTGCTTCCGTAAAAGTGGGAGAAGAAGATAAGGTTTTTGGTTCTGTTACATCTCAGGATATAGCGAATCTGTTACGGGACAAGGGACATGATATCGATAAAAGGAAAATTAATTTGCTAGAGCCTATTAAAGCTCTGGGTATTTACGATGTTCCCATTAAATTACACCCGGAGGTCGACGCAAAAGTCAAAGTATGGGTAGTGAAAGAATAGCAAATATTGTCGTCTGTTATCTCATTCAACTATTGACTTTAGATGAAATCATTAATTTGTCTCATACTCATGTCATGTTTCATTACTTTGTTTCTAAAATAGCTAATATTGTTATCTGATCAAGAATAGATAGCCATGAATATGGCTATTTTTTTTGTTTTCAAAGATTAAGACGAAATTCAAAAGTTTAATCTTTTGGCTTTTCTGAAATTTACCTAAAAAAATGTTGACTTTGATAGTATTTTATATTAAATTTTCTAGTAACAAATATCCAGAAAATGGTAGTGAGTGCGGAAAATCTTTAAGAAACCAACTGTTTTGGAGGGAGTTATTAAAAATATTGAGTTCTTAAGACAATTAACGATTAAACTTGTGAGGGGAGGTATCTATTATGGAAACTGTATATCCCGAATGTCAAAAATGTGCTACAGGAGTTCTTATTCCCCTGTCGGATTACGGTCGAGAGGGTGCATCGATTCTGTATAAAGCATGGGTATGTACAAATCCCGAGTGTGGTTTCAATATTCGGATTGATAACGGTGAATTGAGTATTGGAAAAGTGATTGGACAATCCTTTAAGTAAATTTATAATATAATTTTCCTCGCTCAGTCCATACAATTTCAATAGGGTAAAAGGCTTACATCCTTCTACCCTATTTCTTTATTAAAATCATATAACTTATGCTAACTTACATAATAAAAAATTTGAAAATTAAAGTTGTTGTTGTTTGCATCGCAATTTTATTATGGTTTTTTGTGGAAACCGAAAATAATTACAAATACAAACTGGATATCCCACTAAAAATTAGTAATTTATCTTCAGAAAAAATTATTACGAATACTATCCCAGAGAATGTAACAGTAACACTATGGGGAAGAGGACGGGAACTGTTAGCTTTGATGCTAAATCAGAAATTGTATTATAACCTGGATTTAACCAACGAGATAGCTACCCGGACATTTAAATTAGAAAAAAAGAATGTACGATTCCAGCGCACTAGCAATATTGAAATTTTTAATATTGTTGAACCGGAGTTAATTGAATTAAAAATTGATAATTTAGTTTATAAAAAGATTGCAGTTAAGCCAGACATCGAAATAAAACCACTACCTGGATATACTGTCGTCGATGGAATTCAATTATCAGAGGATTCTGTTGTGGTGCAGGGAGTGCAAAGTGCGTTGGATAGCTTTGATTGTGTAAAAACAGAACAGATAATTTTTAATAATGTTAGACGAGATATAAATGAAAAAGTAAAATTACGTGCTCCGGAAGTCAAAAATGCTTGGCTAACAAATACTGAAATTGAAATTTATGTGGATATTCAAAAATTACTGGAAAAACCGTTAAACGAAATACCAGTAAAAGTGCTAAACAAACCAAACGGAATTGAACTAACTGTTATTCCCTCCAGTTTAAATTTGACATTAATTGGCGGCGTGGATTTACTATTGCCAATGACAAGCAAGGATATTCATGCATATATCGATTATAATAAGATACGTGGTTCAAAGGAAAAATATTATTTAGCCTATATCGATAAACCAAATCAAGTGCGCATAAAAGAAATTAAACCCAAATATTTTAAAGTAATAGTAAAAAAACTACATTAAAAATGAACGTACTCGGAATAGAAACGTCATGCGATGAAACCGCGGCAGCGGTTTTTTCGGAATATGGATTATTGTCCAATGTAATTGCTTCTCAAGCTATCCACAGAAAGTATGGAGGGGTTGTCCCAGAATTAGCATCACGGGCGCACATCAGACTTATTGTGCCGATAGTGCAACAAGCGCTGCAAGATGCTGGTTTAACACTGGACGAAATTGGTGGAATTGCGGTAACACATGGCCCGGGATTGGTTGGCTCCATATTAATCGGATTGAATTTTGCTAAATCAATTGCCTTTTCTAAAAATATAACATATATTGGTGTTAATCATATTGAAGGACATATTTTTGCCAATTTTGTGGAGCAGACAGAGTTGAAACCGCCATTTATAGTTCTTATTATTTCGGGTGGACATACACAGCTTGTCTACGTTAAAAACTTAGGCGAATATTGTACTATTGGCCGAACGCGCGATGACGCAGCCGGTGAAGCTTATGATAAAGTCGCTAAAATGATGGATTTGGGATATCCTGGTGGTCCGATCATTGATAATTTATCTAAAAATGGAAATGACCGTTACATTCATTTTCCCCGTGCAATGCTTAATGATGATAATTTCGACTTTAGCTTTAGTGGGCTAAAAACAGCGGTACTGTATTATCTTAAAAAGCATACTCGCGAAGAAATTGTGCAGCATCGGGATGATATTGTGGCGAGTTTTCAGGCAGCACTCAGTGAGGTGTTAATAGAAAAAACAATTCGCGCGGCGATTAATAAAAAGGTTAAAAATATCGTCTTGGCCGGCGGAGTTGCCTGTAATAGTAATTTAAGAAAAAAAATGAAACAACACGCATTTGAAAAAAAGATGAATGTATATTTTCCGGTACCATTGCTATGTACAGACAATGCAGCAATGATTGCCTGTGCCGGGCGTTATAGGCTTACCCGAGGCGAGCAATCATCCTATAATTTATCGCCGCTGCCTTCGCTAACATTATGAGATTACTTTGTCAAATGCATCTACTACTATTAAAAGAAGCCAGAATAAGTAGGATTGATCTTCCCTGTTAAAATCAAGGTTATCTTCCGCTTCTTCTAAAATTTCTTCCAACGCATAGCCAAGTATATATGATTGATGAATTGTATCATTCGTTGATATGAGTTGGTCAATTTCCTGATAGCTAAACGTATTTACTTTTTCCAGCCACTGTTCCCTCTCTTCAATACAGTAGTAAATAACGTCATTTGATATTTCCGGAATAGGCTTTCCATGGGCTTGCTTAAATATTTCCCAGATCGTAACCGAATAATGATATGTCAAGTCAATCGCTTCCTGATTGATGTGATCGGTAAATTTTGTTAAAAAATTATCTAATTGTGGTTGGTTTTCAGAAAATGATTCCTTGAGTGCTAACAATTCATTATAGTTTTTTTGTCCTAACTTAATCCATTCTGATTCAATTATTTTTCTGGGAATTAAATCCATATAAACTCCTTTTAATGAACAACTTCTGTTATGCACCTTTAATTTATCGACTCTGTTTTGAAAAATTTTAAATTAATTATTTGAAGGATCTGGGTCTGCTGATTCAGGAAATTCCCGAATCAGCGTTCTAAGAAGCTTTTGAGTACTGGCAAGTGCATGTAAGAGCTGATCTTCTTCTTCTTCGTCTTGCGGGCGTAAGTCCCAGGCTTTTTTTAAATTAACAAATATTTGTTCGGTTTTTTTTATTAAAATTTTACCTATTTCTTTACGACTGGGGCGTCTGCTCTTCAACATGACACGAGGGCCGGAATAATAACCAAGTTCTTCAAGATCGTCTTTGTTATTGCCAAGTATTTCTTCTGTATCAGAATCAGCATCATCAAATATTTCAAAACGATCATCCAGATATAGCATTTGAGAAAATTCTTCAAAGGAAATTTTTTCCAACTGGCCCATCAGGCTCAATTTTAGCCATACTTTTTTTACCGGAATAATAAAATCCTTTTCTTCACTCAATATATTTTCAGTTAAATTCATTATAGTTGAGTCCATCGGTAAATCTCCATTTGAATCTTTACTGATCATATAAATTATCTCTATTATGTCTTGTTAATTTAATTAAAATTAATCAGTTATAAAAAGTGATCGCTGTAATATTTAAAATTATTTTTAACATTTTCGTTGTTTAATTGTTTGAATATAATAATTATAAAATAATTTTCAAAGAAAAATTTAAAAAAAATAAAAATTAGCCTCTACAAGCTGATTGTTCACAACTATATTGTATTAAAAACGTGACATTTCATAATAATCTAATTATATTATCAATAGTTACTTATTTAAACAATCGGAGGTGCAAAGAATTGGATAAAACGACGATAAAAGGAATTACCTGTTTTAATAGAAACGGATCAGGAAATTCGTAGTTTGATTCTTCCGAAATGCGTTAAAAGGAATACTGGAAAAATATATTATTGAAGCGCTTAAATACAATGAATATGATGAAAATTGAGAAGTGTTCGGATATCCGGATAAGGTAGAATTAGATATCATTATCAGGAATGGTTTACGAATTATTTGTGAAAAAAATTGTCGATAAGTAATTCTGAAATGTATACTTTTTATTGAAAAGCGTTGTTTTATAAATAAAACATAACAAAAAGGCGAATAGTTATATTGTAATCTCACCAATGATTTCTGATAATGCAAAAAGAGTTCCATTCAAATTTCGCATCAAGGTTTTCACTGCTGCAGAAGATGTTTATGTCCTGTAAAAATTTAATTAAAATCTACTGATAGCGATAAAGTACGAGCGATTTCGATTTGTATGGTTTAAATATAAATATTTTCATTTGTAACGCACATAGATTTCCCATTGGCTACTTAGTTGATCCCACATTTGTAAAATCTTTATGTTTACTGAATCATAAAGAGTATTCAAATATTTATTTAGAATAAATTATCCTTATAAATCGGGGAAAACATACCCGGCGGAGAAATATTACCCGTCTTTTGTGGGGAAAATTCTGGTTTATTATTAAGTTAAGATATTTTAATGAAAGTTGATATCTTATTGAATATAAGTTAATTAATCATGTTTCAATTTTTGATAAATCACATTCACTTTAACAAATATTTGCTGGCACAACAGTTGCGTTAAAAATAACTGCGAATAGAGGACAGCAAATTTGTCACTTCGCAAAATTTTTAACTGAATCTATCCTCACTGGCAATGACGAGATAGATTTACTTCTGGGACACTCTGGTCTCGGGCTTTTACGTCCGAGACCAGTTTGTACTTTTAGGGGCAATTGTTACTTGATAATAAAAATCCACTTAGCTTTCCATATTATTAACGAAATGATTTTAATTGTGTTATGTGAATATATGCAATTGAAATAGAAAGGGACAAAAGGATCCGATTAACGTGTCAAGTAACTCAACATATTATGGAATATGCATTACATGCAACAATGCTCCATATTGTCGGCTTTCTCGTGATTCGGACCATCCCGTGTGGTTTTGCGAAATGTTTAATGATTTTGATCGGTCTGCAAACGCTTCCCTCCAGCCTAACATTCCAGAAAAGCATAATGTTGATGAAATTAATATAACTGCAGAAAAAAGCGATCCGAAATACAAAGGATTATGCTCGAATTGCGCCTGTCGTGAAACATGCACGTTTCCTAAGCCAGATGGAGGGGTTTGGCATTGTTCAGAATATTGTTAATGAAACTCTAAATTAAAGATTTTTTTAAACAATTTGCATCTGTTATGTTTCTTAATTAAAAAGTAATAAATATGTTATCTAAAACATGGCGTTGCTGCTATTTTTCACTTAATTAATAATTTAACAGCTTGGTTGGGCTGTTTAAAAGCAGAATAGCTGTATGATGGTTAAAGCAAATTTGGAGGATTCATGGATACAACAATTGTGCAGGACATTTTGGAGCGTAATAGCGAGGAAAAAGATAGCTTGATTGCTATATTGGGGGACATTCAAAATGAATTTGGCTATCTTCCTGAAGATGCGCTTCGAATGGTATCAGAAGAAACAGGTAAGGCCTTGATTGATCTTTTTAGCATTGCATCATTTTATAATGCTTTTAACCTGAAACCCCAGGGCAAGCACTTGATACAAGTTTGTCTCGGCACAGCATGTCATGTACGCGGCGGACATCGCGTGTTGGAAGAAGTTAAACATCGTTTGAATTTGGAGGTGGGTGATACGACTGAAGACCAGCAATTTACGCTTAAGACTGTTAATTGCCTCGGCGCTTGTGCTTTGGGACCAATCGTTGTAGTTGATAATCAATATCACGGGAATACTCGAATTCAAAAGGTAAATTCTATATTGAATAAATATCGAAACCTGAACGAATAGAAATGAGGGTATAGGTGATTCCTTTTAAAAAGATGACATGTTATTATCATCGAACGAAAAAAAAACCATATTTGCATAAAGGGCTATTATTCAAAAAAAATCAATCATCATGGATCTGTTCAAATAGATTTATCCTGCCTCAGAAATTTTTGTCTAAACGATTCAATAATGAAAACAAACAGATAAAAGGAGAGTTGTATGCCTAAACTCACTATTGAGAATTTTCAAAAGTATCAGGATGAGTTTCGGAAATTTAGCCAAAAGAATTATAGAGCAAAAATTATTGTTCATAAAGGGACATGCGGAATTGCATCCGGTGCAGAGACGATTTACCATGCGTTTAAAAAGGAGATCCAAAACAGAGCCGTTGCCGGGGTTATTTTAAGCGCTTCGGGTTGCGCTGGTTTATGCAGTAAAGAACCCATGGCCACGATATATTTGGATAAAGAAGAACCGGTTAAGTATTTCGCGTTGAGCGAGGAAAAAGTGAATGAAATTTTCGAGAAACACATTCTAAATGGGGAAATTGTCCCACAGTATGCTTTAAGTATCGGAGAAGAACAATCGTGTTAAAACAAAACAGGGAGAATACATTGGAAGAAAAGACAAGTCGTCAAAATGTCCCTGAGATTCATGAACTGGACTTTTTTAAGCAGCAACAATTAGTCGTGTTAAAAAACAGGGGCAAAATTGATCCGGATAGTATCGAAGAGTATATCGCTAACGGTGGCTATGAAGCTTTGGTAAAAGTGTTACGCTCTCAATCCCAGGAAGAAATTCTTGCAGAAATCAAGTCTTCAGGATTACGCGGACGTGGAGGAGCAGGTTTTACAACCGGAGTGAAATGGGAACTATGCCGAAATACACCTGGAGATGTGAAATATCTTATCTGCAACGCGGATGAGGGAGACCCCGGAGCATTTATGGATCGTAGTATTCTGGAATCGGATCCTCATGCCGTGTTAGAAGGGATGATAATTGGGGCACGTGCAGTTGGAGCACAGCAAGGATATATTTACATTAGAGTTGAATATCCCCTCGCGGTTAATCGGGTGCGACATGCTATCGAACAGGCAAAAGCATACGGATTGCTTGGTAAAAATATTCTTGGAACTAATTTTAGCTTTCATATTAAGGTTGTGTGCGGAGCTGGCGCCTTTGTCTGTGGCGAAGAAACTGCGTTAATCGCATCTATTGAAGGCCGCGTTGGTGAACCGAAACAGCGTCCCCCATTTCCGATTCAACGCGGACTATGGGGAAAACCAACGTCAATTAATAATGTTGAAACCTGGGCGAATGTCCCGCACATCATCAAAAAGGGTTCACAATGGTTCCGAGGCTTTGGGACGGAAAAAAGCAAGGGAACTAAAATTTTCTCTCTGGTTGGCAAAATTAATAACACCGGCCTTGTGGAAGTGCCGATGGGCATTCCGCTTGGCGATATCATTTTCAATATTGGTGGTGGAATACCCAATAATAAGACATTTAAGGCTGTCCAAACTGGCGGACCATCTGGTGGATGTTTACCCGGCGAGGCATTGAATTTACCAGTGGATTATGAAAAACTGGCTGAAGCCGGATCAATCATGGGCTCCGGCGGAATGGTTGTAATGGATGAAGATACTTGCATGGTAGACGTTGCCAAATATTTCCTGACCTTTTTACAGGATGAGTCTTGCGGCAAGTGTTTCGCCTGTCGTAAAGGAATTCAGCGTATGTTGGAACTGGTAACAGATATTTCTGAAGGCCGCGGAACAATGGAAAAACTAGCGTTATTGGAATCGCTGGCTCTTGTTGTGCGGGATACAACACAATGTGGACTTGGGCAGACGGCTGCGAATCCGGTTCTTAGTACGCTCCGCTATTTTCGCAATGAATTTATTGAACACATTGTTCAAAAGAGGTGCTCAGCAAGTGTTTGCCGGAACTTATATATCTCGCCTTGCCAAAATTCGTGTCCTGCCGGAACAAATGCACCGGCATATATTGCCTATATTTCCGAAGGTCGATTTAATGACGCTATGTTGGAAATTTTAAACACGAATCCTTTTCCATCGGTGTGTGGCAGGGTTTGCGACAGTCCGTGTCAACTAAAATGCCGCCGAAATCAAATTGATGATCCTGTTGCTATCCGATCATTGAAACGTTTTGTGGGAGATCATTTTAGCAATGGTACTCGACCAATAGTGGCGCTACCAGAGGAAAAAAAATCTCAAAAAGTGTGTATTATCGGAGGTGGTCCGGCCGGTTTAAGCGCGGCATATTTTTTAGCGAGAATTGGTTATCAATCAACAGTGTTTGAAAGCCACGAAATTGCCGGTGGAATGCTGGCCGAAGCAATCCCGGGAAGTCGACTTCCGGATTCTGTGCTGAAACAGGAAATTAAGGCTATTAGAGATATGGGAGTTATGATTAAAACAAATACAAAAATCGGTGAAAATGTGTTGTTTACAGATCTGATGCAAGAGGAATTCGATGCATTCTTTGTCGCTGTTGGGATGTACGGCGATAGGTCGCTGGGTATTGATGGTGAAAATCTGAATGGTGTTTATCAGGGAGTCGATTTTTTACGGGATGTAAAGCTCGGGAAACCGGTTGATATGAAAAACAAGCAGGTTGTTCTAATAGGAGGAGGCAATACAGCGATTGATGCAGCTCGTACCTGCGTCAGGTTGGGCGCAGAATCTGTCACCATTGTTTACCGTCGAACTCAGGAAGAAATGCCGGCATTTATTGAAGAAATTGAAGATAGCCTGGAAGAAGGTGTTAAATTAATAACACTCGCTGCACCGGTAGAGATTTCCGGTGATGGCAAAAATGTAACTGCGATTCGGTGTGTTAAAATGAAACCAGATATTTATGGTAAAGACGGGCGGCGAAAACCTGTTCCTGTGGAAGATTCTGAATTTGAATTAAAGGCGAATATTATTATTCCGGCCATTGGTGAGTTTGCTGATGTGCAAAAATTGTTTGCAGGACTTGATGTTGAAACCCGGAATGATGGCACGATCAAAATCGATGAAAACGGACAGACAAGTATTGAAAATGTTTTCGCAGGAGGAGATATCGCCACAGGCCCGGCAACTGTGATTAAGGCGATCGCCGCTGGTCAAAAAGCAGCAGAATCCATCGACCAATATCTGATGGGAAAATCTCACAGCATGTATCCCTGGAAGACTCATAAAACAGCAGATGTCAAATTTGATCCGGATGCGGAACCAGTGGATTATTCGGTAATTAAGCCGAAACGAATTTCACCGGAAAAAAGAGTACGCGGATTTATGGAGGTGGAACAGGCTTATACACAAGAAATGGCTATGAAAGAAGCCAGTCGATGTTTACGTTGTGAAATTGAAGTGGAAATGCTAAAAAAAACATAATATTATTAATTGAAGCATATAAATATAAAAGGAATAAAGTATGATTAACCTGACTATAAATGGTATCGATGTACAGGTTGAAAAAGGAACCACATTATTGGAAGCGGCGAAGTTTTTGGGGCTGAATATACCGACATTGTGTTACAATGACGGTTTGAGCCCTTATGGCGCATGTCGCTTATGTGTTGTGGAAATTGGAGAACCAGGTGCAACGCGGTTAGTCAGTTCATGCACTTACCCGGCCTCCGAAGGATTAAAAGTACAAACAAATTCTGAGCGAGTGTTGAATGCAAGAAAAATGATCATTGAACTTTATCTGGCCACCTGTCCTGGTTCTAAAGTTATTCAAGATTTGGCGTCCAGGCATGGGGTGCGTACAGTTCGTTTTAAGCAGGAATACGAAGATTGCATCAATTGCGGACTATGCGTGCGTATGTGTGCCGAACAAATGATGGGAAAGGCAATTGGCTTTGTCGGTCGGGGAGATAAAAGGCATATTACCACACCTTTTGATAAAAAATCTGAAGAATGCCGCCTCTGCGGGGGATGTATGTATATATGTCCGGCCTGTCAGTTGCGGTGTCCGGGGCCAAATACACAGGAGTTTGCCGTGTGTAATGCCTGTGCTAATTTGGAACCTCCCTGTGTTGATTACTTCGATGATATGATGTGTTACATGGATCCGTGTGTTGCCTGTGAATTGGCTGCCGACAGGGTTCCTAAATCCAAATAGTTTAATTGATCTGAAATTATAACTTTGAACATAAAGAGGAGAGTTGCAATGCCTTCGTTAACCAAAGTAAATCGCTCTGCAGCGACATTAAGTAAAAACAGAACAGAAGGTTCTATTAGTCCCTTTAGCGGGATGTGCGTTACTTGCGTTGATGGTTGTATCGGAATGTGCGAAATTGGCAAATCAGCTTATCGCGGTCATGAAGTTATTTATCCGCAACCATTCGGAATCGTGACAACGGCTTCAGAAAAAGATTACCCTGTTGATTACTCCCATTTTACAATTTTGGGAACAGCCGTTGGCGCACACGGAATTGAGGCGGATAGCGATAAAGCGATTTTCCCTAATGTCAGCCTTGAACAACGAATCGGTAATCTGAAATTTAAACTTCCGATAATGATCCCGGGGCTCGGCTCAACCAATGTTGCCCACAATAATTGGGAAGGTCTGGCAATTGGCACTGCCCTGGCCGGCACCGGTTTAACAATTGGTGAAAATGTGGTGGGAATGGATGTGCAATCAGAAATAACTAATGGCAAGGTAGTAAAAGCGCCGGAACTTGACCGGCGGGTTAAAATGTTCCAGCGCTGGCAACGTAACGGATATGGAGTGATTGTCTGTCAGGCAAATGTCGAAGATACGAGATTGGGTATTCAGGAATATGCTGTGCGTGAGCTTGGCGTGGAAACTGTGGAGCTCAAATGGGGACAGGGTGCGAAAGATATTGGTGGCGAGGTGAAAATTAAAGATTTAGCAAAAGCACAATTATTAAGAAAACGTGGTTATATCGTGTTGCCAGATCCATTGGATGAAAATGTCATAAAAGCGTTTGAATCCGGCGCTTTTAAAGAATTTGAGCGCCATTCTCGCATCGGTATGGTCTCAGAAGAAAGTTTCATGGAACGAGTGCAGGAACTTCGCGATGCTGGTGCAAAACATGTTTTCTTGAAAACAGGTGCTTACCGGCCAGCAGATCTTGCCCGGGCATTAAAATATTCGTCAAAAGCAAAAATTGATTTGCTGACGATTGATGGAGCAGGAGGCGGTACCGGTATGAGCCCCTGGCGTATGATGAACGAATGGGGAATTCCGGCAGTCGAATTGCATTCATTGGCTTATGAATATGCAGATCGCCTGAATAAAGCCGGACAACATGTTCCTGCAATCGCATTCGCAGGTGGCTTTACATTTGAAGATCAAATTTATAAAGGACTCGCACTGGGTGCTCCTTACGTTAAATTGATCGGTATGGCCCGCGGGCCTCTCGCCGCTGCAATGGTTGGCAAAACGATTGGTAAGAAAATTAATGAGGGTATGCTGCCAGTATATGTAGAACGCTTTGGAACAAATATTGATGAAATTTTTGTCACTGCCGCTGATTTGCGTCATGAACTTGGCAGTGAAATGTTCAAAGAACTACCCACCGGCGCCGTCGGATTGTATACCTATTATGAAAGACTTGCTCAGGGACTGCGACAACTAATGTGCGGAAATCGCAAATTTACATTGGGACATGTTGAGAGAAGTGATATCGCAGCGCTTACTCATGAAAGTGCAGATATAAGTGGAATTACGTATGTAAAAGATGTTGATAAAGAGGAAGTCGATAAAATTTTAATGAATTAATGTGAATGCTTGTTACTCGCGATGGTAAGGCAGTTGATGGCGTCCATCGTAATTGATGGGCGCTGTCACTCTAAATTGCGGATGAAGAGGAAACATGTTTGATTTTTTATTTTGTATTATTATACTGAATTTATATCCATCGAAAAAGTCTATCATTCGATAAATTATTTGGATATATTTATAAAAAATTGAATGGTGTCATTTGCAAAAAAAGCCCTGTTCGATTTTGCATTACAAGCCACTCCTGCGAATGCAGGAGTCTCCCTTTTCAATGTGAATAAGTGAGATAAAAATTTATATCATACCGGCAAAGAAAAGCATTTTCTGATTGCGAAATTATGAAGACCAATTATGTGTACATGATGGCAAACAAGCATAACAATGTACTTTACATCGGAGTTACAAACAACCTTATTTGACGTGTGTATGAACATAAAAAGAATTTGATCGGGGGATTTACAAAAAAATACAATTGCCGCTTGCTACCGGACACTTTTTGTAAAATGTCATTTTTTGGCGTCATTCCTGCGAATGCAGGAATCTCCTAATTTTATAATAATTATGAGATTCCGGGACAAGCCCGGAATGACATTTTACAAAAAAATCAGACTTATGATACAGCTTCTATCGGGCATGCACTTTGCTTAATTTTAGGAGATTCCCGCTAAAAACATGCGGGAATGACAGCTATATGCTGAATAGCAACTAATTATTTTTAGTTTGCTTTGTGTCATTTGTCTCATTGCAAGGAAGAATTGATATTTAATTTTTCGATATGTTAGATAAAATTCTAATGAGTAAATATCATGTTTTGAAATGCTTATGAGTTTATCCGTAATAAATAAGAGCTTCAAAAATTTGAAAACTCTTTGTTAAAGTCGCTTTTATCGGACAAGTTGCTTATAAGCCAACTGTGATGCGTTTCTTCAATTGTCGAATTCGAATGTCTGCTGTCTGGTGCATATATAATTGATCACTCGCCTGTTTGCCGTTTGATCGTTTTTCCGGGTTTTAAAATCGTGATAATCAGTTTATCATTAATTCCTTGTATCTTCTCAATATTTTATAGTAGATATGGGCGATTGCCTTTATGTCGTATTTAAACAGATTCCGTAGGTGTCACTTCGAGCGAAGTCGGGAAGTGACTCACTCGATACCTTTAAATTTTCGATGATGTGTTTCATTCGCGCACACTGCAAGTTGTTTCAACAATCTCCAATCACCAGTAATCAACGCA
>CAZCJL010000033.1:0-60245 GCA_964498785.1 uncultured Cytophagia bacterium | reverse complement strand
TTGTCCCGACAATTAAAAATTTAAAAATCATAAATTAATGAATAATCTTACCTTTTTTACTCCTATATTTTTATAATCAGATACACGAATTAATATATTGTTAAAATAATGGAATAATTGCAATTTGTCAAGAGAAAATTAATTTAATAAAATATCGTAGTTTTAATAATATTTAACTGATTAATCTTATTATCTGCATTATTCACAAAACGTGCCACAGAGCTCACAGAGAAACAGCAACGTGCGTGCATATTACTTTTCAAACTGCGTTAAGAAAAAATCGAGTTGCTATTATTTGCGTAACGTTTTGAAAATAAATACTCTGTGTACTCTGAGCCTCTGTGGCTATGAATTTTTCAGGATTAAAGTATAGTGATGTTCTACCTGAAATTAGTTGAAAAATTTCGTGGTTTTATTTATATTGTATGACGTTGTCCCGACAATTAAAAATTTAAAAATCATAAATTAATGAATAATCTTACCTTTAGCATTTTCGATAGCGCTTATCCCGATGCGGTCGCATGTCTTGCACGAAATTATGAGTGCATTTTTGCGGGAACCTATTCCAGCTATTACCGGCAGAATACATCCTGGTATAACGTAATTTACGATCCATTCTCCCTGCCGGCAGACAAACAGCCGGGGTTCTATAATTACAAGCACCTGGCGACGCTTTTCCAAAACTATGATTTCAATACGCTCCAGCCGACGCAGTACACATTCACCACCTACTGCCTCACGGATAATAACCGTGTTTACATGTTTTGCATCCCTGAAGATATGATTGCGCTGCACGGCAAGTTACCGGATGTCCATGGCAAAGAAGTCACTGCAAAATGGTTGAATCCGCTCACTGGTAAAATTGTGTTCAACGAACAAAGGAAAAAAAATTTATATTATAACAGGTGTAAATTTTACAATACATGCCGATAAATACCACGTTACCAGTGTATAAAAATGTAATTATGATTTTCTGGTATGTTAGTAAACGCTTCACATTCGTTGTAAAAGACATAGGTAAGAACTATGCATGAAAGACCAACTTATGAAGAATTAGAGCAAAGAATAAAGATATTAGAGCACGCTGAACATAATTCAAAGGAATTGCGGGAACGCGAGGCCCACATTAAACAGGTGCTGCTGGCAATCAGAAATGTTAATCAGCTTATTACGAATGAGACCAACCCGAAGCGATTAATCGAGCGGGCATGTGAGAATTTGACCAGCTCGCTGGGTTATTTCAACGCGTGGATTGCGATCACAGATGAAATGAACGCAATCACGATGACAGCTTCATCCGGCTTTAATGGTCAATTCAAAATCATTGAGCAACATTTTCAACGCGGTGAGTTGGTGTGTTGCATGAGGCGTGTTTTGGATGAGGAAAAATTCGTAGTCATCGAAGACCCTGCAAACGAATGCACTGATTGTCCTTTATCGGGTAAGTATGCAGGTCGTTCCGGAATGTCGTACCGCCTCTCCGGTAACGGTAAAATTTATGGAATACTTTCTGTTTCGGTTTCTGCGGCTTATGCCAGAGAGACCGAAGAACAAGACCTATTTAAGGCGTTGGCGGCTGACCTGGCGTTCGCTCTGCAAAAAATAGAGGAAGCCAAAGTACTTCGGCTTGCAAATGATATTATTGGTCGTAGTCCGGCCGTGGCATTTGTCTGGAAAAATGAAGAAGGTTGGCCGGTCGAGTTTGCCTCTGAAAATACCGGGCGTCTTTTTGGATGGTCTGCTCAGGATTTCATATCAGGGGCTGTCGCTTATCCGGACGTAATTCATCCGGATGATCTTGATCGTGTATCAAGTGAAGTCACGAAAGCCTCTGCCGATCCAAATGCTGTCACTGTTGACCATACTGATTATCGTATCGTGCGTAAGAATGGCACTGTGCGATGGATCGAGGATATGACATATATCAAGCGTGACAGGCCTGGAAAAATCATTAGCTATGAAGGTATCCTGCTGGATGTTACAGAACGAAAACTGGTTGAGGAAGCGCTTCAGGATCGAGAAAAACAATTTAGAAACATGCTTTACGCATCAACGGATGCCATCGTGTTGCTCTTTGATAATCGAATTATGGATTGCAATGAGGTTGCAGCCGCACTACTTGGCTACGCGAATCGTGAAGATTGTTTGATGATGCATCCCTCTGAGTTTTCTCCGGCAACACAACCGGATGGAAGAAATTCCCATGAAAAAGCCGATGAAATGATGAAACTGGCTTTTCGACAGGGATTCCACCGTTTTCATTGGATACACCGTAGACAGAACGGTGAAGATTTTCCGGTGGAAGTTTCGATTACGCCGATCATTTTTGAAGCGAAAAGCGTGCTATACTGCATTTTACGTGACATAACTGAACAGAAACTGATGGAGGCAAAGCTTCGAGAGACTGAAAAGCAATTTGAGAATGTAATGCATTTCTCAAATGATGCTATTTTATTGATCGATGAAAATACGTTTGTGGATTGCAACGAGGCAACAGCTAAAATGTTGGGTTACGCCAGCAGGGAAGAATTCCTCATGACGCATCCTTCAGAGGTCTCGCCACCTGTTCAGCCAGATGGTAGGCAATCTTTTGAAAAGGCGAATGAAATGATCCGGAAAGCTGTTGACGAGGGATTTCATCGTTTTGAGTGGATTCATCGGCGAGCAAATGGTGAGGACTTTCCGGTTGAAGTATCTTTAACACCAGTTATTTACAAGGGTAAAAATATTCTTCATTGCCTCTGGCGAGATATTACTGAACAGAAGCGGATCGAAAAAGAAGCGGAAACAGCGAATAAACAAATGAAAGAAATTCTCAAAAAGTGTCCGTTCGGCGTTGTTGTTATCGGAAAAGACCGCACTATTCGCTGGGTCAATACGATGGCGTGTGAAATGGCAGGAGTTGAGAATGCAGAAGTGATGCTGGGATGTCGGTGTTTTGATTACCTGTGTCCTCGGGGGCAGAACGATTGCCCTGTGCTTGACCATGGCCAGAAAGTGGACAAATCAGCTCGCGTATTACAGCGAAAAGACGGCTCTGAAGTACCCATCCTGAAGACCGTTATCGAAGTAGAGCTTGACGGTGAAGCCGTTCTTCTGGAAACGTTTGTTGATATTACGGATCAAAAAAAAGCAGAAGAAAGCCTTCGGCGCGCTCTTAAAGAACAGGAAGCGATTTTTGAAAGCAGTCTCGTCGGGATCATGGTGCTTGAAAACCGGATATTGACAAAGGTCAATTATCGCATGGCCGAAATGCTTGGTTACACTCCAAACGAAATCATTGGCAGCGGTCCTCAACAACTACATCTGTCGATGGAAAACTTCCATGAGTTTGGGGAAAAGTACTACTGGCTACTGGCACAAAAGGAAATCGTTAACATCGAATACCCGCTTCGTCACAAAGATGGGCACAAAGTGTGGTGTAAATTTAACGGCAAAGCCATCGCGCCGCCTGATTTGGCAAAGGGCGCTGTCTGGGTTATCGAGGATATTACAGAAAGGAAACGCTCAGAGCAGGAATTGCAACGAGCGAAGGCTCAAGCTGAAGCCGCGAATCAGGCCAAAAGTGAATTCCTGGCGAATATGAGCCACGAAATTCGCACTCCGATGAACGGTGTGATTGGCATGACCGGATTGCTACTGGATACAGACCTCAATGATGATCAGCGGCGCTATGCACATGTTGTGCGTACAAGCGCGGAATCACTTCTCAGTCTTATCAACGATATCCTGGATTTTTCTAAAATCGAAGCGCAAAAACTTGATCTGGAAATGCTTAACTTTAATCTGGAAAGTTTGCTTGAGGATTTCGCATCCTCAATTGCCCTGAAAGCACAGGAGAAAGAATTGGAGCTTATTTGCGACGTCGATCCCAATGTTCCGATCAACCTCCGTGGTGATCCGAGCCGGTTGCGTCAGATTCTGATGAACCTCGCGGGGAATGCTATTAAGTTTACGCAGGAAGGCGAAGTAGTCATTCGGGTTGCACAAGAATCGGAAACCAAAGAATCCGTTCTGTTGCGTTTCTCAGTGCGCGATACTGGCATTGGTATTCCGGCAAAAAGCCAGGAGAAGTTGTTTCAGCAGTTCACTCAGGCAGACACATCCACGACCCGGAAATTTGGGGGCACCGGATTAGGATTGGCTATTTCAAAACAATTAGCAGAAATGATGGGCGGAAAAATTGGCGTTGAAAGTGAAGAAGGTAAAGGCTCGGAGTTCTGGTTTAATGCACACCTGGAAAAGCAGACTAAAGTTGATCGCGTGGAAACAAAGGTGATGGCGGAACTTTCTGGTGTACGTGTGCTAATTGTTGATGATAATGCTACAAACCGTGAAATTCTTGTCATACGGCTGAAATCCTGGGGCATGCATGTGGTCGAAACTCAAAATGGTCCCGATGCTCTTCAGGCGATATACACCTCCATAAATGAAAAAAATCCCTTTCAGGTTGTGATCATTGATATGCAGATGCCGGGCATGGATGGTGAAGCCCTCGGTCGTGCTATTAAGGCTGATTCGTGTCTTGTGGATCTGCGGCTGGTAATGCTAACTTCACTGGGAAGCCGGGGTGATGCTAAAAAATTTATTGACGCGGGTTTCCACGCCTACTTGACAAAGCCGACCCGACATCTGGAGTTGAAAAGTGTTTTATCGCAAGTGTTGGGGCAAAGTGATGGGAAAATGATGAAACCTCGTACCATTGCTACACAACAAAAGGAATGTAAAACACAAAAGCTGTTCGCCGGAAGAAAAGCGCGTATTCTATTAGCTGAAGATAACACCATCAACCAACAAGTAGCCCTGGGCATTCTAAAAAAGTTTGGCCTTTCTGCTGATGCTGTCGCAAACGGTGCCGAGGCGGTCAAAGCCCTGGAATCCGTTCCTTATGATCTGGTGCTCATGGATGTCCAGATGCCAGAAATGGATGGATTTGAAGCCACGAGACACATCCGAGATCCTGAATCAGCAGTTCTTAATCACAACGTGCCGATTATTGCTATGACTGCTCATGCCATGGCCGGCGACCGCGAAAAATGTATTAATGTTGGCATGGACGGATATGTATCCAAACCGATTGAGCCAGACGTACTGGCGAAAGCGATCATTAAGCAACTGTCAAATGGTAAAAATGGCACTTCAATTAAGAAGGTTGAAGCTGAAAAAACAGACTCCGAATACGAACGACACTGCAGGCAAGAACCCGTTGCATGGCAACGTTCAGTAATGCTGGAGCGCCTGATGGGTGACGAGGATTTTGCCAGAACGATCCTCGAATGTTTTCTGAATGATTTTTCTGAGCAAATAAAGACACTCCGGAAAATGATTGAAAAAGGTGATGCTCAGGGCGCCGAACGACAGGCTCACACAATCAAGGGCGTTGCAGCAAATGTAGGTGGTTCGGCTTTGAGTGAGACAGCCTTTGAGATGGAAAAAGCAGCGCATAAAGGAGATCTCGATTCGTTCGCGAAAAATATGCATGAACTCGAAAAACGATTTCAAAATATGAAAATTGAAATTGAGGACTATCTGAAAAACTGATAATGGAACGAATAGCCACTTAATGAAAGGGTAACTTTCGCTGAATTAATTTTAGCCAGTATAGATCATAAAGAGGGGGTATTCAGCAATGGCGCACCATCCGATTGATACGTCATCAATAATTCTTTCCAGGCAAGGTGTGGCTGATCCCGTTTCAGATGTTCACCGGTAACGCCTTTTCCAATCATTCCGACAGCATCCGGTATGCGGAGATATAATTCCCGTTTTGGACTGCCTGCACATAGCCGCCGAGCACCCAAATAATGTTCGGCAAACTACCATATCTTTTTCCCATAAATTCACCGTCTTGTCTGACATTTACCGTAGTGAATATTTGCGTTGATTGATTCTCATGGGATGCATCCACAAGATATTGTTTGTTTGAAAAAGTGAATACTTTATTCTCAGAAGCCTACGCGTTGAAAATTGTGCAGATTGCGAATAACCAGATAAAGATTCTCATACAAAACTCTTACATTCGGCGTACAGAATATTGCACCGTCTTTTACGCTTTTTAATAGACTTTTTGAAAATAAAAAATGTCTTCTATATATCATAATCCAACATTTCAAAATCAGCCTGATAAATGTTCCGCACACGCGCCCTGAGCTCGTCATTATAAAATTGTGCTTTTGAAGGGAATCTGTTAGTTTTTCGACGATGTTCAATCAATTCATTATTGGAAAAATTACCAACAAAAGACCGATCAGTTCTATTCCCATAACTTTTTGACTGCCGTTGTGACAGAAAATCAACTGTTGTGGACAATCCCAATTCTCGTTCGATATCCGGAAATGCATGAGCCATGTTTCTCAACTCCACAACCCGCTCAAATTTAATGCCGTTCAGAATATATGTTTGGCGACGCCAGTGTGGATTTTCCCGATCGATATCTCTGGATTCCAGGTATTCTACAAACTGGACAAAACTAATCTCAAACGTGCCATGTGCATCGCGGGAGTTTACAGTTTTAAGGACTTTCCGAACCCATCGTTTTGTCACGTCATGTCCGCAAAATTTATCCACAAAAGCGCTCACGAGTCGATTGTATGGGTTACGAATCACAGCGATGCGAAACCATTCAGGATCGTGGACAATTTTTGGCAACAATCGTTTTGTTGATTGTCGATAGAGTTTGATAAATCTTCGGATGCTGTTATCCCAGCTAAAAATTTGATCAACGGCGTGTAATCCGTAATGATGACGATACCAGCAGAGAACAAATGGCAATCCGTAGTTAGAGCGAGCGGTTTGAAAATCAGAAAAGGTATGTTCAAGGTTCAGGGTTTCCAGAAACCAGATTTTGAGTAAGGTGCCGCCGCATTTGGCATTGGTGAATAGTATAAATTTTTTGTCTTTATTTATCAAAGGAAAAGGGTTAAAATCTTTCATTTGATTATTCATCAGGGTAATAACCATCTCAAATATTTATCTTACGGATTAATAATTCCTACTACGTCCAAATTAAATTTAACATAACTTTGATATGTGCCGTTCAGCCACAATAAAACATTATACCTGCTGTTATTTATTGGCATAATGGGTCGCAAATTATCCGCATCTGAATCCCGTGTAAGCATTTCCCATGCCCAGTCCTGACCGTTATTTTCCGAAGTCCCCTTAAAAATTTCATAATGACGTTTATTATCCGCACGGCTGATAAGCTCGGTTCCGGTGACCGGATTGACATCCGTGGAAATATAAACGATATTGGGATTCCCCGGATCGAGCGCCACCAGGCCCGTGTAGTGCGCTTCCGGTGGATACAGCGCCGTGCCTGCGAGCGACAAAAATTGATCATTCCATCGGTCGCCATCCCATCGGGCATAGCGATACATCATATTCGAGGGATCCCTGTTTTTTTGAACCATGTAGGCAATGTATGGATGCCCCTGTGCATCGAGATGAATATCGATTGTCCAGGCGACATTCGCGCTGTCACCGGCAAAGATTTTCGTGCCCTCTGTGGGATGCAGCGGACCGCCGGATAAGTTTTTAATGAATGATGCATCGGATGTGAATAATTTGCCGTTTTGGATATATGCATGGTAGATGCTGTTATTGAAATCCCGCGGATGATGCTCTGTGGTAATGAAGTGAATTTTTGACACGCCGTCGGAAATATATTTCACATACGGACGCCCATCGAACGCGATTAAACGTCCGCCATAACGCCACGTTTTTCCCTGATCGTCCGAAATTACAAAATTGGGGTTCCAGTATTCTCCCCGGTAAAAATTGTAACTTCTTCCATTGCCGTCATTTTCCTGGCTCAGGTAAAGTAAATTCGAATAGGTGACCCCGGCATCCCGCATCACAGTCTGTTCCTGCTGCCAGTTTAAGTAATCGCCCTGTTTTTTTGTGATGCGATAACGCATTTGTGAATCGACACCATGTTTGGCGTAAACAGCTAATAATCGCTCATCTTCTAGCAGGAGCAACGCCGGCGCATTATGATCGTCAGCTTCCAGATTTTCGTGCACCACCGCAGTTCCCAGATGCGTTTTCGATTCAAGATCGAATGCAGTCACTTCGATATTGCCAGCCCGTTCTTCGCCGTTAAATCCCTGCGGTGTTGCAACAGAGCCGAAAATTAGCACGCCATTATGAATAATCGCACGCTCATCCTGAAACCAGCACCAGCCGCCGTTTTTCCTGAACAGGATGATATCTGACTGTTTTTGTTGAGTGCAGGTGACGATTGTTATGAGAAATAAGAGAATTGGTAAAGAAAGTGATTTTGTTTTCATTTTGATTTTAGGGGATTTGAAGTTATAAAACTTAATATTTAACTGGCATAATTACAGCTATGTCATCCCGTCTGTTTTACAGGAAAAGCAATGTTGAGTATTCTTTCCGACATAATACTGTCCATTTAGTAACTACTATTGATAAAATCATACATAATCTAAAAAAAAACTTCCATTTTTACAACAAAAATTTTAATAAGTTTAGAATTAGTCTTGCCAAGTTCCTGCAGGCGAATAGTTTTTGAAAAAAAATTCCCTTGCTATTTAATCAATATGTTATTATAATTTACTATTGACATTTAAGTCAGGGTAGATTGCATGTTGATCTGCTTCCTGTTTATGTGTCACGTTCACGTGTTACTTTATCTGTCCAGCATTATAAAGAATAGCATCTGCATAGCTCCATCGAACTTCATAAATAAGGGACTTTAGATGAAATCGAATTCTATTTGTTTGATGCTCTTAGCTGTTTTCCTCATTGTATTTTCTTGCAAAGATAGTCCTTCCGAACCGGAGATAAAGCCATTTGTCATCGAAAATCTTGGGGTGAAATTCGGATCCTGGAATAAATCCACCAATGAAGCCGGAGATTTCTTGTTCAAGCCGTATCAGCGCAAGGTTTTTCTGGAATTCGGGGCAGAGGTCGGCGCCGGCGGAGGTACAGTGAAAGCGCTGCCGACGTTCGAATATCGGCTTAAAAAGGATGCATTCCTCACAGCAATTGCAGAGGGCGAAGTTGTGCGCTTTGTCTATCAGGATAATACGCAGGACTATGAATTTTCAGTTCGCTCGCGCAATAATCCGGCATTTAACGTGGGCTACGATCATGTCAAAAATCCCACTGTAAAAATGGGCGATAGTGTGGCGGCCGGCGATACGTTGGGCAGCCCCGGTACCTGGAGCGATGATTTAGGACGCTTCGAGATTATGGTCAATAATTATGAAACCGGACTCTCGTATTGTCCGTTTTGTTTTTTCAATCCGGAGACTGTGGAGAAGTATCAAAATCAGGTGCTGCAATTCATGCAGGACTGGGAGGAATTCGAAGGAGATACGACCATTTACGATGAGGAAAATCATGTGGCTCCAGGCTGTCGGATGGAATCGATGGAATCCTATTAGTGTTTCAACTCATGTAAGAGAGTCACTTATTGAACGCAGTCGCAAATTGAATTTAAAAAAATAAGGTAGGAGACAATGCAAGGTTTTAAAAATTGCATCTTCATTTTTATGCTTGTTGTTTTTTCGACGACTATTTATGCTGGTAATAACCGGTTAATGTCCGCTTTGAATGACCCACTTATTTTAGACTACAGGATTAATGACGATACCGGAAACGCCGTACAGGAGGGAGCATCAGTGGTAAAGCATCCCCGGGGACCGGCAGTTGTGTGCTGGGCAGATTACCGCAATACGCATGGCGATATTTACATGCAACTTTTCAATAAAAATGGATTTCCGTATAACAATGCGACAAATGTAAAGGTAAATGACGATGGAGTAAATGCCCAGCAATTAACACCTCATGTGGCAATGGATGATTACGGGCATTTCGTTGTGGTGTGGGGCGATATGCGCAATGGTAATTGGGATATTTACGCGCAGCGATACCTGGCGAACGGCTATCCGCTCGGATCGAATTTCAAGGTAAATGATGACGCCGGGGCTGCTGATCAATTGTTCCCGGCCGTAGCGAAGAGCCGGGATGGACGGTTCTTCGTTGCCTGGTCTGATACCCGGCAGGGTACGAAACGGGATATTTACGGGCAATTTTTCGATGCCGATGGAAATCCCCTCGGTTCCAATATTATGATCAATGAAGATACGACCGGAATTCAGATAAAGCCGGAAATCGATATTAATCCGCATGGAAAAATTATCGTGACATGGCTCGATTTCCGCGGGGACAAGCCGCATATTTATGCCCGTACTCTCCACGAAGGCGGCGGATTCCAGAGCGATGAATTTTTAGCCAGTGAACACATGGCAACGGATATGGGATGCCTGGATCATGCAGTGTCTCTCCTGGAAAACGGCTCGTTCCTTATCACCTGGCTTGCGACTCCTGACGGTACGTCCTGTATGGTTTATGGTCGGATTTTTAATCGGTATAATGGGCCCATTACTACACCGTTCCATATTACTCATGAAAGCGATGACCAATGGAAATATGGTCTGGATGTTTATCGTTATCGGGAGGCATCGGAAGATGGCTGGATCGTAGCATGGGATTCTGACAAAAGAGGAGATTATGACATTTACTTTTGTGCGATCATGGCCGAAGGTTTGCTAATTCCTTTTGGCGCCCCCATCAATGATCTTTCCGGACACCAGACATATCCCCAACTGGTTACCGATGACGATGAAAATATCATTTTTATATGGACTGACAGCCGCAATGGAAACAAAGATATTTACTCGGCATGGCTCGGAGAACTGAAACCAAATCATGTTTACGCCGGTTCCGGTTTTGATGGGATGATCCCAATTTCATGGCAGCCTTCGTACGGTTACGATAGAATTGTAAAATACAATATTTATCGGGCAGTTGCCGGCGGTGATTTTGAGCAGATTGCCACCGTCGATCCAGCCACGCGTCCGTTTCCTGCACTGATGCATGACTGGATTGATATGACGGTAGATAATAATCGCACTTATTATTATCGCGTTGAAATGGATGTAGAAGGCGGCATTTATGAAAGTTTTAAAGCGTATGCGTCCAGCGCTGGCCATACGATACGTTCAAACTGGCTAAAACAGCCGGTTGCAATCGACGGGACCATTTCGCCGCAGGAATGGGATGACGCTGCCCGTTATGATATCAGCGCGGAAACTGTCAGACAGCCTGTAATGTTGTATCTCAAAAATTCTGACAACATGCTGTATATCGCTGTAGAAGATCAGAATGATGCCATATTTGACCCGGGCAACAATCTTTCGCTCCTGTTTGATGATGATCATAATGGTCGCTGGTACACGGCTGGTCCCAGTGACGAAGGCCTGATCATGATTAACCAGGCTGGCGCAGCATTTTTGGGCTACTGGGGTAACTATCCGGATGGATTAGGCGGGGATGTGCCCAAAATCGCCGATGGTATAACGAGCGCTGCTGGTGCGGGCGCCGGAACTGTTCAGTACGAAGTCGCCATTGACTTGACAAGGAGTCCGCTTGCCGCCCTGGCAGGTCGGCACATCGGGATCGCTTTTGCTGTAAAAGATCCGGGAAATTATTATGAAGATCATTATAACAACGCTGGCGAATTTCCGAAAGGCGCGCTTTGGGAAGCCGCCGAAACACTTGGCGATTTGATACTTGCCCAATCGAGGGACACGTTGTATACCGATGGTTGGCCGATGATAAATCAAAATAAAGAGCGAAATTCCTGGGCAAAAGGGGAGAACGAATTATATCCGCCGTTTGAATATGTCTCCGAAATTCCCGTTGATTTGCAGCGAATGACGAATCTTTCATACTGGCAGGGAACGCTTTTTATGGAATCATCGACGGTACCAAATAAAGTGTACGCTGTTGATCCCGCAACCGGCAATGAAAAGTGGCATTTTGATATTCCGGGAACCGAATATGATACCTATTGTACGCCCGCTGTTCACAATGGACTGCTGTTTTGCGGTGGCCAGGGAGGCGCTGGCGTCTATGCTGTTTATACGGAAACCGGCGGGCAGATATGGCTTGCAGAAACAGGCGAACTTTATAGCGCCAGTCCCGTGGTTGACAATAACCGGGTTTATGTAATATACGATAGTGTATATTGTATCAACCTCGTCTACGGAAATATCCAATGGAGTGTTCCGGTTCCAACTTTTTCAGAAACGAATACAATACCTGCAATCGATGATGAAAATATTTACGTCTGCATCAGTGGAAATATTCAATGTCATGATAAAATTACCGGCGAACTGAACTGGCAAATTGAAAAGTACACAAATCAGTTGATGGTAGATGAATTTTATGTTTATACATTGGGTCTGGAGTTTGTGGAAGCGTTGAATAAAGAAGATGGCTCCACAGTCTGGATGTATGAGCATTGGGGGCTAATGAATGAAGCTCCCCGCCAGCAAAGCATGGCGCTGACCAATAATTATCTTTGTTTTACAATCCTGTCGGATTATAATAAACACTCGCATTTATGCACGCTCGACAAATTATCCGGTGATTATATCTGGCATCATGAGTTCGATACTACTGGCGTTTACATGCCAACTATTGCCAATGATGTTATCTATCTGGTTCACTGGGATTCTTATGGGCATAGAGGCGGAGATAATTCATTATGGGGCTTTGATCTGCACACCGGTGATGTCGTTTTTCATGATGATTCAGAACAATATATCGGGCAACCCATTGTCGCTGATCATGCGATGTTTGTCGCTGCGGAAGATAAGATCAAGGTATTCCGTAATTCTCCGCCAACGAATGTGCAATCTGAAACGGACATTCCTCAAACGAATACAATGCTTCAAAATTATCCCAATCCCTTTAATCCGGACACGAAAATCCGTTTTTCGGTTAATCAACCCGGCAGGGTCGAATTAACGGTTTATAATTTAATGGGGCAGAAAATTGTAACACTCACAGATCAATTTTATCAAATCGGAGTTTATGAAGTACAATTTAATGCGGAGGGACTCTCGTCGGGAATTTATTTTTACCGGGCAAAGATCGGCAATTCCGAATTCATCCGGAAGATGATTGTCTTGCAATGAGCTTGTCATGGAATTTTAAATTAACCTGATTTCGTTCTAAGCAATCCGAGTCAGTTTTGGCCAAAGGTTGACACTGATAAATACGAATTAATATAAACGATATCTTAGATAATGTTCGAAAAAACGAAGAAAAATTTTCGCTTGTTCAGAAATATTTTATTGTTCATTGGTTTTGTTCTGTTCATCATCTGGTTGCTGGTTTTTGCGGGATTACCGGATGATGAGGACATAAAAGCCTGGAAACCTCCAATAACATACAAACCCCACCAAATTGACTGGAACGGTCCGATAAAACAGCCGGTTTATGTGTGGGTTCCGCTTCATCAGATTTCTCCGTTGTTAAGAAACGCGGTCATTGTCAGTGAAGATGATATGTTTTACTATCATGATGGCGTCAATGTTGAGATGATGAAAGAGGCGTTCCGTGTGAATTGGAATAAAAAGCGCTATGTTCGGGGCGCCGGTACTATTACCATGCAATTGGCACGAAATGCGTTTCTGAATAAACAAAAGACGTTGCGCCGCAAGATCCGGGAAATCATTTTAGCGCGACGGATTGAAAACGTGCTCAGTAAACCACAGATTTTGGAGCTATATTTAAACATTGCGGAATGGGGCGAAAATATTTACGGTGCAGAGGCAGCCGCGTGTTATTACTTTGAAAAATCGGCGGCAAAGCTTAATTTGGCCGAAGCTTCGCTACTTGCAGGAATGCTGCCAAATCCAAAATATTTCAATCCATTAAAACGCTTGAAAAGTTGCAAGAGAATGCAGAAACGCGTCTTGTGGCTGCTTCAAGTATCACGTCATATTTCCGAAGAACAAGCAGAGCAGGTATTTAACAACAAAATTTATTTGCGAGGGCAGCCATTACTTCACGATGATTACAATATCGCAGACACTGATTCGAGTGAGGAACAAAAATATCTGATTCCAATTCTGCCGTCAATGCATGATACTCCGCCGAGGATTTCGGATTCTAAGAAAAGTGAGCGGTTAAAACAATTAGACAATGTGCTTCAAGAATATCCGCAATAATGATTATTTTTTTTATCCCTTGATTTTTATCAGGGCATTATATATATTAAGGAATTGATCTTTGAAAAATAAAATGTCAGAAGTGAGTTCCGGAGCTGGAAATATCTAACCTGAAAAATTTATAGCCACTAAGGTTCAGAGTACACAGAGTTATTAGTTTCAAAACGTTACGCAAACAATAGTAACTCGAATATTTCTTAACTCAGCTTGAAAAGTAATGTGCACACACGTTGTTGTTTCACTGTGACCTCTGTGCTTCTGTGGCACGTTTTGTAAATAATGCAGGCTAAGTAAGAATTTCGATTAAAAGTTGCCTTAAAAAAGATGAAAGTTAAAACATTATTCATCGCTACTTATCAGCGCATGCTTTTTAATTTTTCGGAAGTGGCTAACGTGACTTAGTTTGGCTCAGAACACCTTATCAGGTTATTTTTCGAGACATTCTTCTGACATAAATAACATTCGACTCCATCATTCGAATTGATTGAGTCCCTCTTGGAGCCCAGTGATTCATCCACACTTTTCTCACAAGTAATATTATTCGATATCACCTCTCAATAAAAATTAGAACCATATTGCTGGCATCTTTATGTTGTTGTTATCCTTTACGGCAAATAAAGAGGGCTTATGATTTGCTAAATAGCATGTATAATCAATAAATAGATTTTAAAAATGTATAACCAACAAGAAAAAATGACGACGTTTTCATTACAAAAAGAGTATGAAGATCCCTGGAACAGGGTGGTCATTGATTTAAACGCGTTGAAATACAATTACGAATATTTGCGATCCTGCTTACCGGCGGGTGTGATATTTTATGCTGTTCTTAAATCCGACGCTTACGGACATGGTTTGAACGAGGTCGCAAATGTACTCGTTGATTCCGGTTGCACTCACTTTGCAGTGGAATCGCCACAGGAAGGTATCCGTCTGCGCAATGAAAATGTTGCCGGAGAAATCCTGTTAATGAATCCTATCCCAACGTGGATGGCCGAATTGGCAGTGCGGCATGATTTGAGTGTTTCTGTAATTCATCCGGATATTTTGCAGCCATTACAGAATGCGGCCCAAAAGATGGGCAAAACCTGCCGTATTCACTTGAATGTGAATGTGGGTTTGAATCGTCTCGGTTTGGCGCCGTCAATGATTATCGAGATAGCAAAAAAGGCGTCTCAGATGTCTCATCTTGACATGGAGGGACTATTTGGACAGCCCCGAGATTCCCATAGTGCAAAAGAATCGTTTGAAACATTAGAGCAAATTTATGAAAAACTGAAATCTCTGAAAGTTGCTCCAAATTATCTCCATTTTGCTAATAGTACCACATTTTTGGATCATCCTGAAATTGTTACAGATGGTGTACGACTTGGGATTTTACTCTATGGTGTGTTACCACCTGAACAATTTAAGCAACACCGAAAAAAGCCACAACTAAAACCGGTGATGAGTCTGGAGACAGAAATTGTCCAACTAAGGAATATGCCCAAAGGAAGCAAAATCGGCTATCGATCCAGTAAAGGAACTGAAAAGGAATTAGTAATTGCCACAATTCCCTTTGGGTATCATCACGGATTAGACAGAGATTTGACAGAAAATGGATTTGTGTTAATCCGCGGAAAAAAAGCACCGCTTATTGGCTCAATATCCATGAACGCCTCAACAATTGATGTTACAAATATCCAGAACGTGAAAATCGGGGATAAAGTTACCCTGATCGGCAAACAGGGAAAAAACCGGATTGATATCAATGAGATGGCAGAAAATTCAAAAACCATTGGCGCAGAATTGATGATGAGGTTTGGCAAAACAACCGCCCGACATTATAAATGGAATCCAAATGAAATTTTGTCTTTGCCATCCGAGGATGAAGAATCAGAAAAAATTATTATCGATTATTATCAAACCGCAAATGAATTACCGGAATGGATAAATGTATTCGACATTATTCAATTTTTACAAACACATATTGTGCCGTATGATGATCCTCAAAGTGTCATTAATACCGCGGTCGATTACGCATTGTCTTCCCATCCGGAAGGAAAGGGTTTTATATTGCTGGCAACATCATCTCAAAAAATAATCGGAGCTGTGGTATCAATTCAGATGAGCAAAATTGGTATTATCCCGGAAAACATTTTTGTTTATGTCTGTGTTCACAAAGATTATCGCCGCAAAGGACTTGGATCCCGCATGATTCAGGAAGCAACCCGTTATACGAGCGGAGATATAAAACTGCATGTTGAAAAAACAAATCCCGCGGCAGAATTATTAAAAAAATTAGGTTTTAAAAATGATTATTTAGAAATGAGATTTCTTAAAGGAGGAAGTTAAAAAATGGATGCATTAAAGAAAAAGTACGAAATAGACAAACAGGTGTGGGACGATTGCGCGGAAACTTATGAACGACAAATTGTTGGCGGACACCCGGATATTTTAGCGTTTGAAGATTTTGAGGAAGATTTTCTTGACCGAATGCTACGCTACCTTGCCGAAACTCAGCAACGTCCGATTAAATTGTTGGATATCGGCTGTGGGTCCGGTAGACTGCACGTTCGTTATGGCGCCAAAACAGAAGATATTACAGGTCTACCAGTTACGCATCCGTTGCTGGCGCTTAAGAAAAATAATCCCAAATTAGCGTATGATTCTCATATTGCTCGAGGATTAAAGGAAGTTTGGGGGATTGATTTCTCACAAAACATGATAAATCTGGCATTAGAAAAATTAAAGCAATTAGAATTAGATCAACCCAAAAATAGTAAATTGACATTTGATCAAGGGTCTGCATTTGAACTGAAAGAAGAAAGCAAAGAAGTTCTGCCGGTAGCTGTGTGTCTTGTCAACTCTATCGGCGTGATGCAGGGAGCCAAAGGCGCAATGGAATTATTTAAATCCATGCGCCGGGCAGTTGAAGCAGCAAACGGCATTGCAATCATTTCCAATTATCAAAAAGAATATGTGAATTCCTATGCGTTGGGACAATATGAATCGACAATGGATGTATCCGGACAACCCAGATGGATGGTTCCTGATATTTATGCAACAGAAGAATATCAACAGATTCCGCGAAGTTATAAACTTGCTCATAGTAAAGATGATACGCTGACAGTAGATGTGTATCGCAACGGCTGTGATTTGGTAAAAAAAGGTCATATTTTGACGAGGGATCCGAAGTTGACAGAGAAAGTAATTGAAACCGGGGATATTGACACCTATTCTGATTATCAATCGCACTGGTACAGTTACAGGCAAATGGACGAGTGGATCGAGAATTACTGGGATGCCAGTCAATCGTGGCATATTAAAACAAAAATGCTGGATGCCTTGCGCGCCGAAGCCGCGCAGTTGTCGATCCTTGATTTCGGAAATCATTTAAAAGATCTGTTCATTAAATGGAAGGTTGCCTGATGGCTCATTCCTGGATTGAGTATACGATTATTGTTGTCTACTTCATTTTTATTATCAGTAAAGGAGTTCGTCGATCAAGGGAAATTAATGATAGTGATGATTTTTTAGTTGCCGGGCGAAATATAGGCTGGTTCTTTCTGTTTTGCACAATGGGCGCTACCGTGGTTGGCGGTGGAGCTTCTATCGGAGCAATTGGCAGAACGTATGAATGGGGCGTGCTGATGTTACTGGTTTCTGCCGGTTGGTATGTTCATTTTATTTTTTCTGGTTTGTTCGTTGCACCGCGTTTCAGAGATGCAGAACTATACACCGTTGCTGGCTACTTCGGATTTCGATACGGGAAAAGAAGTCGCTTTGTCGCATTTCTGCTGTCGCTCTTTTTTTCCGTCGGAGTGCTTGGCGCGCAAATGGTCGCATTTGGGAAAATTATTTCCACCATGATCCCGGAACTGCCCTATCTTTATTCTGTGTTGATCGGGGGTGGGATCGTTATTCTGTACAGCACTGCTGGTGGCTTATTAGCCGTCATTCATACGGATGTCTATCAATTTATTATTCTTATTCTCGGTTTTACATTCACCCTGTTCCTCTGCATCCCGGATTTAATGAGTCAAACTTCGCACATTTCCCAAATTGTGCCGTCTGAATTTTTCCAAATAGAAGGCGGAAAAGGCTGGCTCTTTTTGATTACAACGTTCCTGGCGTTCCTGTTGGGTGAGACATTCGCTCCCGGGTATGCTACCCGCTATTGTGTCGCGAAAGATGTCCGGGAAACGCGAAAAGGGATTGTCAGGGTTGGCGTGTTTCTGGCATTTACGTTCCCGGTCATTCTGTTTTTCATCGCTCTCTATGCACGGGTTCATTTCCCGAATATTGATTCGGAAATGGCGCTACCAAAAACCATTTTAAAATTGAATAACCCGGTCATCGGCGGATTGATCATCGCCGCGCTAATGAGCGCGGTCATGTCCTCGGCTGATTCGATTCTCAATTCGTTAACAGCGATTTTTGTAAAAGATCTGTATGAAGAATATCTGTCCAAATCAAATCCTCGCCCACAACAAGCATTATTAATCGCGCGCATCAGTTCGATCGTTTTAGGAATAATGGGAATAATGCTGGCGCTGGTTTTGCCTAATGTTATTGACCTGTTGCTTCTTACTTATAATTTATGGGCGCCAGGAATCATTTTGCCGGTGATTTTCGGAGTATTTTCAAAACAAAAATCTGAAGCATTGAACCTTGTTATATTTATTACTATGGCGTTATCAACAGTCGCAACTCTTATTTACATGGCAACTCCCTATAAAGAGTTCATTCAGCCGAGTGTTTTTGGTGTTATGTTTTCTGTGATTGTTTTTTATACGTTAAAGACGGTGATCAGGGAAGAGCATTAGCATAATTGCAGACTTCCGAAATTTTCCAGATTTCGGAAGTCTTTTTATTGGGCGCGGCGACTGTGTCATTGCATTACAGCCGTCTTTTTTAGCTGGTATCTGCAATTCAATTAAGTGAAGCGCCTTACTCAATAAAAACCTTTCTCTCGATTTTTATCAAAAGATTTCATATAAATACTTGTATCTCATTTAAAAAATTATTATATTGAACATCTTGTAACATGCTCACCAACTGATTTTTTTATGTTTGACGCACAGCAAAAATGTCACCTTAAAATAGGAATGAATACAACTTATTATTTATAGACATATCAGGAGGAATGACAATGAAACGCAGGGAATTCTTAAGAACGAGCGGTGGCGCCATAGCCGGCGCAATGATGTTGAATCCTGTTCATGCCGCTTTTTCAAAACCCCCGGCAAGCAAAATGAAATTAGCAATGGTCGGGACAGGTAGTCGGGGGAACGGCATGTGGGGCAAGCGCGTCATGGAAGAATATAAGGACTATGTTGAATTTGTTGGGCTGTGCGATATTAATCCCGGTCGCCTGGAATACGGGAAAAAGACGATCGGAGTAAATTGTCCTACATTCACATATTTTGAGGAAATGATTCGTAAAACCAAACCTGATAAGCTCATTGTCACAACTGTTGACGCAACTCATGATGAGTTTATTTCCAAAGGCATGGAAATGGGCGTTGATATTATCACCGAAAAACCCATGACGACCGACGAAATGAAATGCCAACGAATCCTGGATGCACAAAAACGAACGGGACGTGATGTAATTGTGACTTTCAATTACCGGTACTCTCCGCATCGTCGCAAACTTAAACAACTTTTAATGGAAGAACGTGTTGGCAGAATCACATCAGTTGATTTTCACTGGTATCTTGATATTTATCACGGGGCTGCCTATTTCAGAAGATGGCACCGGTTGCGGGAAAAATCAGGTACTTTGCTCGTTCACAAAGCCACGCATCATTTCGATCTGCTCAACTGGTGGCTGGATTCTGACCCTTATGAAGTATTCGGGTACGGAAATCTGGAATTTTACGGTAAAAACCATGAATTCCGAGCCACGAATTGCAGACCCTGTCCGCATAAGGATAAATGCAAGTTCTTTTGGGACATTACAAAAAGTGAAGATATGATGCGCTTGTATGTCGATCATGAAAAATATGACGGCTATCTGCGGGACGGTTGTGTTTGGAAGGAAGATATTAATATTTATGATAAAATGGCGGTTCAAATAAAATATGCCAACGATGTGCAGGTCAGTTATTCATTGACAACATATTCACCGTATGAAGGCTATCGTATTGCTTTTAACGGAACCAAAGGACGAATGGAGACATGGATTCATGAGCGACAGCCATGGCCAAAGAATGATTATGATGAAATACGCGTTACAGATAATTTTGGCGAAACTGAGATAATCAAGGTTCATCACGGCGGAGGCGGACACGGCGGTGGTGACGTCCGGCTCAAGGATAAGATTTTTAAAGACCCGGATATGGAAGATCCCTATAAACAAGCTGCTGGTACTCGTGACGGAGCAATGTCTATTCTCGTGGGAATTGCGGCCCGCAATAGCATTGAAAGCGGCAAACCGGTTAAAATTGACTCGATTACAGACCTGAAACCACAAGCAAAACGACCTGTGTAGCATGAAATCAATTCTGCAAAAATACTGGCTGTATTTCTTTCTCACCATTGCAATTTATTTTGCGTTTTTCTGGAGATTGGATGGTGCATTGCTCTGGCGGGACGAAGCCACCACCGCATGTTGGGCGAGAGAAATGGCGCAGTCCAATTCTCTCGTGCCCAAAGTCTGGAACGGCGAGCAGTTGATTGTCCAGGGCGCAAAGGGACATGACTTTAATGAACATTTTTTGCCCAGTATGCAAGGATGGCTGCAATTTTATGTCTCAGCGCTGTTCTTTAAAATTTTCGGAGCAAATACATTCACCGCACGCTTGCCTTATGTGTTGCTCGGTATCTTCGGCATTTATCTGCTGTATTTGATCTTCCGAAAATTATTCGATGACCGGCGTTTTGCAGAAATCGCAGCATTCGTGTGCATTTTTTCGCTGCCGTATCTTCATTTCGTGCGTCAATCCAGGTATTATGCGCTGGTTATCGTGATTACGCTGGCAATCTTTTATGAATTGATAAAATACCTCAAAGCACCGGAGGAAAGCCGAACAAACGCTGTTTTTGTGAGAATCGGAATTTATGGTTTGCTGCTGTTTTTGTCCAATTATCTCACTTTCGGATTCCTGTGGGCCGGTTTGATTATCGGATTGCTGGTTATCCGGGAAAAACGATTCACGCGTGGCTTTCTCATTACATCCGCAGCGATTCTGCTAATCGTATCGCCGATGATCATTTTTGTCCATAATGCATTTATCCAACGGGCGGAAATGACCGAGCTACCGATGTGGAGTAATTACTGGATGTGGCTGACATTAGTTTTCCGCCGAATGAATCTGCTGTTTCCGATTATTCCGTTCATCGTGTTGGAAATTTTTCTGATCATACGTTATCGCGATAAAATAAATGCGCATGTAAAACTGATAAACCTGTTCTGGGTTATTCTGATCACGACAGTGTTGATTTCAGTGCTACTGGTGAAATCGAACGCGTTTCTTCGCTACTACCTGTTCATGATTCCGATTTCACTTATCGCTGGCGCTGTTTTTATTTATTGGGCATACTCGATATGGGGGCGCAATGCGGCGCTGATCTTTCTTGGTATCCTGTTTATTTATCACAACTGGACCAGCGTACTGAACATGTCTGAAGCTGTGGTAAAGCGGCAGTTTACTAAAAATGCGTCATTTAATAAGCCAATGGTCGAATTCCTGGAACAAAACATCAAGCAGGGTGATAACGTCGCTTTCATCAGAAATGATAAAGGAATGGCTGCCTATTTCTATCTGCCGCAGATGAAATGGATTGCATTGCTGGAAGCGAAAAATCCCTATAACGACGTTTACAGAGGCAGGCTTTCTCCGGAAATGTTCGATGATTATAACGATGCCGACTGGGTGGTCGTTTGGGGAGAAATGGGATTACCTGCCAGAGTGGAACAGGGATACGAGTTGATTTGGAATTACCGCTTTGGGTTGAATCAACAAAAAACCGCACGTACAGGTGGTTATACGCCAAAACAATTTACAATCACACAGGCAGAAGCAGGGATTGTGGGAAATCTGCAATATTATGACTTTTATAAACGGAAACCAGAATGATAAAATGACGCCAGGGTCTCAGATTGATAGTGTTAAAATTTAGGTCATGAAGAAAACAACGAAGCGCACGAATATCACGAGGCAAAACAATCAACTTATAGAACCAAATCGATAATTCATTTGAATATCTTCTTATTCTTATTGATCTTTATGGAACCAAAATACATCATAATAGGGTGCAATTCCATTTTGTTGGTATTTTTCTCGTTCCAATGCTTTGCGTTGGAATGGATTTTAGGACGCGTTGCAATACATGGGGCTGTCTCAAAAGTCATTTTTTGGTGTCATTCCTGCGAATGCCGGAATCCCCTAACTTTTAAATAATCAGGAAATTCCGGGACAATCCCGGAATGACATTTTACAAAAAAATCAAACTTATGATACAGCTCCACGAGAAATTACCAACTTTTTGGAATTGCTCCCATCATAATAAGATTGCAATACGATCGCTTTTAGCACTTTGCTCAAATTTAAAATGGCTGAAAAAATGAAAAGAAAATTGCCAACCGGATATATGGGAAAAATCCTGAATGTGGATCTGACGAATCAGAATTATGAAATCAGGCCACTTGATCCTGAACTCGCTGAACTGTTTTTTGGCGGCCGCGGACTGGGCGTCGCCTTGCTTTGCAGACATTTTCTTGAATTGCAGCAAAATGGGCGCTACAAAAATGCATTTGCCGAAGTCCAACCTCTTTCAGATGATAACGTGATTATTATCTCCACTGCGCCGACAACCGGAACTCGGATGCCGACATCTGGCAGGCTTCACATGAATTATAAATCACCGTTAACCGGTGCGTATGGCAGTTCGAATGCTGGCGGTCGCTGGGCAGTGGATTTCAAACGCTCGGGTTTCGATGCGATGATTATTACCGGCAAATCGCCGCGGCCTGTCTATCTGTTGATCAGTCCAGGAAAAATTGAATTTAGAGATGCCTGTCCGTTCGAACATCTGGATGCCATCGAGTTGCGTGAATCCGTTCGTCGCCAACATGATTCGAAAGCCTCTGTGCTGACAATCGGCGAAGCCGGAAAAAAAAGAGCGCATTTTGCCAACGTGATGAGTGACACCGGCAAGGCGCTCGGTCGCGGTGGCGGCGGCGCGGTATGGGGCTCAAAAAATTTACATGCCATTGCTGTAATGCCGCGCCCTGACCTGAAAATCAATGTTGCGGATGAAGAGGCGTTTAAAATCCGCAATGAAAGAGGTGCGATGTATCATGTAAAAATGAAGCTGGACTCAGGCAAATTTACCAAAAAAGAAGATTTGTTCGGTGTTCTGGCATCTATGGGATCGCTGGGAATTCTGGGTATGGTGAATAATTACAATCAATTAATTCATAATAATATGCAGAATACGAATCACGACATCTCCCAGATTAATAAAATAAACGGCGAAGCGCTGCGTTATCATTATGAACGCGCACAAAAAGGGGAGCAGCGGATTAAGGTCAAAAAAAGCGCGTGTTACAATTGTTCGATTATTTGTAAACGGGAAACGACGCTGCTAAATCCCGATGACAGCATCATTGAAAAAGGGGAGGGACCGGAATTTGAAACCGTTACACTTATGGGCGCAAATCTCTCTATTTATGATCTGCCGATAATTGTTCAGGCAAATTATCTTGCCAATCGCTATGGTCTGGATACTATTTCGCTGGGTGCGACGATTGCCTCCTTTTTTGAATTGTACGAAAAAATCAGTGTAAAAGAAAACCGACTGACTTCGGCTGAACATGATTTCATGGACGATGTGAGTGATTTTGTGAAACAATATGGTAAACCGGGATTTGGAAAAAGTGAATTGCTGGTTCCGCTGGTGCACCTCATCGGTAAATCAGAGGGTATCGGAAAATATTTGGCAAAAGGTTCTTATGAATTCAGTAGCCGATACGGTCACACGGAACTTTCCATGAGCGTTAAAAAGTTAGAATTGCCGGCGTATGATCCTCGCACTTCTTACAGTCAGGCATTATGTTACGAGATGAGTAACCGCGGCGGTTGCCATCTTGAAGGTGGTTATACTGCGCCTCATGCTTATTGCGCAGGGTATTCAGAATGGCCGCCTAACAGAATCGAAGGCACGCCGTTGATCTCTAAAAACGCTACATTAAAAAATACGACATTGGATATTATTGGCGCCTGTGCCTATGGATCCTTTGCATTAGGATTGGATGAATACGCTTCATTGGTCAATGCTGTTACCGGCCAGGAGCATAATTCAGGAACGCTGCAAATTATTGCACAGCGAACAATCACTTTGGAACGAGCGTTCAATATCTTGTGTGGAATCTCATCTGAACACGACTGGCTTCCAAACCGATTTTATGAAGAAAAAATTCAAACCCGTGACAGTGAATTGATTTGTATTCGTGAAGCGTTTGATAAAATGCACAAAGAATATTATCATTCAATCGGTTGGGATGATCAGGGAAAGCCAACTGTGCAAACATTAAAGCAAATGAATTTAATGGATTTTGTGCCGACAGAAAATATATTGCAGAATTAGAGATTTCCGAAATCTTAAAGATTTCGGAAATCTGGATGACGAACAAGGAAATAAAACTAAAAATGGGTAACAAGTCACCAAAGAGTCAAACCGAAATTTACGAAAAAATGCGCCGGATCGGTGCGGCAATTGCACGATTGAACGGCAATAATACGCACAGCGGGAACCTGTCCTTTCGTGACCCGAATGAAGCAGACATCTTTTATATCACCAGCAGCGGATCTCAATGCGCCGCGCTGATACCACAGGATATTGTACCGGTGAAATTTTCCAGCGTTAGTTGGGGTGACGCCCGCGGGTCGACCGAATCCACAATCCACCGCCGCATTCTGCAGTTGCCGAAGGTTAATTCTGTGATCCACGCGCATTATATCAGCGCGACGTCCACCACATTTGATACCAGCGAACAGCAAATGTTTATCGAATTTCTCGGAAAAGATGAGAAGGGGAGAGACGAGTTCCTGTTTCATCCGGTGGATCTGTTCGGCGCGTACGCGGTTGGCAGCGTTGTTGTTGGCAGTTATTTTCAGCCGGTGGGTTCCGCGGAAATGGAGGAGCGCATCCCCAAATATTTAACCGATAAACGTATGACCCTGGTGCGGGGGCACGGTCCATTTGTGAGAGGATATTCGCCTGAAGATGCATTTTATCGACTGAGTAATTTGGAATTAAGCGCAAAATTGCTCACATTCCTGCGACGCCGCGGTGTGAATGTTTTGGAAATCCTTAAAGAAATGCGGAGCCGCGGACTTGATAATTTTTTTCCGGCAAAACCGCATTTATATAACCAGAATGAATATCAGGTGCAGGAAATCGATGATCAGAGCGTAATGGATGATTTTAAACAACGACTGATCTATAATTACAACAATAGCATCGCAGGATTTGCCACCGGTTCCATGAGCCAGAAAATTTCAGCATCCCAGATGATCTATTGTCCGACATCTGGTGTACCCGAAGATTTCGACTTTCCGCTGTTCAAGAAATCGCTAAAATTTGAGCCGAACGATAGCTTAGATTTAACGCTGCACAAACTCATTTACAAATATACTCATCAAAATACATGCATGATTACCACCAGTCCGTTAGCCACCGCTGAAGGTATGGCAATTCTGGCGGAAAAATACGGTGCTGACGTGCTGCTGGGAAAACCTGTGGATATCTCTTATACCAAAACGGAGCATCCGGTAGTTATCCCCATTGATGCAGAGGCGATTTATTTGAATCCGCGACTTGGTCTGGTGGATATGCAGCAGATTGTGAACATCACCCCGGAAAACCCAATTCTGAATATGCTGCGCTGGTACAAAGGATGTTGTGTCGTTGCGGGATACGGCGTCATCTCCACCGGAGAAACCACACTGGAACAGGCGGCGCATAACGCCTCGTCTGCGGAACGAATTGCACAATTCCGGTCGGAAGTATATATCAATCACAAGATATTAGGCGGACCTAATATCTCATTTTTTGAACCTTAAAAATTCTCGCATGCCCACTAAAGGGATTTTACTCAGGAACAATTCAAAAATATCATTTGTGAATTGATTTCATGAAAAATGAAATATACGTATAAGGCTCAAAATCAAATGAAAGTATCGCTGTTTATTCCCTGCCTGACCGAGCATCTGTTTCCCGATTCCGGACTGTCAATGGTCAGGATTTTCAGAAAATTAGGGGTGGAAATCAAATACGTCGAAAACCAGACGTGCTGTGGTCAGCCGGCGTTTAATACCGGTTATCATAACCAAACAGTTCCGGTGGCAGAACATTTCATCGAGCTGTTTCGGGACGAGGAATATATTGTCGCTCCGTCCGGATCGTGTGTATCAATGGTGCGAACACATTACGAAGACCTTCCGCTGCGCAGTGATTTGATCGAGCCGTACCGGGAGATGAAAAAACGCATTTACGAATTTACAGAATTTATGGTTGATGTTCTCGATGTTGAGGACGTCGGCGGCTCGTTCCCGCATAAAGTGACGTACCATGATTCATGTCACGTTGCCCAGGGATTGGGAGTTCGCGAACAGCCGCGCAAACTGATCCGGGCAATAAAAGACATTGATTTTGTGGAAATGGAAAAATCGGATACCTGCTGCGGATTCGGCGGAACGTTTTCTTACAAATGGAAAGATATCTCGCTGGAAATGGTGCAGCGAAAATGCCGCTGCATCGAACAGAGCGGCGCCGAGTATTGCATTGGTGCAGATTCCAGTTGCCTAATGAATATCAACGGATATCTCAAGAAAAACAATTTCCGTGCCCGGACGCTGCACATCGCAAATTTGCTTGCGCAAAGTATCGAGGGCGATTAACATGAATTTCTGTTATTCATTTAAAATGAAAAATCGCTGAAGCGGTTACAACAATCATTGTTATCATGATGAATCATGGTGATAGTTCAAAAGAACGGGGTAACAGAAAATTGAAAGAGTGCCACAATGTATTATGATCACAATCAAACTCCTAACGTTAACTCCAACCGCTTTAGCGGTTTTGAAGAATAAAATCGTGTTAATCCTGTCAACCAAAGGCTGATCTGCCTATGGCATGATTATTCTGTCCAAAAAAAAGGCACATCAAATGCAAGTAACACCAGTCAACACAAAAAAATACGTGCGCAAGGCACTGGCAGATTCGGATATGCGAAAATCGGTGGATAATGCCACCCGATCCACAGTGGATGCCCGGCAGGCGATTATTGACCAGACGCCCTATTGGGAAGAACTGCGACTTAAAACGCATGGCATTAAAAAGAACGTAATTGAAAATCTGGATACGTATCTCACAAAATTTGAAAAACACTGCCAGGAAAACCGGATTCATGTGCACTGGGCAGCGAATTCAGCAGAGGCACGGGAAATTGTTCTGCAGCTCGCCAGAGATAAAAACGTTAAAAAAATCGTCAAATCGAAATCCCTTACCACCGAAGAAATGCACTTAAATCAGACATTAATCGACAATAACATCGAAACCCTGGAGACCGACCTCGGCGAATATATCATCCAACTGAAGGAACAAATTCCTTCACATTTGATCATTCCGGCGCTGCATTTAAGCCGGCGGGATGTGGGAAAGTTGTTTCATGAAAAATTGGGAAATGAATACACAGACGACCCCACCGAGCTATTGAAAATCGCTCGTGCAAAATTGCGGGATAAATTCCTGACCGCGGATATGGGAATCTCCGGCGTTAATTTCGGAATTGCAGAATCCGGAACATTCTGTATTGTGGAAAATGAAGCAAACGCTCATTTGACTATGACGCTGCCAAAAATCCATGTTGCGGTGATGGGAATCGAAAAGCTCATTCCGAAATTGAGTGATTTGGCGTATTTCCTTAAATTGCTTGCTCCAAATGCTACAGGTCAAAAAAGCTCGACTTATCTGAATATTATCGGCGGACCGCTGCATGGACGTTACGGCGAAGGCTCGGAAGAAGTGCATCTGGTGTTGATGGATAACGGGAGATCGAAGATCCTGCGGGATCCAACGCTCAGGGAAACCCTGTTTTGTATTCGCTGCGCTTCCTGTCTTAATGCCTGTCCTGTTTACCAGCAAATCGGCGGGCATGCCTATGGCTGGGTGTATATGGGACCCATCGGAATTACGTTGATTCCTCAGTATTTGGGTGAGAAGGTCGGAAAGCTTTCACCGTATCTGTGCTCGTTGTGCAGCGCGTGTTTTGATAACTGTCCCATGAGAATTCGACTTCCTGATCATATCCTGAAATTACGGAACCGGATTGTGGAACATACAAAACCTGCTATGACCGAACGAATTGGTATGGCGCTATGGGGATTTCTGGCAAAACACCCCCGTCTGTATCGGTTTGCCACCTGGTTTCCCGGAAAATTGCAGCAACTGCTGCCCGGAGGCAGGACATTCCCACTGCAGGGCTACAACAGAAAAAGAGCCTTTGCCCGGTTTGATGCCAGAGGCTTTCGCAATCGGTTTAAAGACATGGAACGAAAAGATGCATGATCAGCCAATAGAGGACGAAATGACTAGTCGAGAAATCATTTTAAAGAAAATAAAATCCGCGCTAAAAATCCGATCCCACATACCAGACACACCCGCAGATCTGGATCAGGCAATAAAAACCAAATTGGATAAGGTAACGCCGGCTACGCCGCCCCAATTAATGGCGCAATTTAAAGAGGAACTGGAAAAAGTATCCGGCGAATTTTATGCTGTCAAAAACCTTAAACAGTCGGCACAGACGCTGAATGACATTATCAGCGAGAATGACATTCTTCAAATTGCGGTTGCCGGGGGAGAATTGACCCGCCAGGTCGTCGAGGCAACCGGAAAGTTACGTAGCACCATCGAATGGGTCGATCCGTTGTCGTTTAAGGGGACGCAACGCAAAAACGAACTGGCGTCGATCGGCACGGCACTAGTGGAGCCGTCTTTTGCCATTGCGGATATTGGCGCGCTTACATTTACTTACAATGCCAGCCGAACGACCTTGCCACACTTTCTGGCAGATACCATTATCGCGGTTATTCATAGTGATAAGATGGTTGCCAACCAGTTTGAGTTATTTGAGAAATTGCCTGCCGAAGAAGCCAAAGACATGTTTATAGTCGCCGGGCCCAGCCGTACGGCGGATATCGAAAAAGTGCTGGTACTGGGCGCTCACGGACCGCGGCGCTTAATTGTGATTTTTATTGAGTAGCGGATTTATTTAAATAGAACGCGAATTGCTCAGATAACGCGGATTATCGCGGAGAAAAAAACGAGTAAATCCGCACCATAAGCGATTTTCGCGAGCTATGTTTTAAACACATAGCTTTTGCGTTAAATCTTTTTACTTAAAATACGTTAAAAGAAAGTCGGAATTTATGTTCGGAATATCAACTGTATGGAAATCAAAAGATGCTGCAACCGGTGAAGAGTTAGTGAAGAAGTTAGAAGAAACCGGAATTCCCGGAGTCGAATTAGAATATCGGATTACTGCTGAAAAATTTATGCAAATGAAAAAAACGCTAAAATCCAGCTCGTTAAAAGTATTAAGCGTTCATAATTTTTTACCGCATCCGGATATATTACCTGAGGACAAAGCGTCCGGAGATGCTTTGTTATTATCTTCGCTGGATGAGGATGAACGGAAATTGGCAGTAAAATACACACTTAGATCCATTCAAAATGCTCACGATTTGGAAGCGGGCGCTGTTGTATTGCACCTGGGAAAGGTTGATATTCTCAAAGAAAGAAAAAGATTTTTTAGTTTATTTGATTCAGGTGGTTTTGAAAACCATGTCGGAAAACAATTTTTAAATCAAAAATTAAAGGAACGTGAGTCAAAACAGAATAAAAATTTTGATGCTGTGCTTTCCAGCCTGGATCGACTTAATGAAGAAGCCATAAAATTAAACATTATGCTCGGTGCAGAAAATCGATATTATTGTACAGAAATCCCAAATTATGAGGAAGTTGGGTTGATACTGAATACTTTTGATGGCGGAAATATCGGTTATTGGCACGATTGTGGGCATGCGCAGGCAGCTCAGGTTTTTGGATTAAAAAATCATGAAATGTTTCTAAAAGCATATCGTGATCATTTAGTGGGAACTCATTTACACGATTGCAACGGTTATAACGATCATATCGCACCAGGACAGGGCGATATCGATTTTGACATGGTTCAGAAATACTTGAATGATGATGTTATTAGAATTATCGAGGTGAACAGGCATGTTGAATATGCTGATTTAAAAAATGGAATAACTTATTTAAAATCAAAGAATATCATTTAAATTACAGTATTTTTACTTGACTTTACTATTTGATTAAAATATATTAGAGCATATACCGTAATAGATTACTTATTTATGAAATAATGCCACGTTAAGTGGGAGATAAATATGTGTGGTAAATGCTCAATACGAATTATTATTCTGATAATTATTGTTTGTTTGTATATAAATGATTCATTGTCCCAGGATACCGTAAAAGTTGTTTCCCCGGAGTCGACAAGTGAGACAACTGAATTGAGTCGTATTATTCGCGATATTGCGAAGCGCCATTATAAAAAGCAATTAATAGATAACGCGGCGAAAAGTGATCAACCCGTGAACTTACATCCGGACAGCTCACACATATCTCAATCTTCTCCCGCAAAGCCAGCCAGCCGGGATGATTTTCAAGATAAAACCTCGATTGACACCCTTCTTAATTCTGTGTTCGATGATTCCTTACAGGAAATAAATAGACAACCAATCGAATGGCAAGTTGAGAAAGATGGTAAAATGCCGCTGATTAAAATTAATCGTGACGATAAATATACCATATCAAGAGATGTCGTCCTGTTGATTATCGCTCCCGGCGCCCACCAAATAATGGTTAGCAATAAAGACGATTTTAAAAGATCGAATTGGATTCCTGTGCGCTCACAAATGGATTGGCAGTTGGCAGATGGGGATGGTTATCAACGTGTTTATTTAAAATTGCTTTACCCGGATAGTTCTCAATCACAAATTTACTATGATGAAATTATTTCTGATCTCACTCCACCTGTTGCAAAATTTAATGTAACTCCGGATAGTGGAATTGCCAGGGAAACAATTTTCTATTTTAATGCTCGCCAAAGCAATCATAATTTTGATATCTATCTCCGATGGGACTGGGACCTTGACGGTGTATTTGATACTGACTGGAGTTTTTCAAAAACCGAAGTGTTCAAGTACAATACAGGAGGAGGATTAAAAACAGTTAAATTGCAAGTAAAAACCGAGGGTGGTTGGTTAGTCGAAGCGACCAGAGAATTGAAAGTGTATGAAAGACCACAGGGAAAAATAAAATATCATCAGGATTTTGAAAATCCACTTCAGATATTTTATGACGCCTCAGCCAGTAATGATTTTGAAGACAGTAAAAATATTGAAGTGCGCTGGGATTTTAATAATGATCAGCAGTGGGACACACAATGGTCGTCTGATTTTGTTGTGACCACAACTTTACCAGAATTTCAGCGGCAAACTATTGTCTTGGAAGTCCGTGATTTGATGGGAATGTCATCAACTGTTGAGAAAGAATTCAGAAATCGCTTTTACAAAATGATTTATGTTGACGTCGGTTCATTTCATCTGGGTAGCAGCGACTTTGAAGTGGATGAAGGCCCGGTACACGAAGTGTTTATCGATGACTTCTGGATCGATAAATATCCGGTGACAAATCAGCAATATGCCGAGTTTTTAAATGAGGCCATGATGGTTAATACAAAAACCTGTATTAATTTACGCAGTCCGGATGTTAAAATCCTTATGGAAGATTCAGTGTTTGTTGTTGAACCTAATTTTGAGAATCACCCGGTGATCGAGGTAAGCTGGGACGGTGCAAAAGCGTACGCTGAATTTTACGGAAAAAGCCTGCCAACTGAGGCCGAATGGGAAAAGGTGGCTCGCGGTAACGATCAACGATTGTACCCCTGGGGAAATAAAATTACCGGAATTACTGCTAATTATTGGGACAGTGGCGATCCGTTTGATAATACCACAACTCCTGTCGGTTTTTTTAACGGACAAATGTACGATTCATTGCAAACTATGAATAGCTCCAGCCCGTATGGCGTCTATGATCTTGTTGATAATGTGCGGGAATGGTGCCTCGATTGGTATCAACGCGATTTTTACGCTGAATCCCCCTATAAAAATCCAAAGGGACCGCAAACAGGAACCACAAAAGTTGTTCGGGGCGGTGGTTATCTTTTTTATCAGGATAATCTGCGAGCTACATTCCGTGCTTCTTATGAGCCTGCCACAACAAATAATTATATCGGATTTCGTTGTGTCATCCGCAGAAATAAAATTGATTAATCCATGACTCCGTTACTTTTTACTTGACTTTGCGATTTCAATTTACTAAGTTTAGGTAAAAATAAGGGGATGACATGAGTACGCAACCAGATTTCCATAGACTTCGAACTGCTCTTTTAGGAGACCAGCCGGATCGTGTTCCGCTATTTGAACTTGGCGTCGCTCGTTCGATTAAAGCGCAGTACCTTGGCCGCCAAATTATTTCAATCCAGGATGAAATTGACTTCGCAGCGAAAGCAGGTTATGATTATATCAAACTCAGCCCGATCATTGACATGAATCCTGATAAGGCTGTCCCCAAAGAAGGGGAGAGAATTACGGAAATGACAGACCATTCAGCGGATCGCTCCTGGCATGCCAGTGGCAAGGGAATTATCACAAATTGGGAGGAATTCGAAAAATTTCGCTGGCCCAAACCCGATGAAATCAAATTCACCTTGTTTGAAGAAGCGCAACTTATTCTGCCGGAAAATATGAAAATCGTTGCCCAGTACGGCGATATTTTTACCTGGGTTTGGGATTTCATGGGATTTGAAACATTTTCCTTCGCGCTGATCGATGATCCGGAATTAATCGGCGCAATGTTTGAAAAAATCGGTTCCATTGTATATCATCTGTTTGAAAAAATGGCTGATTACGATAAAGTCGGCGCACTGTTCTATTCCGATGATATCGCCATCAACACGGGCTTATTTGTCTCTCCCAATGTTTATGAACAGTATCTTTTCCCCTGGATGAAAAAAATTGGCGACCTGTGCCAACAACATGACTATCCCTTTATTTATCACACCGATGGAAATATCCGGGAAGTTTTAGATGACATCAAATCCTGTGGCGTGAATGCGATTCATCCGATTGAGCCGCAGGCAATGGATATTAAAGAGTTAAAACAGAAATATGGAAAATCATTTTGTCTGATCGGCAACGTGGATGTTGACCTGTTATCCCGTGGCGCCCGGGAGCAGGTGGTTGATCGCGTCAAATATCTGCTGCGTGAAATTGCGCCCGGTGGTGGCTATTGTCTGGGATCAGGGAATTCCGTACCCGAATACGTCAGCCCGAAGAATTTCGCAGCGATGGTGGATACGGTGAGGGAATACGGTGAGTATTGAAAAAATAGATTTATTGCCCACGAAACACACAAAATAGTGCTTAATTCAAAATAAAAAAATAACATTTCGTGTATTTTTGTGTGTTTAGTGGGCTACAATTGTATAATAATTTTCTTTTTAGAATTTTAGACTGTTATTTATCACGCCAAAGGCGGATGCGTCCTACGGCGTATTTGTAATTTATTATTTGATTTTTGGAATTTCCTGAATTGCGATTTAGAAATTTAGGAAATAATTAAAAAAAATTTTTGGAGAAACAAAAGTGAGAATAGGTTTTATACAATTTGATTGTAAATTTGGGGAAACCGAGGGAAATTTCCGGAAAATGAAGATATTGCTGGCGCAGGAACCCGCGGATTTGTGGGTTGCACCGGAATTGTGCACTACCGGATATCTGTTTCAGAAAAAAGATGAACTGGAAAAACTGGCAGAGGAAATCCCGGGCGGTCCTGCAACGCAATTGCTGATAGAACAGGCGAAACGTCATAATACAACAATTGTAGCCGGACTTGCCGAAAGAGATGGCGATTCATTTTACAATACGGCTGTCTGTGTAAGTGGCGACAAAGGTTTTCTCGGTAAATATCGGAAGGTTCATTTATTTGATCGGGAGAAGTTGTTTTTTAAACCAGGGAATTTATCTTACAGCGTCATCGATATCGGTCCGTATAAATTGGGAATGATGATTTGTTTCGACTGGATATATCCGGAAGCGGCGCGTTCACTGGCGTTGCTTGGCGCTGATATTATTTGCCATCCGTCCAATCTGGTGCTGCCGTATTGCCAGGATGCGATGATCACCCGATGTCTGGAGAACCGGGTGTTCGCGATTACAGCGAATCGTATCGGAGTTGAGAACAGAGGCGCATTGACCCTGCGTTTTACCGGGCAGAGCGAAATTGTATCTCCCAAAGGTGATTTGCTGGCAAAAGCCGGCGTGAACAGCGAGGAGGTGCAGTTCGCTGATATAAATCCCGCAGACGCCCGGGATAAACATGCCACGCCTCAAAATCCCCTGTTTAAAGATCGAAACACAGACCTTTACACAATGTAAAATCTATGGAAAAGCTGAAAAAATATTACATCGACTATAGCAAAGCAATCGGAGAAGATTTTTCCGAATATGAATTCAATGAACAGGGCTTACCGCTGGTGCGTTTCAGCCGGGCTGCGGATTGGCAGCACAATCCGGTGACGATTTCACAATATGCACTGTACAATTTTAACCGCTACTTAAATTCTAATAATGAACAAGAAAAGAAATTATTCTGTAAACTGGCGGACTGGTTGGTGCATCATGCAGAACCTGGTGCGAATGAGTCTCGTGTCTGGTATTATCATGTTGATATTCCGTTTTATCAATTAAAGAAACCATGGCTTTCGGCCATGGCCCAGGGGCAGGCGCTTTCTGCGTTGTGCCGTGCCTGGCAATTAACAGGGGATGAACGATATCTGAATCCTGCCCGGAAGTCGTTCCCAATTTTTTCAATACCAGTGGAAGAAGGCGGTATTATGCGGAATTATCCGGATGGCTCGCTATCATTTGAAGAATATCCGTCCACGCCGCCGTCTTATGTTTTAAATGGTTTAATATTCGCTCTTTTCGGACTCTATGACTTTTATTTGGCTGACAACAATGATTTGGCTTATGAATTATTTAAAAAAGCTACTGTTGGATTAAAAGAGAACATTGCCTGGTATGACACGGGATTTTGGTCGTTTTACGATTTGATGCCACCGGTCCGATTAGCATCAAAAAGATATCATCGGCTACATATTTTATTGCTGCAAAACCTGTCGGAAATTACAGGTGAACATCTGTTTTCCGAAGTCGCTGAACGCTGGAATCACTATCTAAAACAGCCGGCGTGCCATGTCAGGTGGTTCATGTCGAGGATTAAAGAACGGATGTTTGCATGAGCAAATTATTTAAATATCTATCAATTATTTTTTCCCGGATTTTTTGGTTTCAGCTAAAACAGACGGTTGCTTTGTTTAGCTCTCACAATGTCTGGGCGATAAAAAATATCGGAGCAATGGGCAACGGTACTGTGATCAGGCCTTCGGCGTCACTGGCGCATTCTGAAAATATCTTTCTTGGTGAAAATGTACATATTAATCGTCACTCGTACTTATGGGCCGGGCCAACTGCCAAAATCATGATTGGGGACAATCTGGTGTGCGGACCAGGTGTGTTTATTACCGCGGATAATCACGGTATTCGCAAAGATCAGCTCATTGCAGAACAGGAGGGTGTAGAAAAGGACGTTATCATTGGCGCGGATGTGTGGCTTGGTGCGTACGTGGTTGTATTGCCGGGAATAACTATCGGAGATGGCGCTGTTGTTGCCGCGGGTGCAGTTGTGACAAAGGATGTGGAACCATATTCCGTTGTCGGTGGCATACCAGCAAAAAAAATTAGCGAGCGGATCGAATTCAAAATGTAAGTTCCTGGATCGCTGATTTAATAATAGCGATCACTTATGTGATTTTGTCTGAAATCATTCTATATTAACCATAATCGAGATGTGCATTATGAACGTAAAACTGAGAAAATTACCATACCCATTTAAAGCTGCGCTCACAATTTGTAGTGATGTCGATGGCACGAGTTTTAGTAATTTCATTCAGATTCATAAATTTCTGAACACCAAACAAAACACTTCAATTGGAACGGGATTGGATTTGCCAATCGGCGATTCCTTCTGGATGTATGATCGCCCGGATATCGCGGATCACGCGTTTTCTTATTTTGATGATTTGGATGGTAATCCCTCCGAAGAAGCGCCATTGATCCGGGATTTTATCAGAGCAGGGATTATTGATGTACTGCACGGGTATGGTAATTTTGCCAAGATTACAGATTTTTCTCGCCAACTCGCTGAACATACGTTTGAAGAACTGGACAGGCATGGCTTAAAATTATCAGTATGGACTAATCACGGCGGTATTGAGAGCGCTCAAAACATTGGGGAGAAATCAGTCGGACAGGGCGATATTCCTGACAGTGATTTTTATCATTCGGATTTGTTGATTGATAACGGCATTAAATTCTTTTGGGATTCGGAAATTTCACTGATGACCAATGTAGGGCAGGATTGTGAAGCCTCGTTCGGAGACGCTTATTGGAGAACGCCCATTTATGAAAACCGAAAATTACGGGCAAAAAGCAAATTAAAAGGCTATATAACACTTAGTGATAAGCTTTTCCACAAATTTACAAATAAACATTTCATTCACTGGGAGGCATTTAACAGCAAGGAAAATGATCTTATTTCTCTGGATAAATTACGAGATGGCAATGAAATGTATCGTTTCAAAAGGCTCGGGCTCGGTCGCTATGATTGGTCTGATGACTTGTCGATGCTATTAAATGATAATGTGGTTGAAACATTGATTTGCAAAAAGGGATATCTTATTCTTTACATCCATCTGGGAGATAGAAAAAACAAACATGATTCTTCGCCTCTGTCCGAACAATCCATTCAAACCCTGCGCAATCTATCAGAACTCTATCATGACGGAATTCTGTGGCTAACAACCACTAGTCGGTTATTAAATTACAATCTGCTGACAAAATCAATTCTCTGGACTATTCAAGAAAGTGATGAGTCTGTCAAAATATATTTAAAGGGTGATCCATCGAATCTGAAAAATCATCATTTCAACAGCCAAAATTTAGGTGGATTGACGTTTTACGTGCCAGAGAAGAAAAATATCGAAATATTTGCACAAGGAAAGCCGCTGGTATTCAAAAAAAATCAAAAAGATAGTACAGGGCAGGAAAGTATTTCCATTCCAATACCTTCACTTGAGTGGCCGCTATAATGTCTTATGTCTAATAGAAAAATGAGAAATATCCCGCCGTGCGCATTTATTTATTTAAACTATGAAATTTCTCATCGCAACTTTAAAATTCAAGGCGCTATTTCAGAACCTGCATTATTTACAAAACGTGCTACAGAAGCACAGAGAACCAGCAACGTGTCTGCATATTACTTTATAAACTGAGTTAAGAAAAAATCGAGTTGTTATTGTTTGCGTAACATTTTGAAAATAAAAGCTCTGTGTACTCTGAGCCTCTGTGGCGATGAATTTTTCAGGATAAATAATATTCTTTTTACTTGCCATTTTTAGAATATCTTTTTATATTAATATTTTATTTCTAAAGTTAACCACAATTTTTACTTTTTATAAAATTTGTAAACGAGGCGTGAATGGCACGAATTTTCCTTGAACCATCCAGAACACTGATGGAGTTTCGGTTGTTACCCGGGTTGACCACAGATAAAAGCTCCATTGACAAGATATCTTTGCGGACTCCACTTGTATATTCAGCGGAAAGAAAGAATAAGTACTTTTTAAATATCCCGGTTGTTTCTGCTGCAATGCAATCTGTATCTGGTGTTAAAATGGGAATTGAGCTTGCAACATTGGGAGGAGCGGCATTTATATATAGCTCACAAACGATTGAGCGGCAAGCAGAAATGATTGAAAAAATTAAAAGCCATAAGGCCGGTTTTGTAGACCCGGAAACAGTTCAGCCAGATATTTTGCTGAACGATCTTTTTGAAATTACACAAAAGAAACGGTATTCGACTTTTCCGGTGGTTGATCATGAAAATACTTTATTGGGCATAATTACCCGAAATGATTATGACGTATCATTGCATGGTCATTTAAAAGTTCATGAGCGAATGATTCTGCGTAAGGATATGACCGTGGGGAAAAATGTTAATGATCTTAAAGAAGCGAATTCAATTTTAATGCAAAGCCATCATCCGGTATTGCCCATTGTAGATCAAAATGATCGGCTAATGTACCTGGTGTTTCGCAAGGACATTCGAAACCACCTGAATCATCCGTATGAAGTTGTTGATGAAAGAAAGCGCCTGTTAACCGCCGCAGCAATTAATACTCATGATTATCAGGAGCGTGTTCCAGCCCTGGCAAATGCACATGTTGATGTGCTGGCAATTGATTCATCAGACGGATATTCGGTGTTCCAACAGAAAGCATTGCAATGGGTAACAACACATTATCCGGACATTCCGCTGATCGGTGGCAATATTATTACAGCTAAAGGATTTGAATTTTTAGTAGAGAACGGCGCCCGTGCAGTCAAAGTTGGAATGGGTGGTGGTTCGATCTGCATTACCCAGGAACAAAAAGGAACCGGTCGCGGATTGGCAACCGCCATTCTGGAAGTTAGCAAAGCCCGTGAAAAGTATTTCAAGAAAACAGGAAAATATATTCCAATTATTGCTGATGGCGGAATTGTTCATGCAAAGGATATAGTGATCGCCCTGGCACTGGGCGCCGATTATGTAATGATGGGACGATATTTTGCCAGAATGGAAGAATCGCCAACGCAAAAAGTGAACATCAACAATAAAGTGATGAAATCATACTGGGGAGAAGGATCTGCTCGTGCAAATCAGTGGAAAGCTGCACGGTATCATCAAATGATGTTTGTGGAAGGTGTTGAGGGTTTTGTGGAGTATGCCGGGAAGCTTAAAGATAATATTGATGAAACGCTGGCGAAAATCAGGGCGTCCATGTCATCCTGCGGGGTGTCGACAATTAAAGAATTGCATGAAAACGCTGAACTTGAAGTGGTATCTGCGCTGTCTATCAGAGAAGGCAAGGTGCATGATATTTATCTTCCGGAAGGTGAAAGAGATTACTATTCCACAAACTGGGGAGATTAATATGGCAAAATATATTATCATGGGAGCACAATGGGGCGATGAAGGAAAAGGCAAATTCGTTGATTTTTTAGCGGATCATGCAGACGTCGTGGTTCGTTTTCAGGGTGGTGCAAATGCGGGTCATACCATCGTCCGAGATGGCGTGCAATTTATCTTGCACATAATTCCGGGTGGCATTATCTCTGGCCACTGTTTGAATATTATCGGAAATGGCTGTGTCATTGATCCGGAATCTCTTGTTGAAGAGATTGTCGGATTGGAAAAAATGGGCGTCGCAGTCACGCAAAATAAGCTGGTTATCTCAAGCCGGGCGCATCTTGTTACGCCGGTGCATAAATTCGTTGACTGCATGATGAATGAGCGAATCGGAACTACCGGCCGGGGAATTGGCCCCTGTTATATGGATAAAGTTCAGAGAACCGGTATTCGTATTGAAGATTTTGTGGCTGACGATTTTAAACAGCGCTATCTTGAACATGCCGAGCATTACAAGAAAATTACTGAATGTGCTTATGATATGGAATTTATCGATATTCAGGATTCAGTGGAAAGACTTGAAAAAATTCAGCACCAATTGAAACCTTTTATTAAAGATTCAGTTGCAATAATCTCTGATGCAGTTTCATCAAATAAAAGTATTCTGTATGAAGGCGCTCAGGGTGCATTTTTGGATGTGGATCATGGCACCTATCCGTTTGTAACTTCATCCAATACGACGATTGGCGGCGCATATTCCGGTGGAGGAGTGTACCTTGAATTTGATAAACGGATCGGAATTGTAAAAGCATATACGACCCGTGTTGGCGCTGGTCCGTTTCCAACGGAATTGAAAAATGTGGCCGGAGAAAAGTTACGGGAAAAAGGACGCGAATTTGGCGCCACAACAGGTCGTCCGCGACGGTGTGGTTGGCTGGACCTGAATATGCTCAAGCGATCTTTTATTACGAATGGATTTAATTACGTTGTTTTGACCAAGCTCGATTGCCTGAATGGTTTCGATACGTTGAAAGTCGCTGTTGATTATGATGCTCAAAATCAACCGGTTTACGAAAATCTCCCTGGTTGGGAAGAAGATATTGTGGGTATTACTGATTATGACAAATTACCCACCAATTGCCGAAATTACATTAAGTTTATCGAAGATTATTTGAGTATGAAAATTGGTTTGATTTCCACAGGTCCGGATCGTAAAGATGTCATTTTTCAGGAGAAATTATGACCCAAAAAAAACAGAGCGGTATTGATATTGATTTGGGAAATCAATGTTCACAAATCGCTTATTCCTGGGCAAAAAAGACATTTGCAAACAGACAGAATATGCCCGGTGCGCCATGCCCCGGACTGGATGGTGCATTTTCCAATGTCATGGATTTCAACGGCGCACGGATCGGTATTTCGTCGGATGGTATTGGCACGAAAATTGAGATTGCCGAGCGATCCGGCATCTATAATACAATTGGCTACGATCTGCTGGCAATGGTGGCAGATGATCTTGTGGCTAACGGTCTGGAACCGGTCAACCTTTCCAATATTCTTGACGTTGATTTCCTCGATGCTGAAATCATCGCTCAATTAATGCAGGGTTTGTATGACGCCGCGAATTTTGCCGGTGTGATTATTACTGGCGGAGAGATTGCGGAACTCGGCAACCGCATAGGCGGGTATGGAAACCGGATGCATTTTAACTGGTGTTCCACCGGAGTCGGGATTATCCCGGACGGATCCGATGTGATCGACGGTAGTAAAATACAACCCGGAGATGTGATTCTTTCACTGAAAAGCAGGGGATTTCGCAGCAATGGCTTTTCGATGATTCGAAAAATCATGATAGAAAATTATGGCAAGGAATGGCATCTGGAGAAATACAATGCAGAAAAAAGCTGGGGCGAAATTATTCTGACGCCCTCGCTTATTTATACGCCGGTGATTGTAAAATTGATTAAGAACAATTTTCGGATAAATGGAATCGCGCATATTACGGGCGGCGGTTTGCCGGATAATTTATCCAGAGTTTTGAAAACGAAAAAATTGGGCGCGGTTCTTGATGATTTATTTCCGCCGTTAGAATTTATGAAAAAATTACAGCAACTCGGAAATGTTACAGAAGATAAAGCATATCAGTTGTGGAACATGGGGAATGGCATGTTAATCGTCGTGTCTGAAGCGGATGCCCGCGAGTTTATTTCATTCATCGAAGACGGAAATTACCGGACGCAGATTGCAGGAATAATTATTGACAGGCCCGAGATCACATTGCGTTCACACGGTTGTAACGCTGGAGTTCTACATTATCAAAATATTTATTCGTAAATTTCCTGTTTAAACCTCACATAAAAAAATCAAATAATAATATGGAAAAAATTAATCATATTCAGTTGCAGTTAAAAGAATCGGTATTTGATGCAGCCGGTCATGCTGTTTCAGAAGGCGCGAAAAAATATTTAAACATCGAGACCGGCGCTGTCCGAATTGGCAAAATATTTTCCGTTCTTTACGATCTTAATGAAGATCAAATAAATCAATTTGCCAATGAAGCGCTGCGGGATGCAGTAATCCATGATGTTTATATAAATAATCTGTATCAAAACACTAAATACAACTCACATGCTATTGTTTCCAAATTACCGGGCGTCACGGATGATGAGGGAACTTCGGCGCAGAAAGCATTGTGTGATCTGCTTAATATCGATATGGATACGGAAACTCAGCGAATTTTTACACATGAAATCTATTATTTTGAAAAAGCGCTCACCGATGAAACACTGCAAAAAATTGCCGAAGATTTATTAGGTAATAATTTGATCAACCATTTTCAGTATGGTCATTTTAACGGTAAACTTAATTATGTGCCAACAGTCCATGTGACTCCGGAAAAATCCGCGGATACGGTAAATATTTTCATCGATGACGAAGCATTGCTCAATCTCTCCCGCAGAATGTTGCTTTCGCTTGATTTGAAAGAGATGAAAACGATTCAGGCGTATTATAAAGATCAGAATATTCAAAAACAGCGACGAGACGAGGGATTACCGGAATTGCCCACTGATTGCGAGCTTGAAGTTCTGGCGCAAACCTGGTCTGAACATTGTAAACACAAGGAATTTAATGCGATTATTCACTACAAGGATTTGGATAGTGGCAAAGAGAAAACCATCGATTCGCTGTTCAATACATATATCAAGAAAGCTACTTCGGAGATTCAGTCCCGCCTTGAAGAATCGGGCAACAACTGGCTGTTAAAAGTATTTTCCGACAACGCCGGTGTGGTCAAAATTGATGATGAGCGTGTTTTTATCTGGAAGGTGGAAACGCACAATTCCCCGTCCGCACTCGATCCGTATGGCGGTGCATTGACCGGGATTGTGGGAGTCAATCGCGATCCGCTGGGAACAGGTATTGGCGGCGGGCGATTCCTGTTCAATACAAATGTGCTTTGTTTTGGGTCGCCGTATTATTCAGGTAAATTACTAAAGGGACAGCTTCATCCGCGACGAATTATGGCCGGGGTGGTAAAGGGAATCGAGGATGGGGGCAATAAATCAGGTATTCCCACAGTCAACGGGTCCATTATTTTTGATGAGCGTTACAGCGGAAAGCCGCTGGTTTATTGTGGCACAGGCGCCGTGATGCCAGCGCATTACAAAGGTCGGAAATCCTGGGAAAAGGAGATACATGCCGGAGATCGCATCATCATGGCTGGCGGTCGAGTCGGAAAGGACGGGATTCACGGTGCGACATTCTCCTCAGCGGAAATTGACGAGCATTCCCCGCGCTCAGCAGTGCAAATCGGCAGTCCCATTACTCAGAAATTGATGAGTGATTTCATGGAAAAAGCCAGTCACGAAGGATTAATCAAATGTTCCACAGATAACGGCGCCGGTGGTTTGTCTTCGTCGGTGGGAGAATTGGCCAGAATCAGTGGCGGCGCAATTGTTCGGCTGGAACGTGTTCCCCTAAAATACTCCGGTCTGAAACCCTGGGAAATATTTGTCTCTGAATCTCAGGAACGAATGACGTTCGTGGTCAAGCCGAAACATGTGGAGCAACTTTTTGCAATGGCAAAAGAGTATGAAGTAGAAGTGACGGATATTGGTGAATTTACAAACAGCGGTGTTTTGGATGTCCGGTATGCCGGAAAAAAAGTGGCGTATCTAAGTTTGAAATTTTTGCATGATGCAGTTCCCAAAAAGACGATGGAGGCTGAATGGAAAGCGCCAAAACGAAATGAACCGAAATTGCCCGATATCAATGATTATAATGAAATTTTGCTGAAATTAATGGGAAGTTTGAATATCTGTTCCAAGGAATCAGTCATTCGGCGCTACGATCACGAGGTGAAAGGGAAGACGGTTGTCAAACCGTTGATGGGGCCGGCTGGTTTCGCACCCCAGGATGCCGCGGTAATGCGATTGGATTTTGATTCTTATGCTGGCGTTGCAATCTCGAATGGAATTATCCCGCGCTACGGCGATATCGACGCCTACCAGATGTCTGCCGGTGCATTTGACGAAGCCATTCGTCAGATTATTGCGATTGGCGGGAAATTGCCGGATACCCAAAACCCGGGTAACCGATTCTGGTCTGTGAATGATAATTTCTGTGTCCCTGATTCTGCTTATAACGAGCGCACAAATCCGGATGGCAAATATAAACTGGCACAACTCGTTCGGATGTGCGACGCACTTTACGAAAGCGCTATTTTTTTCAACATCCCGATGACATCCGGAAAAGACTCCATGAAAAATGATTTTGTGGGCGACGGTGTGAAAATCTCGGTTCCGCCGACAATTCTTTATTCCGTGGTTGCTAAAATTGAAGATATCCGCGAAACAGTCACCGCTGAATTCAAAAAAGAAGATGACCTGATCTATCAAATCGGGAAAACGTATAACGAGCTTGGCGGCTCGGAGTTTTATCATTTGTTTGATGAAATCGGGGCAAACGTCCCAATCGTTCGCCGGGACGATGCCATACGGATTTATCAGAAAATAATGCAGGCAAATGATCGTAAATTGATCCGCTCATGTCACGATCTTTCAGATGGGGGCCTGGCTGTGGCACTTGCAGAATCAGCCTTTGGCGGCAATTTTGGAATAGAAGTCGATATGACAAACGATGCACTGGACGTAAATACTACGCTCTTTTCAGAATCGCATTCCCGGTTCATCGTCTCAATATCACCCCGGCACAAGGATGATTTTGAAGAACTGTTTGGCAATGATTGTACTTTTTTAGGAACAGTCACATCAAAACCTGATTTCCGAATGCATTGGGCAGGAAAGGAAATAGTCAATCTGCCAGTCCAAAAACTTTTAACTGCCTGGAGAGGTGGTTTGCAATTTTAACAAAAAATTTATGCAGGTATAAAATGAAAAACGTGCGTGCACTTGTTTTAACCGGTTTTGGTATCAATTGTGAAGAAGAGACTGCGGCAGCTTATCGGCTTGCCGGAGCCGAAGCCGATATAATTCATTTAAATGATGTGTTCAATGAAAAATGTTCCATTCACGAATACGATGTGATTAATTTTCCCGGTGGATTTTCTTTTGGCGATGATATTGCCGCGGCAAAGGTTCTTGCAAATAAACTGAAATACAAGAAAACCACCACCGGTAAATCCTTTATGGATGAAATTGATAAATTTATAGGAGATGGCAAATACATATTGGGTATTTGCAATGGATTTCAGGTACTGGTAAAAACCGGACTGCTGCCGGACACAACCGAAGATCGGTCACAACAGGTGACGTTGACATATAACGACTCCGGCAAATTTGAAGATCGCTGGATCACCTGCAAAGTGAATCCCGACTCTAACACGCCGTTTTTAAATGGAATTGATTTGATCCAGTTGCCGGTTCGTCATGGTGAAGGAAAGTTGCTGTTTAAAGGCCAACAGGTGCAGGAAGAAATTCTGGCGAATTCATTGAATTGTCTCAGCTATTGTGATCCGAACGGCAATGTGACCTCTGAATACCCGATGAATCCCAATGGCTCGGATTTAAATTGCGCTGCGTTGACCAATAAATCCGGGCACATATTCGGACTGATGCCGCATCCGGAGGCATTTACGTCCATTTTCAATCATCCGAACTGGGGACAGTTGCGAGAGCGTGCTGGTGATGATGACGGGGATGGGTTGAAGATTTTCAGGAATATTGTGAAGGAGATTTCCGGGGACAGGAATTAGGTGTTATTTGGAGTGCAAGTCCTTTAAGGATTGCACGTATTTAAGATTGGAATTTTGGCTCACGGAGAGGCAGCACATAAAGAACCTGTCCATGAACGACCCTTGCGAAGGTTTTTTAAAATGGGACAAGCTGTATATTGAAATAAATTCACGAAATTCTCTATATATTGTATTAATGCGAAACCTTCGCAAGGGTTTTTCCGAAATACCAAAGTTCCTGGACAGCCTGTAAAGGGGCTGCACTCCGGTCTGGATTGGAATCCCTTTATGGATGTCATGAAAAATGAAGTTTGAAACCAATAAATTTCATGCAAAGAGGAAAATAACATGATAAAAATAAAACGAGTCCTGATGAGCGTTTCCGATAAAGCCGGAATAGAATCTTTAGCTAAAACATTAAAGAACTTTGGCTGCGAAATCATTTCCACCGGTGGCACAAAGAAGGCACTGGAGCGTGCAGGGATCGATGTTATCGATATTTCTGCAGTTACCGGAAATCCGGAAGCATTTGGCGGTCGGATGAAAACAATTTCGTTCGAGATCGAGTCTGCGTTGCTGTTCAATCGTGAAAAGGACAAAGAAGAAGCGATACAGCTTGGTATTCAGTCCATCGATATGGTGGTGTGCAATCTGTATCCTTTCAAAAAAGTCCGGGATGAAGGCGCTGATTTTGATACGCTCATCGAAAATATCGATATTGGCGGACCGACCATGATCCGGGCGGCTGCCAAGAATTTCAAATATGTGGCTGTTGTAACGAACGCTGCTGATTACGCGGCAATCGAGGAAGAGCTGAAACAAAACGACGGCGCAATTTCAGAGGACACACGACATCGGTTAATGCGCAAGGCGTTTAATCATACTGCGGATTACGATTCGATGATCGCCGAAACAATGGATCGCGAAGCAGGCGACTATTCCGTCAGGCTGGCGTATTCCATGCCCAAAACGCTGCGTTACGGTGAAAATTCGCACCAGCAGGCGATGTTCCTGCGAAAGAACGATGCGGAAAGCTCTTTGTACGATATGGAGGTACTTCACGGAAAGGAAATATCATTTAACAATATTGGTGATATTAACGCGGCAATCGAGGCTGTGAAAGATCTGAAAAGTGTTGGCTGTTCCATTATCAAACACGCCAATCCCTGCGGACTTGCCGGGGGAACTAACCAGCGAGATGTATTTGAAAGAGCCTGGGCCGGCGATCCGGTGTCTGCGTTCGGATCGGTGATCGCATTTAACCGACCGGTGGAGCGGAAGACCGCTGAATTTCTGGATTTCGATCACGAAGATAAAATGAAACGCAAATTCGTGGAAGTGGTCGTCGCACCTGACTTCTCGGATGATGCCAAAGAATATTTATTTCAACATAAAAATTTGAGAGTCATTAAGTACGATCCTGCAGAATTGAATCCGGACGCTGATATCAGAGTGTATTTCAACTCGCTGTTAGTACAGGACCCGGATCGTAAATTGAGAGATGCGTTTGATCTGGTGACCGATGTGAAGCCGGACGTTGATGAGGCATTGGTGGACTTCGGAATGATTGCCGTTCGCCAGTTGAAATCGAATGCCATCGCTGTGGTGCGGAAAACAGAGAACGGCGTGTTTCAAATGTTAGGCATGGGCTGTGGCCAGCCAAACCGCGTCAATTCCACCGAACTTGCACTGAAACGAAGTCGCGAAAATCTGGAAATGGAGTACAGCGGAGATGAAACAGAACTGGAAAAGCACATCGATGAAAAAATGGGCGATGCGTATTTGATCTCTGATGCTTTTTTCCCGTTCCCGGATAATATCGACCTGTGTGCGCAATACGGAATCAAAACAATATTTCAGCCCGGTGGTTCCATGCGCGACAAAGCTGTGATCCGCCGCTGCAACGAGACAGGAATTGCGATGGTATTTACAGGAATTCGACATTTTAAGCATTAAATAAATGAATACTCACAAAAAGAAATTAAAGAGGATGTTATGAATTATATTGAAAATTTAACAACCCCGCAAATACAAAAAATTCACTCCGGAAAAGTCAGAGAAAGTTTTCGGATTAATCCGGGTACCAGAATGATCGTGGCGACAGACCGTGTTTCCGCGTTTGATAAAGTCTTGAAAACACCAATCCCCGGAAAGGGCGCTGTTTTAAACGGAATCGCCAGTTTCTGGTTCGAAAAAACACGGGATATTATTGATAACCATCTCATCGAGGTGATCGATCCCAATATTTCGTTGGTTCGCGAGGCAAAACCCATTCGGATTGAAATGATTGTTCGAGCGTACCTGACCGGGTCCATGTGGCGAAATTACAGCAAAGGGAAGCGGGAGTTCTCCGGAATTAAAGTCGGCGATAATTTGAAAAAACACCGTCGATTCCCTGAACTGTTATTAACCCCGACCACAAAAGAAGAATCTGACCGCGAGATCAGCCCCACAGAAATTATTGAACAGGGTTGGGTTGACGCGAATATTTATGAACAGATGGAAGAGATTTCGCTACAGTTGTTCAAGCGAGCCGAAGAATATCTGGCAGATCGCAATTTAATACTGGTGGATACAAAATATGAATTTGGTTTAATCGATGACAAATTGGTGTTGATCGATGAAATTCATACGCCGGATTCGTCCCGTTTCTGGATGACAGATAATTACAACGAAGATCCGGAGAATGCCATTCAGATGGATAAAGAGGTTGTGCGAGCGTATCTGCTGAAAAATAAAGTCGGGGATAAGTATGCTGACGAATTACCGCAGGAGATCGTTCACGAAGCAGCGACCCGTTATAATTCGCTTTTTGAAATGATTACCGGAGAGGCGCCTTCGTTTGATATTAGCAACGTGAAGAATCGTATTTATCAAAATCTTGTCAGGAGTGAACTGATCAAAGAAGGGTATGTCGTGATTGTGATGGGATCGTCGGCAGACCTTGAACATTGCGAGAAGATGAAAAAGGTCATTGAGCGATATGATATTTTCGGGCAAATGCGGGTAATGTCTGCACACAAAAACGGCGAAGATATTCCAATAAATATGGCTGAATATGATAACTCTGTTGAACCTGGTGCAGTCATTGCGGTCGCGGGACTCTCCAACGGACTGGGCGGCGCGCTGGGAGCAAATCTATCGATTCCGGTCATCAACTGTCCGCCATTTAAAGATCAGACAGACATTTTAGTGAACGTCAATTCATCGCTGATGATGCCGTCAAAAACACCGGCGGCAACTGTGGTTAAACCGGAATCCGCAGCGCTGGTGGCGTTGCGCAGTTTAAATATTCAGCGGTTGCGGGATATTTTTAGAAAAGAAGTGCAGGATGTAAAAAATAAATTACGGGAAGACGATAAAAAAATCAGGGGAATGTAACATGGATCGTGCGATTTCACCGCTTGACGGTCGATACGCGGATAAATTAAAACATCTAAGCGAGTATTTTTCTGAGTTCGCACTAATGCGAATGCGGTGTATGGTTGAATTACAATATGTTGAAGCTCTGGATAAATCAGGACTGTTTCCGAAACTAACTGAGCAGGAGATGGAGCGTATTCATATTACCAAACATAATTTTTCTCAGGAAGATTATAACGGAATAAAAGAAATCGAAAAAAAATTAAATCATGATGTGAAGGCGTGCGAAGTCTTTTTGCGACAAAAAATTCAGCTTGCCAATAATAACATGATTCATTTTGGATTAACATCGGAAGATGTGAATAATCTATCCTATACCATGCTTTTAAAAGATTATGTTGAAAATGAGCAAATTCCGAAAATTGAGGAACTGCTTCGCATTTTATCTGAAATGATCGAGAATTGGAAGACGGTTCCTTTTCCATGCCGTACGCACGGGCAAAAAGCCTCTCCATCAACGGTGGGAAAGGAAATTTCTGTTTATGTCGCACGCTTGATTCGACAATTTAAAAAATTGAAGCAATTGCAGTTTTTGGGTAAATTGAATGGGGCAACCGGAACTTTTTCTGCATTAGTGGTCGCGTTTCCTGATCATGACTGGCTTTATTTTTCCTGCAATTTTTTGGAACGGTTGGGATTAATTCCCAATATTGCGACAACTCAGATTGAAGATCATGATACCTGGGCTGAATATTTTTCCATTGTGAAACGGTTGAATAATATTATCATCGATTTTGACCGGGATTTATGGCTCTATATGACGTTGGGATATTTTACAGTGGAATCTACCCCGGATTCAGTCGGATCATCAACAATGCCACACAAAGTAAATCCAATTAATTTTGAAAATAGCGAAGGAAATCTTGAAATTTCCAACGCATTGCTGGATATGTTGGTGAGCAAATTAGGGCATTCCCGGATGCAACGCGATCTTTCGGATAGCACTGTCACTCGAAATGTGGGAGTGGCACTGGCGCACTCATATCTTGCTTTTTCAGAATCCATTAAGGGATTGAAAAAGTTAAGAGTAAATGAAATAAAATGCCTTGCTGACCTCGATAACAGCCCGGAATTGCTTGCCGAGCCAATTCAAACAATGCTGAAAGTGGAGGGAATTAAAGATCCGTACACACTGCTGAAAAATTTTACAAGGGGAAGAAAAATTACAAAGGAAGATATCCTTGAATTTGTTGATCAATTAGCCATATCGGAAAACACGAAAAAACGCATCCGCGATCTGCAGCCCAGAAATTACATTGGCCTGGCTGATGACATAAGCAGCTTTATCCTTGAAGATGCAAAAAGTGAATTACTAAAAGGAGACATATCATGAAAATTGCTGTGATCGGTTCCGGGGGAAGAGAGCACGCAATCGCCTGGAAATTGGCGCAATATACACAGCCGGAGAATGTTTTTGTACTTCCCGGAAACGGAGGAACTCAAAATAATGTTGATATTTGCGTATCCGATTTTGAGAGAATGAAGCAGTTTTGTAAAGAAAAAAAAATCGAACTGGTCGTCGTTGGGCCTGAAGTACCTCTGGCAGATGGAATTGTGGACTATTTTAAAGATACGGATATCCGGGTCTTTGGCCCGGATAAAGAAGCTGCCCGGTTGGAAGGATCGAAAATCTATTCCAAAAAATTTATGAAGAAATATGGCGTGGCAACCGCTGATTTCCACATATTTGATGACGGAAATGTACCGGAAAAGCTCATTGAAAAAATGAACGGAAATATGGTGTTTAAATACGACGGGCTTGCGGCGGGAAAAGGCGTGTTTGTGTGTTCATCGGTAGAAAATGCCAAAGATAATTTGAATCAGCTAAAACGGGATTATGGCGCTGACGCCCCGATTTTGGTGGAAGAAAAAATGGAAGGACTGGAAATTTCCATTATCGGCTTTACTGACGGAAAATCCATTCAAATGTTTCTTCCATCCCAGGATCATAAGCCGATATATGATGGTGATGAAGGGCCGAACACCGGCGGGATGGGCGCATATTGCCCGGTTCCGTTCTGTGATGACGAATTGTTAAAGCAAGTAGAAAATGAGATTGTTCAGCCGACGCTGAGAGGAATTCAGGCAGAAAAATTAAACTATAAAGGAGTTATCTACTTCGGTCTGATGATTACAGATGATGGGCCGAAAGTTCTGGAATATAACGTTCGGCTTGGCGACCCTGAAACAGAGGTGATTCTGCCGGCTTTAAAAAGCAACTTCCTGACTTTAATTAAATCATGCATGGATGGCACGTTGCAGGATTTTGAAATGGAATTTCACGATGGCTATTTTGTGGATGTGGTGTTAGCGTCTGGTGGATATCCGAATAAATATGAAAAAGGATTTGAGATTACCGGGCTGGATAAGGTTTCCGCTGAGACGATAGTATTTCATGCAGGCACAAAACCAATGAATGGCAATGTTGTGACATCAGGTGGGCGTGTTTTGAATGTTGTTTGCGCGGCAGATGATTTGGAATCTGCAATAAGAAATGTATATTCAGCATGTAATAAAATTCTGTTTAAAAACAAATATAATCGAACTGATATTGGTATGAAGGGATTATCGTAATGAAAAAACGAATTGCGATATTTATCTCAGGTCGTGGCAGTAATATGGTAGCGATCGTTAAAAATGCTGAATCCGGTCGTTTAAAGGATTTGTGTGCCATCGTCCTTGTTTTTGCCAATAAAAAAGATGCCCGCGGGCTTGAAATTGCAAAACAGTATGGTATTGAAACGGCGTGTATTGAATCCAGGGGAAAAAAACGTGAGGATTTTGACCGGGAAGTTGTCAAACTGCTGGAACCGTATCAATTGGATTATATTGTTTTAGCTGGTTTTATGCGCATCCTTTCACCGGTCTTTGTACGTGCATATCGAAAAAGAATCATCAATATCCATCCTGCGGACACCGCGGAATTTCAGGGAGTTGATGCCTATAAATGGGCTTATGAAAATGGATTAAATAAAACCAAAATCACTGTGCATTATGTTGATGAAGGGATCGATACCGGACCGGTAATCGCGCAACGTGAAGTTGATCTGACTGGAGCAGAAACACTTGAGGAGGTAGAAAAAAGAGGATTAAGAGTGGAACATAATTTTTACAGTGAAGTTTTAGAAGATGTTTTTAAATCATGAATTGAGCATTGATTGAAAAACGTGCTCAATTGGCTATAGAGGGAGCGGGAACAAAATAGGAGTTTTTATATGTGTGGAATACTCGGTGTATACGGTCATGAGGACGTAGCGCCTGAATTAATATATGGTTTGACAGCGCTCCAGCACAGAGGGCAGGATTCTGCGGGGGTAATTACGTTTAATGGAAATTTTAAAATTAAAAAAGGATTGGGACATGTTAATACCGTTTTCAAAGATAAAAATCTGGAACGTTTAACCGGCACCAGTGGAATTGGCCATGTTCGCTATGCTACGATGGGATCCACAGATATTCTCGATGCGCAACCCTACGCAGTCAATTATCCGTTTGGCCTGGCCATGGTCCATAATGGCAATGTGATTAATTTTGTTCAATTAAGAAAATCGCTTTATGAAGATCATCACCGGTTGTTGGAAACGTCAAATGATGTCGCATTGATTTTATATAGCTTCGCGTCCGAGCTCGAACAGAAAGATTTGGAAAATTTGACAGTAGAGGATATTTTTGATACTGTAGAAGCAACGCAAAATCGCGTAAAGGGCGCTTATTCAGCAATTACAATTATTGCGAATACCGGATTTCTTGCATTCACCGATCCGTATGGTATCAGACCAATTGTGCTGGGACGAAGGTACATGGATAAAGGAGTTGACTATGTGTTCGCGTCGGAAACAACATGTCTTGATTATCTTGGTTATGAATTCGTAAAAGACTTAAAGCCTGGTGAAGCTGTGTTTATCGATAAAAAAAGACAGGTGCATTCACGTTTATGCAAAAAAGAAAAACAAGCTTTTTGTATTTTTGAATTTATCTATTTTGCGAGAGAAGATTCGATTATTCATAATCGACTTGTTGCCTCGGAGCGGGTTCGTATGGGGAAAAAACTTGCCGAAACAATGCGAAAAACGGGATTAGAACCGGATATTATTATCGATGTCCCAAGCTCTGCCTATTTCTTCGCGTCAAGTATGGCAGAAGAACTTGGTATCCCGTATCGTCGCGGGCTGGCAAAAAATAACCATATCGGAAGGAGTTTTATTACACCAAATCAGAAAGAGCGTGAAGAGATGGTGCGTCAGAAATTAAATCCGATCAGAGATGTGATTAAAGGAAAAAAAGTCGCTGTTGTGGATGATTCCATTGTGCGGGGAACTACTTCAAAAAATCTGGTGCGAATACTTAAGGCAAATGGCGCAAAAAAGGTGTACTTTGTCTCGGCAGCGCCACCCATTAAATTTCCATGTATTTACGGCATCGATATGTCAATTAAAGAAGAAATTATCGCAGCCCATTATGAACCAAAGGAAATCGCTCGCTATATTGAAGCCGACGCCGTGATCTATCAAAGACTGGATGATTTGAAGGAATTATACAGCGATCTGCCGTGCTGTTATGCCTGCTTTTCCGGTAACTATCCGACTGGCGTGACGAATGAGATGATTGATGAAATCGAACGGGAGAAATTAGGTTCGAATCGGGTTTAGAATAAGATTAATTTTTCTCAATATACAAAGCAGGGAAGCCGCGCACGTAGTTCCCTGCTTTTTTTATAGAATAAATTTTAAAGTTCAGGTTGTCGCGCTTCCGCCCAACGACGATCAAACTCATTTAAATACTGTTGCGCAATATCCTTGTTATGAACAACAAGAACATTTTCATCATTGTTTTTATTTGCATTGTTTGAAAAATTAAATGAGCCGGTTATCAAAATATTATTGTCAATAATAATCACTTTATGGTGAAATGTCCGCGGATTTCCATCTTGTCGAACCGGTACGCCGGCCCGATATAGTTTGCCAAGTTCACTATATTTCGTTTCACTACCCCTTAGCTCAAAAATACCTTTCACATCGACTCCGGCGTTTGCGCGTTTTAATATCGCATCGCCCATTCCGTCATGTGTAAATGAAAATGCCATAAAACGAATACTGGTCTGTGCATTTTCAATAATCGGAATTAGTTTCTCCGCGACATTATCTTCGGCTGCAAAATAGGTCTGAATATCATCGCCATTGATGTTTACTTTCTGGTTTTTCGGAGTTGACGTGGATGTAATACCAAATTCGTTGCCTGTCCACATTTCCTGAAACTCGCTTTCATAAATCATGGCAATTTCCGGTGATTCGATTGTGATGACATTATTATTATTTTTGAAAATACCATTTTTCGTGATATTCGTCGAACCAGTCCATACGAGTTTGCTATCAAAAATCCAAAATTTATTGTGCATTAAGGCGCCACGGGAATCGTCTTTTACAGGAATTCCGGCGCGTTTAAGCATCGCAAATTGACCGCGATCCGGTTTATGGTCTGCTTCCAAACCATGTTCATCATCTGTTACCCACATCACTTCAACGCCTCGTTGATGCGCGTCAATGAGCGCTTCGGCAACTGATGTCAAATTGAACTCAAATGAAGCAATGTGAATTGACTTTTTCGCGTTTTGAATATGCTGAATGAGTTTACCCTGGATTGTATTTTGTGAATTCGCGGGGGCATTCAATTGCGCTGGATCCGTGAAGTAAACATTCCACCAATCACCTTCTGCGGTGGTTAACGGTGGTGGCGCCTTTATGGGTTCCGGGTGCAGAATTTTTTCTTTTGCAGTGTTAAAAAAATCGGTCAGATCTTTTGATTCGCGGAGCAGGTCCACCGGATTATCACCGGTGCGGTAGTAATATAACGCCGATACAGCAAGAAAAATAATCAGAAGTATTGCCAGACTTTTCCAAAAACTGGAGCGTTTCGTCTTTCTTTTTGCCATTTTCCCTCCAATAAAATTCATTCGTTTTCAATTTAATGCATAACAATTCAATTTTCGTCTTGAAGTTAAATGTTATTTTGATAGTCTTCTTTATCTTCAATTAACATACGAAGCCGCAAGACCATTTTAACTGGATCATTCGATAATTGCAAACTTTGTTTGAGGAAATGTTTTTGCTGTGATTTTGTCGGAAGATTAATATCCTTATTGTAAATAATTTTTACCTGTTCGAGGATTTTAATTAATATATTCTCAATTATACCATCGTCCATAAACTGGCGATTTGCAATCCAAAGGCTAATTTGGCGCATCATTTTTCGGACTGCTTTTAATCTTTTATTGACCATGTTATCAATGTCGTCAATGTTTTTTAGCACAGACGAACTCTTGACTATTTTTTCAGCGCAATCAGTACCCCACTGGATAAGCTCATTGGCAGCATCATCATCAATGTCTGCGGTTAAACTTTCATTCTCTAAAATACTTTCAACAGCAAGCTGAATACGATTATTTATATCATCCATAACAATTACTCCATCAATTTATTTATGTGATACCGGATGCTTCTTATTTTCAATTGTTGAATTTAATAAAAAACGAATCAATGATTTGATTTTATAAGAAAGGATAAAAAAGAGATTATTGTTTGAGATGATTTTTTTTTCGGAATTTTTCAAGTGGTTCATTATATCTAAAACAGTTGCGGATGTCTTAAGTGCAGAAATCATTACATAATAAAAATCATCTTCACGGGTTGAAATCGATTTTTGGGCAGATTTCTTTACAGTTGTTGATGGTTTAGATAGTTTGAATTGTTTGTCTAAAACCAAATATTCCGAACGCTGATACAATTTCATGATTAGATCGAGTAACTCCAGAGCTGACCGAGCACTGGTTCCTGAATAGAGCTGGCGCCGTAAAATGTGTCTCCCTCCGTGCAAAATTAATAACCTATCGGTTGATTCCGCCATTTATTACAGACGCAAATGCAAGAATTAACCAGAATGATAAACGTAAGAATGAGAATTAAAATAATGATCTTCCACATAAATGTCAAGATTTTTTTTGGTTCTTTTTACATTTATGCAATATTTGGAGACGTAAAAAAATGAGATGTTTTGCTCAATTATTAATCAAAATCAATTCCCGCATTCCCCGGGCTTCACTGATCATAAGCGAAAGAAAGGCACAAGCAGTGGTAATCGCGCCTGTGACGATACCTTTTGCACTTTTCAGAAAAGTTGCTTCCAAAGATGCTGCAATTGAGTTTCCGGCTGCTCTGCGTTCGGTAAATCCGGTATACTTTTTACTTGATATTTACAAATGCTTTTGTCAATCTTTTTTGGGGGGTACAGGAGAATAATTTCGAAAATATTATGAGGATAGGATCACTTGGTTTCAAAAAAATCAAAAGGGCATAAAATTGTGCTATGCCCTTTTGATTGCAGGAGTAACTATTATAAAATATCATTCAAAACATCGAGATAGTCCGACAATATCCGCGTGATCAGGAATTTTTCCCGAACCGTTTCCCGGCCTTGTTCACCGATTTTTTTAGCCATTTCCGGATTTTTTAAGAGTTCGATAATTTGATTCGCAAATCCATCGATATTTTGAGGATCGATTAAAAATCCGTTTTTACCATTTTTAATTTGTAGCGGAATACCCCCGATATTGGAAGCAACAACCGGGGTTCCTTTCCACAATGCTTCAGTTACTGTTAAACCGAATCCCTCGCGAAGTGATTTTTGAATAATCACAGATGATGCCCGTTGTAATACGTTCACCAAAATATTGCTTTCAAGGGTCAGTAAAATAACATCACCATTATTTGTTAATTCTTCAGATTGATGAATGACTTCCTGGTAAATCTCCATTCCTTCCGGGTCATCTGAAGCCATGCTGCCGCACAACACAAGCTGGCAATCCACTTCTTTTCTAACGCGCTCATAAATCTGTAAAACGCCAAGCGGATCTTTCCATTTATCAAAACGGGAAATCTGGGTAATGATTGGTCGGTCAGGTTGAATATTGAATTTTTCCAAATGCTCATTGATTTGTTCCCGGGATAATTCCATATTTTTGATGGAAAGAGGATCGATACCCGGGTGAATAATGCGGTGGTCTGTTGGTAAATTATTGGTATATTTTTTATGCGATAAAACAGTGATATCATATTTTAGAATAAATTCCTTCAGATAATCCCACAACTCCTGGTTTGGGTGCGACAGATCAACGTGTCCGCGCCATATCCAGGGTTGACGTTTTTTGAAAAACTTGATCAATGGCAGTGGCTGCGGATCGTGAATGATTACGCAATCATGATTCAAATGTGTATAATTTGCAAAATCTTCATTAATTTGCATAAAAATTTGTTTTTTAATATCAGTGAGATTTACTTCATCTCCTTGCAGAGCATTGTGAAATTTTTTAGTAATGGAAAAAAACTCAGGCGCGCCGCGAATAATTCGCCAGCCAGCATCAATTCCTACGTCGTTCATGAGTGGCACCAGCCCTGTTAGTATTTCGGCAACGCCTCCACCGTAAAATGTGGAATTGATATGAATGAGTCGCTTGCCATATAACCGCCGTGCTTTTTTGTAGGTTTCGTTAATAAGCTTTTCGCCGATAATTTTTCTGTAATCGATCAATTCTTTCATAATTAAGTCTCCTTTGTAAATTCCTTAAGCAGGTTTCGAACTTCTATAACTGATTTAATATTGTATTTTGCGGCAGTCGATGAAATACCAACTTTAACAGAATATGCACTTTCCGGAAGAGATCGAAATGTGTCTTCATCAGTCCAGTCATCTCCAAAGGCGATGATGAAATCCCACGTTTTTTTAGAAAGCCAACGCATGGCGGCTTTTCCTTTATTGATACCGATATTTTTAATTTCAACAACTTTGCTTCCTTCAAGCACTTGTAAATCCATATTAGATGTTAAATAGAGAAGATTTGTGATTAATTCCCGGGCTCTGATATCACCTAATCCCGGATCCGCTTTTCGATAATGCCAGACAATTGAAAAATCTTTGGTCTCACAAAATGAACCGGGCGTTCGCTCAATATAAAGGTCGATAATCGGTTGCAGGTCTTTTTTCCATTCCTGTTTTAATGGTTCAATTGTTTCCCAATCCTTCCCGATCGGGCGCAGCCACGCGCCATGTTCGGCAACCAGATTAATATTTAAATGGCCTAACCATTCCTGTAATGTGTTCCGATCGCGGCCGCTGATAATTATCAGTTCATTATTCTTAGAATCGGCCACTTTTGTCAATAACTCCAGTAATTCAGCATCTGGCGAAGCCTTTTGCGGTAACTTCTGAAAATCAACAAGCGTTCCGTCGTAGTCAAGTAAAATTAACCGGGTTTTGCTCTCCTGAAAATCCCTGATGATTTGTTCCATTGTTTTTCCGACCATACGCTTCGTAAGCATTTCCTGTTGCTGGTTTTTGACTGATATTAATGCATCAAAGAAATCTTTGGCCCAGCGTTGAACATTATAACGACTGAGTTTTAATTGCATCTCCCGATTATTTCTGATTTGATCTTCTTCAGGAACCTTTAATGCCTCTACCATTGCTTGTTTTATATCTTCCAAATCATTTGGATTAATGCTTATAGATTCACCAAGTTCGTGAGTAGCGCCCGCCATTTCACTTAAAATTAATACTCCTTTACCATTCACTCTACTGGCAACAAATTCTTTGGCGATAAGATTCATTCCGTCGCGAAACGGTGTTACCAGTGCGATATCTGCCACGTTATAAAGAGCCGAGAGTATGGTAAACGATAAATTGCGATATAAATACCAAATCGGTGTCCAACCAATATCACCGTATTTACCATTAATTGTGCCAACAAGCTGATCGACTTCTTCTTTCAAATGCCTGTATTGCTCAACTTTTAAACGAGAAGGAACAACAACCAGAACGAGTGTTACCTCATTTTTAAATTCAGGGTTTTCCTCCAAAAAAAGATTAAAAGCTTTTAACCGCTGCGGAATAGCTTTAGAGTAATCCATGCGATCCACCGATAAAATCAATTTGTGGTTGCCGACTTTTTTACGAATGGATTTAATTTCTTTTTGTACAGCTTCATTTTCTGAGGCACGAGCAAATTTTTCATAATCAATCCCCATTGGAAACGAATCTGCTTTTACAATCCGGTCATCGACTGTAATTTTCCCCAATGTATGCTCATGTCCGAGCAATCTTCGAATTGCGCTAAGGAAATGTCGAACATAATCATGAGTATGAAAGCCAACTAAATCAGCCCCAATTAACCCATTCAAAATATGACGTCGCCAGGGAAGCGTTCTAAATATTTCAAATGATGGAAACGGAATATGTAAGAAAAATCCAATTGTGGCATTCGGCAATTTTTCCCGGATCATGCCCGGCAATAGCAGTAATTGATAATCATGAACCCATATTATATCATCCGGGTTTGCATATTTTAATACTTCATCACAAAAAATTTTGTTTACGTGTCGATATGTCTCCCACAATCGCTTTTCATAAACTGTATATTCCGTAAAATAATGAAATAACGGCCAAATCGTTTTATTGCTAAATCCGTCATAATATTTTTCAACCTGATTTTTTGTCAAAAAAATCGGATGCATATTGTCCTGATGTAATCGTTCTGTGATCTCTTTTTTTTCTGACGGGTTTTTCGTCATAAAACCTGGCCAGCCAATCCACAAACTTTTATATGCCTGATAAAATGCCTTTAGACCAGTCGCCAATCCGCCAGCGCTTGGATAGTAGAGTAGAGAATCTTTTTTCTTAACAACATTAACCGGTAATCTATTTGAAATAAATATCATTTTTTGCATGGAATGATTTCCTTTCGTGTTTTTTTATGTCATAATTGCAGTTATTATAATCATGCAGCCGTTGTTTTTATAACGCGACTATTTCCATGCAAATTGGCATTATACTCAATACATGACATGCTACCAATTTGCGTGTAACTTCCCTTTTTTTACTTTAATCTATGCCAGATAGTGACACTCTGTTTTTGCGGCATTTGTTTGCTAATTCAGATTTTATCAATATCTGAAATTCTAAAATGAAAGCTTAGTTTCTACATAAATCGAAAGTATGTTCCTGAGTAAAACGCCTTTACAGACTGTCTGCGAACCCGTAAATTGTTGGAAAAATCCTCGAAAATAACTTTAATAGTATAACAATTTTTAAAGAAAAATGCAAATGTTTCTATAAAAATACGGGTTAATTAAAAGAGATATCGTAACTATCCGGGCGTCACTCCTGCGAATGCCGGAGTCTCCCTTTTCAATGTGAATACGTGAGATAAAAATTTATATCATACCTGCAAAGAAAAGCATGTTCTGATTGCGGAATTATGAAGACCTGTTATGTGTACATTATGGCAAACAAGCATAACAATGTACTTTACATCGGAGTTACAAACAACTTTATTA
>CAZCJL010000032.1:0-60395 GCA_964498785.1 uncultured Cytophagia bacterium | reverse complement strand
GACACCTACGGAATCTGTTTAAATACGACATAGCGGCAATCGCCCATATCTACCAGAAAATATTGAGAAGATACGTATTTCTAACCACGAGGTCCCCGTTTCAACCGCCCCCAATATTCCTCAACCGTCCGCAACCCACATCCGGAATATTCACGCTCATCAAGCGCAGAACAATAAATATCTGCCAACACATCGGCAACCCGGGCGTAGCTGTCTATCAAAATCGGGCGGACACCCAGCGCAGTTACACGAGTTTCCAGTTCCTCCGTGACGATGGCGTAATGCCGGACAGGCTTTTCGCTGTTCAGTGTGGTGAGCATATCGACAAGGGGTTTGTCGGTGAAGGATGTGCCGATGAACAGGACGTGGTAATCATTCAAAAAATTCCATAATGTGGTTTTTGTAAAACCCGATTCCGCGTAGAAAGTGTTGTACTGGTCTCTGGTGAGGACGATGTCTTTAGTTTCTTCGGTGGAGTAGGGGAGGTAGCCATGGATATAGTACACCGGGCGCTGATTGTGTCCTGGCGTTATCTGGCTGAACGGGGTTTGGACTTTCCAGTGGGTTTTAAATGATTGATAGCGGGTCCAGCCGGCGCCAAAGAAGAAGTCATAATTTGTGGTGAGGATTGCGCCGATTTTCTCATTGCGGCGAAAGGTCCAGGAGGTTGCAGTTCTATTTTTGATTTTTGCGGAGAAACAAATCGCAGCGTGCAGGGTGGGCGCCTGGTTTAACAGCCGTTTGCTGAGCCGACCGTATTTATCTTTCCGGGGAATATCGGAATAGATAATTTCGTCGAGTTGTTCAATCAGTTTCACGCTGCCGATAGTAGCAGCGAGTTCTTCTGAAATATCGGGCCAGTTATAATGATGCTTTTTCATCAACGCAGGGAAACTATCGTCAAAACGCTTGTAATTCTTTTGATAAAGCGCTTTTAGCAGTTCTTCCCAGGAATATGTTTTAAAGCGCGGCGAGATTCCTTCCGGCGATAGATTGATCCCGGCGCCGAGATACAGTCCCGTTTTATCAGGGGGCATTGCTTTGTATAATTCCTTAAACGTGCGAAAGTTGTGTTGGTTTTTGTGCATCGATTTTTCTGTGGTTCAATGAATTTTATGAATACAATTTGTGCATCGTATAAAAAAGATGTCCATGAACTCGATAAATGACGGAGTAACCCTTGCGAAGGTTTAGCAAGAATACAACATATTGATGATTACATAAATTTTTATCAATATACAGCTTGTCCCGTTTTGAAAAACCTTCGCAAGGGTAGTTTGTGGACAGCCTCTAAAGGAACTGCACTCCAGATTTCGTCTCACTTCTCACGTCTTACGAAAGCACCTCTGACTTTCAACAATCTCTATACAATTCACTATTCTCTATTTACTATTCACTTTGCTACATGCCTCTGCGCAATTCGCTCATACAACTCGTAAAGAACGAATTCCAGCAATGCGAGTTGCGCGATGCGGGCCTGGCAGGAATAGCCGCCTAACTGCACGTCCGGTATGCTGGTGACCAGGCTGACATCGGATATTTCAGCCAGCGGTGATGGCAAAAAGTTGGTGATGCCCACTGTAAATGCGCCGTGCTCATTGGCGGTATTTATGGATGCAAGGATTTCTTCTGTTTCACCGGAATAGGAAATGCCGATCAGCACGTCATTTCCATTGAGCACGGACACGAGGTTATGAATAATGGACGGATCCGTGGGGCAGGTACTGTAAAGGCCAACGCTGCCGAGTGAATCGCATAAAATATGTGCAACCCCTGCTGATCCGCCCAGACCAATAATCAAAATTTTATCCGCGTCAATCAATCGATCTGCAATAATTCGAATATTTGTATAATCACAATTACTGATGGTCGATTCCAACCGTTCAACCATATTTTGCAACAGCGCTCCTTTTTTATCCTGTAGACCCAATTGCGGGTCGATGTCCTGCATGGTTTTGCGACCATGGCGCAGAAGCACTGTCACCAGCGCCGTTTTGAAATCCGAAAAGCCAAAATAACCCAATGATCTGCAAAAACGCAGCACAGTGGCGTCGCTTATTGCGCACTTGTTGGCAAGGTTTTGCAGCGACAGTGTAATGACTTCCTGTGCATTGTTTTGTACAAATTCGGCCACTCGTTTTTCCGAAGCCCGAAATGAATTGTACTTTTTATTAATGAGATCAAGCGGATCTTTCATGGGTGCTAATTCCTCTTTTTGCAAACGGGATAACAAGTTTATTGAGCCAATTGACAAATTCACATTGTCTGATTGAATCCGAGAGCAGATCATCATCGATTGCCAATTGCCAGCGCAGGTCTTTTCGATCCGGATCGGCTGCCAGTAATTCTAACTGGTCAACATATTTTTTCAAATCCAGGCTGTCCCTGAAAAATCCGTGCCGGATCAGCTTTTCTTCTCTGGCTAAAATTAAGCGGGCGACTTCGTGCACGTTATATTCGGGGTGATATTGCGTCGCCCAGAACGTCCCGTTTTTATAGCGAACGCTTACTGCCTGGACATTGGTAAAATCATTGGTCGCCAGATGTTCGGCGCAGTCGGGTAGTCGTGTAATTTCGTCATCATGACTGATGAAGCCATCAAATACCAGCGGTTTCCCTTCGTAGATCGGGTGATTTCGTCCTGCGGGTGTCAGATGAATTTTACGGGCAACACCCATTTCCCGTCCTTTGGGATTGGGTGTCACTTCGCCGCCCGCGGTGTAAACCGCGATTTGTGCGGCCCAGCAGCTACCGAATTGCGGGATTCCCGCTTCATATCCCCAATCCGCAAGCTCGATCATTTTCGTCACCCGCTCATCGTCTGTGTGATAAATAGTCAAATTGCAGCCGGGCCAGAGTATTCCCTGATACGCGTTAATTTCGTCGCTATTTGGCAACACAACACCAGGATCACTGGAATAGTAAATATCGTAGTCAGCGTCAGGTAAATGTTGAAGAAGTATATCCGCGTAAAGTTGTCCTGCAAGCCGCATCCCAACGGATGTGAATTGTTCTCTGCTTGGTTCAGGATAACCGTCAATAATTAAGAATCGTAATTTATCAGGCATCGTATCATCCTATTCAGAATATTTAATTGTATCGGAATTTGAAAGTTAATTATTGTAAAACCGCAGATTTCACAGATAAAAAATCTAAGTAATATGTGAAATCGGCGGTTTTTTTTATTCATTTGTGTCTGAACGAAAACGCAAAACGTTGTCATTCTGAATATCTCGCACGGTGGGAGATGAATCCACCAAAGCGGGCTGTATGTCTTTACTACATTTCGTGGTATGAGATTCTTCACTCCCCCGTGAAGGCGGGGTCGTTCAGAATGACATTTTAATTGTTACGTTCGAATGTGCTAAGCTAAATTCTCAATTAATGCCGGAAGTTCCTGATAGTTATGAAACATGGCGTCGGCTTGTGATTCTGAACTTCCGCGATCAATGGCTGCGGTGCATAAAATAGCACGTGCGCCTAATTTTTTCGGACCTGCGATATCATTTTGTTCCCGGTCGCCAATGTGAACGAGTTCGTCTAACTGAACCCCCAGGCGCTGACAGGCAGTCTGGAACATGACAGGCTCTGGTTTTGATTTGCCAATCTCGTCAGAGAAAATGAGCACATCGAACATATCTAAAAGCCGTTCGTCGGCAAGCAATTTTCGCAGCGCCCTGCCCGGACTGAATATGGTGTCCGATATCACGCCAAGCCGATATTTGCCGTGGAGTGATCTTATCGCCTGTTGAACGCCTTCAACAAAATTCGGGCGAAATTCGAGCTCCATATCTTCATGAAGACGAACCAACTCCTGCATCTCCGCATCAGGCAGCGTTACTCCCAGCCCTTTCATTATAATGGACAGCCGCTCATAAACCGACCAGGTGATATGGTGCCCGTGCCAGACTTTGCTGAACGCAGCATCTGCTGTATCATATACTTTTGTGACAAGTTCATAATCTACCGGCGTGTGTTTTTCAATGAACTGGTGAACAAGCTGTCGCCGTTCAACCGGTTTGGGTGGCCTGCCGGCAGCTTTCCGTTTAGGTTCATCCGTATCATCAATAAATACGGTATCCCAGAGATCAAACGTAATTGCTTTAATCGGTTTCGCCATTCGCTTTCTTCCTTATTTGAGCAATTTGTTTAAAAGTTCACTGACATCGCCTTTCTCCACTTTGCGGGGATTTAACGGGCAGCATGGATCTTTTATGGCATAATTTTCGATTTTCTGAATATCATCCACCGGAATATTTAAAGACGACAGATTTGTGGGCATGTCCAGTGAAACAAGCCATTTTTCAATCGTGTTGATCACTGCCGCTGCGTCACTTTCCGTGTTCAATAGCGGTCCTAATGACGTCAATTTTTCACGGACAGTTCCTGCCGGCAGGTTGTATTTCATGACTTCAATCAACACGGCAGCGTTTGCCAGACCGTGATGGGTATCATAAAATACTCCCAGTGCGTGGGCGATTGAGTGGTTCAGTCCCAGTCCTTTTTGAAATGCAGTCGCGCCCATTGCCGAAGCCATCAGCATTTCGCCCCGGGTTTTGATATTTTTGCCATCTTTTACAGCGATCGGCAAATATTTGAAACTGCGGTAAATACCTTCTCTGGCAATTCCATCGGCAAATGGATGAAATGAGTCAATTAAATATGCTTCCAGATTGTGCACAAACGCATCAACGCCGGTGGCTGCTGTTAATCCTGCGGGCATGGACACCGTTACTTCCGGATCGAGCACTGCAATTGTGGGCATTAAAAAAGGAGAGTAGATAATTGTTTTCGTATTTGTACTTTTAACGGTGATCACGCTGCTCCTGCCAACTTCGCTACCGGTTCCGGCTGTTGTGGGGATGGCATAAAATGGTGGCATATTATTTTCGATATATTTATCGCCGCCTTTGGAATCGTCGTATTTTTCCAGGGGGCCATCATGGGTTGCCAGACATTTAATAACTTTGCCCACATCCAGCACCGAGCCACCGCCAAGCGCGAGAACAAATTCGCATTGATTTTCTTTGTACACTTTTGTCCCGTCATACGCATTATCATCTGTGGGATTTGATTTGACCCCGCTAAAAGTTGCAATATCAATCCCCACTGCTGTAAAATGATTCCTGAGAATATCGGCAGTGCCGGCTTTCTCGATTCCGGCATCAGTGACAAGAAGGCCTTTTTTAAAGCCGCTTTGGCTTATAATGACAGTCACATCTTTCAAAGCTCCCGGACCATATTCAATTCGTGTCGGGAAAGAGTAACTATGTCTTGATTCTGGCATTTTAAATCTCCTGTAATTTAATAATTTAAAGTCCTTATTTCCATAGCTTATTATAATGTGCTCTGGCTTTTTCAAAATCGGTGCGTGCAATTTTGTTGCCTTTTGCCGGGCCATTGGGAATCGGTTCCTCGAACCAGGGCAGAAAATCTTCATCTTTTCCGCCGAGTTCATAATATAACTTTCGTTGTAGCATGGTGCTTTCTTTTCCAAGCGCCATCAGTTCATCAAATGTGAAATTAAATCCGGTTGCTGCGTTAATCATTTGTACTATTTCGTCATAGGTGTAAACATTTCCGGGTCCAAAGACAAACATGCAAAGACTGAGGGTATCAATTAGTGAATAATAATGTTGCGTAACGCCGGCGATTTCAACCTTGTTTTCATCAAGATCATTTGGCCCGGAGCGAATGGTCAATCCCAAATTATCCAGGCTTTCCTCGTCGCTTGCGATCCAGTCGTGTTCCAATTTCATGTGATCGGCAGGATTGGGGCCATGTAGATATCCGAATCCGATTCCTGGTTTTTTTCTTGGCATGTGGGCTGGCAAGCCCATCCCCCGGGAAGCTCTGAGATACGGTTTTGCGGCGTCCCCGAATTCTTGTTCTGCTTTTAAAACGCCTTCAGCAAGCAGATTGCCGATAGTGTTTTTTCTCAGAGCGATATTTTCAATAAGCGCGCACGTTTTTTTTCCATCTCCGAAATGGATTGAAAATCCAATTTTGTTTTCATCAATTACCTGGTTCTCAAAACAATCCATTAACCAGGCAATTATATTTCCCGTTGACATGGTATCCAGGCCAAGTCTGTTACATAATTCACACGCTTGTAAACACTCGTCCAGCTTATCTTCAAGGCCAAGATTAGGCCCAAGCAATGCAATGCTTTCGTACTCTGCCATTGCTGTATAATCAGAATATGGCGTATCCGGACGATATTTTTTCTTGCATGAAATATAACACGCTTTACACGCGCTCGATTTTCCGATATATTTTTCACTGGCATTAGAATAGTCAATTTCATTTTGAAAATTTTCTGTTTCAATGCACGTGTATTTAAAGTTACGAGTGGGTAGATTTCCACCCTCTTCATTGAGTTTTAACAAGCCAAATGTGCCAACATTTTTGAGAATTTTCAGGAAGGATGAAGAATCGAATTCGCGGAATCTTTTTGCTCCGGTTTTATTAATTGCCATTACCGATTGTCTGTCTTTAAATTCAGGTTTTTTATCACCTGTTATACAAATAGCTTTTAAAAGTTTGGAGCCCATTACGGCTCCAAGCCCGCCACGACCGGCGTAATGGTCTGATTCGAACATGATATTGGCCCACGATACAAGATTTTCTCCCGCTGGACCGATTGAGGCCATACTGAATTTTTCGTTCAATTCTTTTTTTAGAATATTGTTTGCTTCTACACGATCTTTTCCCCACAAATGGTCAGCATTCACAAATTCACAATGAAAGTGGTCATCTGTTGTCTTTATCTTTAAATAGACAGGAGTACTGGATTTCCCGTTGATGATGAGCGCATCAAATCCAGCCCGCTTCATGTCAGGACCAAATTCTCCGCCAGCCTGTGAAAGGTATGTTCCTGTCGTTTCTGGTGATAATGTGAGTATATTAACTCGGGTAGCCCCACAAACATTCTCTCCGGCAAAAAGGCCGGTTGCAAAGACAATAGGATTATCCGGAGAAAAAGGACCTGCAATGGTTCCATCCTCAATTTGTTCTTGAAAAAGCTTTGCCGCAAGATATGACCCACCAAGATATTCGCGGTAAAACGGTTCATCCCTGGATATTACGCGCCATGACGTTGAGGTTAAATCAACAACGAGTATTTTTCCCATAAAACAGTACATAGTGTACTCCTTAACTTTTTTTTGCATTTCAGATAACTGTCAAAAAAATGCAAGAAATTAAATGAATAAAAAACTGCTATTTGATAATGTTATGTAGTAATATAATCAAATTGATTGAAAATATGTTGTATATGCTTCATAAGTTTTATATATAAAATTTTTTGAAAAAAGTCAAGGAAAAAATTTACTGAAAGGGGAGATGAAAGCTTTTTTCGGTAAGAAACAGATAAAGGTTTTGTAATGAAATATTGATTTATAAAGGTAGCATATTGATGTTTAAAATGAGTATTTGAGAATAGATAACGAAATAATATGCTACCAGATTTTAACATTTTTGTCAATTTCGTTTAAATATTTAATTTCCAGATAAAAGCCCGTTTTAATAACTCCCCGTACCTCGAACAATATTTCAAAATAGGGTGGGACTTTGTGATATTTTTCAGCAAATTTCGCTTCCAGTAGTTTTAGTGTTTCAGGATTAGTAAGAAATTTGGTGACTTCGGGGACGCCGGATGAGTAGAAGGATGTAATGATAAAAATCGAATTATTTTGCGGGCCGGGAAATTTTAGGGCTAATGCCAGATCCCGATGATAGCCGGTGGATTGATTGTAGCTGGTGGTTAATGTGTCTATCGGGCTGCCGTCTTCCGGATTATAGATAATTTTATGTGTATCCACTTTATTTATGTCAGCCGGGGAATCGGATAATCTGAATAATCGATGGGGGATAAGTTTATATTGAAAATGAGAGCCAGACACGTAGCGTTCGAATATACCAAGAGTTTTGATGCTCCCCAAAAAAATGACATTATTATCGTAAACTGCTTGTGGGGTAATATCCTTTACTCTGCGCAGGACAATTGACCTGGGTATTGAGTTGAAAATTTTTAGTATAGGCGGAATACTCCAGACACATCCATCCGGGAAATACGCTTCGTTTGTTTCGTCAATTTTTTTATTGGGGAACCGTTTTTTATATTGTTCCAGTTCCTCGTGTGTATTAATTTGAAGGTCCCTGATATACTGCCATCTGTCGAGATCCGTATCAAATTCAGAAAAGAACAGATGGTTTCCTATAACAATGAGATTTTGAAGATCGCTAGTCAGATAGTCTTTCCATATTGCATTATTCCTGTCGATTACTTGCAACGAATTCAGGTCTGATTGCATTTCCCGGTTTTGATTCCACAGATATACTAATGAAATAATTAAAAGCAAAACAATGAAAAGGCATATAATATTTCTTGTGGTTCGGAAGGGGATCGATTTTTCGATTCTTTTTTTCCCGGAAGGGATAAATTTAACAGCGTAGTGTCCTTTCGGGATTTGAAGCTTATATTTGTCGTTTTTACCTTCGGCGCTGTAATATGCATCTAATTTGTTTCTGAGATTGTGCATATAAACCCGGACGATGGTATCTTCGGTTGGATTAAAATCATCATTTCGCTTGAATATTTTAATGGCAATTGTTGCTTCTTTGGGAGTTTCATTTCTTAAATAACACTCGATGAGAAATAAAAGCAGATTTTTATTGATCTGAGAGTTGGCAAATTCACTGCTATTTGCTATTTTATCCTGAATACATTTTACAATTTTCTCATTTAACATAAAAATTCTCTCGGTTCAAAAGTTGACTTAAATTTGAAAAAACTATCCCTTAAATCTCTAATTTATAATTACTAATTAAAACGAGTACGAGAGAGTTAACAAAGTTATAACACAATATTAACAGTTAAAAATAACCGTTATTAACTTGAAAATGACCAGGAAATGGTTTAATTAGCTTTTGCATAAGATATGGAAATAATAAAACATCATAGATTAATTAAAGATAAATAAAATATTAAAAAAAACAAATAAAAAATTTTAATAGTTGAATAATATTTGTAAATAAATAGAATGTAATGATTTGTAAATTACAATAAAATAATGTGTTAATAAATTATATCAAAAATATGAAGGTTTAGTTTATTTTTATCGCACTTCAATTAATGTTATAGTATTCAGAAGTTTCTCATCATTGTCATAGAATTTTGTCATTTTAACACGGAGAAAATGAATTAATGAATCGAAGAACATTTTTATTGACAACTGGTGCGGCAATACTCGGTCAGGGCTTATCAGGATGTAATATATTAATGAAAAGCCGCTTCTTTTCTGACAAACCTCAAAAATTTACAAAAGTCGTTGACCAATTAAATTGGATTGACGATCACAGGCGCAAAAATCTCTCCCAAAAAGATAACGATAAAACAGCCAGCGATCTCAACAAACTCATCCCTGAAATCAATGAAATAGAACTATTGAATTCATATTCTTCCAGGCCAAATGACTATCTGAGAATTGTCGTGTGGAATACTGAACGTGGTCGCGGTTGGCGCGAGGGTGTTCAACTGATTGCATCAAATCCTGCCTTGCACGATCCTGACATTATTTTACTTGGTGAAATGGACCTGGGTATGGCGCGTTCATATAATGAACACACAACAAAAGAATTCGCTGCCGCATTGAAAATGAATTATGGTTATGGTGTTGAATTTTTAGAGCTAACTAAAGGTGAAGCCGAAGAACGGGAAAAATATCCCGGCGAAAATGAATGGGGTTATCACGGCAATGCGATTTTATCGAAATATCCGTTAACAAATTTGAGAATGATCCGATTTCCGGGCATTGAAATTTGGTATAACCATTTTCAAAAACGGTTAGGCGGCAGAATGGCGCTATTTGCCGATATCATGATTAATGGCAGGACGGTTACTTTTATCTCTACTCATTTGGAAAGCACCGGGAACGATAAAAGATTACGACAATCACAGATGAACATGATTTTGAATGAAGTGAAGAAAAATTGCCGGGGTGTGCCGATAGTCATTGGTGGTGATTTTAACGCGACTCCTGATGAACCATTATTTGGCGATCTTAAAAACGAAGGATTTCTTATTGAAGATTGTAATGAAATTGGTAAACCAACCCAGCAGCAATTTAAAGATGGCAGAGTGAGTCTTGTAAAAAAACAAATTGATTACATTATAATAAAAGATTTACAGATAATTAAAGATGATACATCACCAAAAATAATTCCCGCCGTATTTACGAAAAAAAATCAGACAACAATGTTGAGTGACCATGCTATCGTGACTGTCAAAGTTCATTCAGCCTTAATATGAAAAATGATTATCTAAAAATATCACTATTATTTAGGTTTGAAATGTATAATGTCTTAATTTTATCTTAATTGTTTGGAGGAGCTTAGCGAATGGTAAACAAACAGGTAATAGCAGGTCTCATTGGAGCCGGGCGTATTGGCAAAATGCATGCTAAAAATATCATTTCCCATGTACCCAATGCTTTTCTAAAAGCGGTTGTTGATGAAAAGCTTGATAAAGACTGGGCTGAAAAGGTTGGAATTGCTGTGCCTACTAATGATATAAATATTATTTTGAATGATCCGGAAATCGAAGCTGTGGTGATTGCTACACCATCTTCGACACATGTTTCAATGATAAAACGCGCGGCAGCGGCTGGCAAGCAAATATTCTGCGAGAAGCCAATTGCTCTGAATCCGGAAGCCATTGAAGAAGTGATTTCAGCGGTGAAAAAAGCAGGCGTTAAATTGCAAGTCGGTTTCAATCGGCGGTTTGACCCGGATTTTAAGAAAGTTCACGAAATGGTGCAGGCTGGTGAGGTTGGTGATATCCATATCGTTAAAGTGACGAACCGCGACCCGAAGCGCCCATCTCTGGAATTTATTCCCAATTCCGGTGGTTTGTTTCTGGATTTCAGTATTCACGATCTGGATACGATACGTTTTATCAGTGGCGCTGAAATTGTGGAAATTTTCGCGACCGGTACTGTGTTGGTCGATCCTGAGATCGAAAAATTAGGCGATATTGATACTGCGCTTATTACAGCCAAACTTTCGAACGGCGCTTTGTGCCACATTGATTTGAGCCGTGAAACAAATTACGGCTACGATCAGCAACTGGAGGTTTTTGGAACAAAAGGAAGCGCAAATGTTCGAAATACGATGCCCACAAATTCGATGCGTGTGACAATTGACGGTGCCTTGACAGATAAGCCTCATTACTCTTTTGTTGAACGTTACAAGCAGGCGTTTATCAACGAACTTCAGGAATTTTTTAAATGTGTGCAGAACAATACCCAACCAACAGTTACCGGCAATGATGCACTGGCGGCAGTTAAAATCGCGCAGGCAGCCGGGCAGTCTTATAAACAGAATAAACCAGTGAGGATAACATAATGGAGAAATTGATATTAGGAGTTATAGGCGCCGGCAGAATCGGGAAATTACATACAGACAATCTGTTGAGAATGCCGAATGTTCACGTAAAAACCATCGCTGATCCCTACATCGATAAAAATTGGGTTGAAAGCCGACAATTGAATGGTACCACACATGTTGAAGAAATATTTTCGGATAAAGAAATCGATGCGGTGATAATTCTTTCGCCATCGACATATCATGCAGAGCAGATTATCGCTTCTGCGAAAGCGGGCAAACATATTTTCTGTGAAAAACCGATCGCACTGGATCCGGATTTGATTCGGGAAGCGCTCAGTGTTGTAGAGCAGCAGGGCGTTAAACTGCAGATTGGTTTTAACCGGCGATTTGATCCTGATTTTAAACGGTGTCAGGAAGCTGTTCAAACAAAAAAAATTGGCGATTTATATTTAATTAAAATTGCCTCCCGCGATCCGGCGCCGCCCCCGGCAGAATATGTAAAGGATTCCGGCGGCATTTTCCTGGATATGACAATACATGATTTCGATATGGTTCGATTTCTTTCCGGGAGCGATGTCGAGGAAGTATTTGCAACCGGCGCTGTCTTAGTGGATCCCGAAATCGGCAAAGCCGGCGATGTGGACACGGCGATCGTTACTTTAAAATTGAAGAACGGCGCTCTGGCTTCAATCGATAATAGCCGGCAGGCGGTGTATGGCTACGACCAACGCATCGAAGTTTTCGGCTCAAAAGGAAGTGTGGCCGCGTTGAATAATACCGAAACACGGACAGTCTACACCTCCCCGGATGGCGTAATCTCGGACCGTCCGCTCGATTTCTTTCTGGAGCGGTATCAAAGATCTTATCTGGCGGAAATCGATGCATTTATCCAGGCCGTCCTTGAAGATACCGAACCACCGTGCAGCGGTAACGATGGTCTTTCAGCGACATTAATCGGGTTGGCCGCGAAAAAATCACTTGAATTGAATCGCCCGGTTACGTTAGACGCTGAATAATAGCCGAAGCAAAAAAAAAAAAAATCGTTTGGTATCAGGAAATAACATTCAATAACATTCAATAAATAGAACTGTAAAGTATAATATTTATTTTAAACCTGTACAAAAACAGGAGTCATTATGAAAACACGAAACATAGCATTTGTGTTAGTACTTTTTCTATTACTATTGATAGCCACCGGCTACTCCGGAACAACAGGAAAACTCTCCGGCCGAATTACAGATGCTGAAACAAAAGAACCCATTCCCGGAGCGAATATACTTATTGAAGGAACAACGTTGGGAGCAATGGCTGGCCTGGATGGGTATTATTTCATTATTAACATCCCGCCGGGACAATACAATGTTATTATTAGTTGTATGGGCTATAAAAGTAAACGGGTGGAGAATATTCGAATCAATGTTGATGTAACGAAAAATCTATCAGCGACTTTGTCCGGAACCGTGATTGAGGGGGAGGAAGTAACGGTTGTAGCGGAAAGAGGAATGGTTCAAAAGGACCTGACTTCTTCATCGGCGCGGGTTTCCAGCGATCAGATGGAATTACTGCCCGTTGAAACGGTATCAGAAGTAGTGAACCTGCAGGCAGGTGTTGTTGACGGGCATTTCAGAGGAGGACGTTTGGGGGAAGTAGCATATCTGATTGACGGACTTTCTGTAAATGACGCCTATACCGGCAGCCAGATGATAAACCTCGAACCGAATTCTATCGAGGAGGTTGAGGTGATTAGCGGAACCTTTAACGCAGAATACGGTCAGGCAATGTCCGGAGTTGTGAACATTATTTCAAAAGAACCACAGTCCAGATTTTCGGGACAGTTCGCAGCTTACACTGGCGCCTATCTCAGCGGCAGATCAACGCCGTTCGCAACCAAAACCGGCGTCGGCTTTAAACGCGAAGATTATTATGAAAAAGAAATATCCCAAACAGAGTTAGCCGGTTTAAGCGATGTCTATGATTTGCAAGGAAGTCTCTCCGGGTCGATCTTTTCTGACAATATTCTGTTTTTTACATCGGTGCGCCAAAATAAAGACGATGGCTACCTCTATGGCTCACGGGTCTTTCTGCCCAGCGACTCATCTTCTCTGCCAAGCAAAAGAGATCTATGGCAGATCGATGCAACCGGTGATGGCGAATTTGTGCCGATGAGTTGGTCAAAGAGAATAACCGCGCATGGAAAACTCATTTTTAAACCAGTTAGCAGTCATAAGGTAACTTATGAATTCGTTTATGAAGACGGTGAATCACAGGGATATTCTCATATGTACAAGTACAATCCCGACGGATTACCAACAAATTACAGCGAGAGTTACTCTCACATGCTACATTATGATTATGTCATTAATCCAAGCGGATTTATTAATTTTAAGTTTGCCAATCTAAAAAAGGATTATAAGCAATATCTATATGAAAATCCGTATGATTCAAGATATGTCCCGAATACGAGATTCAATATTGGCGCCGGACGCCGTTTCTACATGGCAGGAACAAATATGAATCATTTTTACAGGCAGAACACCGCCGGTATTTTGAAATCAGATTTAACGTATCAGATTGACCGTTTTAATCAAATAAAAATGGGTGCAGAAGTCAGGATGCATCAGATTGATGTCCATGAATTTTTAATTCGTATGGATCGAATAACGGACTGGAAGCCGCAACCTGTGGATAAAGAAAGTCCGAATCACACAGAGTTTACTAAAAATCCGTATGAAATTAGCGCATTCTTTCAAGATCGAATTGAATGGTCATATTTCATCATGAACCTCGGATTAAGGTACGACCTGTTTGAACCAGATGGCGAATATCCGTCCGATTTGACACGTCCAAGTACCTCTTCCAGATTAAAAGCATCGCAAAAAAGTCAGGTGAGTCCGAGATTTGGCGTTGCCGTACCGATTGCCGAGCAAAGCGTGTTGCATTTATCCTATGGTTTGTTCTTTCAAATGCCTTCCTTTAGTTATTTATATACAAATCCAAATTTTAATATTCCGGTCGGATCCTTTGCAACAATCGGAAATACTGATTTGGAACCACAACGAACAGCAACCTACGAAATCGGTGTGCAACATGGTATAACTAAGGATGTTGCAGTGGATGCAACAGTATATTATAAAGATATTCGAAATCTTCTCGGAATGGAAGTTTATACGTTATTGCCAAGTTTTGACAAATATGCACGCTATGTGAATAAGGACTATGGCCAAACCTTTGGTTTTACCATTGCGTTTGAACAGCGTAGCAGTGATTTTTTTAATACAACGATAGATTATACTTATATGGTTGCAGAAGGCAATTCATCTGATCCGAGAGATACATACCTCAAGAGTCAAACAACTCCGCCCACGGAAATTACCAAACAGCTCATTTTTCTGGACTGGGATCGAACACATAGCTTGAATTTAACAGCGCGAATGCATGATAAAGATTTCTGGAATTTAGGTATTATCGGACAATTTGGATCCGGATTTCCATATACGCCTGAACAGGAAGGTTATTATCCCAGTCGGGAAAATGATGAACGTAAGCCCTATTATATCAATGTTGATGTTAATTTCGCGATTTCTTTTCGTTATGGCAGAATGAAAACAACTTTGTTTACAAATATTTATAACATTTTTGATTTCAATAATGAGGTCAATATTTTTCAGGATACTGGCAGGGCCACGTACACACTTGCAGAGCGATATCATTCGGATGAAGCTGTAAAATGTATTAATACGGTTAGTGATTATTATTATCGACCCGATTATTTGGGTTCTCCCCGAAAGGTAGTTGTTGGTATGAAATTCGAGTTCTAATTATATCCAATTTGTCATCCAATTTAGGAGGTTTTGTAATGATTCAGAAAAGAAAAGAAATTAATTTCATAATACTCACCGTTTGGTTGGTTGTCTTCGCTACCGCGGTTTTTGCTCAGAGACCAAGACCCGAGGATGGCCATATTTCCAATCGCAAATACGGTGTGATGGATGGTAACCTGTGCCGTATCCCCTTTCAGAATTACGGAAAACTTGGGGGTGCGCTGGGTTACGTAATCGAATATCCAATCGGCAGCGGTCGTATTCAAATGGATGGAATTGCTCCGTTGGTTATTACAAGAATCACAGATATTCATGGCAAAAATCATGCATCTTGTGAAACAAGTTATTTAAGGGGAGAATTTTCTGACAAGCCGGCAAGCGGCGATGTTTTCTGGGCTTACGAGCCTTTAGCCGGCTATTGCAATCCGAATCAGCTTGAAGCGGCTATGAGTGATGATGATTTTACATGGCCTGATTTTTGGCCCGATAAAATGGACGACGTCATTGATCCGGGTTGGCCTGGTGAATGGAATGGATATTTTGGTAAAGGAGTTAAAAATGCAGAGCTTGAAACCTATTTTGTGATAGATGACGATCCTGATGAGGAATTCGAATTTTACCCGGATGAAAACGATTCGACCCGGAGGGGATTGGGAACGCAGATGTATATTCGCTCATTGCAATGGAATAATGTGTTAACCGAAAGTCATAATTTTTGGTTATATGAAATTGAAAATGAGGGAACAACGACTTACGATTCCGTGTATTTTGCACTTTTTGCCGATTTTAAAATTGGTGGTTGGGATGAAGATGTCGCCGGATATCATACAAAATTAGATTTGGCATATTGCTACGATTTTGATAATATCGGCGATGTGGAGCTCTATAGTCCGGTACCTGCTCTGTGTTACGCTTACCTCGAAAGCCCTACTGTGGATGATGACGGCATTGATAATGATGAAGACGGTTTGATAGATGAAATCCGTGACAGTGGCCCCGGATCTTATATCTACGGACCTTGTGGTTATTATGATGATAAAGGTAGTTTTGATTATGAGGCTCAGGCTGCTGGTGAGTTGTACTATCGTTATCATTGGTCCGGTGATGAGGATGGTGATTGGAATTCCTTTGACGATTTGAACGGAAATGGTGTCTGGGATCCTGGTGAAGAGCTTAATGATGATGTGGGCGCCGACGGAATTGGTCCGTATGACGATGCTTATACAGGTCCCGATCCTGGTGAAGGCGATGGGATGCCCACACCTGGTGAACCTGATTTCGATGAAAAAGATATTGATGAAGGTGATCAGATGGGGCTTGTCGGATTTTGGGCTGGAGAATATGGCGATCGTAATTCTCATGAGAATGATGAATGGGTGTGGGATTGGTGTCTCGAAACAGTTGATCTTGGTGAAGATGAATTTACTTTTGCCGGGAATCTTGGCGCCTGGTGGCATTCAGGACCCATTAAGTTTGTCCCCGAAGATATACAACGATTTTCCTTTTCGCTTTTCTTTGCAACAGGACCCAGCAGTGTTGCACAGGTGGAAGACGCCTACCGGAAAAAACAAACTGTCCAAAAAATCTATAATGCAAATTATCGTTTTGCCCAACCACCAGACCCACCAATATTAACAGCAGTTGCCGGTGACGGAAAAGTGTACTTATATTGGGATGACTCTGCTGAAAAATCTTATGACCGTTTCTTTAAAAAGTATGACTTTCAGGGATACTCGTTGTACAAATCGACTGATCCGAAATTTCGGGATTCCCGGTTGATTACGGATGGATTTGGCACGGTCAGCATGAAAAAGCCAATTATGCGCTGTGATAAAAAAGACAGTATTTCAGGCTTTTTCCCGGGCACTTACAACGGCGTTCAATTTTATATTGGCGATAATTCCGGGTTGGTACATAGTTATGTGGATGAAGATGTGATTAACGGACAGACATATTATTATGCGTTAGCGTCGTTTGATGAGGGCTATATCCCTGAAGAAGCGAAAACTATTGAAGAAATTCAACAATTTGCAATTTTACCAAGTGAATGTTCCATTAATATTACGATTGATCAATTAAATAATATCGAAACTGTTGCACAAAATTGTGCCATCGTGACGCCCACTGTGGCTGCCGCGGGATATGAAGTAAATGATGTTCAGGAAGGTGTTGAGCATTATGGACCGAAATCATCGACAAAGTTTGAGTATAATATTTTCAATCCCGCGGATGTTAAAGAGGCTCTCTATCGCATCGAATTTAGCTATCCTGATTCCGGTTGGCGCTCCATGCCTGCCTATCAACTGCTAGATATGTCAGATGCTTTGAATCCTGATACACTTCGACCTGAAACTCCATTTGAAAGATTATCCGCAGAAACAGAATACTTTAACGGTCTTATCATTTATATGGATTTTGATACTGTTATCACGCCAATCATGCAGGACTGGAAAAGAGGCAGTAAATGTAACCTGGTTGCAAAGTTTGTGGCGCAAAATGCTGTAAATCTGGATTTTGACTTTGTCTTCACTGAAGGCATTAGTGATACCTCAATGAAAGTACATCGGTATAGTCGGGAAATTGCTGTACCTTTTTATATTTACTGTCCTACCACTGGTGATACAATGGATTTTACAATTATTGACTGGGCCGGTGACAGAAAATGGTCAGCAGAAGATGATATTACAATTCTGGTTGGACCAAAAAGAGGGATTAAACCTGCTTACGGAAGTGGTAATTATGTTTCATCGTGGCGATTTTCATTTGCAGAATTTTTAGATGGCCGTCCGGTGGGCGATACAACCAACATCGTGCGACCTCAGCCAGGAGATGTATTTCAGGTTCGAATGCACGTTCCACCGCAACCGGGAGAGGCGTATGAGTTTACAACGACCCCGCCGCAGATTAACCTGCAAAAGGCAAAAGCCGAAATGGACCAGATTGCGGTCGTACCCAATCCTTATGTTGTGGCGGAAAGATGGGAGCCATCAAGCCCTTACCTTGCCGGGCGCGGTCCGATGGAGATTCATTTTATTCATTTACCTTCAAAATGTACAATCCGAATTTTTACGGTTCAGGGCTATTTACTTGATACAATAGAACATGACAGCGAAATGAATGATGGCACCGCTGTGTGGGATGTATTATCCAAGGACAAAATGCAAATTGCGCCGGGTAATTATATCTATCACGTGGATGCACCCAAAGTCGGTCAGAAAATTGGCAGATTTATGGTAATTAAGTAAGAAGAACAGTCATTTAATAGAGGGTACTCAAATGAAACGATTTACATACCTTTTAATCGCAATCTGCTTCGCAGGATTTTTCGACGCCCACGCTCAATATGCTGTCACTGGCTACAGGTCAGACGTCAGTAAAGTGGGAACTACTGCCGCGCCGTTTTTAACGATTGGCATTGGCGCCCGTGCGAATGCAATGGGGGGCGCCTTTGTTTCGGTTGCAAATGATGTGACAGCACTTCACTGGAACCCTGCGGGTATCGCTTCATTAAACTCAAACCAGTTGGCGCTGTTTCATTCTGACTGGATCGCTGACCTGCGACATGATTTCCTCGGTTTCGCAGCGTCACTTGGGGGAATGGGAACGATCGGCTTTTCGTTAAATGCGTTAACCATGGATGAAATCCTCGTTCGAACGCCGGTTTTCCCCGAAGGCACCGGCGAGAGAGCAGGCTCGTATGATCTTGCTTTAGGCATGAGTTATGCCCGTGAGTTAACCGACCGATTGAGTATCGGCGCCACTGTAAAATACATCAGAAGCCAGCTCTGGCACATGTCCGCTCAAACCATGGCTGCTGATTTAGGGATTGTATTCTCCGATATTTTTAATTTTATTCGATTGGGCGCGGCTATCACAAATATGGGTGGAAAAATGAAATATGCTGGACGCGATAACTATGTTTTTTACGATATGCAGATTAATGAATACGGTAATAATGAAAGAATCGATGCGGAATTGAGAACAAGCAGATTTAATTTACCAGTCGCATTCAGAGCCGGAGTATCAACCGTTATCATGAAAAAAAGTCATTTTCCAATGCTCGTGGCGGTGGAATTTTATGAGCCATCCGACAATGTTCGCAGTATGAATATTGGTGGAGAATTGACTGTATATGACAACGTCTTTTTGAGAGGCGGATACGCCAGCATTTTCGAGGATGATACCGAACGTGGAATAACACTTGGTGGCGGTATTAAATTCAGTGTTCCTTATTCACCGTTGAAGCTCTATCTCGATTATTGTTATGAGGATTTAGGATTGCTGGATAATTCACAAAAGTTTTCGCTTACAATGGCTTTCTAAAATTCTAACAAAGTCGGTGAGTCGCTGATTTTTTTTGACTGACTAACTATCATTTAAAATATTGATTAACAAGTCACATTAAAATTAGCATGAATCTTTAGTATTTTTAATAAAAAATGGATATCAGTATGAAAAAAGAAGTTATCATCCGCCTGACGATTGTTCTTTGCATTGGTTTTTTGATCATTATATTTTCCTGTCAAAAAGATTCGGCAAAAATTGAAGATGACCAGGTTGTAGCGAGCATTAATGATTTTGAAATTACGCATAAGCAATTCGGTGATTACTTTAATAAGTTGTACCCGCACCGTGCGTTTTCACAGGCAAATGACAGCCTGAAAAAAAACGTCCTCGATGGTATGATAAATCAACAATTAACGCTTCTGGAAGCGTACCGGCTCGGATATGATAAAGACCCGGAAGTTGAGGACTACATTAATAAAAAGGAGCGTTCCCTCGCTGCTGAAGCCCTGGAAGATAGGGAAATAAAGAACAAGGTGATTACAGAAGATGTCATTAAAAAATATTATCAATGGTCTGATCGGGAATTGAAACTGTTGCGAATGAAATTTAAATGCGGTCCTGATAATTCACAAAAAGAAGAAAAAGAGAAAAAGGCCTGGAGCATCTATGAAAAATTACAACAAGGGGCAGATTTTAAATCGCTGGCAGCTCAATTTTCCGAACATACGCATGCGCAAAAAGACAGCGGAAGAATGGGAATTGTAAATTGTTTTAATGTGTTCAATGAAGAAATCTTTGGTCATGCGTATAATTTATCGGCAGGAGAAATCGGAAAGCCGTTTTATGAGAACAATGCTTATTATCTTATTAAGTTGGATGGGGTCAATTTTCTGAAATTGGAGAGTTATGAGGAGGAACGGAATAAAATTGAATCAAGGCTGCAAGATTATTTCAGCGGAGCACTTTCATATCAATTCAATTTGTTTCGAAAGAAATTGATGGCTGATTTTCATTATGAGCTTCTTCCTGAAAATGTTAACTTTTTTTGTGAGCGTACCGGGACAATGAAATCACGACAGGATTCTGCCAATCTTTTTAATGATGTTGAAAAATCAATGATTCTTAGCAAAAGCGATATTGATAAAATTACTATAGGGGAATTTTTTCCTAAAGTATTTCAATATTACTGGGATTCGCTAAACCAGCAACGGGTCGTTGAAATGCTTCTATCGAATATCAATTATGATCGAATTAAAAAGCACCGGGCGATGACTGACAAACTAAATGAATTGCCGGAAGTGGTTAGTAAGCTTGATCAATGGAAAATTGTTTTATTAAAATCGTGGGTTTTAAATAAAGAAGTGATCGATAAAATTGATGTGTCTGAAAATGTATTAAAACCAATATTTGATCGCGAGAAATATAAACTAAGAATGAAAGAACGGCGGACAGTCAGAGAGATATTTCAAAAGACCGAGGACGGAATTAATAAGATATATAAATTAGCTGCAAATGGACATGATTTTGAAGCGCTCGAGAAAAATTATCAACAGAACAAGGCAACCAGAACCAATGGTGTTATCGGACCATTTCCAAAAGGTCCCCATGGAAAATTGAGTGAAAATGCTTTTGCTATGAAAGTCGGTGAAATCAGCAAGCCCTTTAAATATCGCGCCGGTTATTCGATTATAAAACTTTTGTCAATTGAACCGGAGAGGATGAAGTCATTTGAAGAAGCTGAAGAACAATTAAAGCGTGAATACATCGAAGCAAATAAAGATAGATTCATCTCGGAGTGGTACGCAAAGATTGCGGATAATTATATAATCAAAGTTCGAAAATTTAAAAGCTGATTTCAACAGTGAAGGCTTATTTGAGATTTCCGAAATCTCGAAAATTTCGGAAATTTGCCGGGTATTAATTTGGAGCGCAATGGATTTACCGGCTTTCCAGGAACTCAATAATTGGCGGAAAAACCCTTGCGAATGTTTAATGGCTATACAATATACAGACTTTTTCATTTTTAAAAACTTTCGCAAGGGGTAGTGTGCAGACATGCTGTTTATGCATTGTACTGAATCGAACAGGAGTAATTCACTCCTGAATACATATTTAAATTATGCAGATATTTAATTTCCGTTTTAGAATTTTTGGTAAAATGTTAAAGGAGGTGATAATCTACTAAACTAAAATTATCTGATAAAATCTGATCCTGGATCGAGCGATCAATATTTGAACTCAGCTTTCAGCGTTTAAAAAACAAGAAATTACTGCATGGCTTTTTATTCAATTAATGATTAGTGTTTCACATTTATAACTTCTTGTAATGATTAGGCTGACTTCTGAAAGCGGAGAGTAAATCGCTCCTTTTAGGATAAAATTAAAAAAAAAAGGAGGTGATACCCAAAAAAGAAGTGACCTCATCGAGAAAGTAATCAGTATCATTAATTCATTTTTTTTCCATTAACTTAAAGGAGCGCTATGATATGAATAAACGTACGATTATAAGTTTTTGTCTGGTTGCATTGCTAGTATCTTCTGTATTAGTTTATTCCCAGACAGACAAAAACAACATGAGTTGGAAATCTGCCTGGGTAAGCAGCGATGCGAATAAAACGGATATTCCCACACTTCCGGAAGAAGAGGGCATACCAGTTCCGTATCGTGGTCACAATGCAGAAGCCTGGTTTGATTTCGACGGTGATGGCAATCTGGAATTTTTCCATGATGACAACAACTGGCGGAAGACTTATGTTTATGAGAACGATGGTGATGATAATTACGTTTACCGTTGGTTCACAGAATTTGTTGATGCATCAGGCGCCAATTTATACGTCGGCGACCGTGGTATTACCGGCACAGATCTGGATGGCGATGGCGCCGATGAATTACTGCTGATCCGCACCACCCCTGCAGTGGGCGATCCGAATCATATTCCGCCGATCCGGGTATTTAAGCATGAAGCCGGCTCGGATGAGTTTTTACCAGTTGATTGGACAGTGGATTGGGATGAATGTCCGATTGGCAGAGAAGACGGCGTATTGAAGATGGAATATACGAACAGCGCCGGAGATTGGGACAATGATGGTAAAGGCGAATTTGGCATGAACTACAAAGCCGATCCGTTGTACTATTTTGCCATTATTGAAGTCACTCCGCCATTGACTCCGGAAGCGGTTCAGTTTAAAGTGGAACACATGATTGAGAAAACAGACTTCCAGTCAGAGAACGATCTGAATGTGGCGACGATTTTAGGTGAAGACCTTGATGGCGACGGATATGCGGAATTCTGGCTGCCAAACCGAAATAAACCGGTTCAATCGATGTTCTACCTGGATTGTACAGGTCCTGATAGTTATGAAGAATATTACTGGGGCCCGGATGATCCGCGTGTGACAGTACCGGATACCACAGTTCGAGCGGCAGATCAGTTTAGTTACATTGATCTGGATGGCGACGGCGTCAAAGAGATCGTTGGATTGTTTACCAACTATGCGTCCGGTGTGGGTGCAGATTCTCTAAACACCAATGATTTCTATGTTGGCAAGATCAATCCGTCTGATCCGGCAAACTTGTTTACAGAATGGGCGATGCTGAAAACAACCTCCGAAATGTTAGGAGTTGAAAAAAACTCTTTTGGTACAGGCTTTTTTGATGTCGGTGATGCTGACCAGGATGGCTTACCAGATATTTATTTTGGACTGGACGAAAAGGCTGGCAGCCCAATCATGAACGTTGAGTTTGTTGGTAGTGACTGGACGAATCCGGATCACTATAATTATTATAAGATCATCGATTGTGCAGTGGATGCTGGTTTAGCTGATCCGAACACACCGGTTCTTGGTTCCAGAGGTCGTTATGGCGATGGTGATAAAGATGGTAATGCTGATCTTTGGCACAACAACCGCCGGGATGGCGTCGACAGACCGGTGCTTTATGTCTGGGAATATGTACCAGAGGAACCCGTTGTTGATAATGATAATATGCGCTGGAAATCTGCCTGGGTAAGCAGCGACGCGAATAAAACGGATATTCCCACCCTTCCTGAAGAAGAGGGCATACCAGTTCCGTATCGTGGTCACAATGCAGAAGCCTGGTTTGATTTCGACGGTGATGGCAATCTGGAATTTTTCCATGATGACAACAACTGGCGGAAGACTTATGTTTATGAGAACGATGGTGATGATAATTACGTTTACCGTTGGTTCACAGAATTTGTTGATGCATCAGGCGCCAATTTATACGTCGGCGACCGTGGTATTACCGGCACAGATCTGGATGGCGATGGCGCCGATGAATTACTGCTGATCCGCACCACCCCTGCAGTGGGCGATCCGAATCATATTCCGCCGATCCGGGTATTTAAGCATGAAGCCGGCTCGGATGAGTTTTTACCAGTTGATTGGACAGTGGATTGGGATGAATGTCCGATTGGCAGAGAAGACGGCGTATTGAAGATGGAATATACGAACAGCGCCGGAGATTGGGACAATGATGGTAAAGGCGAATTTGGCATGAACTACAAAGCCGATCCGTTGTACTATTTTGCCATTATTGAAGTCACTCCGCCATTGACTCCGGAAGCGGTTCAGTTTAAAGTGGAACACATGATTGAGAAAACAGACTTCCAGTCAGAGAACGATCTGAATGTGGCGACGATTTTAGGTGAAGACCTTGATGGCGACGGATATGCGGAATTCTGGCTGCCAAACCGAAATAAACCGGTTCAATCGATGTTCTACCTGGATTGTACAGGTCCTGATAGTTATGAAGAATATTACTGGGGCCCGGATGATCCGCGTGTGACAGTACCGGATACCACAGTTCGAGCGGCAGATCAGTTTAGTTACATTGATCTGGATGGCGACGGCGTCAAAGAGATCGTTGGATTGTTTACCAACTATGCGTCCGGTGTGGGTGCAGATTCTCTAAACACCAATGATTTCTATGTTGGCAAGATCAATCCGTCTGATCCGGCAAACTTGTTTACAGAATGGGCGATGCTGAAAACAACCTCCGAAATGTTAGGAGTTGAAAAAAACTCTTTTGGTACAGGCTTTTTTGATGTCGGTGATGCTGACCAGGATGGCTTACCAGATATTTATTTTGGACTGGACGAAAAGGCTGGCAGCCCAATCATGAACGTTGAGTTTGTTGGTAGTGACTGGACGAATCCGGATCACTATAATTATTATAAGATCATCGATTGTGCAGTGGATGCTGGTTTAGCTGATCCGAACACACCGGTTCTTGGTTCCAGAGGTCGTTATGGCGATGGTGATAAAGATGGTAATGCTGATCTTTGGCACAACAACCGCCGGGATGGCGTCGACAGACCGGTGCTTTATGTCTGGGAATATGTACCAGCGGGTATTGGCATTGATTTGAAAGAGAATACTGCGACTCCGGGATCATTCACATTAGAGCAGAATTATCCGAATCCGTTCAATCCCAGCACGACAATTTCCTATCACATAAGTGAAAATGCGGATGTTCGTATTGATATTTACAATATCAGTGGTCAGTTGATTAATACATTAGTCAATGCCAAACAAGCCGCCGGAAATCATGTTGTGGTTTGGAACGGAACGAATAAGAATGGAAACCTGGTATCCTCAGGAATCTATTTTTACTCAATGACAGCTAATTCACATAAATCAATCAAAAAAATGACCCTGATGAAATAGCATCTCTCAACTTACAGTTAGTTGTAATGATGTAATTACGAGGCTCTCGTATATTTGGGGAGCCTCGTATTTTTAACAACAGAAAGTAAGGAGATAACAGATACAGAGAGTAATTTGTAAAGGTTGATCTGGTGTATCTGATAATTCACAGAGATATTCGTTAGGATTATATTTCCGAAGAAATAAATAAGGAGAGCGAGATTGTGAAAAGGCAACCTTTATTTTTTTTGATCCTTTTTTTATGCTCAGGGTTTGTTTTTATTTCAAATGTTATCGCAGGTACAACTGGTAAAATTGTTGGGCGAATCGTAGATACAGCAACAAGGGAACCGTTGCCCGGTACAAATATAATTATTGAGGGCACATCGATGGGGGCAGCCTCGGATGCGCAGGGATATTATGTAATTATGAATATACCTCCTGGTTTTTATACGGTGAAAGCCAGAATGATGGGATATACTGACACGAGAATTGAAAATGTCAGAACACTTGTCGATTTGACCACAACGGTAAATTTTTCACTGAATGCAACTGTGATAGATGTTGATGAAACTGTGACTGTTGTTGCCGAAGCACCACTGGTTCAGCGAGATATGACTTATTCACTCGTATCGGTCAGTTCTAATGAAATTAAGAGATTGCCAGTGCAGAACATTGCGGATGTTATGGAATTACAGGCAGGAGTGGTGCAATCCAACGGTCTGCATATTCGCGGCGGACGAACAGGTGAAATTGCCTATTGGGTCGATGGTGTTTCGACCACTGATGTTTTTTCCGGAGGTATGGGGGTAAAAGTCGAGAATTCCGCAGTCGAGGAACTTCAGGTCGTGAGTGGTACATACAACGCAGAATACGGCCAGGCGATGTCTGGCATCATTAATATTATCACTAAAGAAGGTGGAAACGATTATCACGGACAATTTAAAACATACATCGGGGATTATTATAGCACATCAGATTTGTACAGTGTGTGGAAGAGTGTGGAATACGACGAGACTTCTGATATTTTAATTGAGGACAAAGAGAATCCGATTGAAAACTTCAATCGGATCTATAATATTGAAGGGAGTTTAAGTGGCCCTGTCCCTTTCATGAACAATAAACTCAGATTTTTTGTCAATGGACGATATTTCTCTGACGAAGGATATCTGTACGGTCGAGAACTCTATAAACCGCAGGGAATCCCGGGGGATAGTTCTCTGGTCCCCATGAATCCTACGGAGCAATATTCTGCTCAGGCAAAATTAACATTTAAACCATCATCCAATATAAAAATCGGATACAATATTTTTTATAACAGCTATCAAAATGATCGCTCATTTGTGAGAAAGTACAAATACAATCCGGGAGGAACTCCCCTGCAAAAGGGCAATGGTCTTACACAAATCGTTACTCTGAACCATGTTCTTTCACCGAAGACATTTTACGAAATCCGCCTCAATAAATTTTATAAAGAGCAGGAATCGTATCTCTATAAAAATCCTGATTTGCGACCCCATTGGCTGGTAAGAATACTGCCGGACTCGTTAAATCCGGAAGTGATCCTGGATATCGATGATCAAGATCAGGCAGCCCAATTTGAAGAGTATAAACAGCTTGAACGTAAATTTGAATATTTTGTCGATCCGAACGATTACGAAGGGTATGTCGCAGCGGATTCTTCGAGGAGTCCTGCCAGCTACAGTTTTTGTCGGGCTGGTAATAATTTGAGTCGATATTCCCGGAGTACTGCATATTGGGTCGGCAAGTTCGATTTAACCAGTCAGATTACTAATTCTCACCAGATTAAACTTGGCACCGAAGTGCGATTATATGAACTCTTTTTAGATGCTGTTCAACTTCAGGCCAAACAGGTCGAAGGGAGAGCTGAACAGATTGTGCCGTTTGTACCTGAAATCCCGGCGACCTCGACAATATATCATAATCAGTATCGCCGAAAACCAAAAGAATTTTCTGCATACATCCAGGATAAAATGGAATATAATGATATCAATTTTAACATCGGTTTGCGATTTGACTGGTTCGATGCAAATTACGTTGTCCCTGCCGATCCCACAGATCCCAATATCTATGATCCGTTTAAGTACGAGCATATTTATAAAAATTGGGAAGATCCCCCGTTGGGGACAGTGGGCACGGCGCTGGATGAATGGGAAGCCCGGTTTGAAGAATATACGCCCGAAGAGCGCAAAGCGTTTATGCACAAAAAAGTGAAGCCAAAAATGAAAGTGAGCCCGCGATTAGCTGTCGCATATCCGATTACCGATCGGGGGGTCATTCATTGTTCCTATGGGCATTTTTTCCAAATCCCGGAGTTTCAATATCTTTACGATGGCCCGGATTTCAAACTCACCAGCGGTGGTGGACGGGTTGTCATCGGAAATGCGGATTTAAATTGTCAAAGAACGACACAATATGAAATAGGTTTACAGCAACAACTTACAGACAACATGGGATTTGATATTACTTTGTTCTACCGTGATATCAGGGATTGGGTTGGCACGAGCGCTATTATTACCACAGCCCGGACCAGTGTCGGTTATTCCAAATATGAAAATAAAGACTACTCGAACGTTCGTGGTGTTACAATATCACTTGAAAAACGATTTTCAAACAATATTACCTATAATATCGATTACAGTTACCAGGTTGCAGAAGGTACTTACTCGGACCCGGAAGATGCCTTTAGTGCGATTCAGGCAAATGAAGAACCCAGAATAAACTTGATTCCGATGAGCTGGGATCAGCGACACACGCTTAACGCCCGACTATTATATCAAAATAACAGAGGATGGATCGCTTCGTTGATCGGAAAATATTGGAGTGGCCGTCCCTATACACCCAGGTTTGCGCAGGGCACAACTGTCGGTGACGCAGCATATTCCGGTCTGGTGGAAAACAGCGCGCGTAAACCCGTTGTAACAAGTGTTGATTTTCACCTGTTGAAAGAATTCAGATTCGCAAAATTGGAATATTCATTATTTTTGTATGTGTACAACCTGTTTGATCAGCGCAAACAAACCAATGTTTTTAGTGATACCGGAACTGCTGATTATACAACCTATCCCAGAATTGATGATGTGCCATATTCACCGCAGCGCGTGAGTACAGTGGAAGATTACATGTTACGTCCTGAATGGTACATAGCACCTCGGGAAATTCACTTAGGTTTCACCATTGGTTTCTAAAATAGGAGATACAAAATGCAACGAATTAAAGCGTATATAGTTATCTTCATCATATTATTTAGAATTCCTTTATTTGCTCAGAGTGTAACAAAGGTAGGTACAACTGCAGCCGGCTTTTTAAATATAGACGTTGGTGCAAGAGCAATCAGTATGGGAGGAGCGTTTACGTCGATTGCAAACGATATAACATCTATGTACTGGAATTCTGCCGGAATTGCCAGACTTTCACAGTCGCAGGCAATGTTCAGCCATTCAGAATGGATTGCTGATATGGCATTCAATTATTCGGGAATTGCTATTCCAATGGGAAATTGGGGAACACTTGGCGCGAATGCGACATTTTTAACAATGTCTGATATGGAGCGAACCACCATCGCCGAACCGGACGGGACCGGTGAAATGTTTAGCGCCGGAAGCTATTCCGTTGGTTTATGCTATGCCAGAAATTTAACCGATCGTTTTTCTATCGGTATTAATTTGAAATTAGTCAACGAACATATCTATCATTCTCAGGCCTATGGAGTGGCGCTGGATGTCGGCACGTTATTTACCACGCGATTTTATGGATTAACAATGGGAATGAATATTTCCAATTTCGGCACGAAAATGCAATTGAGTGGTAGAAATATGCTGACTCAATCAGATATTGATCCGCAAATTTACGGAAATAATCCCAACATCAATGCACATCTGGATACGGATCGATATGACATGCCTCTTTTATTTCGCATTGGTGTTTCGATGGATGTTTTAAAGGGCGCCGGCAACAGCAATCTTATTCTTGCTGTGGATGCGCTTCATCCGAACGATGATGTGGAAAGCCTGAATTTGGGCGGCGAATACACATTTAATGAAATGTACTCATTACGGGCAGGGTACAGGTCGCTATTTGTTGAAGATGCAAATGGAGGCCTGAGTCTTGGCGCAGGTCTAAAATATCGCTTAAAAGGACAATCAAAAATTGTTGTAGATTATGCGTATCTTGATTTTGGAGTATTAAAAAGTATTCAAATTTTCACATTTGGACTCTATTTTTAAATTGTAGCAATAAAATGTAAATATCTTCAAGGTAGCTAAAGAATTTCAGATTATCCTTAATAACAGACCTATCAAAGAGAGATTAATCATGAAAAAAACAGTCATAATATTTACTGTGATTATAATCGGGGGCTCTGTTCTTTCGTTATATGCCCAAATGGAAAATTTGCACGGCGATGAACGTTACAGTTATGCTGCGATACATTCCGGGAATCAGATACGTGTTGGGATTTTGAATGATGGTTTTCTGGGAAGACGGACGCCTTATTCAGGTACTTACACTGGTGAATGGCCAGTCAATTCAGGGAGAAGATATCTGAGTAAAATGGTAGTATTTATCGGGGCCGAAGTGAAAGATGTGAATGGCGCGATTAAGCATATTGTTTCCGAAGGAAATGGTACTGTGGCAGGAAGTGCAAGTCATGCATCCTCCGGAGACTCCGGTCCGATTGGCGAATGGTGGACGAATTGTCCGCTTCCCGGATTTGCCAATGATGAAGTACAGCAAATCGCCATGAGCCACAAACGCCACACATTTCCGGCGACATGGCCCGACAAGTTTGAAGACACCAGTGATCCGGGCTGGCCCGGTGCATGGAACGGATATTTCGGAAAAGATATTTTGAATGCGGATCAGGAAAGTTATTATGTAATGGATGATTACAATAACCGGGAATTTCAATTTTATCCTGATGAAAACGATTCGTTACGTCGAGGGCTTGGATTGCGCACAACAGTGAGAGGATTTCAATGGTCAAATGTCTGTGTGGAAGATATTTTATTCCTGCTGTATGATATTAAGAATATCGGAACGTATTACCATGATAAAATTAATTTTTGTTTAGTTTCCGGTCCGCAAATTGGCACTGCCAGTGTCTCTGACGGTTCGGACGATGGCGGTGTTTATCTCCTGGATGAGGATCTCGGTTATCATTACGATGATGACAATGTCGGTGGTGGTGGTTGGTCACCGGTTGGTTTTTTGGGACTTGCTTTCTTTGAAAGTCCGGGAAATTCTTATGATGGCATCGATAATGATGGTGATGGTGATATGGGAGCCGGACGTATCATAACGGAAAGTATGTTTAAACCGATCGTTTACGATGTCGGCGATGCTGTTGTTTTGATTGATTACAAATCATTTGAACGAGAAGTTGTTGAAATGCCGGATTCGGGTGTGAGTGTTGAATATTTGCAGAGAATCTATAAGTTTTTGCCGGGAGAACAATTAAAAGAAATACCAAACAACCTGATCGATGATAATTTAAACGGAATCATCGATGAAAACAACGGATATGTCTATGGCTCCGGCGCCACAGCTATTAAGAATTATTTATATGTCGGATTAAAAAGTATTGATTATATCACCGGTGAAGGACTGGATAATATCTTAATCGACGAAAGACGGGATGATAATATTGATAATGATAATGACTGGAATGTCCTTTTTGACGATGTTGGTCTGGATGGCAAAGCGAGGACACATGACACGGGCGAGGGAGATGGTATCCCCACTTCCGGGGCTGGCACAGATTTGCCCGGAGAACCCAATATTGATAAAACGGATATCGATGAATCAGATATGATTGGTCTCACTGCATTCAATATTCACACGCCGTGGTCGCTGTATCCGTTAAGTGATGATGAAGGACTGTGGCGGGGCACGTTGCCAGGGTATCTGAATGCCACCGGCCAGATCGGCGATACCGATATTTTGCTGGGATCGGGGTATGTTCCTTTAATTCCAGGCCAGATTGAACGGTTTTCTGTGGGGATCATTTTTGGATATGGCGATGAATTATTTCGAAATAAAAAATATGGCAAGGAAATATATGATAAAAATTACAACTTTGCAAAGGCGCCCTATCCACCCAATGTCAAGGCGATTGCCGGCAATAATCGTGTCACGCTTATCTGGGACGAATTCGCCGAAGAATCTCTCGATCCGATTCTGGGATATGATTTTGAAGGATACCGAATCTATCGATCCACTGATCCGGGTTTTAATGATATGATCCCGATTACGGACGGATATGGTTCTGTTGCCATGCGTTATCCCCTCGCGCAGTTTGATTTGAAAAATGATATTCGCGGATTCTCGCAGGTGGACGTGAATGGTATAAAATTTTATTTAGGCGATGATACCGGCATTGTTCACAGTTTTGTGGATTCAAATGTTGTCAACGGACAATTGTATTATTACGCGGTGACCTCGTTTGACAGAGGAAGTAATTCACTGGGAATACCGCCGGCAGAGTGTAGCAAATACATTGAAATCGATGCCAACGGAATTGTTGACAAAGGAACGAATGTGATAACCGCGCGGCCCGAGGCGCCATCGGCAGGATTTGTGGATGCTAATTTTGATTCTTCAACGATTAAAAGATTGTCAGGGAATACAGCATCCGGTTCAATTTCCTATGTTATTAGAGACCCAAATGAACTGAAAGATGGACATGTATATCGCATAACGTTTGAGGAATCAGTGACAGGATATTATCGAATTCCTGTCACACAGAATTACTCGTTAACAGATATCACAAGCGGCGACGTTCTAATCGATAAAAGTACAGATTTTCAGGATGGCAACGAAACGCCAATACTCAATGGTTTTATACTTACCTTTCATGACAATCCGGGATATTTGGGGTGGGATCCTGAAAAATCCGGCTGGAGCAGAGACGGTATTTATCCGCCCGCATTCCAGATTTTTAGCAGCAGAACCCAACCAGTTGAATTTACGCTCGGCGATTTTCAATTAATCATCGGAGAGGTCGGGATAGATACGTCGACATACTTTCTCCGGGGGCGAGAGGAATTGCCGGCAATTCCGGTTAATTTCACAATTATGAATACACTATACGACAAAGAAGTAAAATTTGCCTTTCGCGAACTGGATGTCTTAGAAAATCAGGAAGGGATGTTTACATCGAGGACTCAAAGTACGATATTAAAAGATCAAATTATTTTACTCACAGATGATTCGCTGCACGCGAGCTGGGAAGTCTCATTCTCCGGACTGGCGACGTATGATACCCTTCAGCCTGAACCCGGTGATACGCTGGAAATTTACATGAATCGACCCTATCTTTCTCATGATATCTTTGAATTTACAACGTATTCGAAAAAGATAGATCAGGAATTGGCAAAAGCGCAGTTGGATAAAATTCGGGTTGTTCCCAATCCCTATATCGTTGCAAATTCATGGGAACCACAGAATCCATATATAAACGGGCGTGGTCCGCGTGAACTTCATTTTACGCATTTGCCAAATAAGTGTACAATTAAAATTTTCAATGTCAGGGGGCAATTGGTTGAGGAAATTCACCGGGATACACCGAATATTTCTGACGGCACGGAAATTTGGAACATGCAATCAAAGGACTTGTTGGATATCTCTTATGGAGTATACATTTATCATGTCGATGCCGGTGAGATCGGGGAGAAAGTGGGAAAATTTGCTATTATTAAGTAATTGAAAAATGTGCTCCTTCTAAATAAATACGTACGTTTTTTTATTGGATTGATAGAATGACAAATCGTTTAATCGTTATCTTTAGCTGGGTTTTTATCGTATCCTGCTCAATATTTTGCGGACGAATGAATGAACAGGACTCCCGTGAAAAGATACTGGCAGCAATTGGCGAGAAAAATATCTCTGTTGAAGAATTCATCCGCCGGACAGAATTTACTCTGAGACCGATTTTTCCGGGACATACTCCTGAACAGCTTAAAAAGACGTATCTCAACAATCTGATAATTGAAAAAATGTTCAGCCTTGAGGCTCAACGCAGAAATCAACGTACAGAGGATGCGTCATTTCAGGCGTTGATAAAAGGAATCACGGAACAGGCGATGCGGGAGCAGCTATTTTATCTGGAGGCATTCAATGAAGCAAAACCGGATACAAATGAGATAAAAAAAAATTATCCATTAGCTGGTCGGGAATATGATGTGGAATTTTTAGTCATCAATGATGCGGAATTAACTCGCCATATTCAGTCGGCTAAAAGCGCCAGTTCAGATTCCCTGAAAATGATATTTGATAAAATTCAGCAGGCAGCGGGAAAAGCATACAAACAGACAGTCAAATACAGGGATCCGGAAAACCTGGCAATTCATGAGGCGCTTTTTTCGGAACCGTTGAAGCCGGGTTCAATTATCGGGCCCATCCGGCTAGAGGATGATGTTTCTATGATAATGAAAATCATCAACTGGAAATATAAGCCTGCGATAAGCAGTGAAGATGTTCAAATAAGATGGAATCAGGTCGCTGAAAAGATGACGCAAAATAAGGCTGCGCACTTGTGGCGGGAGTATTGCCTGAAGATCATGTCAGGGAAGTCGATTCGATTTGAGAAAGGGACAGCCAATAAAATTGCGGGATTGTTTTATGACATTCGGGTGAAATCTGCTAATACTCAAAAGATGGCGCTGAGCGAGCCATTCCGGCAGAATGCGGAGAATACATTCGCCCTGGATGGGATAAACGACATGGCGTCGATCATGGATTTGCCATTTTTTAGCATAGATGGCGAAACATGGACTGTGAGAGATTTTCGAAATGAATTAATGTCACATCCATTGGTATTTCGGACGCAAGAGTTAACCGCGAAAAATTTCAAAGAGCAATTTAAACATGCCATTGCGGATTTGGTAAGAGATCGTTATTTGACAAACGAGGCATTAAAGAAATCGCTTGATCAGAATTATAAGGTTGTTAGAACGCGTGAGATGTGGAATGATTCATATTGTGCTTTTAAATTTCGAAATGAATTGTTAGCAACAGCGATTAAAAATGGTACTGTTGATGGTACGGACAATTTGGAAAAGATTACGTTTTTAAATGGGTACATCGAAAGTCTTCAAAAAGAATATAGCGATAAGATCTCGATAAACAATAATGAACTAATGAAAATCCACGTAACTGATGTGAATATGTTTGTCACACAGCCCAATATGCCAATCCAGGTTGTGGTGCCGGATTTCCCGCAGTTTACAAGTGATTATTGGCCTGATTACGTGAAGAAATTTCAAAATTATTGATGCGCGGCAGAGTAAAACGCTCCTGCGCGTTTCTGGCTTGCATCGACAAATAAATAATTGACAAGAGAATCATAAGGAGTTGATAATACGTGTTAAATATGAAGTTTAGAATAAAATTGTACACCATAATTTTTATCCTGTTGCTCATTGCGAGTGGTTGTGGTAAAAAGTCGGATGAAGATATTGTCGTGGCAGAGGTTGGCGACTACAAAATTTCCCTGGCCGCATTTGCCAGAAGCTATTTGAATGTGATAAAATCGACGCCGGTGAATGTCCAGGATTCACCTGAATTGCGCCGGCAACATCTTGACGACATGATTACACGCCATTTTTTAGCGCTGCGGGCACAGGAAAATAACATCATGAACATGCCCGGCTTCAAAAGAGTGATGAAGGCGGAATCGACGGCCACGATCATCACCGGGTTGTACGAACAGGAAATTGTTGCCAATTTGGGTGAGGTAACAGAAGAAGAATTGCAGGCAGCTTATGTGAAGATGAACATGAATCTGCACGTTCGACATCTCATTGCGCGAACAAAAGCAGGTATCGATTCGCTGTACCAACGTATTCAGCAGGGAGCAACGTTTAATGAACTGGCGCGGGAGTGTTTTCGTGATTCATCGTTAAAATACAGTGGAGGTGATCTGGGAATAATTTCCTGGGGAGATACAGATATCGATTTTGAAAATGCGGCCTATCAACTTCGGGTCGGGGAGATTTCGAAACCCGTCGAAACCAAATATCGCTGGCACATCATTAAACTTGAAAATGTCATCATAAATCCCATTATCAGAGAAGATGAATTTAATGTACGCAAGAAAGGGATTGAGCAACGATTACAGCATCGGATGTTAAAAAACAGGGCGGATTTTCGCATCAAAGAGTTAATGACAGAAAAAGATGTGACCATGAATGTTCCGCTGATTATCGAGATCGAAAAGATGTGGCGGCAGAGAAATGATAACAACCCGTTGCAAATTAATCAGAATGAGGAAATTCCGAGAGCTAACTTTTATGCAAATGTGCTTGAAAAATTCCAGAATGAAACCATCGCGACCTTTGAAGAAGGTCACTGGTCAGTCAAAGATTTTTTCGATAATTTATATACGATACGATCAGATTATTTTGAAGCCGGAATTTACCGTGCTGTTGCCATGGCGCTGCGCAATCATTTTCTGTTGAAGGAAGCTCGTGAAAAGAGAATTGACCGCGTTAAATCGGTGAGAAATCGAATTAATGAAAAACGGGAGCATTTGGCATCAGCAAGCTACGTGCAGTTTTATTCGGACACATGCACTTTTACAAACGATGATTATCGCTATTATTATAATTCAATAAAAAAGATGTATTATAATGATAAACAGATGAGGGTTCTGGAAATACTGGTAAAAACACAGCAACAGGCGTCGGGTATTATAGATGAGCTCAAAGCAGCCAATAGCACTGAAAGCACTTTTCGGGAGCTGGCTCGTCAATTTACGATCCGTCCCGGGATGAAGGATAACGAAGGTGATTTGGGAATTATCAGCAGCCGCGATTATGGCGAGATTGGAAAATACGCAGCGATGCTAAACAACGGCGGACTCGCAGGTCCCATAAAAACTCCTGCTGGTTATTCGGTTATCATGCTGCACGATTATGAAGATAACTTCACGCCGTTTGAACAAGTGAAGGGCGACATGGAAAAAGCAGTGAATGACAGGAAAAAGAGTTTTGTGTTTGAAAAAATGAGACGTAAATATTCCGGGCAACCGGATGTTGTAATTCATGAAGATGTACTTCTCAATGGATTTTAAAATGATGATGAGGTGCGTACGATGAAAAATATTGTGTTCATAAACGAAAAGGATAGGTTCTCAATGAAAAATATCAAAATAATCGTTATTGTCGTCATTCTGTTTTTAAGCTTTCAAACAGTGAATTCTTTCGCCCAAACAAAACTGAACCGGCTTGCTGACGATCACTACGAAATCGTCTTTCCCCAAACACAGGAGGATTCAATTTGTATACTTCAGGTGACTGATCTGCATTTATGTCATAATTGGCAGAATGATCTTCGTGCAATGAAGCGTGTGCGTGAACTTGTAAAAAACGTTCATCCCGACATGATTATCATTACGGGCGATTTGTTCGGTGGTCAAAAAGATCGAAGAAGTTACGTGTTCCCGTTTGCTGCCAGTTGTTTTGATGCATTTGAAATACCCTGGTTGTTTGTATTCGGTAATCACGATCCCGAAGGCAACGTAGGTCGGGAGACAATTCGTAAGTTTTTGGATAGCACTGATTGGGGTGTCGCCGGATTTCATCCCGCAGGTCTCGGATCCATTAAATGCGATTATCAGGTGGATTTGAAACTCGAAAATTCAAAGCGTCCGGTCTGGGAAATTTATGCATTTGATTCCGGCTCCGAACCCGGAAACAAATCGATCAAGCCGGATCAGGTTGCATGGTTTCAGGAAAAATCAGCAGCGAGCAAGAAAATTCACAACCAGGTCATTCAGGCGATTTCAATTTTTCATATCCCGTTAAAACAATATGCGTTGCTATGGGAAGATTCGACATTAACAAAAAAAGGCTTTTACCACGAAAGAGTATGCTTTGAAGAAGATGATGGAAGTGTATATGATGCTTTTTTAAAACAGGGGAATATCAAAGCATGTTTTTGCGGGCATGATCACGATAACAATTATTGGGGAAAATACCACGGCGGGATTTTGCTGGTGTATGGTCATGTAACTGGTGAATCGGGTTATCATCGCCATTGGCCTCCCGGTGGCAAGATTGTAAAATTACCGGTGAACGGTGGTGAGATTGGGATTACAGATTTGGTCGTTCCGCTTGACTGATTTATGTTAGTACTGAGTGAAGCTGAGATTTCCGAAATCTCAAAGATTTCGGAAATCTGAATCCTGAGTAACTCAGCTTCACAGAAATGTTTTTTATCAGAATTCTTTAAGATTCAGGAGTAAAAATATGAAATTCAGCGCGTGGTGCATTGGAATAGTGATTTGTGCGTTTCCGTTTTTCTGTTTGTCGCAGTCGTCTATTGAGGGATTTGTGCATATCAACGGTGGTACGTTCCACCAGGGGGATGTGGTAACACAGCAAAACCGACCGCTGGTGCGCGTCGACGATTTTGAAATCCTCGATCACCCGGTGACAAATAAAGAATATAAAATCTTCATTGATTCTCAAAGTTATCCACCTCCGCCACACTGGATAGATGGCAAAATCCCAAAAGGAAAAGAAGACTTTCCAGTCATTTTTATCGACCGGTTCGATGTTGACGCATTCTTAAAATGGCTGTCCCAAAAAGATGGCAGAATTTACCATCTGCCAACGTACGGCGAATTTGAGTGGGCTGCCCGCGGCGGGATTAAGGACGCCAAATATCCTTGGGGCAATGACGATCCCAGAGAACGGGCAAATTATAATGCAGACGGAAAAAGAAGATTCAATGAGTGGCAAAAATATCTGAAACCTGCTAAATGGGGTAATCCAAACGGCTACGGATTATACGGAATGGCAGGTAATGTCTGGAATATGTGCGTTCGTGACCAGGAAATCGGGACGTATACCGGTAAATTCCGAATCGTCAATATTGTGGAGCAGGAACGGTATCAGTGCGGCGGATCGTGGGCTTATGGCGAGGAGTTTTTGCGGATGGGTCGCGAATTCTTATCCTTTTGTGTGAAGCATCCGGATATCGGCTTTCGTCCGGTGCGGGAGCCGGAAGGTGAAGACTGGACTATCGATCACCGGCAATTGTGTGCGTGTACGTTAGCGGGCGGAAAAGTCTTTCTGAGTTGGGCACTGCTGGAAAAAGACAGCCGCGATACCAAATTCAACGTCTATCGGCTGGCAGGCAAAGATCGTTATCATGCCGGATTTAAAATTAATGAAAAGCCGATTTCATCTTCCTGTACTTTTATAGATGATCAGCCTGAGCCGATTGATAATCGTTGTCAATATTACGTTCGGACAGTGGATTCAAACGGGAAGGAAGGGCGAAAATCAGAATGGTATGGCATCGACCCGACGAAGCCTGCGAGCAATGTCGTGACGACTTTCAAACCGCTTTTTCGGCAGGGCGGCTTAACACCGGTATTTGGCGACCTAAATGGTGACGGTACGCTGGATTGCGTGATACGTCTTGATAACGGAATTCAGGAGGGCACACCTGATCCGGGCTATCCGGTGCAACTGGAAGCCTTTACTTCTTATGGAAAATTTTTATGGCGCAAAGACGTCTGTCAACACGAGTATTGCTATGGAAACGCGAATAATAATCCTTTCAATATTTATGATATGGACGGGGATGGCAAGGCAGAAGTGATCACCCGATTGCAAATTGATGATGACATTTACGTGGCAATTCTTGACGGGATGACCGGCAGAGTGAAATACAAAGCTCCGTGGCCCCCGATGGCCAGCGATACACAGCGGGCATCCACCCGCATTCAATTATCCGTGGCATACCTTGATGGCGTTAATCCGGCTGTGGTTATACAAACAGGCGTCTATCAGAGTGAAATTTTAGCAGCATTTTCCGCGCAGTTGGAAAAGCTGTGGCAATTTAACAGCTTCATGGAAACCAGTGGCAGTGGCGGACACAAGATTGAAGTCGCAGATGTTGACGGCGATTCAAAAATGGAAGTTTTTGACGGAACAACATGTTTAAACCACGACGGCACATTGCGGTGGTCGATTTACAAAATGCACCCCGATGTCGTCGATATTAAAGACTTTATACCAGAACGTCCGGGTCTGGAGGTTTTCTATATCATCGAGTCCAATGTTCATGCCGGAGTTTATATGGTTGACGCTGGTAGTGGTGAAATAATCTGGACTTATAATCGAGAAACTGACCCGAGGTGGATTCACGCACATTACGGATGGACTGGTGATGTTTACAAAGAATCTCCGGGCCTGGAATGTATTTCCAACAGAGGGGGACACCATGACTATAATCTCGTATTGTATTCATCGCATGGTGAAATACTGCTGGAACCTTTTCCGTTTTATTACAGACCGCTGGAATGGGATGGCGACCCTACTCAGGAACTATTTTCCGATGGCAGGAATATTTATAATTTTAATGGCAAAGAACTCGTCCCGATCCCGAACGTTACTCCGAACACGCTGGGCGGGAGCGTCTATATGGCGGCTGACTTGTACGGTGATTTTAGGGATGAACTGGTTGTGGTGCATTCCCGGGAAAATGGAAAAGTGGCGGTTTCAGTGATTACAAACACCGAATGCATTGCTGAGAAATACATCGCAAAATCAGAGAATCTGGACTATCGTCTTTGGCTGGCGCGTAATGGCGGTGGCGGATACCCAACGATATTTTATCAATCATTGACATCTCCAAAATAATGTGGTTGTGATTGAATTGGTAAATTTCGAATCGAATAAAGGCAAAACGTCTTCATAACTCAATCGAAATATCATCTGGGAAAATGATATTGCTGCGAATAATCTCAAATGACCAGATGACAGGTTAACCTTAAAAAGCTAATTATTTGACAGGATGAACTGGATAAAAAATATATTAATAATGACACTACCATTGTTTTCGTTCACGCATTAATTAGTAAATTATCTGGCAGCGACAAAAAATGTTGGTTTACTATTAAATTTTAGCGAAAGAAAAGTTGAGATTAAAAGAAGGTAAGAGAATTACCGAGTATTGATCAACTGTCCTGCTTAAGCGGGAGTGTAAATCCTGTAATCCTGTCCAAATTAAGTTAGTTACGAATTCATAAGGTCTTTTGATACAAACTATAAGTGAACGATGGTTTATTTCTTATCTATTTAACAAATAAACAGTGGAGATTACTTTGACTAAAAAATTTATCCGATCTTTAGCTATTTTCCTGATAGTTGTATTAAGTTTTTCATTTTTAGCGTGTAACGGTCAAAAAAACGGACGCAGCCATTTTCGCTTCGTATACATGACAGACGTCCATGTACAACCGGAATCAGGCGGAGCCGAAGGTCTGAAAGCAGCAATTAAAGCTGTGAATTCGTTAGATCCCAAACCGGATTTTGTACTCACCGGCGGCGACATGATTAAAGATGCCACACACGAGGGCTTTGGCAGGACCGATTCACTCTATAATCTTTTTATAGAGCTTAGCAATCTTTTCGATATGCCAGTGCATTATACCATGGGCAATCATGATGTGTTTGCGATCTACGCCGACAGCGAAGTCGATCCGTCGCATCCGGAGTTTGGGAAAAAAATGTTTATGAATCGCCTGGGAGATGGTAAAACCTATCGTTCGTTCGATTATCAGAATTGGCATTTCATTCAGTTAGATGGCATCTATATGACGCCCCAAAGAAAGTACTTTGGAAAAATTGATTCGGTTCAAATCGAATGGTTAAAACAGGACTTGCAGCAAGTCGGAACCGAACGCCCGATTATTATTTGCACGCATATTCCATTTTACACGATGTTTTATCAATACATAAACGGGCCGACGGTTGCCAACAGAATCAGTCGCGTGATTAACAATGCACATGAAATCAGCAAAATTTGTGAAGGATATAATCTGAAGGCCGTGATGCAGGGACATTTGCATATTGTCGAGGATTTATTTTTTCGAAACGTACATTACATTACTAATGGCGCGGTTTCCGGTAACCGCTGGAAAGGTCCGTACAGCGGCTTCGAAGAAGGCTTTGGAGTTGTTGATGTCAATGGCGATGATTTCAGTTGGTCCTATCATACTTATGGTTGGGATGAGAGTCAATATCAGGAATAACGCAACGCGGGATAACTGCTTGCTAAACGTGAAATGTAAACGAACGACACTTTCAATAGAAGGGCTAAGACAATGAACTCCAGAGAACGATTCCTGAAAGCGCTTAATAATGAGAAGCCGGATCGTTTGCCGGTGACAACGCATCACGTAATGCCATCGTTTCTGAATAAATATTTGAATGGCATTACTGATCAGGAATTTTTTGATCGGTTTGGATTTGATCCCATCTACTGGATCATTGCTTACACGTATGATGAATCCGCAGGCGAATATTATGATCCGACGCACACGGAAATTGGCTATCTTGAAGCGCGGCGAATATCTTCTGATCAGTGGCGGGTGAATGTTGAAAATTTGACCGGCCATGATTATGAAACGAAGCGGTTTAATATTATCACGCCACAAAAGACGTTATCCATGGTGTTGCAATCCAATGAGCACACAACCTGGGTTTCGGAGTATCTCATCAAAGAGAAAGAAGATATTGAAATTATTGCAAAATACATGACCAATCCGAAATGTGATGTGGATGCGATTAATCTGGCTGCGCAGAAATACGGCGACCGAAAATTGATCCGGGGCCATATATGCTGTTTTGACGGATTTGGTCAGCCCGGCTGTTGGCAGGATTTTGCCTGTCTCTTTGGGATAGAAAACCTGATCATGGCTTCGTTTGATGATCCGGACTGGGTTCATACGTTTTTAAAAGTGTTACAGGAGAGGAAAAAAGTATACATCAAATCCCTCGAGGGTTCGAAGTATGATCTGTTAGAATTGGGCGGCGGCGATGCGTCGACAACCGTTATTTCACCGCGCATTTTTAATACGTTCGTAGCGCCGTATGATAGTGAGCTTATCGACCTGGCGCACCAGGCGGGGCAGCGGATTTCTTATCATACCTGTGGCGGGATGATGCCAATTCTTGAGGATATTGCAGCGATGAAACCCGATGCCATGGAAACATTTACGCCACCAGGAATGGGTGGCGATGTCGATCTGGCCGAAGCGAAAAAAAGGATCGGGGATAAGGTGTGCATGATTGGTGGTTTTGATCAATTTCATTATTTTGTCGGCTGCTCTGTTGAGGACACAAGAGCTGAAGTTCGCCGTTGCTTTGCTGCCGCGGGAGAAGGCGGTGGCTATATCCTGTCGCCTTCGGATCATTTCTTTGATGCGGACTTGAATTTAATTAACGCTTTTGTTGATGAAGCAAAAAAATCTGTTTATTACTGATTAATTGGTTATGGAAAACAAAATTACATGAAAGAAAATTTAAACGTTCGGCGTGAAGGCCATCTTTTTTATACTGTTGCATTATCATTCGTTGCCGCGGTTGGCGGACTCTTGTTCGGCTTTGATACCGGTGTTATTTCCGGAGCAATATCTTTTGTGACGCTTCATTTTCAGTTAAGCGCCCATCAAACCGGTTTCGCTGTGAGTAATTTAATGATTGCCTGCACCATTGGCGCGCTCATCGCAGGGCCCTTGACAGACAGGGTTGGCAGGAAAAAAATATTGATCCTGGCCGCTTTCTTCTTTGCAATTTCGGCGCTGCTTTCAGCAATACCACGCACATTTTCAGAACTGATAATCGCTCGTTTTATCGGCGGATTGGCTGTCGGGATCGCTTCTGTTCTCTCGCCGATGTATATTACGGAAATTTCTCCGGCGAAAATCAGGGGACGTTTGGTTGCACTCAATCAACTTGCGATTGTCGTGGGAATCCTGATCGCGTATTTCAGTAATTATTTACTGGTAAATACCGGGCCCAACAATTGGCGCTGGATGTTTGGTGTGGAAATCATTCCCGCACTGTTTTTTACCTTCGTCCTGTTTTTGATCCCGGAAAGTCCGCGCTGGCTGATGAAGCAGGGAAGTATTGAAAAATCACGACAAATACTTGCCAAAATCGGTGGCGAAGCGCACGCGAAAGTCGAAATCGAAGAAATAAAAGCGTCCTTAACAGAAGACCAGGGAACTTATAAAGATTTGTTTAAACCCGGATTGAGAAAAGTGTTGCTGATTGGTGTTTTACTGGCTCTGTTCGCCCATATCACCGGTATTGACACAATTATCTATTATGGCCCGACAATCTTTATGAAAGCCGGATTTCAGTCCAATGCCTCGGCGATTTTTGGGTCGGTGCTCATCGGACTCATTAATCTGATATTTACTCTTGTCGGAATTGCCCTTGTTGATAAGGTGGGGCGAAAATCACTATTATTAATCGGATTAACCGGAATGGGTATTTCGATGGTGCTTGTTGGGCTGGCGTCTAATTCTGCACAATTTGTTGTTATCCCGGTATTAACATTTATTGCATCGTTCGCAATGAGCATCGGCGTTGTCATTTGGGTGTATCTGGCGGAAATATTTCCGACCAATTTGCGAGGCCGGGCAATGTCTATCGCGACATTTGTGCTGTGGATTTCAAATGTGTTGATTACACAAATCTTTCCCTGGATGCTGGAAACGATGAAGCAATATACATTTTATGTATTGGCAGGCACATGTGTAATCGCCCTGTTATTTACGAAAACAATGGTTTTTGAGACAAAGAATAAATCTTTAGAAGAGCTCGAACAGTACTGGCGGTCGAACTGAAAGCTAAGAAACTTATAAAAATTCAGGGGATTGCGGAAAGGAGAATTTAAATGAGAATTAAACATCTCATTTGCATCAAATTATTTTTACTTTTTATTGGTTCAAACCTGACGGCGCAAGAGAAATTTATTCTGAATGATTTTGCCATTGCGCTCAATCAAATAACCTCGGCGCCACAGCATATTTGGGTGAACAGTGGCTACACGACTGTGAATCCCCAACAAAAAACAGTAATGGGAGTTAATGAGTTCTATTCGCCACCATTTGCCGCGAAAAATTTGAATTTGAGTATTGATATCGAAGCAGGTTCTCAGTTGATCGAGGACGCGGGTAGCTTTGGCAAAGGCGACGTTGGTTTATTGTACGCAGGCGGCGTCTGGTATCCCCACAAGATCGTGCGAAAAGGGACGTATCATCATTTAAAAAATGACAAATTAATTTCACTCGGCGTCACCTCCGAGTTGATGCCATTATTCGGGCAATCCGGTTTTCTGTTAAAAATAATATTAAAAAACAGAAGCACTTCCGCGATTCATGTAAATCTTGTGCCAACATTGGAGCCCGGTAATCCAACGTTTGTACCGCTAAATGACTGGAGTTACGGACAACCGAAATCCGAGGATCTTGAAATCAGACAGATTTCAGATGCGAAATGGGAAAATGATAAAATCAGGATTGGCCTGTACAGCGAAAATGCGGCAATTGACATGAAATCCGGTGCATCATCAATATCTTATTTTATTGTTTTGATGACTACTGCGGATGGCCAACTCCCGGAGAATTGCAGTGCTTCGGATTTGGAGGAAAAGGCAATCGCTGCCTGGGAACATCGGTTAGCGAAATTCACTCGCAATATTCCTTCGCTTGAAAGTGATATTAACGGTTTGAAGGAATACTATTATCGCTCTATTTTGAGCGGTCTGGTCTGCATCTGGGAAAATGCCGATTTTAAAGTTAATCCGCATTTTACAACATCTGGCATGGATGGAGGCGCGATGTGTTCTTATTTATGGGACATTGCAGGATACGCCTCAAATATGACTTGCTTAATGCTGGATTCTGAAGTTATGCCAATCGCCAGACAGATGGTGAATATCGATCTGGAAAATTTCTACGCGTACGCGCCCGGCGGCGCTGGTGTTGGCGTGCGATATTCATATAGTCCCAGCGCTTTCACAAACCTGGTCACTTCAATTTGCAAATTTCGAGGGCCTGATGCAGGCATGTTCAACGCAGCCAAAAAATTGATTTTGAATGATGAAAAAAATTCAAAACAAAACAATCATTTAATCGATTATGGTGTGCAGCGCAATTTGTTGGAAATGCGAGGCGCTGGTTGGGAACATTTTGTCGTCAGTCCCAATGCAGAACGGATTTGGTGTCTGGAGCGATTGGGAGAATTGGGAGAATATGTCAATGAAGACCCGGAAGAACTGGCAGCATGGCGAAAGCAGGCAACCACTATTAAGCAGGCCATTCGGACGCAATTATGGGACGTTAATGTCAGGTGGTTTAAGTCCAAATATCCAAACGGGTACAGCGATTACGTGTATTCAGTCCAGGTTTTCGATGCATTGCGAACCGGTGTCTGCGATGCTGCCATGACAGATGCGGTGATCTCTCATCTGCGGGATGGGGCGTTTTTAGCTGATTTTGGCGTGACCAGTATTTCCGCCGAAGACTCGCTTCATTATGAGGTTCTGGACACGGACTGGTCCGGTGGCGGCGCATACACTGGCGATGGTCCGCAATTAGCGCTGACATTGTATGAAATCGACAGAGCGGAAATCGCCTGGGAAGTGCTGAAGCGTCATTTCTGGATGGGCACACATTTAATCTATTATCCGCAGGAACACTACGTTGATAAACCGATGGTTCCGGCTCATAAACGGGCAAATGTGGTGGCCGGTCTGTCCGGCGCTGAAGCGATACTGTTTGGCTTGATTGGATTTCAGCCACATTACGATGGTAAATTATGGATTAATCCCCATCCGGTAAGCGAGGGATTTATAAAGATTCAGGGCTTTTCATACAAAGAGAATACGTTCGACATCGAACTGGCCTCGGATAAAATAACTGTCACCCGAAATAACACAGTGCTTTTCGAAGGAAGTCCGAAAAAAATGAGAATTTTATAAAATGAAAATAATTCTGATTACAGTAGTGAGTTGGATTCTGTTCGTACCTGCTCAGTTATCATTCGCTGGTGAAAAAATTCGTGACCATGAAGTGGTACTGGATGAACAAGGTCGCCTGTTGCCATGGACCAGTTATGATAATATCATTCGCCGGAGCATGAATTTTATCAAGAACTGCCCGACGACCAAAACGAAATTTGGTGATGATCCGTGGTATCTTGTTACAGCCAAGTACAATGAAGACGGAACGTTTTTAACGAAACAGAATAACCAGGGCAGTAATGTGTACTGGGGCGTGGAAACGTTGAAAAAATATTATGCTTACACCGGCGACAGAGAGGCGTTTCTGCCGATCAGTCGGTTGATTGAACGCGTTGCACATTATCACACGCCCGCGGACTGGGCCTGGCCCAATGTACCCCGCACACAGGACGACACCCCGGACGGCGAATATACGGACGAGTGGGGCGGCGTTGATAAGCTGTGCATGGTCGCTTTGGGATATATTAATTATTATAAATTGACCGGCGAAAAGTCTTATGTCGAAAAAGCCGTGGAGATTACCAAAACAGTATTAGCCCATGTGATAACAGGAGATGAATCTCACTCACCATTACCGTTTCGGGTAAACCTGCATACGGGCGAGGTTCTCGATCCATATTGCTCCAATATGATTTTAGCAATACAGCTTTTTGATGAATTGCTAAAACTGGATTGTGGTATTTCGGAAAATGTGTTAAAACAAAATAAACGTCTGTTATGGAAATGGATTTTAAAATATCCGATGCAGAATAACTGGTGGTCCGGCTATTATGAAGATGTTGTGTCCAACTACAATAATCTGAACCAGCAGAATGCCATGGAAACAGCGCGCTATATCCTGCGAAATCCGAAAATCGATCCTGACTATAAAACGCATGTGCCGGCGCTGATTCAATGGGTTGAAAACAGATTTGGTCAGACCAAGCGATTTGGCGCGACCAGCATCAGGGAGCAGGATGGCTGTTTTCAGGAAATGAGCAGTCACACTGCGCGCTACGCGTCGGTTGTGGCAATGTGGTATGGCGCATCGCAGAATCCCGATGACCGGGAAGAGGCGCGAGCCGCGTTCGCGCTATCAACGTATTCCGCGTACAATCGCTGGTCGAAAAATGAAATGGCTATCAATTATACCGGGATCGAATATACTGATCCCTGGTTTTCCGATTCGTACTGGGATTATCTGACTCATTATTTCGATGGAATGGCGGAATTACCGGAGATGCTGCCGGACAATGAAAATCATCTTTTCAGTTCCAGTTCCGTCGTCACTGACATCGAGTATTCGGACAATCGCATCAGCTACCGAACGTTTGACCCGAACGGAATTGAGCGAATTAAACTGACCTTCAAACCAAAAGTGCTGGTTGATGGGAAGGAGTATTCGTCAACCAATTGGAAACTTGGCTCGTTTCGCGGGGCGCCCAATGTGCTGATAATTCATCGTCACAATGTGACAGACATTGAAATTTTGGATGGGCGAATAGTGGATTAAAAGAAAAGTCAGATCGATCAGGAATTTAGATTTCCGGAATTAACGGGAGATTAATCTGATTTAACTGACAAAAAGGATTTTAGCAAAATGAAGCGATTACTTTTTTACATTTTGATGTTGATTACTATTGCGACAATTAGTGTTTCTGCGCAGGAAATCGGCGCCAGTTGGGAATTTAACGAAGATGGCAACTGCGAGGGGTGGAAAATAAATCGATCTCTGACTGATTTAACCGTTGCTGACGGTTTGCTGACTGCCACGATCAGTGGCTATCAATCAAGTTTCGCAGGCCCGGATTCGTTAAGCATTGCCGCAGGCGAATATGGATTTATATATGTTCGAATGCAAGTCAACGAAGGCTTGTGGGGCAAAGTATTCTGGAAAACAGATTCCGGCAAATCGGAATCGATTATGTTCAATATTATCGGAGACAGCCTGTTTCATGAATACGAAATTCCGGTCTCCTCAAAAGAAAAATGGACGGATACGATTACAGAGTTTTCCAAACTCCAGATCCAGGCGCCGGCTGGTTCGGAGATCAAAATCGATTATATTCGTGTTATGTCGCTTGGATTACTGTTTGAGATTTCATCTTTTAAACCATTAAGAACTGTTTTAAAACAAAATGAATCAATTCCTTTGATCGCGTCGGTTAAAAATGTTGGCAGCTATTCAGGTTCCGGAACAGCACATCTCAATTTGCCTGACCAGATCAGGCTTATTTCAGGAGATTTAGAGATTTCTCTGGATGAACTGAACGTATGGGAGGCTGACACACTTCGTTGGACAATTCAAGCTGAAAATACAGGTGATTACCAATTCGGATTAGAATTAACATGGGCAGATACCAATAGAATTGAATCACGCTTTGAAATGGCGGTTGTTGATCAGTACTGGGAAATGGATAGTATTATTCTTTCCACATGGGGAAAGCCTGAGCAAACAGAAGACGGATACGCTGAATATGTGAATGCACATTTCAATAAAATACTCCATGTTGCTCCGAAGGCCTCAGAGGTCGATTGGGCCGCAAGTCATGGTCTTGAGTGTATGATAAACGTATATGAAATTTTTGGTGGAAGCCCGTATTTACGGGGATTTGATGATCAACCCGCTTATGAAATGACCGAAGAAATTTTGGCAAATGCCGATCCCATTATCGAGCAATTCAGAGATAATCCCACTGTATTTGGCTATTATATTTGTGATGAACCCTGTGCGAATGCATTTGACAATCTCGCAATGGTTGTCGCGTATTTGAAAGAAAAAGATCCGACTCGCCTGGCTTATATTAATCTCTATCCGTGTTATGGAAAACAAGAGCATTTTGGAGAATACTCTTATGAAGAATATGTAGAACGATTCTTAGATATCGTGAAACCGGAACTACTGAGTTACGATCATTATCATTTTAAAGTCGGTGAAGATGGAATTGAGTATTTCTATAATTTAGAACTTATTCGAAAATATGCCCGCCGTTATAATATCCCTTTTTGTAATATCATTCAGGGACAAAGTATTCCCAGTTTGAACGGGCGCACTCCAACGAATTGGGAATATCGATATTTGAACTATAGCACGTTGTTGTGCGGCGGTAAAGGGATTGCATACTATGCATGGTATCGGATGAAAGCGGATCCTACTTTTGATGCGGTCATTTTTCCGGCGGTGCAGAAATTGAATCAGGAAATTCAGGCGTTAAATCCGGTTTTATTTGGATTACGTTCAGAAGCAGTCTATCACACGAATACTGTTCCGGCCGGATGTTCAATGTTACCATCCAATACTCTCGTTAAATCGGTGTCAGATAATGCTGAACTCACGATTGGTTTTTTCAAAGATGAAAATGAGAGTGACTACCTTATGTTTATGAACCGAGACTACCAGGATAGTGCAATTGTAATGATTACGTTGAATCGTTTCATCGATTATGTTGAATATTTAAATGTTGAGACTGGAAACTGGCAAAATGTCGAAATTGATCAGGCAACCGAAGGGACGACATTCGATTTCGATTTTCTCCCTGGCGGAGGTGCCTTGTTTAAAACAGGACAGACCATTTCTATCGATGAAATTGCTGACATTGAAAATAATTCAACATTTGTACTGGAAAAGAATTACCCCAATCCGTTCAATCCGTCGACAACGATCCGGTATTCGCTACCGCAGGCGACGAAAGTAAAACTGACGGTGTACGATGTGCTCGGGCGTGAAGTCGCGGTGTTAGAGAATGAGAAACAAAATGCTGGAAATTATCGCATTGTCTGGGATGCAGAAAATATCCCGAGCGGTCTATATTTATATCGGTTTGAATCAGGTTCAGTTGTCCAAAATCGGAAAATGTTATTGTTGAAATAAATTTCTCTCGTGCCGTCGGTTTCCGGCGGCACGCATTATCTGACGCTTTGCGTCGTGAGGTATTCCAGTACGATAGAGATCGGATTACGACGCGAAGCGTCCTGGGAGGCGTTCCCACGAAAATCGTGGGAACGAGAATAGTTATTCAAAATCGAAAAATGCTATTTTTGAAATTTAGGAGTCCTAAAATGAATCCTGCATTGAAAAGAATTATTCAAATTGTATTTTTCTTTTCTATCACAACCTTTGCATTCGCAGACTATTATAACCAACGTTTCACCTCATATTATATCGGCGAAAAATTGACTGTAGCAAATGATTCGATGCGGTTCTATTTCACAATTCCGGACAGCAGCGCGGTGTTGGCAGGATTTGTGTTATCATCGGACACCGATTGGCAGGAATGCGATAATGAAAGTGCAGTGCTGGATATTTGCGTCGATCAAAATGATTCCACGCGACAGGTGGTAATTACTTATATGGGCAGAAAAAAATACGAATATCCGCGCTATTTGTGGGAATTAAGCGGTGGCGAGCATTATATCGATATTATTTTCAATCCAGCAAAATCTGCTCCCAATGCCCAATTTGTCAGGATTGATTCTATAAAGATTGCGCTGGTGCCGCCGGGTGATCCCTATTTTTATCCGTGCCTGTTGATACCGTATTTGAATACGTACAAGATTTATTCGAAGGATGATATCCCGCTCATTGTTTATTATGCCGATCCGGCTGAAACTGCAACTCGACGATACTATAACAATATCATTTTCTCCCACGATACCGGACATCTGGGTCAGCCCGGCTCTAATCAGGATTATGAACAATTCCTCAGCGATCGCGCAAGTTCTCTGGATGTGGAATGGATGTGGGATGTGACTATTGATATTTCGAATGATAGTTTAAAATTTGTCGAAAAATACATACAGGGTGGTTCTCATAGCAGGCTCAACTATTTCCGGACGATGTGGAATTATCACCCGACCATTAAAGTGTCCACATCAAATAACAATTTTTCTTATGGTTTTGGATTGCGGGACGAAAAGAACAGGTATCCGCAACTGATTCCACCGCTTATCAGTTCTGAATATCATTCGTTTTATGATTCACATCCGGAAATTTTAGAAATCTGGGTAAAAGAAATCAGGCGTGATTACGGGATGTACAATTTCGACTGTCGCCATAAAGACGCGCCAACTGTTTTTCCGACCGGGTATCATCATGATCCTGATCAATTTGAATTTTCTGATCCTGTATATCATTTATTTTTCAATTATACTGTTTCGAATAATGCGGGCAGGGATTTGGGGATTTATGTGAAAGTGGCTGATGATGAAAAATGGTATGGCAGAAAAGTCAGTGCAGGAAATGGCCAACACTGGCAGTCAATTGTAATGCCTGATTTTATTGATTTAAATCAGATAGATTCACTTAAAATAGCCTCGTCTGGAAATACCGGGACAGAAATACATTTTGATCTGGCCAAAATTTACTTTTTTGATCAGGATGTTAATCATATCAGCCATAACATCGCCTTTCCGGAAAATCAATCATTACAAGATTCGGAATCTGCAAAAACATATTTGTTTCAGGAGCTCTTTTCCGATCAACTCACACTGCACGAAATCAATATTGTGAAAATAGCAGACTCTGTTCATTTTGAATTACCTCTGTCCGGCGATGTGAATGAAAACGGGAGCGCTGAATTCTATATTAAAGAAGTCAATGCAGAACAGTACATCAAATTATCAATGGAACGACGCGGAAGCGCCTTTTCATTATCATTGTCTCTGTCAGATTATCCTGCCGTTTATGATCTGATGGTACAGGCTCATGATGAGGACGGCGTCAGTGGATATATCCCGCAATTCATCGAAGAAATTGATTTTTCAACATTGACATCAGTCGATTTATTTCAGGAACGGGCGCTCAGGTTTTCTTTGAAAAATAATTATCCCAATCCGTTCAATGCCTCCACGATGATCGAATTTGAGGTACAGTCACAGACGTTTGTGAAAATCGATATTTACAACATCCGGGGGCAATTGGTTCAGCATTTGGTCGCTGGCAATTTTCCGGCAGGGCTACATCGGGTTCGCTGGCATGGCAGTGATAATAATGGCAATCATGTTGGATCCGGTGTATATATGGTTAACTTGAAAGTCGGCCGGGAAACGATGTCGAAAAAAATTGTCATGTTAAAATAGTATTATAAGACCAGATGATAGGTTAACTATTGGAAAGCTAATTGTTTGACAGGATAAACTGGATAATTAAATCATGTAAATCCTGTGCGCCCAGGCGCATCTGCATATAATATGATTATCCTGTCTAAATTAAGTTAGTGACGAATGCATAAGGTCATTTGATTCAAACAATAAATAAAATTTAAACGAAGGAGGATTGAATGGTATCAACCATCGTTCGAAATAAAATGTCGAAATACATGTTTTTGGCTATCAGCATTATTATTGCGTTCTGTTGTGTTTGCTCCAAAACAGACCAGGCTGGAAAGGAGGATAATGCCATTGATCGGGTGCCGGAAAGTGTTTATGAAAACCGCAGTATTCAGGATGTTTTAACAGTGGTGGCTCATCGACAGATTAAGGAACTGGCAGAAGGGGACTATATTCGCGGTACCTGGGAACAAGTACAGAACGCCAAACAACCCACCGGAGTTCTCTGGAAATATCCACAGGGAGTAACACTCTATGGATTATTATACGCGAATGAAAAAGTTTTGCATGATCCTGAAATTCTCGATTATGTAAAAACACACAATGAAATCATCAGCAGAAAGTTTGATTATCTTACCTGGCAGATTATGACTTATGGAAAATATATTCATGATCGCGCGACCGAAGAGTATGTGAAATTATACATGTTAGATCATTGCGGGTCTATGACCAACCAAATTCTCGAAAGTGTTCTCCGTCATGCAGTGACTCCCACGCCGCAGATACACGCGATTTTTAACAGGGTAGCCGATTATGTCGCCCACAAACAGGCCCGATTAGCCAATGGTACGTTTTGGCGTCCTGAATCGAGAGAGGGAATAACTTTATGGAGCGACGATATTTATATGGTCTGTCCTTATTTGGTTCGCTGGTATCAGTATACAGGTGACAGGAAATTTCTGGATGATGCGATTCATCAAATCATTCACTTTGCCTCTTATGTTCAGGATGAGGACGGTCTATGGTATCATGGTTATTTTTTTAAAGAGAATGAGCCGAGTCCGTTTAAATGGAGCCGGGCAAATGGTTGGGTAATGGTTGGCATTGTTGAGGTGCTATCAGTCATGCCGGAAGATCACCCTGACCGGGAGAAATTACTTGCAATTCTTAAAAGACAGATTGATGGTCTCATTCCGCATCAGGCTGAATCAGGTTGCTGGCATCAGGTTTTGGATCATCACGACTTATGGGAAGAAACATCGAGTACGGCAATGTTTACTTATGGAATTGCCCGCGCCGTCAATCGTGGCTGGATTGAAAAAGATTATCTGCGGATCGCCGAAAAAGCGTTTGATGGTATAAACGCTCGGATCACTGCTGACGGTGCGATTTTAGGAACATGCGAAGGAACGGGTATTAAACGTGACCTTGATGTTTATGCAAAGCGAAAACGTCCGTACGACGATAATCATGCTCAGGGTGCGGTACTGTTGGCTTTAACGGAATTGTTGCTGGCTCAGAGTTTGGAATAATCGTTAATTTCAGAAAACGTCATATACATAGGAGACGCGTTTAATGTTTGGATTACCTTTTATTGATATTTTTGTTATTTGCATCTATTTTGCGGTGATTATCGGAATCGGTTTCTGGTCGATGCGGCGAATAAATAATCAGGAAGACTTTTTTCTGGCAGGTCGGCGTTCAGGTAAAATTTTGCAGACATTTGCGGCATTCGGACAGGCAACATCGTCTGAAAATGCTGTTGGTGTGACGACGACGACTTTTACCAATGGCGCCGGCGGAATTTGGAGCACGCTGTTAATGTTATTTGCCACACCAATGTACTGGATTACCTCCCCCTGGTTTCGGCGTCTGCGAATTATGACGATGGGCGATTTTTTTGAGGACCGCTACGGATCAAAGCGAATGGCTGCTACTTATGCTGTTGTCGGGTGTTTTAGTATGATGATAAATATCGCACTTGGATTTAATGCAATGACTAAAACCATCGCTGCGATAACGCCAAAAAGCGTTGAACAGTATACCGAAGTCGAATTAACCGAATACGAAAAAGCGCTTGAATTGGAAAATCTGGAGGCTGCCGATTATTCAACCCTTTCCGCAGATCAAAAATCACGACTCAGCCTGTTACAACTCCAAAACCCGCGAAAAATATTTCCACATGTGAGTGAATCGATTATCATCTGGGTTGTCTGTTTGATCGTGATGATTTATGCCATATCCGGTGGATTGGAGGCTGCTTTTATTTCAGACCTGATTCAGGGGGTATTCATCATCATTCTATCATTCATCCTGCTGCCGTTCGCATGGTCAAAGATCAGCAATGTCTTCGGTGGAGAATCAATGTTCGATGCCTTCCGAATTATTCACGAGCGGCTACCGGAATCATTTTTCGATATTTTCGGCTCACCGGCGAGTATTGATTTTACCTGGTATTATATCGCAGCCGCGGCATTTATGGCAACGATTACTGTCGTAATGACGCCGAATATGCTGGTAACCACCGCAGCAGCAAAAGATGAATTATCCGCCCGAATTGGTTTTACGAGCGGGAATTATATGAAAAGATTTTGCACCATCCTGTGGGGAATGCTTGGATTGGCGGCAATTGTGTTGTATCAGGATGCAATTAATAATCCGGATATGGTTTGGGGGTACGCAACTCTCGACCTGCTCGGACCATTGAAAATCGGTCTCGTCGGATTAATGATCGCCTGTTTGATGGCAGCGTTGATGTCCACGGCAGATTGTTTGATGATCACTGCCTCCAGTTTGATTATTCGAAATTTGTACCGCCCGCTATTGCCGAATTTATCGGAACGGCATTATGTGTTTTTGGGGCGAGTTGCCGGAGCCGTTGTGGTGATCGGTGGCGCTCTCATCGCCACTCAATTTGACAGCATTTTAGTGATGATTAAACTCGTTTGGGAGTTTAATATCATCGTTGCTGCCAGTTTCTGGCTGGGCATGAAATGGCGGCGCGCTACACGTACGGCTGCCTGGGCGTCGATTCTGACAACCCTGATGTTGTTTTCCGTTGGCTCTGTTTTCACACCAATCATTTTTCCAGGATTAAGAACTCATGACTATTTGCTAAAAATGACAAATCCCAAACCATTGGAGCGTGTTTTTGTCGCTCACGACCAGGACGTAGAACAGCGAAACGCGGAAATTTACGAATGGGAGAAGATGAAATTAAATGGATATGATGTCGGCTCCAAACCGCAGCAATTAAAAGTCGGTGAAAATTTTGTTAAAATCGATAAGCTGCCACCAAAAGCAATTTTCTGGACCCAGGGGATACGAGGAAGAGAAGATGGCGCCAAATATGGAAAAGGAATGTTGAGTTTGGAGTTGATTGTTGTCGAAAAATTGGGATTTGATCTTTCGAAAAATTCTTATGCATTGAATGAAACGATCCGCGTATTGATTCGCGCGATAACGCCGTTCTTGATATTATTGCTGGTATCTATGGTAACAGCTCCGGATGATAAAAAACTCCTGGATCGATTCTTTGTAAAAATGAAAACACCGGTGAGTCCGAATCCGGAAATTGACAAGCGCGAAATGGAATTGTCATACCAGAATCCACGGCGGTTCGATCATATCAAGCTGTTTCCGAATACAAACTGGGAATTGAATAGATGGAATAAAGTGGACGGGCTTGGATTTCTGCTGTCGCTGTTGGTGTTGGTTAGTATTATCGTATTACTGAAAGTACTGGTATCCATTGGCGGATAACGTGTGCATAAGGAAATGAATATAAAGCTACTTTGGAGACTACAATGACTGAAAAAAAACGCTATGCAATTGTCGGATTGGGATCACGATCAGAAATGTATCGCGATGCCATTATTAAGACATATTATGATACCTGTCAGTTGGTCGGATTATCTGATAATAATCCGGGCAGATTGAACGACTGCGTCAATTGGGCAGCAGATAACGGTACGATTGTCACCGGATTCGGTGCCGCTGAATTTGAAAAGATGATCGCCGATACAAAGCCCGACTGCGTGATTGTAACAACAAAAGATTCGCTTCATGATCATTATATATGCCGGGCCATGGAATTGGGTTGTGATGTGATCACCGAAAAACCAATGACAACCGATGAAATCAAGTGCCAGCGCATTTTAGATACACAACAGAGAACTGGACGCCAATGTAAAGTCGCGTTTAACTATCGCTATTCACCTCCACGGGCACAGGTGAATGAATTGCTTATGAGCGGTGTGATCGGCAATATTCTCTCTGTTGATTTTCACTGGCTGCTGGACACAGAACACGGGGCTGACTATTTTAGGCGTTGGCATCGCAATAAAGAAAACTCAGGCGGATTAATGGTGCATAAAGCAACACACCATTTTGATTTAATTAATTGGTGGTTATCGACAACCCCGCAATCGGTATTTGCTTTTGCTAAACGTGAATTTTATACGCCACAAACGGCCGATCGTTACGGACTCATCAACCGGGGTGAACGCTGCCTGACCTGCCCCGAAAAAAAACGATGCCCGTTTTTTCTCGATATCGAATCCCTGAAAGAACTCAACAGGCTCTATTTAAAACATGAAGACTTTGATGGTTATATTCGTGATAAATGCGTTTTCAGCACGGACATTGATATCGAGGATTACATGTCCGTGACAATACGCTATCAGGATAATTCGATTTTGAGTTATTCATTAACTGCGTTTGCTCCGTGGGAGGGGTATGTCGTTACTTTCAACGGGACAAAAGGCAGACTGGAGCATAAATGCGAGGAACAGGTGTACGTGAGTGGCGATGGCTCCATTCCTGGTGCGTTGAAAAAAGAAGGCACCTGGATAAAAATATTTCCGCATTTTAAACCGGCGTACGATGTCGATGTGTGGGGTGGCGAAGGCGGCCATGGCGGCGCTGATCCGATTATGCTGCGGGATATTTTCCAGCCGGAATCCACGGATGACAAGTATTTACGTGCAGCCGATCAGCGGGCAGGTGCGTATTCCATTCTGTGTGGAATTGCCGCTAATAAGTCGATTGTCTCCGGGGAAATGGTGCATATTAATGATCTGGTGAAAAATATGGAAACACCTAATTTTCCGCCAATGCCAAAAGATAATGAACCGCTGCCACTGATAAAGTCGAACGCGAAACCGTGGTTGCATGTTTAAAAGGAGTATAAAATGAAATTAATTCATTTTCAGATTTTTTTTATCTTGTTATTGTTATTCTCGAATCAAACATTCTCTCAGGGGACGGAGGTTATGTATCTCTCCGGTACTGATAAAGATAACACCGTGGACTGGGAATTTTTTTGCAATGATGGCAGAAATAGCGGACATTGGTCCACGATCCCGGTTCCCTCATGTTGGGAACAATATGGGTTTGGAACCTATAATTATGGTCGTGACAAAAATCCGGCTAATGAGTACGGAAAATACCGCTATCGATTTTCTATTCCGGCTGAATGGTTGGGAAAACATATCGAAATTGTGTTTGAAGGTTCCATGACAGATACTGAAGTTAAAATTAATGGTCAAAAAGCCGGTCCGGTTCATCAGGGCGCTTTTTACAGGTTTACGCATAATATTACTGATCTGGTCAAAACAGGTGAAAATGTTCTGGAAGTGACTGTCTGGAAACGGTCGTCAAATGAATCCGTGAATAATGCGGAACGCCGGGCTGATTACTGGGTCTTTGGCGGGATTTTTCGACCGGTGTATTTACGGGCATTTCCAACGGAACATATAGAAAGAACTGCCATTGACGCCCGGGCCGACGGAGCGTTTTTAATGGATGTGTTTCTGAGAAATGCGGATCAGGCAGACTCTGTTTCCCTGATTATTCAGGATATTACAGGAAAAAGTGTTGGCAGAAAACTGACATTTCCTGTAAATTATAACAGGGTGGAAGTAAAGCACCACATTCATGAGCCGAAATTGTGGACTGCTGAAACACCGAATTTATATCAGGCGATTGTTCATCTGCAACAGGGAAATACGATTCTTCATACGGTTTATGAGAATTTTGGATTTCGAACGATTGAAGTGCGCCGGGGTGAGGGTATTTTTTTGAACGGGCAACGTATTAAAATTATGGGAGTGAACCGGCATTCGTTTTGGCCGCAATCCGGCAGGACGCTGAGTAAACAGCTCAATATCGCGGATGTTAACTTGATAAAAGAAATGAATATGAATGCTGTACGCATGTCACATTATCCGCCGGATGCAGATTTCCTCGACGCCTGCGATTCACTCGGATTATATGTGCTTGATGAACTTGCCGGCTGGCATGATGCGTATGACACGGCGGTTGGAGAAAAGCTGGTGCGGGAAATGATTACCCGTGATGTAAATCATCCCAGTATTATTTTTTGGAACAATGGAAATGAAAATGGTAATAATCAGGAACTGGACGATGATTTTCATAAATATGACCCGCAGAAACGGATCATTCTTTATCCCTGGGATACGCGAAATGGCGTCAATACATCACATTATCAAACCTTTGAAATGTATTTGAAATTGGCTGAAGGTCCCGACATTCTATTGCCCACTGAAATCTGGCATGGATTATACGATGGGGGACATGCGGCAGGAACAGAAGATTTCTGGAAAGCGATGTATGATAAACCCCTTGTTGCCGGTTTTTTTTGTTGGGTGCTCACGGATGATGGCATCGTGCGAACTGATCAAAATCGCAGAATCGATACCGATGGCAATCACGCACCGGATGGAATCGTTGGTCCGTATCGGGAGAAAGAGGGTAGTTTTTTTGCGCTAAAGGAAACCCTCGCACCTGTTCATATTTCGTTGACCAGAATCGATGAGAAATTCGATGGTAAAATTCCAGTGGAAAACCGGTATGATTTTACCAATTTAAATCAGTGTTCATTCGAATATTGGCTGGCGGATTATCCGCTACCACAGGAGAATGAAACCGGTTATCGTGTCGTAAAATTATCGAGAATTGAAGCGCCGTCTATTGCGCCCCATGAATGCGGATTTTTAGAGACAAGTCTCCCGCAGGATTTTTACAATCACGATGCATTATTTCTGAAAGCCATTGATCCTTTTGGCAGGGAAATTATCACCCGATCTTTCCCGATTACGAAAGCATCTGATATTGTTGCCAGAATTATTCCGCCCCCCAAATATCAGGCAACCGGTTCCGAAGAAAATGGTATCATTTCAGTGACTGCAGGGCGCTTGAAAATGCAATTCAATAAAGGCGATGGAATTCTCCAGAGTGTTAATTATGATGGAACTGATATTTCGTTACATAATGGACCACGATTATCGATTGGTGGTGTGAAATCTATAAATTTGAAGCATTATGTGCAGGGTAAAAATTATGTGATCGATATATCACATGTGAGCGGGAATTTTAAATATATGAAATGGACTATTATGGGCAACGAATGGGTAAAACTGGATTACGGTTATGAGCCTTACGGATATTATGATGCATTGGGCATCTCGTTTCAATATCCCGAAGAAAAAGTCCTGAGCAAAAAGTGGCTTGGGAACGGGCCGTTTCGGGTATGGAAAAACAGGCAGTCCGGTAATTTGCTGAATGTATGGCACAATAAATATAATAATACAATTACCGGCGTAACTTATGATTACCCGGAATTCAAGGGTTATTTTTCAAATGTTTATTGGGGTGTTATTGAAACCACAGAAAAGCCGATTACAATTGTAATAGCAAACGATAATCTTTACCTGCGGGTGTTCACGCCGGAAAATGGCCCTGCTCCCCGCGGCGCGGTTTCTGTATTCCCACGCGGAGATATTTCAATATTACATGAAATCACACCGATCGGGACGAAAATAAACACCGTGGACAATACCGGTCCGTCAGGATTAAAAAATCATGCAAATGGTCTTTATGAGGGGACTGTGTATTTTTTCTTTGGCTAAGAAAATTAAGTGAATTCAGTTCGTGATCCAAGCTCAAAGAGAATGTGGAATCGATTAAAGTTTTGAGGATATGAGGTAGTATTGTTCTTTGAAAAGGAGGAGTTATGCTTAAACACCTAGCGAGGTAATGTTAGCCCACTTTGCTTGGATAGTATCAATACATTCAATCATTTGCTTATAGGGTCTAAATTCTGTGGATTATGAATCCATACTTAAAGGAAAACAGGGAGAGGCAAGCCTAATATAATATATTATCAGGCAATAGTTACATTCAAAACGCAGTTTTTAGCCTGAATAATTCAATTAAAAAACCAAAATTGAATTATTCAGGATATGTGTCTATAAATAATAATATTGTATCTTCTCTATATTTTATGGTAGATATGGGCGATTGCCGCGATGTCGTATTTAAACAGATTCCG
>CAZCJL010000031.1:0-60746 GCA_964498785.1 uncultured Cytophagia bacterium | reverse complement strand
CCACGGGGCGAAAATCGGATTCGGTGAGTACGCCGTTGTTGAACAGGCTGAGGGTGAAACGATCGATGAACGGATGGCGGAATTCTTCCACCAGATCCAGCGGCAGGGAGGGTCTGCCATAGCTGAGTCCGTGGAGAAATCCGATATAGGGATCCAGTCCGTGCGCGGTGATGAGGGAGAACATTTCGTTGGTGAGCATGGTGTAGCCAAAACTGAGCACGGCGTTGACCGGGTCTTTCGGGGGACGCCGGCTGCGGGTTTCAAAGCGGAGGTCGCCGCGGAACATTTTTCCAAAGGCTTTGAAATAGACGGCTGTGGCAATGCCTTCGCTGCCCATCAGGCTGTTGACGGTTTTTTGCGATGGCAGATTGGCGAGGGTTTGTTCGATGGTTTTCAGTTCTCCGGAAAAGTCGATATCCGGATAGCGTATATCATTTTATGTCAAAGAACGATATTACATTTGCGTTCATACTTCTATATGATCAAATGATCACCGCGAGGGAGCGAAGGCGGGTAGAATTATACTTTTTCAAAATATCCATACCCGGATGCTGTTTTCGCGCCAAACCCAAAATTTGCTCCGGTTTCGATGATGAGGGGTGACCATAACATCCTCCAATCTAAATCGTTCAATCAACCAAATAAAATCCCATACTCGCCAATATTCGCCGAAAAACCTTTTTTCACTCTGGTGCCTGGCGTCCAGCAAATGCGTGCTTTGCTAATATTTCTACCGAAGCCATCCGCAGCAGAGGTTTCTCGCCCCACCAGCGGTTCGATTGCGCCGGTTTCGATGCCGGCTATTTCATGTGTATCGGGCGTTGCTAAAGCGTGAGCCGGTAAATATGAATCATTTCGACATTTAATTTTTAGAGGCTCTGATTCTCCATTTTTTTCAAGTTGCCAATCTTGAAATACAATCTTTTCATCTTTTAACTCACACTTTATGAGTGCAACTCGCCCCCAACCATAACGGCGTTCTCCGCCCAATTGGATTTGATTAAGAATTTTTTGCAAATTATCCATGGTTAATTGATCTTGAAATCCATCTTTTATGACGAGATACCCAACAAGATAGACATTGGTAACATCTCCGTTATCTTTTCGGGTAGTTGGTCGGATAAATTCCGTTTCATGAAGCGATCCTTCCTCGGCGCTGCGCATGGAATAATCCAACGATGTGCTGGCATAGGAGTCCATCACCAGGTATTGAAATTCAGATTCGGTTTTATCGCCATATTTTAACTGACCGCTCTCATATTTGGGCATCAATACTTTGGTTGCATCCTTTTTTAATGAAGGAAATAAATAACTAAATGCCATATAATGTTTTAATAAATTTCCGGTTCTTTCATACGCATTTTCTCTAATAAAATTTTCATCTGTGGAAATAAATCCGTTTCTCGTTAACCGGGCTGTTAAGGCAGCCCAAACAACTTTTCCGGGCACATAAGGACGGCTCTGGTTTAAATTTCCAACTTTGCGCCAACCGATGTGCAACGGGCTTTTCAATTGAAAAGCTAATTGATATAATTTCCAGGACATAATGCCTCTCACTTTTTTTAATAGAACGCTGATGACACTGATTAAGACTGTTTTTTATACAGGCGCCTCTGCTGTATTTTCGTTGTTCATCTCATCCTCAATCTCTTCTTTAATCCTGCCTGCTTTAGCGGAATATCGTGTATAAATAAGTATTTGCTCATAAAGATTTCTTATTAGAAAGAGTTTGTCCATATCTTCAAGTAAGTTATTCGTTGATAATCCATCGAGAATTTCTTGTTTGTTGAATATCACTTCATCCAATTCCAAATCTTCTGTAAAAATTGTACATCCCCAATTCTCAAAGGGTTCAATTCTAAGCAGATTCACTAATGTTTTTGTGATGTATCTTGCACAAATTTCCTCTCCATTGACCCTTTCAATATCTGATTCTTTCCCGCTTCTCGAAAGCAAGAACAAAATATTAGCATAAATCCCCTGTTCTTGTAATACACCCAAAGCTTTAGTAGTCAGTATGTCCAATGTTTTTGCATCAATATTTTTATTTTCCCGACCTATTTCTTCTTCTAAAACCTGAGTGATTTCCTGAGCATTCTCAGCCGCAATTTTATCCAAATTAATTCTATCCATTTTTCACCTCCCAATTATCTAATGATTTCAATCGTCCAAAACCACGAGTTCCCATGCCGCCGACACCGAGTGCCTCCACTAACTTAAGACTGGAGTCAATAAGTTTGGAAGGTTTATCCCAATCAACTTCTGATTTCTCATAGTATTTTGAGTCTTCTGTGATGTATTTTAGTGCTTTCATTTGAGAATTTGCTAATTTATCGTCATCAATTGGTAATCTCCATTTTGTTAATATTTCTTTTTGCTTCGCTACATCCCCATTTGAAAATGTATTTTTCCATTCTCTCGTCACCCTTTCCTGTGAAGGAAAAAATTTTCGATAATCATCCACCACTACATCCATCATCAACCACGTTGCCCGTGGGATCGCTTCATAGGTGAATAATGCGCCTTCCTCGGCAGCGCCGGTCTGCGGATTTATGCTCACCGAAGTCCGCACTTCCAGATTGGAGTTAACGACCTGAGAGAAAATTTTGTCATTCACAACGACCAGCCTTTTGGCAATGGTTTCCCAGGTTTTATTATCCGTTAGATTGCAGCTATCGGGGTATTTGGTAATTTTACCATCTTTTTGAACAGACAGCATGAGCCATCCCAAATTAAGGTGGTCATTTTCCCACCAATTATTTTCCACTCCCTCGCCATTTTGGGAGGGCAATTCATTCACCAGTGTCAACTCAGATTCATCATTCAATCCGTCGATTCCAAAACCACATTCAATGAGACGATTTGGTGTCGTTACCCACACCGGTCCTGCCATGGAGTGCACCGGAAAAAATAAAATATGGGCGTCAAAAATATTTACAGTGCCCGCATGTCCGCCCTGATCGCCTCTGGTATACCCGAAGCTGTAGCAAATCGGACAGGTGGGATTGCCACAGTGTTTTAAAGTACTCGACTGATCGCCTTTCCCGGCGCACTTAATTTTGCCATATTGATACGCAGCATAATGTCGAATGGCGCCGCTTAGACTGGTTCCCGGTATTTTAGGGATATTGGTGCCCGGCTCCCGAATAATGCTGTTATCCACACGCCCCAATCGGTAACCGCCGGTGCCGATATGCACCGGGTCCAGAGTCATTAATAAATACTTGTATTGCGCATAATGATTATTTGTGCTCATCGGTTTCCTCCGTGTTATTTTTCTTTAGTGAGTCTTGTTTCATGATTTTCATGTATAATTCCACCACATCGGTGAGCATACCGGATATAGCAGCTTTTTCTAATAAGTTTTGATTAGAAACGTTTTTCCAGATTTTACCAAACGCTTCCCCTAAAGCATCTTTCACAAATTGTTTAAACGTGTCATCTGTCACCGGATATTCGCCGTCCCAGATTTCTCGTCGTTTTTCGATTTCCTCGACCAGGGCGTGAATCTGCGTATTGGTTAATCCTTTTTCTTTATCTGAAATCTTTTCCCACACATTTTGTATGGATTCGATTTCCTCCAAATAATACGGTCGACGGGGAAGTCCTTTCCTGCGACCCTTTTCATCATAACAGATATCGAACCGCCTGCCGGCAACATCGAGGAATTGGAAGTCGAAGGTGGAGGGGTGAATATGGATTTTTGTTCCATTTTCTATCAATTCTTCATCATTATTTTCACCATGTTCCCTCGACTTTAACTTGCCAGCATGAATCCATTTTTTCTCAGTAAAGGTTGTAGAATCACAAGGTGAATTCTTTAAATAGTGTAAATACCAATAATCAGGGGTTTCATTGTCCCCCATTTTCATTTTAATACGCCATTTTAATTCATTCGTAAAATTGATAATTCTTTCATTTAGCGTAGTTGTATTAATATCCCAATTTTCTGGTTCAAGGCTTTTTGTTTCCCAAAATTCCCCCCGCTCTTTCCAATCATCTGTATTCTCTTTCAACATGCTCTGCGCTGCTTCTATCACAGCTCTTAAAGGTGTATGACGATGTGTGTATACAATTCCTAATTTAATGGGGAGCCTGTCACGAACTTTTCCTATTTCGTCTTCATATTTTACTTTTATTTTTTCAATAATTGAAAAGGCTCTATCAGCAGGAATAAAAGTTAAAAAATTAAATGGATCAGATAAAAGGTGAATATTGGGGACATATTCAGCACCTTCTTTTTGTTCTACTCTAATTTTATTAATTGAGCATACTTCTGTTGCTATTTTTCCATAGCCCTTTCTTTCTTTTATTACTATATCCTTTCCTCTTAATTTTCTTTTAATAAATTTATAAACTTCTTCAGATTGCCCCCAAATTTCCTGATTATTTGTCATTTGTTTTACAATATAGTAAAGATTATCAGCACTTATAAAATAATTTTTTTCTACATCCCAAACAAAATTAAAATTTATTCTATCAATCTCAATCTCATACACATGATATTTACCTAGTTTAGATTTATCCGAAATTTCACCGCTAAAAATAATTCTTTTATGAGATTTCTGAAATTCATTGGCTGAGATTTTTAAAACATTGGGAATTGTATTTTCTTTCACATCTTGCCAAAATTTTTGCGTTGTATTCCAACATCGTCGAATTCGGGCAAAAGATGCGCTTTTCTGCAATGTCTCTATTAGGGTTCCATCCAACCAACCATCCAAATCAAATCGCCCAACCAAGATTGCTATTCTCCCATTAATATCTGCAATTTCATTCAACCAAATTGTGGTAGATAATTCAGAAGTTGCCCAACGTTTTGCCCGGTCACCTCGGCGTTCCATACATGTCCAGCATATATTCCTTGACTGAGCCTTACAGACTTCACATTTTAACGTTGGCTCCTTTTTGCCTGCATGATTGTCTTTCAAATGTGCATCCCAATGGTTATCTGGTGCTCCGTGACCTATTGGTCGTAGCCCACAAACTGTACATATTTCTCCATTTCGTTCGCTGCTTTCCCACCATTTTGCAATTGATTCTTTATCTGCCTCTAAAGTTGGGCTATTCCAATCCGTAATTTGTGTTAGAAGTAAATCATTACCAGGCAGTCCTTGACTTAATTTAATAGCTGGCAAGATTTCTCCATCCAATGGATGTTCTCCACTTCGAGAAAAACGAGAATATAAATAAGATTTAAAATCCTGCCTATTTTCTATTGTAAAAGATAGGAGATTCTGTCCATTTTTATCCTCAAGATAAGGAACAACCAAAACGCTTCCGTTTTCATCCCTGTATATTTCATTTCCCAAGGGGAAATCTATTTCAATCACGGTTTTAATTTCTTCAATTGCATTATCCACCAGTTCTTTTCTGGCTAACAAATCACTAATATGATGCGCTCGACTCAAATACTCAAGCCCATTATAGCGCACAGAAAGCAGACTCCACCGTAGATTACCTGTTTCAATAAATCTTTTTTCAAGTATTGCTTTTGCGATTGCGGCTTTAAAAAGCGTTGCAATTGAAGCTGAATAATCCCAAAGAGTTACATCATTTATCGGACGTTGAGTATCGCCTAAAGCTGACGACATTATTTCAGATATATCCTTGATTGATTGCCTGAAATCTGACATCACTTCTTTCGTCTGTGCAATTTTTTGAGAATAATGAATAATTTTTTTGAACATCGAATCTCTATCATTATCTATCGTATCAATGTCAATGCTATTTATTACTCCCTCATAACCAAAAGCAGATGCCACTCTGGCGTGATTATCTAATTGATTTGAAATAAATTCATCACTTGTGTATTCATTTTGACGGGGACTTTTCTCTACTCCAGAAATACAACCATGAGAAGTGATTAAATAGCGGGAAAAAATGGAATTTCGTCCAGTCCAGAATTTCAGAACTTCGTCTCTTTGCTGTCTATCATCATCACGAGAAGCATGGAATCGATCCCACATAAATAAAATGATTTCGGCAATACTTGATTTTAATTCATTTACCTCTAAATAAGTATTTATTAAAAATTGATATTGCTCATCATCCTTATTAATTAAATCTAGTTGTTGAAAAGCTTTAGTTGCTGAACTTTGCCATAATTGAGCTAAAGCAAATGCAGAGTTCAACAAATCGCGAACTCGATTCACTTCGTCAGATGTAAAAGTTGAATTAGTACAGATTTCCGAACAAATTCTGCCTACAAGTCGTTTTATTGTTTTTAAATTTTGAGAAGTACTTGAATATTGGCTGGCAAATTCATTTATAACTTGTGCTTCCTTTTCCAGCCAATATCCTTCATTAGCTAATTCTTGTAGAAGATCTCGACCAAACTTCGTTTTAATGATATTTTCGCTCTTCATACCTTCCGTTACTATATCAGTAGGATTCGCTGTATGCTCTAAATCATAATTTATTGCAGAATTTTTGGTAATTGCATCTCCTTTTTTTATTTGATTTTCACGGGAATAATTTATAATAAAATTCTTGGAGAGTTTCCCATAATTATGTATCATTCCAATAACTTCAGCTAATAAAATTTGTTTTTTATTTTCATGCTCGCTTAGAATACTTAGGCTATTATGCATCTTCTACCTCCTTTCTCCCCATAAGAATATCAACCGAATCATCCAATAATTCAGTTTCATCGGCAATACCTTTCATTTTAATATCAACGCATTCCTCAATGATGTCAGCAATCCCAAACCCACTCGACGTCTTCGCCCCAAAGCCATATTTTGTAAACATATCCCGAATGCCCCGGCAAATTGTTTTTAAATCTTGCTCCATCTCCTCTTCCAAAGACAACTCAAACCCATTTCCGGCATCTTCCCTGCCAATGCGATCGAAAGGGAAATAGAGGAGGGAGAAGGTGCCATTCGTATCAATTGGGACGGATTCAATGTAAATAGGTAACGTACCGGCTCCTGTAGTTCGATCATGGGGATTTATCACTTCAAGACCTATGCTATTAAAAAAAGTCGGATAAAAATATAATCGCCCTTTGTGATGTGGCACGCCTTTTTCAGAATGATTAAAATAACGTTTTAGTTTATCCCGATACAAATCAGATGCCTCATCATTTTTTGCTCTATCCAGATAAGCTGCTAAATTTTTTACATGGTATTCTTCTTCACCTTTTTCATCGCCAAATAGAAGTGAAAGTCGGAAGCGTCGTTGAGCAAATTCATCTGGTTCAAGAGATTCAGCCTGATTTACTAATTCCCGAACCATTGCCGAATGCAAAGCGCCTTTCCAACCGGAAGGAGCTACCATGGGAACTTTGAAAACTTTGTCTTTGCGGATGGGATTATCACAGATGAAGATTTCTTCATCATCTTTTGAAAGGTAAGGTCTGCTCAACCTAAAAGGGATGTAAAGTGAAAAAGATGTTTGAAAATTTATTTTATTGAAACTATCGCTTTTATTAATTTCCAGTGTATCTATCAATTCGGTCATCTCTTTTTTTATCCAAAGTGTACATTCCCCATCCTCGCTTTGACGTTTTGGAATAATTAATTGATTATATTGTTCTTTGAGATGATTATCCTTTTTTTCCACAAAAGAAGCTCCTAAAAGCAGAATTTTTGAATGTTTACTCAAATCATTTAGATTTTTTTTATGATATACTAAAAACTCAAAACTCATTAGGTACCTCCATTTTAAACTAAATTTATATCAAGAAGTGAGTTAAGGTACGCCATGCCATCCTGTGTTTTGGGATCATCATGTAAATACTGAATATCGATGACCTGATGCTTTGGTATGTAGCCATTAAACATGTAATCCCAAATCTTATCTTTTACAAAAAATTTTATTAATTTATCTATAAATAAATCTCTGTTGCCATTTGAATATTGAATATCGTGATATGGTAACCATCCCCATAGACGAAATTCCCAAATATCATTTTCGATGTTATAAGCATGTGAAATTTTAAGTTTAGATGCCATACGTTCATATGTTTCTGAGTTTTGCATTGATTTTCTTTCATTATAACAAAATGATTTGTTTTGAGGATCTTTCCGGTCTCTTGCAACTTCAGAATAACAAGATTTGCAAATTTTGCTGGTAGTTCCCAAGAAATAGTTCTTGAATTTCATATTCCACGAAATCTCATCACGGAAATATCTTCTTACAGCCGGTGCCAAAGGGATAATCTTATGATTAAATATTTCCTGGATTGACTCAGAGAAATCATCAATTTCAATAGAATAATTTTTATCACATTTTGGACAAACGTTAACAGAATATCCATTCCAAGCTTCCTGAATTCCTTTAATATCTTTCCAGGATTCAGGTGCTTCTTCAAGATCAAACCTGACTTTAAAAAAGACAAATTCTCTCAAATCAGGTTCTAAAATGGAATTATAGGTTCCACTAGGTAAAAGTTTTATTAATCCATCGCTTACTTGTACCGGATTGTGTTCTTCTGATATTTCGCTGACTCCATAACCAGCACCACTCTTCTGAGAAAAGCCACCGAAATCTGAAATCAGCTTAAGCGGGATTTTCAATACTTCAATATCGGGGTAATTAAACAAATCAATAAATTGCAAATCAGCTTCGTCACAAAACTTGCTGTCAGCATTAAAAAACCATCCTCCGAATCGATGTCGTCCTTTTTTCGGGCATTTTATATGACCACTTGTCAACTGTATATTTTTTTTAATAGGTAGCTGATAATAATCAGAAATACTGAACTTAAATCGTCTTTTCCAGCCTGTAGCGCCAAATAACTGACAAACGTCACATAGTCCCGCCTTGTTTAAAGCAGTTTTCCATTGTGCAGGAGTATTTGAATCAGGGATTTGTATCTTTTTTTCATCTAATTGACACGGATTTTTGATAATGTCGCACACTTTTCCCCCGATGCTTCTTACGATTGCTTCGTACCACCATCGTAATGATCCTAAAATTCCAGCCTCATGGATGCGCTCACTTCTTCCCCTTTTCACTCCCCCCGTCCAAATCGGCGTCAACGTTTTTATTTTTAATTGCATCAATTCCTCCGGTTTAGTTATTATTTTCCACCTGATTTTTCAAATGATTAATTTTTTCCTGAAAATCTTACATTTGTTGTATAAAATTTTTGATCCTGTTTGGCGATATCTTGTGACCAAAAATCATTGGCTGTCATTTTAGCTCCTCAATAAAACGAATATTACTAAATAAGCCACATTATTAATGTTCCCCTAAAATCTCCTTGCATTTCTTTTTAATTTTTATTATCATAGATTAAATCAGGAGAAAATAAATCATGACAACAAAAGATAAATTAAAACAATACATCGATCAGTTACCGGATGATAAATTACCGTATGTGGAAAAAATGATCGAAACTATTTTAGGGCAGCGGAATCAACTCCTGCCCAAAGGCAAACTAGGTTTAAAAGAACCTTTTCATCGAGGAGCAATTTATGAAGACATCCTGGCTCATCGACACTAATGTCAAAGATTTTTCCAAAATTAATTCATTCGTTTCAAAAACACCTGAGGACATTCTCAATTTATTTAGAGAACAATAAGTGAGCATTCCTCCAAGTAGAAATATACAATATTAATGTGTCGTTACTTTCATGTTCCGATACATCTCCACCACCATCCGCTCCATATCATGTTGTGCGCAATGCTGCCAATCGAGATTGTTATTAATCGCATCGACGAGGTCTTCGATCCAGGGAGCATATTCTTGTAAAAATGACTTGTTGATCATTTTAAAACCTTTGAAACGAATACTCAACAAAAACGGAATTTTGAAAAGCACGAAATCCTCAAGAGGTGTATCACAATATCGAGAAATCAAATTTTTGTCTCTGCTTTCATCGCTCATAATAATCGGAAACGGGCTGATTGTGAAGCGAATGGCGCCGGCATCCGGTTTTATGAATTCAAAGTACGGAGCATCATCCTTATATTGGTGTTCCATGGGCTTTCGTTTGAATACGAATCCTTTTAAGAATTTGATAGATTGTGGGATCGAGTCGGGCAGGTGCCGAAAAATCAGGTTGTTTTTTATCGGCGAAAGTTCATCTGATTGTTTTAGAATATCGGTTGTATAATTGGGTCGGTTCCAACCGTAAACCATAAATCGGGCGCTACCGGTAGTCGACTTTCTTGTAAAGTCCTCAAGTGTGTTAAAAATTAAATATTCAGCCAGATCAATCAAAAATTTCAGTAACGGGGATGGTTTGTCTTTATCATCGATCGTACGATTTTTTTTAATAAACTCTGTCCAATTTTTTTTCAGTATATTTATTTCGCGAGTATCTTTTTCTCCGATTTCCCGGACTCGCAGTTCCATTTCCTCGATAGGTTTATAGCATTTTTCTTTGAAAGGGACTTTTAAGTCTTGTTGTCTGAGCAAGGGGACAACCATTTCAAAGAAAATTTTGTTTTCAATTTCACCGACATATTTTTTTAACACATAATACAGGCAAATTGCTATTGCACTTAAAGCTAAAACACATAGAACGATCTGAGCAACAAGACAGTTTTGAATCCAGGTTGTCATTATATTTATTGCCAGTCCCATGAGAAATGCTAAAACGAACGTCAGTAAAATGACTTTCTTAATTTCATCACGTCGATTCATCAGTTCCGGTGCAATGCTCAACATTTTATTCGGTCTCCTGGTGGCAAATTCGTGCATTATATTTTCTCCTTTTTAATTTTAACTTGATATATCTATTAAAATCCTTTTTATTATTCTCCTCTGCGCCGTTGCTTCTCCGCTCAATAAAAAAGCCTGAACAGAGACACTTCAATTATACAACTCAGTCTCATTCAGGCTTATTCAAATTCGTTATTTTCAACGATTCTATTCTCCGAATGTATTATTTTTTTAATGGTATTCCTTAACGCATGTTATAAATCACTTTCATTTCCAAAGGTTCAACATTCACCAATTAAGCTGTTTAAATGTAACAATATTTTCAGAATTAGTCAAGATAAATATTTAAATATAACGATAAATTTATATTTTGCATATTTATTTATGCAAACCACAAAACATGATATTTTTTTATAGAATTATTTTTTTCATCTAAATATTTTATGACATTAGTTCTGGGGGCATTTTATTATTTTTGGCTTTTATCATCAGATTGTTCCGAGTTGTATTTATTGAGTTTATTCCGGAGTGTGCGGGAAGAAATACCGAGCCGTTTGGCAGCGATTGTTTTATTTCCATTACACTGTTTCAGCATTTTAAAAATTTGTTTTTTTTCAACTTGCTCCAGGGTATCTGCCGGAATATCGACAACTTTAATATTTGGCTGTGCATATTTTTTATCATTAACCAGCACATTCAAATGTTTAAAACAAATGACTGGTTCTTTACAAATCACCACGGTGCGCTCAATCATGTGTTCAAGTTCTCGAACATTTCCGGGCCAGTCATATTCCATCAGTGCGTCAACAACTTCTTCGGAACAATGTGTAATATTGCGATTATTTTCGCGGGCATATTTTTTCAAAAAATGATCGACAAGCAACGGGATATCCTGTTTGCGTTCCCGTAGCGATGGTAAATGAATGGGCACAACATTAATGCGATAATATAAATCTTCCCGGAAGCGATTTTCCCGAACCTCGGATTTCAAATCTTTATTTGTTGTGGCAATAATGCGAACATCCACGGGAACGCTTGTTGGATTGCCAACTTTTTCAAATTCTTTTTCCTGCAGCACGCGCAATAATTTTGCTTGCATGGATAAACTCATTTCGCTGATTTCATCGAGTAGTAATGTTCCTTTATCAGCCAGTTCAAATCGTCCTTTTGCATTTTTAATCGCGCCGGTAAACGCGCCTTTTTCATGTCCAAACAATTCACTTTCTGCAAGGCTTTCGGGCATTGCAGCACAGTTTGTTTTAACAAAAGGGCTTTCTTTTCTGGGACTGTCATAATGAATTGCGCGGGCGATTAATTCTTTTCCTGTTCCGCTCTCACCATAAATCAGTACGGTAGCCCTGGTGCCGGCAACCATTTCCACCATCTCAAAGACGTGTTTCATCTTTTTGCTTTTACCAATAATATTTTTAAAGACCGGCGGATTAAATTTTTTGCTTTGAAAAAAGTGTTCAATAGTTGTTAAAAGCGCCTCTGTTTTAACTGGTTTTTTCAAATAGTCATACGCTCCGGCTCTCATTAGTGCAACAGCATTTTCAATTGTACCATCAGCAGCAAGAAAGATTACTGCGGGGGGAGGTTTTATTGTTTTTGCTGTGGTCATTAGTTTCATACCATCACTATCTGGTAATTTAAGGCTGTTAATAACAAGATCATACATTTTTGTCGTCAGCAATTGAAACGCTTGTTCCCCGCTTGAAAAATCAACATGATAATTTTTTTCTGAGAATACTGTCGAAAAATCATCAATTAACAGTGGGTCATTATTAATTACCAGAATCCGATGCGCCTTCTTGATCATAAATGTCGTCCTCTCCTCTTCTACAGTATCATTTTTCAGAGTAAAAATATTACCAATAAATTCAATAAATTTCTTTTAGTTTGTGTCTTAATTCAGAAGATGTCTCTACTTTTTCGCAATTTTAACATAGTTAACCAAACTACACAAAGACCATGCCAAACGAACAACGCCAGTGCTAAAATATTTATAATATATTCTAATTATTTAGCTTACATATAATATTATTGTATTCAACTGATTTTAATTAACTAAACCCGATGGTAAGAAAGTAACCGATGCATTTAATATCTATCACTTCAATCTGAAATCAACCAACTGCTGTTCTAAAAGATATTATCGGCATTAAAATCAAAAATTGTTTCAAAAAAAAAGCGTTGCAAAAAATCCTTGAATTTTATTGAAAATATATTTATATTGAAGCGATGTTTTGTTTGAAAAATCGCTTGACATTTATACTGAATCCTTATATATTAAATTTCTATTTCCATGTGAACAGAATAATGTTACTCACACAAAAATTGAGAGGGCGGGATAAATAAAAAATGGATTTAATGATTCTATCTTCTATCATTAGTATTGGGGGATTAGGTTTACTTTTCGGAGCGGGTTTGGCTTATGCATCCAGGAAATTTGCTGTAGAAGTTGATCCGAAGATTGAAGAAATCATCGATATTTTGCCTGGTGCGAACTGTGGCGCCTGCGGGTATCCGGGTTGCAGCGGATATGCAGAGGCAATTGTTAAAAGCGGTGCGGAGGTTGATATTGATTTATGTTCTCCCGGCGGTGCGGACGTAACAAAAAAAATCGCTGAAATTATGGGAGTAGAGGCCGGAGAGACCGCGGAAAAAATGGTTGCTGTAATTCGGTGTCAGGGAGATAATGAAAAAGCGCCGTCGCGCTTTAATTATCAGGGAATTACAGATTGTACATCAGCGCAAATGATTATGGGCGGAGCGAAAGGGTGTGAATATGGCTGTCTGGGTCTGGGTACCTGCGTTGAATCCTGTCCTTTTGACGCGATGTATATGGCAGAAAACGGGCTTCCGGTCGTTATTGAAGATAAATGCACAGCCTGCGGGGTTTGCGTGGCTGCATGTCCCAGAAATATTATTGAACTCATTTCGGTGTCTCAGAAAATATTTATTGGCTGCGTTTCTCAGGATAAAGCAAAGGCTGTAAAAAGTGTGTGCAAGGTGGGTTGTATCGGATGTTCGCTGTGTTCAAAGCCAAAAGTAACGCCATCGGGTTGTATTGAAATGGATGGCAATCTACCGAAGATTATTAATCCAAAAGCAGAAGATTTGGCTGCGGCTGTTGAAAAATGCCCGACAAATTCTTTTGTAGTTCGAAAATAAAAAATATTTTTTTCCATGATTTGAACCTGAAAAGGAATTAAATGAATAAAAATGGAGTATATAATGAAAGAAAAAGTAGAAACTGTTTTAGATAAAATTCGCCCATCGCTTGTTGCTGATGGCGGAAATGTCGAGTTAGTTGATGTTGAAGATGGCGTTGTAAAAGTAAGATTACAGGGCGCCTGCGCCGGTTGCCCAATGTCACAAATGACATTAAAAATGGGTATTGAACGAATCTTGAAACAGGAACTCCCTGATATCAAGGAAGTTGTTTCTGTTTAATCATGGTCACGGATCGAAAATTAGGTGATGAATGGGAAGAATGGGATGGCGATATTTCACAGATTGAAGTAGATGTCGAAACAGGGAAACGTGTTTTTCTCGGTTTCACCATTTTAAGCATATTTATTATCGCAATCTCCACTGCCTTTTTTTGGTATTTAATAAAACCGCGCATTCAACAATTGAGTTTATATCTGGCTCAGTTGATGGAATACGCGGTTCTTGTTTTTATTTTTCTGTTGTTTGTGAGTTTTTCGCTAATGGTTCTTTCTATTATTATAAACCGGGATTTATTGATAAAAACCCGCGGTCGATACGTCTCTCTAACTTGTTTAACTCCGCTTGTGTTAAAACTTGGAGAAAAGTTTGGTATTTCGTATGATCGTATGGGGAATTCATTTATCAACGTAAGCAATTCAATCATAAAAACTAAACGACGGCAGATTGCGAATAGCAGAATAATGATTTTATTGCCGCGTTGCCTTACAAAACCACTGCAAAATAAAATAAAAGAACTGGCAAAACGCTATCACTGTTTGATTTTTACAGTACCAGGAGGTAGTCTTGCCCGAAAATTAATCGCCCGTGAAAAACCGAGGGCGGTTATCGGGGTCGCGTGTGAACGCGATTTGATGAGCGGTATCCGCGATGTTGGTAAAATTCCGGTTATTGGAATTACGAATAAACGACCTGAAGGACCATGCAAAAACACGGTTGTCGATTTTGATAAGATAGAAGAAGCGATACAATATTTTCTGAATCAGGATCTGAGAAACTCGAAGCAACGCATAGCTCACTGAAAAAGTCATCTCAATCACCCGACACTACTATAGTTTCCAGATGTCTCTTTTTTCTGGCCCTCATACCGCATCAATGTAAAGAATAAATCACTTAACCGATTCATAAAGACGATACTATTTTCATTCAAATCCGTTTCCCGAGATAACGCCCACAATCGGCGTTCAGCCCTTCTGCATACCGTGCGCGCCAGATTTAAAAATGCTGCCGATGGTTTGCTGCCGGGTGTGATAAAGTGATCTAATTTCGGTAGCTGCGAGTCAAATTCATCAAGTAAATTCTCGAGAAATGCGATATCCTTTGATGATATAATTTTTGTAAGTTGGGCTTTCCCCTGGTCGTCCGAAGCGATTTCGGCATTAATATCATGACAATAATTTTGAATATTCGTCATAATTTTTAAAATTCTTGGATCAACATTTTGAGTTTTTACAATTGAAACCACGGCACAAAGTTCATCCAGGGTTCCATACGCTTCTACCCGAACCGAATCCTTTTCAATCCGAGAACCTCCGAACAGCGACGTTGTTCCCTTATCGCCAGTGCGTGTATAGACGTCAGCTTTTTTCAATTTCATCGTTATATTCCTGCATTGGTTCACGTTTTTAAAATACACTTTATAATTGAAAAAGAGTTCCACCTAAAATTCTAAAAAAAAATTGAATTTTTCCGAAACAGCATGTGCATTCCGGCGTGCATTGCCTCTACAGCCTGTCCACGAATTACCCCTTGCGAAGGTTTTTCAAAACGAGACAAACTGTATATTGATACATATTCATGTATTTATCTATATTGTGTTATTGCGAAAGCTTCGTCAGGGTTTTTCCGACGAGACCAAAGTTTCTGGACAGGCTGTCTAAGAACAATGAATTATCTATATATTGCATAACTTCTAAACTTTCGCACGTTTTTTTTCAACGATTCCTGAGTTCGCAGACAGCCTGTTAATGCGATTTACAGCAATGGATAAATCCTCCCGAGGCGCACAGTAACATCGCAATCGGCCCTCAAAAAAGATAGTTGTTTATCATCAGATCGCAGATCTAATATAGAATTTTAGACCTCATAACAATACTAATGGTAAACAAAAATTTTGAAGATCACAAAAAATTATCCGCTTGACTTTTTAAGAAGATTTGTTTATTATGTATAATAATATACTACAGTTATCTTCATGATTACTGCATCCTGTCGAGAAAAAATATTTTATATAACCACATTTCATGGAGTATCTCATGAGTGACAAATCAGATGTAAAAGGCGTATCCCGGCGGAATTTCCTGAAAGGATTCGGAACCGGCGTTGTTGGCGGAGCCGTGTTACCGGCGGCAATATCTGCTGATTCGTTACAAAAAAAGATTGAGCAACAAGCAGCGCATGCCGGAAAAGAGCTGCTTAAAGTAAAAGTGAACGGAAAATGGGAACTTGCGCTGGTAGAACCACGCACCACTCTTGCAGAATTTCTGCGCGATCATTTGAATTTAACCGGGACAAAAATTGTTTGTAACCAGGGAGCTTGTGGCAGTTGCACTGTTTTGTTAGCTGGTAAAGCGGTCTATTCCTGTCATATTTTTGCATTAGATGCTGACGGCCTGGATGTATCAACTATCGAAGGATTACTGAAAGGTGAAAAGTTACATCCGATTCAGGAATCATTTATCGAACATGACGGCTATCAATGTGGTTTTTGTACACCGGGTCAAATAATGGCTGCAAAAGGGCTGCTAAACAAACATCCGAAACCAACCGTGGAACAAGTGAAGGAGGGATTATCAGGAAACCTTTGCCGTTGCGCAGCCTATCCCAAAATCGTCGATTCTGTTTTGGCTGCTGCGCAAAAGACCTGGAAATAAGTTATTAGATTCCGCGTTTTTGCATTCACCTGAATGACACGCGAAAAGGAGGAAATATATGTCTACCCGAAAAATTGTAAAATCAAAAATTTTTTTTGAAGGGGAACTCGTCGAATCCATGGGCGAGGTCCCGGTTCATCCCCCAAAAACCTGGGGTAAAAATTCTACCCTGAATGTTGTTGGTAAACCCATTCCCCGCATCGATGGTTACGACAAAGTGAGCGGAACAGCCCTGTATACATTCGATATTTTTTTAAAAAACATTGCCTTTGCTAAAACATTACGTTCCCCCATCGCTCACGGGAAAATTAAACACATCGATACCAGTAAAGCAGAAAAATTGCCTGGCGTTTTAGGTATTTTAACATACAAAAATGCACCGGAAATGAAATGGCACTGGGGACTAAGCTTTCTATTCGATCCGCACGTTCGCTACCAGGGCGAGGAAGTTGCCTTTGTGGTAGCTGAAAGTGAAGCTATTGCGGAAAAAGCGCTTCGTTTAATCAATGTTGACTATGAAGAACTCCCATTTGTTATTGACGCACAAAAAGCGATGGCATCGGAAGCCCCTCAGTTATTTGAATCCGGCAACATTATGCGTGGCGAACCATCCCGTTATGAGCGCGGCGACGCGGAAAAAGGTTTTCGTGAAGCCGATGTGGTAGTTGAAGATACGTTTACCACACAGGTAGTTGTGCACAACCCAACAGAAGTCCATTGCAGCGTAGCAAATTGGGATGGGAATCAATTAACTGTTTGGGACTCAACCCAGGGAATTTTTAGTGTCCGAAATAACCTGGCCGACTATTTTTCAATTCCGGCAAGTCAAGTCCGCGTGATAAAGAAATACATGGGCGGAGGTTTTGGTAGCAAGCTATCAACCGGGAAATACACTGTCATGGCGGCATTGCTGGCACGGCAAATCGGACGCCCTGTCAAAATTACGCTGGATCGAAAAGAAATGAATTTAGCCGTCGGCAACCGTCCGGATTCTTATCAAAAATTAAAAGCCGGTGCAAAAAAAGACGGGACTTTAACAGCATTGTCGCACTATTCGGTGGGCGCCAGTGGCGCGTACCCCAGCGGAGCCGGGTGTAGCTGGCCGTTACGAACGATTTATCAGTGTCCGAATGTAAAAACTGAAGAATATTCCGTTTTTATTAATGCCGGACAGGGGCGACCGTTTCGCGCTCCGGGACATGTGCAAGGCGTGTTCGGACTGGATTCGCTCATGGATGAAGTCGCAGAAAAATCAGGGATGGATCCGCTTGAATTTCGTCTGAAAAATTATGCAGAAAAAGATCCTGTATCCGGACAACCCTATACGAGCAAGCGATTAAAAGAGGCATACAAAAAAGGAGCTGCGGCAATTGGCTGGGACCGGCGCGCAAAAAAACCAGCTTCAGACACTGGTCCAATCAAAACCGGTATGGGAATGGCGTCACAAATATGGTGGGGTGGCGGCGGTCCACCGGCGTATGCGACTCTTAAATTGAATCGAGACGGCAGTGCCCGAATTCTGGCCGGAAGTCAGGATTTGGGAACCGGAACATATACGTTTTGTGCACAAATTGCCGCGGAGGTGCTACAAATTCCGATCACGAAAATCAGTGTCACGCTTGGTGATACAGCAAGCACTCCCTACTGCCCAAGCAGCGGCGGCAGCACAACCGCGCCATCATTGTCCCCTGCTGTTCACGACGCTGCAGAACAAATGAAAGCCAAATTGATTTCAGGAGCTGCTGCAATTTTGGAAGTATCTGAAAATGATCTTCTTTATACAAATGGCACTATTTCAGTAAAAAACGACAAATCAAAATCGCTTGATATTAGTCAAGTTGTTCGGAAAATGCGGGAGCAAGTGCTGGTAACCACTGGCGCTCGTTCAGCAAACCCGGATGGATATGCGATTAATTCATTTGGCGCACAGTTTGCCAAAGTGGCTGTTGATACAGAAACCGGTAAAGTTATCGTCAAAAAAATTGTCGCGGCACATGATATCGGCCGCGTGTTAAACCAAAAATTGCTGGAAAATCAATTTCATGGCGGCATCATCCAGGGCTTAAGTTACGCGCTGATGGAAGAACGGGTGATGAACTATTACACCGGCAAAGTTTTAACCACAAACCTGCACGACTACAAAATGCCGACTATAATGGACGTCCCGGATATTGAAATAATCATTGTCAGTGAAGGTGATCCGCTCATCAGCAGTACCGGTGTAAAAGGAATTGGCGAGCCTGCAATAATTCCCACGGCAGGCGCGATTGCCAATGCGGTGTATCATGCAATCGGTGTTCGCATTAAATCATTGCCAATCACACCAGATAAAGTTTTAATGGCGCTTCAACAAGCATAACATGTCAATTTTGATCGCATAAATTATGTGGAGTGATACTATGAAAAATTTTAAATATATCAAACCAAAAACATTGAAAGAAGCGAGCCAGGCCCTGGGCAAATCCTGGGATGAAGCGCTTCCCCTGGCCGGTGGCACAGATTTGCTAAGCACCATGAAACAGGGCATTGACCAACCGGAAAAAGTGGTAAATTTAAAATCAATCCCGGGTTTAAAGAAAATTGAATATGAGCAGGGAAAAGGACTCAAAATCTCGGCGCTAACAACAGTTACCGAAATTGCTGAGCATCCGATAATCAATCAAAAATATACGGTACTAGCCGAAGCTGCACAGCAAGTGGGTTCTCCGCAACTACGCAACCAGGGTACCATCGGTGGAAATATTTGCCAGCGACCAAGATGCTGGTATTATCGGGAAGATTTCGACTGTCTGCGCAAAGGCGGGGACTTATGTTATGCAGTCGATTCTGAAAATAAATATCATTGCGTAATCGGTGGCGCGCCGTGTTTTATTGTGCATCCATCGGATATTGCAGTGGCTCTGGTTGCTTTAAATGCCTCTGTGGAAATTTATGCGCGGAATAAAACCCGTAAACTTCCGATCAGAGACTTTTTTGTCTTACCAGATGAAAATTTTGAACGCGAGAATATACTGAATCCGGGAGAATTTATTACGTCAATTTATGTACCCAATTTATCTGAAAATACAATCAGCGGATATTTAAAATTTAAGGAGCGGGCAGTTTGGGATTTTGCCATTGTGAGTGTAGCTGCTGTGCTCGAAAAATCAGGTTCACAAATTCAAAACGGCGCGATTGCATTGGGCGGTGTTGCCCCAAAGCCGTGGTTTGAACAAAATATCTCCGCGCAATTACCAGGAATAAAGCTGACGGATGAGAATGTTATAACATTCACTTCGCAAATTTTAACAGAAGCTGAACCGCTTAATCAAAACGAATACAAACTTCCGTTAGTTAGAAATTTAACCAGGCAACTTCTGTTGAAACTGAATTCACAATAGATTCAGGTGTAATCCGGGAGTGAGAAATTTACATGAATAAAATGGATTTTCAGCGACAGCTTGAAAATAACAATTTTCTAAAAACACTTTTTAAAGCGATTCCCTGTCGTGTGATGATTATTGATAAGGATTATCGAATTCAAACCATAAATGACTACTGGGAAAATTACATTGACTCATCAAATTCAACGATACTCGACAAAAGTATTGGCGAGGCGCTGCGCTGTGTCAATGTTGATCGGGATAACGGGGTATGTGGCAGGCACCCGCAGTGTAAAAATTGTCAGATATACAACGCAGCCAAACAAATTATGATGGGCAATAAAATTCATCGCGTACGCGCAAAGATAAGCATAAAAATGGGAGACGCTTATAATGATCGCATTATGCTTATTACGGCTGCTCCCATAGAATATGATGCTACAAAATATGCGCTGATTTTAATGGAAGACATCACAGAATTAAATCGCTGGAAATTACATACCCGTACCAACCAGGATTATTCCGGAATTATTGGCCGCGCTCCTAAAATGCTGGAACTTTTCGAGACAATTGAAGAACTTGCTCACGTGGATGTGCCAGTAATGATCGAAGGAGAAAGCGGCACGGGAAAAGAATTAATTTCCCGCGCAATCCACGATGAAGGTCCGCGGGCGCACAAACCATTTATCGCTGTAAATTGTGGTGCGATTCCCGAAACTCTCCTGGAAAGTGAACTTTTTGGGCACGTGAAAGGCGCATTCACCGGTGCAATACGCGATAAAAAAGGACGCTTTGAATTAGCTGATAAAGGCACTATCTTCCTGGATGAAATTAGCGATATTTCGCCCTTGATGCAGGTAAAATTGCTGCGGGTATTACAAGAAGGAACATTCGAACGGGTTGGCGGCGAAACAACAACAAAAGTAAATGTACGGGTGATTAGTGCAACAAATATAGATATTCAAAAAGAAATAAAAACGAGTCGGTTTCGCGAAGATTTGTACTATCGTTTGTGTGTTATACCATTAAAAGTACCGGCCTTACGTGAACGAAAAACAGACATACCGATGTTGGCCGAACATTTTTTAAAGGAAGCCCGGGAAAAAATAAACAATCAACACCGGCCCATTGTTCTTTCGTATGAGGCAATATCCGCGCTACAAAATTATCACTGGCCCGGAAATATCCGTGAATTACAAAATGCAATTCACTATGCACTCGTAAAATGCAAAAGTCAATTAATTGAAGCCAAACATTTGCCTCCAACCATCACAGATAATTACAATTCTGTAGCTGATACACCCAAAGGGCATCGAAAAAGAAAGCTGGACACAAAAAGCGTTCGTGATGCGCTGAACAAATCAAAAGGCAACAAAGTTAAGACAGCAGAGTTATTAGGCGTATCACGAGCAACTCTTTATCGTTTTCTTGATAACTTTGATATTTAATATTTATTGATACTTACAGAACCTGAATTAATTAACATATTAATTCTATTTAATTAGAAAATAAATATATTAAATTATTTTAATGAAATATACAATTTTAACACATTGATTCTTTTGAGGATATAATTTTTACCGGAATATCAAAAATAACTTGCTTTTTGTTGATTCTTTTCTTATTATATACTCAACCCTAAAGAGTTTCCGAAGTGAAATTATTCCCTCAATTTGAATGGCTCTCTAAATAGCGCCAAAAGTTAATTTATTTTTGCACATAAATTAATCAATTTAAATAAGTATAAGGATACTGTCATTGTGTATACTCATTTTCGATTTTTATTTATTTTATTTACATTGATAATCAGTGTTGTTGCTTTCCCTGTTCAATCCTCAACCATATCAGGAAACAGCACCTTTCCTGGTAAATTATCAGGTTCTGCGCGGAGCGATGATTTAAATTACAAAAGAGAAATTGAGAACACCCTCAAACAGATCAATCAATTTGTACTAACCGATTCTCTCTGGAAAATGTGGCAATCTGTTGCCGACTCACAATTAATTGTTCCTCAAAAAGATTCGACAGTAGCCCTTAAAAAACTTGCTTCTGGCTCTAACCGCGTTAAAAAGGCAGTTGAATTGCTGGAACATACAATGGTCGATTCTACGGATATATTGCGGCTGAATAAAACAAAACTGCAATCCATTTTGGAATTAGAGAAAGCTCGGGTTGAACTGGAAGAGTCCATTCGCCTGAATCCATTTGACCACAGAACACAAAAATGGTTAATTTGGGTATTTCAACGACTTGCGGAATTACATGCCGAACGAGGAGATTTTAACCGATCTACGACAATGCTGGAATATCTTGCTTACATCCTTAAAGATGATCCGCAGTTGTATTTCAAGCTCGGTGAATATTATCTTTGGTTAAAAGAATGGGGAAAAGCTCGTGATAATTTGCAAAAATCGATCAATATTATTCTGGAATCTGATTGGGATAGAATCAATACTGATGAACTTTACGCCCACTATTCGATGCGGGCAGAGGCGGAAATTAAACTGGGGATGGTTCAGGAAGCGTTACTAACTTTGCATTATGCCAAGCTTATTGCTCCATCAACCGAAGAAACAGGGAAAATTCAGTGGAAAACAGACTGGATAAACTGGGATGATGGAAATTTGGAAAATTCACGACAGTACGACAAATTGAAAGAAAAATTTCCATCTTGTGAAAATTATGTTCAATTAAAAAAAGACTTTCTTGATCTTTATAGTAAATTACATACATTTAAGGCAAAGAGTGAAATTCAATGGCAAGTTGCTAAGCTGGAATTCCAGTATTTAAAGGATAAAAATACAGCCATTGATCGCCTTTACAAAATATTACATGCAGTCGAATTGGATTCCTTTGGCATGGCTAAATTGCTTGATTATCAAAAATATTTAAATGACTATGGAAAAATGTGTTATAATTTAGGTATCGAACATCTGGAATCCAAAAATTATAAATTAGCTTTTATCTATTTCGCGCAATCCGTAACCTTTTACTGGGATGAAATTGGTAAAAGCTATTTGCAATTAGCTGCTCTCTCCTCAATTCAGAACGACGTTACCATCGAATATTGTAATAAGGCCTTACAATACAGAAATTCGTTGACGTCAGCTGAAATCAAAAAAACCTATGAATTGCTTTTTAAATCCTATAAACGTAAAGGGGAATTTAAGAAAGCTGAACCGTGGTATGATAAATTAGTAAATTCTCAGTTATGAAAAAGATAATTTCAACACGTATTTGCCTTGTCCTGATAACACTTCTCTTTGGCTGCGCATCGAATCAGCAAAATTTTCAAAGCTCGTATTTGCTAACTGAAAACAGTATTCCGCCAGGCATTGACAGCCTGGTTGCAGTAAAAGCAGATTCATTAGCAAATAATTATTTTGTTGATTTTACACAAAAAATGAAGTCTGCTTTTTATGCTGATCAAAGCAAAAAACTTTTTAAATTGGGCGATTCATTGTGGAGTTTGTATCATCTGATGTTAGATACAACATGGCACAATACTGGACAAGATACATTGCGGGTAAAAAAACTTTATCAAAAATGCCTTCTGATTGTTAAACCCGATGAAAGTGGCAATATCGACCGGGGACGGCTTTTCCCCGGATTGAAAAAAGTAAGCGTGTTACTAAAAGACATGATAGAAAAAGCCAAAGAGGACGCAGAGAGCTCCCGTTACATTGATCCGTATAATCTGAACGCCCGTATCAACTTTGTTGAAATTTTGAATTTACTCGGCAAAGTTGCGCAAGAGGATGACTATTTCGAGCAGGCTGTAAATGAGCTTAATAAATTTTTAGAATTTGAAAAGAGCCAACACAATATTTATGCCTTATTAGCTGAATGTCACTATTCACTTAAAAATTGGGAGCAGGCTTACACAAACTTCAAAAAAGCTCAGCATGTGCTTGAACAAACTGCCATTTTTCAGTCAGCATCCCGCGAATCAGTAAAATTGGATACTTCTCTGCTCGTATACTATCTTGAGCAACAGGGAGACACGAAAGCAAAAATATATGATGATTCCAGCGCACTTAATTTATTGAGCCAGGCGTTACAATTAACAAAATCAGCCACGAAACGAAAGCACATCCAAAATTATATTGACTGGATAAATTGGGATGATGGTAATATACGAGCGGTTGAAAAACGTGACTATTCGTACCAGCTTTATCATGAAGGTAAATATAAAAAAGCCAGCAAGGAATTTAAAAAGCTGCTAAAAGCATTAAAAACCCAACGAACTCGAAATCAGATTAATTGGAAAATAGCAACCATTAGTTTTAGCGTATTAAATAAAAAAAATGATGGTATTCAACGATTATTTACCGTCGTAAAAAACATTCCTGTAGAGAGCCGCACTGATTCAACTGCGATGATTTATTTAACCGATTACGGAGCAATGTGTTATAAATTGGGCATGGATTATCTTAAGAAAAAGGATTACAAAATTGCCTATGCATACTTTAACCAGGCCTCAAAAATTGATTGGGAAAAACGGGCTGAATCGTATTTTCAGTTGGCACAATTATCGCAGTCTGATTCTGAGGAAACAATTAAAAATTGCCAGAATGTTCTGGCGTATGAGGCTAATTTATCTGAGCCAACGATGAAAAAAACATATCAATTGTTGGTTAATGCATATAAGCGAAATGGAAATTTTGATCTGGCCAGAAATTATCATACAAAATTATCTCAGATGACCTTTTAGAAAAAACAGGCACGAAATGAACAGGGTGTTATTATACATACTTACAATAATTATAATGATTCAATTGAATGGATGCGGCGTAATTGTTAAATTTCAAAAAGATGACGGAAACTTTTTTCCCGCCGGAATTGACAGTTTAACTGCGGTCGAGTCTGATTCAATTACTAGCAGACTTTTTGTGACCGAAAACAGAAAATTGAAAGCGCATGATCTTTATAACGAAGCTCTTCTAAATCAAGAAATCGCTGACTCCCTTTGGACGCTTACCAAAGATAAACAAAAAGATACGACTGATTCACTCTTTTTAGAAAGCATAAATAAAAAGCGAATCATTATCAGTCAAAAACTGGAAAAAGCAGGAAATGAATTGCGCAAAGCCGTCCGAATCGATCCGTTTAATTTAACCATTAAAGACCTTCTTGCCAAGGTTTATACGCTTCAAGGTGATTTTACGGAAGACAGATCATATTACGAAAAAGCCATTTTTGAACTGAAGCAAATTATTTCCAGAGATAAAAGCGAGCACGTCCTTTATTATCGTCTTGGCGAAAATTATTATAAACTAAATGAATGGGAAAAAGCGTACGAAAATTATCGGACGGCAGAGGATGTACTTATGCAAACAGCATTTTTAAACGAAAAGCGAGAGAAGAAATTGTTAGCCGGCGCCTATACCATTACAGATTCAATTGACGCTGAAATTCATTTTCGTTATGTGTATTACCAGGCAATTACGGTAGCAAAACTTTATAACACCGAACTGGCTCTATCGTTGTTTCAACGAGCCCAACAAATAGCGCCGTCTCAGAATCAATTGGGGTTTGTCGATAATTATACAAAATGGATCCGGTGGGATGGCGGAAATATTGCCGCGTCCGAGAAAAAAAATCAGTGCCTTCAATTAATAAATGAGAAAAAATACCAACAAGCAAAAGCCGGCTTTGAACAATTAATCAATGATTTAAACACCCAGAAAGCCCGCGATGAAATTGGCTGGCGAATTGCATGTATTGAATACCAGTATCTGGACCAGGAAATTAAAGGGTGTGATCGTCTTCACAATATTATTAAAAATCAGCCTGTTAACGAAATAACCGGTCTGCCAAAGGATTCGGACTACAAACGATATTTTACTGACTGCGGAAAAATGTTTTTTAAACTCGGTCTAAATTTAAAGAAAAAATCAAATTATAAAGCAGCCTACAGATGTTTTGACAATGCATCCCAAATTCAGTGGTTCGGCCGATGGCAGAGTTTGCTTGAATTAGCAAAACTAACGGTTCAAGATCCTGATAAGACGCTTGAAATTATTAACTTAATTTTGAACAGCCAACATAATTTAAGCAAAACCGAACACCTTGAAGCGCTCACACTAAAATTAAATGCTCTCAAACGCTTCGGAACCAGCAGACTGGATGAAGTAAAAAACACGTATCAACAAATACGAACCCTCCAACAAAGATAAGTTTCAACTGACTTCAGATGTGAACTTTTTGGCTTTTATTTCGTCTAAGGTATTAGATAGTGGTTAGCAGATTGGCTTTATTTTCTTTCATGCACTGAGGAAATCTGCTAACCACTTACTATGTTTAAAAAATAAATTGTTTTTATAAATAGGAGGAATAAAAATGACTTTGAAAAAATCCTCTAAAATATCGCTTTTTATCAGCTTTCTAATAGTTGCTTTTGTTATGAGTGGTTGTTATACCCAATTTTCCCGCCCGAATGTTGAGACCGACTATTATTCCGGTTATGAAGAAGATTACGAATATGAGTATGACCAGCACGGTTACGAAGATACAGACGATATGTATTATTACAATGTCAATGTATACGCCGGGACCCCGGTATACTACGGGCCGCATGCGTGGGAATATTGGTCTCCTTATTACCGTTGGCACCGTTATCATCATGGATATTATGATCCATGGATTTATGGCAGAAACTATTTCCATGTGGGAATATATGATCCTTTTTATGATCCATGGTACGATACCTGGGCCTATCAAAATTATTATTACTACCACCCACGGAATCATTATTACCGGAGCTTTGATGGCAATAGGAACTACTGGCAGCCCAAAGAACGCGTCCAGCGAGATTTTTCAAGACGGGATGCTTATCCGACAAAACGGATAATTAAAAAACGAAAATTGACGCCGGCTGAAAAAGTAAAGCAACATGTCACACAGCAAGTGAAGACGAATGATCGTGAAGCGGTTTCAAGGAGAAAGTCAACAGAAACCGTTCGCCGAACAAAGCCGGATCAAAGCGTGCGTAAAGCACCGCAGGCAACTCGTCCCAAAAAAACAACGACTTCACCGCAGGTAACCAGAAGAAAGAAGAGTGAAACACCTTCTCAGCCGAAACGAGTTCGGAGACCAACTACAACAAGGTCGAAGTCTTCTTCGTACTCGCGGCCATCATCTTCGAGCAGCAAACCAAAGTACAGAGCGCCGGCAACGAGAAAAAGTAGTTCTTCGGAACAACGTAGTAGTTCGGGTAGTTCGTCATCGCGTTCAAAATCGAAAAGCTCGTCCAGCTCTTCCAGCTCATCAAAAAAGAGCAAAAAGTAGTTAATAAGAAAGGTTGTTTTTTCTACAGTCGTTGAACAAGAGATTAACTTATTGCGGAGTTTAAATATGAGAAAAATTTCCCTGTATATTTCAATATTCGTTCTGCTCTTTATTTATCAGGGTGCGTTCGGGCAAACTGAGGTTTTCTTCCTGGGGCATCAATACGGGATCGGTGCCCGTGCGATGTCCATGGGCGGAGCTTTCACCGCAGTTGCAGACGATTATACAGCGGCGTACTGGAACCCGGCTGGTCTGGCGCAAATACGACGAATGGAAATGCTCGGCTCCATGTCCCATTTCATGATGGAAAATAAGGCCACCGCCGCAGGTGCTCAGGAAACTATCGATGAAACAAACGCCACAAAATTCAATTCGTTCGGATTTGTATTACCATACCCCACCTATCGCGGCAGCCTTGTATTTGCAGTGGGTTATAATCGTGTGAGAAGTTTTGACAGCGGATTTTCCATAGATGGTTTTTTTGATGCCGGAACTGATACCGCATATCAGCGCGGCTTCATGGAAATTGAGGGAGGTAGTTTGAGCAACTGGACATTTTCCGGTGCGATTGATGTCACGATGAATCTTGCCATTGGCGCTTCCCTTAATATTTGGCGCGGGAACAATGAATATCAATGGACTGATAAATACGATGATCAATTTAATATTTATTACTATGATTATTTGAAAGATTTAACAATAAATACTGATTACAGTGCCACAAACTTCACATTGGGAGCACTTTACCGGATGGGAATTCTCGGCCGCATTGGAGTGACAATGCAGACACCAATTAAATTGAAAGCAAAAGAAGATTGGTCAACTCGTGATGAATATTTCGATAATTATGATCCAGACTATGCCGATTCCGTTTTCGTTTATCCAGACAACGGTCAGTGGAATTATTCCACAAAATCACCCTTTGTGTTTAGTGTCGGGGCCGCCTTCACTTTGTTGCCAAACCTGACGATCTCCGGAGATATTGAATATGCCGACTGGTCACAATTAAAGTATATCTCTGAACCACCTGAAGGGAGCCTCGCTGAATCTAATCGTTATTTTAAACGATACTACAGAGCAACGACTCAATACCGCATGGGTGCTGAATTTATTGTACCGTTGCTAAATCTTCAACTGCGGGCCGGTTACTTTAACCAACCGCTACCTTTTGAAGATGCAACATCAGAAAACGATCGCGAATTTTTTACAGCAGGCGTCGGCCTGCTTCTGGATAAGCAGGTTAAACTTGATGTAGCATGGTTGCGAGGCTGGTGGAAAGACCAGTCAGACCTTTCCTCTGAATTCCAGAATGTCACGGAGGATATCGACATCAGTAAATTTCTTGTAACTTTAGCATTCAGATTTTAAACAATAAACAGATGCTTTCTTTTTTATAGGGCTGTATTAAAAGCCACAACTTGTGTCCCTTCCTGCACATATTTTCAAAATACAAATGCATGGCAGGGCACGGTATGTGACTTATGGTACAGCCCTTTTTTAACGATTAATGTTGAATTGGGACAGTAACGACAATGAAAAATGAAATTACGTAACACTATCCCTATAATAAATTTCCTGATGATCATCGTCGGGATTTGTGTTATTTCATCCATCCCTTGTCGCGCGCAGTCGGAAATTTCTCGTGCAGACTCACTTTTTGAAACCGGGCAACACTTTTTGACTAACGGAAATATAGATTCTGCAATTCACTGCCTGCGCCACGCTGTTCATTTATCTTCGGATTCAGCAACGTTTCATTATCAACTTGGACTCGCACTTATGGAAAAGGGAACCGTTCGCAGTCGCTTTCTGGCAAATCTGGAATTCAAGGAAGCGCTCCGCCGAAATAGGGATAATATCGAATATCGGTTCAATTATGCCATGCTGCTGCTTGATATGTCAATGCGAACTTCTGCAATTCAACAGTTGAAACGGGTGATTAAACAGGATCCGAATTACTATCTGGCATATTATCATTTGGGATTACTTAAGCAAGCTGATGTGATGCGCTACCGTTACATGATCGATCCGGAAGAAGGCGGCGTCATTTATTTCTACGAGTTTGCAAAGGATGACAAGGATAAAGCTGTCTTTTATTTTAACAAAGTAATTGCATTAAAGCCTGATTTTGCAGATGCCTACTATCATCTCGGAATGCTGTATTACGAATACAACGAATTGTTTGATATGATCGATCTTTTGGAGCGGGCGGTTAAAATTATTCCGAACGATAAAAATTGCCACCTCTTTTTAGGGTTCGCTTATTATCAGGATGAACAATATGAACGTGCCGAAAAAGAATTTGAAGAATCCATGAAATATATGACACCGGAGCAGCGGCACATCTTCAATTCAATCGAGTCGATAATCACTCCTGAAGAAAAAATGAAACTCACAACTGATCTGGCGAATTATAATCGCAATGCTTCGGAAATGTGGCAGTCAAAAGATCCCCTCATGTTGACAGAAATTAACGAACGAAAACTGGAGCATTACAGCAGAGTGGCTTATGCCAACCTGCGATTTTCTGACTTTGACAAGGGAATTGAAGGCTGGAAGACTGACCAGGGAAAAGTTTACATTCGCTTTGGCAAGCCCGAGACTTTATATCGAACCCGTCCCGAAATAGGCATATCCGGTGATGGGAACCCACGAAATCCCTTGAATCACTCGAAGGAAGTCTGGCTTTATCCGGATTTTGAATATATATTCGAAGACCGTTTTCTGCAAAATCGATATGAATTTGCATGGGGGAATACTCCTGAAAATGATTATCGAAATGTATTTGAACGCATGATTTCTGTACAACCGGATTATTACGATTTCATCCAAAAAGATCACATTATTGAAATTGCGATGGATATCACCAAATTCAGGGGGACAAAAAAATCGACGAAAATCAATCTTAGTTATGCAATTCCGGCGGACAGCATTCACTTTATTTACCAGGAAAACAAATGGAACTCGCGCTTAAATCAGGGAATTTTTTTATTAAATGAAAATTGGGACAAAATTTATCAGGCGTCCAAACTGATTCAATTTAATGAATCTGAGCAATACATGCTGAGCAATAAAAACTATTTACTCCATCAGGAAGAATTCGAGCACAGAGCCGGCCAATATCATTTAATATTCGAGTTGCATGATCTTGAATCCAAAAAACATGCTTCGGTCCGCGGCGAAATCGACGTCAGCCCATTCGATAACGATGAATTGGCATTGAGTAACATCCAACTGGCATTCAATATTGAAAGGGATTCTACTGCTGGTTATTATTATACCCGGGATGATCTAAAAATTCTGCCCAATCCATTTAAACGCTTTACCACAGGAGACCCTGTTTATATTTATTATGAGACATATAACCTGCAACAAAACGAATCCGGCTTAACTTCTTTTAACATTGAATATACTATTCGTCCTGATAAAACACACATCCACCCGATAAAAAAAATATTGCAGCGCTTAAATTTAATCAATATGTCCGGGGATATTACAACCTCTTACCAAATCGAAGGAAATTCGGAAACTGAGTATCAGTATCGACGATTGGGTCTTGGTTCTTATTCACCGGGGCATTATTCATTAACGCTGCAACTTACTGATCTTATTGCAAATAAAACAACGACGGAAAAAATACAATTCAAACTGGAGGCATACGAATGAAAAAGCGATTACTGATTACCGGCGGAAGCGGTTTTGTTGGCGGCCATTTGCTTCGGCAGGCACAGTCAAATTATGATGTGGTCTCCACTTATCACGCCCACAAATACGATATTCCCCATGTCGATTGGCGCTATCTCGATTTAACTGACTCGAAGTCAATTACCGAAGTTATAATGTACACTTCGCCAGATGCCGTTATTTTAACGGCAGCGCTCACAGCAGTTGATGAATGTGAGATTCACCGGGAGCGTGCGTTTGATGTCAATGTTAAAGGAATAGATACCTGGATCGAGCTATCAAATGCTTTGAATTTCAAACTGATTTTCGTTTCTTCAGATATGGTTTATAACGGTCAAAAAGGACTTTACAAAGAAGATGACCCGGTTGCGCCGATCAATTATTACGGAGAGACCAAAGTTATGGCCGAAGAGAAGTTAGAGAAATATTGTCAGAGCTATGTCGTTGCCCGTGCGGCGCTAATTTATGGAACACCGTTCACGAATTCAAATTCATTTTCTCATAGTATTCTAAATCGTATCAACATGAAACAACCGGTAAAACTATTTTATGATCAATACAGAAGCCCGATCCTCGTGAATAATCTGGCCAGTGCGCTCATTGAGCTATCTTTTAATTCTTTTCACGGAAAAATTAATCTTGGTGGAAATCAGCGAATTAATCGGTATGATTTTGGCAACGAAATGGCTCATATATTTAATTTTTCAACAGATAGTTTTATAAAAGTGTCTATGCATGATATTGAAACCCCGGCAAAACGACCAGTGGATGTTTCAATGGATATCACCCGGGCACAATCTCTTTTAAAAACCAAAATGCTTAATATTGTACAGGGAATGATGGAGTCAAAGACAGATTTAGATCTGATAAAATCGAACGGGACTACGTATTAATTTTTAATGAGTTAAACTTATATTTTAAATTTTTACAATATATTTATAATTCACAATAAATTAATAATATATTTCATAATAATCGCTTTGCTTATTGTTTTTAATCATTTTAAACAGTTATTATATTTACATAAAACCATTTTCTGCTTGACTTTTAAAGATAATCCTCTATATTATACATTTCCTGTTATATCGAAATATAAATTGCAGCTTAGAACGGAGTTCAATGTGAAAGAATTTTTTAATAATTCAGAATCAGGAGCAACTGTTAACAACTCCAGATCCGACAATGAATTAATGAATACATTAATAAATCCACAGTGCCCTGGTGTAGATAATTACGGAATCAGTAAATTCCCCAAAGAATTTAAAAAAAATTTTTTCAAATCAATCGATCTTCGTTTTACGCTCATCTTCATATTTTCCCTTTTAGTACATACGTTGGGCATATTATATCTTGAAAAAAAAATTCCGCATGAATATGATTCCAGAACCATCACCCGGCTACAGAAACAATACGTTGACTTATTACTTATTGAGGAAGCCCGGCCGACAGAATTTACCGAACCGGCGCCAACCTACACACCAGCTACCGAAGAACCGGAGACTATTTCCAGTATTTCCGAATGGATGGAAACATTTGCAGACAAAACACTGGAATCAATAAAAGATATGCCAGGATTTGATCCGAACACTCCCAAGGTTGCGGGGCGCTCCAAACCAAAAACATTACCAGAAGTGGAAGAACTTCTTTCAAAAGACCTCGCAGAGATCGTGGAAAACAATATGAGAGCCCAATCGGATGTAAAAGAAGAATTAGCATCTGTGGGTTTGCTGGGAATGATCGGCAGCAAAACCAAAATTACAGACCAGGATTATGTTGATGACATTCTTGGTTATGCGGACTTAAACGACGACCATTTAGCCAGTGTTTTATCAAAATTGCATTCTATTCAGGTGCCGCGTCATAATACTGCCGAGTATATATTAAACCAAAGGAAAAAAGCTGAAGAAATGCAACAGAAGAAGGCGAAAGGCGGTCGGAGCCTCGCAGATGAAGACCGGGAAAAAATGGCAGGCAATATTCAACCATTAGAAACAGCGAAAACACAAGAAATGGAGCGCCGAGTTGAATTTGAAGAAGTGCCGGAAAGTCCGTTGGCAAAGCTCAGAAATCCGGCAGCAAACAAAAAACAGCGTACTGCTCAACATGTGATAAAAGTCGTACAATCTCACAAACGGGCATTGCAAGATTGCTATAAACAGGAATTAAAAATCAATCCAAAAGTTCGGGGAAAAATAGTGATTCGTTTTACAGTCGATCCGGACGGGAAAGTCATCGACGCCGCTATCGTCTCCTCAACATTGCGAAGTGCAGCCATGGAATCGTGTTTAATTCGACGGATAAAGAATTGGAAAGATTTTGGTTACAGTGATCCTGCCGCTGGTAATGTCGTCTACAAACAGGCGTTTAATTTTGGAAATTAGTTCGGGGCTTAGCAAGACAAATCTGTTCCACGCTATCCAAAAAAAATTATTACTCTCCGAACATCCAACCTGAAAATGTAATTTAATACAATCGATATCCTCAATTTAAATTTTTACTTGCTATTTTTGCAAATCTGTAGTATTTTAAGGAATGTTTATAAAAAGTTTCGCACCGCCTGACTTCAAGTGAGATTTTTAACAAAAATTATGGTATGAAAAAGTCTAAAAAATTTTTGCCAGCAGGTAAGCTACCACACGATCTTCTAATCTCGATGCTCGAAAAATACACTATGAAACCTGATGATGTAATTGTAGGTTCCCAAATCGGAGAAGATGCTGCTGTTATTGATATTGGAGAAAAATATTTATTAGCAAAAACTGACCCGATCACTTTTGTCACCGATGAAATTGGTTATTATACAATAAATATAAACGCGAACGATATTGCCTGTAAAGGAGGAATCCCACGCTGGTTTCTGGCAACTGTGTTGCTTCCGGAAAATAAAACAACAAAAAAAATGGTGGACACTATATTTTCACAGCTCCATAGCTCTTGTGAAAACCTGAATATTGCATTCTGCGGTGGACATACAGAAATTACGCATGGATTAGACCGACCGATTGTCATTGGACAAATGTTGGGAGAAGTTAAAAAGAATAAACTTGTTGATATTAGCAAAGTTACGCCTGGTGATAATATTTTGCTTACAAAAGGAGTTGCCATTGAAGCCACCTCGATTATTGCACGGGAGAAAGAGACCGAGTTGGCAGAGATGTTTTCGAGCGAACTGGTGGAGCAGAGTAAAAACTATTTATATGATCCGGGAATTAGTGTCCTTCGTGAAGCACACATAGCCAATGAATTTAATGATATTCACGCGATGCACGATCCGACAGAAGGCGGAATTGCTGTAGGACTTTTTGAAATCGCAAAAGCAGCAAAGGTCGGATTAAAAATTGAATATGACATGATAGATATTTTACCGGAATGCAAATTGTTATGTGATGTGTATCAATTGGATCCGCTGGGTATTATTGCTTCCGGCGCATTACTCATTGTTTGTGATGCATCGGTAAGCCAACAACTGATGGACGCTTTTGAGAAAAATGATATTAATACGTGTCGAATTGGTAAAATAATGCCCCAAAATTATGGAATGAAAATTATTTTACCCGATGGAGATGCAAGGGAACTCCCGTATTTTCCACAAGATGAAATTACGAAAATTTTCAATAATAACCAAACCGGCGGAGATGAAGGTAACACAAAAAATATATCTAAAAATAATATAAATATGACTACCCCAAAAAAAGGAGAAAAAAATGGCCTTTCAAATTGAATGGATTCCAAGCAGATTTTTTGATCCGGGTAAAATCGCAAATCAAATGATTATTATCCATCATACAGGAAGCCGCAACGGGCAGGTGAATAGTTTTCAGGGAACTATTGACTGGTTTAAGCCGGCAGTTTGGAGAACCTCAAATCAGGTTTCTGCACAATACATTATTGCCCGCGCTGAGCGTCCGATTGTCCAAATGGTTCGCGATGAAGACACCGCCTGGCATGCCGGACGCAGCGAATGGATCATAAACGGCATAAAATACAGTAACTTAAACAATAGAAGCATTGGAATTGAATTGCAAGGCGACGGAAATTTAGTGCCGTATACGGACTTTCAATACGAAGCACTTATCTGGCTGGTAAAGCAAAAAATGCTGGAATTTAACGTTCCGATCGGCCTGGTGCGCGGACATGAAGAAATATCAAATGTCAAAGTTGATCCCGGAACGCTGTTTGACTGGCAACGACTTAAACGCGGCATCGCATCAAGTAGCATACCTGTTAACGGCGACCTGGTTGATGCTGATGGCGATGGGGTTATCTACATCGATGAAACAGATGATGTTAATATTCCCGGGGGTAAAGATCAGTCGCTCGTTGAACGTATTTTTAGAGCGATCTTTTCCATTTTTAAATAACGGAGGTCAGTCGTGAACAAAATTAAAATAAATAAAAAGTCTGAGCAACAAGCCCTTGATTTGATGGAAAAAATATGGACACAGGTCGAAAATAAAAAATTCATTTCAAGGATGATCACAATTCTTGTGCTGGGCATTGCCATCATCCAGGAATTATTTACCGAAGCCGGTCTTAGCAACAACTGGTACGAAATAACCTTATATCTCATCACTGCATATTTTGGCACTGCGACCTTTCGTAAAGTCTTCAATTTTAAATAATTTCAAAAAGGAGGAAAAATGAACGAAACTACAGCCGCGTCCGATCAGATTACCTTTATGGCAAAAGTGGGTGATCATGCTGAAAATAAAAAATTGATCTCTCGAATTATTACGTTCATTATCATGGGAATCGCTGTTTATGAAGAACTATTCCTTGACAACGGCATTAATGACAATTGGATGGAATTGACCAAATGGTGTTTGCTATATTACTTCGGCCGTTCTGCTGTCGAAAAAATCGCCAAATATGTGTCTGCTAAACAACCTGGCACACAAAGTTAGAATTTTTGTTGGGATGATAACTCAGAATCATTTTCATTGCTTCACGCTAATAACATGCCATGCGCTTTGGAATCTAAAACCAATGATCTTTAATTTAGGGTAATAGATTTAAGTAACATTCTAAGTGCGTGGCATGTTTGCATCAATTCCGGTCAATTCACAGACATTACATTTTACAATTTTGGAAACAAAATAACCATCTGTTAGTTTTAATATTACTATGTTATCATTTCAAACTATGCGAAGTTCATTATGCCGAAATTTATAATTATTCTACTCTACCTATTCATCAGTTTTCAAAACTTACTGGCAGATGATTTAAAAATCGTCCGTGTATCAGATAGTGACATCACTATTGAATTTTCACCGAAAAATTGGCAAATTACTGAAAAGTCCTATCAAAACAAAAAATACATTTCAGCACGCTTTTCTGATGATCAATTGATTACAACATCTGGCCAACCAATGGCGCCGTGTAAAATTGTCACATTAGGGATACCGCTGAACTCCCGGATTGAGTATCAACTTATTGAGACCACGCCTGGCGAAAACCTGAGTGGAACACTTGTTCCAACGCCAACCCCTCTTCCTGAGTATTCTTTTGAAGAAGACTCAATATATTATCAGCAACTCAATAAGTATCCGGTACAAGTCGTTGAAATTGGCACACCGGGTTTTTTACGAGACCAGCGAGTCCTGCAAATCAAGTTTTGGCCAGTTCAATTTGATCCGCCAACCCGCACGATCCAATTATTAAATAAAATTATTATTAAAATTCTATTTCGCGACCATATTGCTGCATCGCACATGGGCCAAATGTTAGCCGGGGATGAAACATTTTATCAAATTCAGATTTTTAATTATGAACAGGCGCGCGACTGGCGCGCTCCACGTTCAATTAAAAGAAGATTTCGTAAAAGTTCTTCTATTTCTAATGACTGGTATAAAATATATATCGAACATGACGGTATCTATAAAATTACAGGTAAAATGCTGTCAGACGCCGGGTTACCCACAAATTCAATTCATCCGGCGTCGATTCGAATTTACAATAACGGCGGAAGAGAATTGCAGCGCGCCCTGTTTGAGCCCAGGCCAGATAGCTTAATAGAGAACGCGATCTGGGTTGTGGATGATGGAGACGACGTATTCGATCCGTCCGATTATTTACTTTTTTATGGAAAATCTGTAAATGGCTGGGATTTCGATAGTGAAACAAATTTATATTCACATTATATTAATCATTATACTGAGGATAATATCTATTGGCTTACGTGGGATGCTACTGACGCCGGAAAGCGCATGCCCAGGATTGATTTAAATGTCAACCCGCAAACACCGCTGGTTTCCAAATTTAAGGATCATGTGTACCTTGAAGAAGAATTAATTAATTTGTTAGATTCTGGTATTGATTGGTACGGAAAAATGTTTTCCACCTCAGATGGATACACAACGGTTGACAGGTCCATTGTGTTTGATTTAACCGGAGCAATACCGGCAGATACCACTGAAGTTCGAATACGTGTTGCCGCAACAACAGGCGGTAAACATCATTTTAATTTCTACTGCAATGATAATTATTTAGGGTTTGTGGATTTTTGGGGTAGTAATTCCAAATATACTGTTGTCTCTATCAATGATTTTGAAACTAAATTTCGAAATATTCTGAAAGAAGATTACAACCAGATAAAATTACGCTATGCACCAGAACGAACAATATCTCGCAGCTATCTGGACTGGATTGAGATTCATTTTTGGCGCAAATATCTGGTTAGAGATGATGAGTTGTTCTGCTATTCTCCTGCCAATTCGGGGATGTACCGCTATCAAATAACAGAATTTTCCAGCGATAATGTATTTGCTTTTGACATTACAGATTATTCGAATGTCCGAATTTTCGATAATATCATCTTTTCCGGGAACACGATTGAATTTGCCGACACTGTAAACTCGGATCGGCAAAAACATTATCTTGCCCTGACCGAAGATAAATTCCGAACACCGAAAAAAATAGAAAAGGACATAACCTCGAACCTGCGGGACACTGAAAACGGTGCAGATTTCGTTATTATTACTCATGATGACTTTTATCATCAGGCGCTCCCCTTGAAAAGCCTGCGCGAAAATTGTGATAATTTAAAAACCGATGTTGTGAAAATTTCCGATATTTATGATGAGTTTTCCTGGGGATTATTCGATCCGGTGGCTATCCGGGATTTTCTAAAATATGCGTATGAAAATTGGGCAGTACCACCGCGTTACGCACTGCTGTTTGGCAGCGGCGATTTTGATTACCGGAATATCATCGATTCAATGGATCGAAATTACATTCCACCGTTTCAAACGTTAGAGCGATATGAAGGAGATAGTCGTGCCTGGGATGACTGGTACGGAATTGTTAGCGGAGATGATGATTTAATCGACATCGCAATTGGTCGGCTTCCGGTGCGCTCGCCAGATCACGCGGAAAGCATTGTCCAAAAAATTATTGACTATAAAAACACACCGGATTTTGGTGACTGGCGAAATGAAATTACTCTTGTCGCCGATGATATTATCGGAGACTCGAACTGGGGCGTAGAAAGGGAACATACGGATGGCTGTGAATTTATTGCCAGAGAATATATACCACCAACATTTAACATCAATAAAATTTATTTAATTGAATATCCACCGGTGTATACGGCATCTATTACCGGCATTCGAAAACCTGCCGCTCAACAGGACATTATCGAATCTATCAATCGTGGGTGTTTAATCATTAATTATATCGGCCATGGCAGATACGATCTATGGGCACATGAGGTGGTGCTGGATATGGACACGGATTTACAGAAAATCAATAACGGAAAAAAACAGGCGTTGTGGATCGCAGGAACATGTTACTTTGGTCGGTTCGATAACCCCGCGTACGAATGCATGACTGAAGAACTGATCAACATGGAAGGAAACGGAGCTATTGCAGTAATTGCGGCTGCCCGCCTGGTCGGCTCAAATCAAAATATCACTTTTAATAAAGAGCTCTATAAGAAACTTTTTCCCACTGCCCATCACAAATTGCGTCTCGGAGATGCGTTGAGCGCAGCGAAAAATAGCCGCGGTAATTATCAAAACGATCAGAAATTGATTCTGTTTGCCGATCCAACCATGCATTTGGCAAATCCTGAGTATCAGGCAAAAATTATCGACTTCTCTCCGGACTCCATTAAAGCGCTCAGTCAAATGAGAATCTCAGGCAAAGTGGAGAAAAACGGAGAACCGTGGAATGTGTTTAATGGCAAAATCCTCGTAAAAAGTTTTGATTCAAAAAAGAGACGCGTTTATCAAATCGATGAAGGCAATATTTTAAAGTATGAACTCCCGGGAAACACAATATTTAGAGGTACTGCCTCGGTTGAAAACGGTTTCTTTGATATCAATTTTATTGTCCCGAAAGATATTACTTACGGTGGTCAGGATGGCCGATTTAGTTTGTATTTTTGGGACGGACAGGTCGATGGCACTGGCTATCAGAACAACATTTCAGTGGGCGGAACGGAAATCAACCTCCAGGATCGCTCGGGGCCGGATATTTCACTGAAATTTAATAATAATGATTTTGAACACGGTGGTTTCACAAACCCAACTCCTGAACTAACAATTGAAATAGCAGATAGTCTAAGCGGGATAAACATCACCGGCGACATTGGACACAACATCAATCTTACAGTGGATGATGAAAAAATCAATGTCACTAATTTGTTTAACTACTACCAGGATAGTTATCTCTCCGGGCATATTCAAGAACAGCTTGGCCCGCTAAATGAAGGACTACATGACCTGGTGATCAAAGCCTGGGATAACAGCAATAATTCATCTGAATTGCGGACTCAATTCACAGTTATCGCGGATGATAAATTAGTGCTGGAACGGCTGTTAAATTATCCGAATCCGTTCGTTCATGAAACAGAATTTACCTTCTGGACGAATAGCGATTGTGAAGCAGCAATCAAAATATACACTGTCGCTGGACGACTCATAAAAAAAATTGACCATGTATACGCTAAATACGGGTTTAATCAAATCAAATGGGACGGATTGGATGCAGACGGAGAACCCATTGCGAATGGCGTTTATTTATATAAAATCTATGCAAAGGCTTATTTAAATGGCAACAAGACTACTGCCGAAGCCATTGAAAAACTGATGATAATCAGGTAATTACTGAGGGAGCAATTTATAATGAAATATAACTTTGTAATAACAATTCTGGCATTCATCTTTTGCCAGTCGTTTAATGTGTATGCAAATGATATTTATGAATCACGAGGGTTCCGTGTGATCGAATTATCTGACAAAAGCATTACGATTCAATTTCAGCCGCAACACTGGCAGCAGGACACAGTGCTTATTGCGCAGAAACAGTATATTCGATTAGATTTTTTTCATGCGACTTTTAATGCGACTCCCGGTGAGCCACTGATACCATTCATTCCGGTGACTGTTGCCATTCCTCTCGAATCGATTGTGAACTATTCGATTATCGCAGCGGATTTTAAGGAAATTTCCGGGAAATTGATTCCGCAATCAGATGTGATAAAAAAAGAAAATATCTATATGAATCAGTACGTTGGCGAGAGTACTGCATATCAGCAGGATTCTTATTTTCCGAATCAAATGGTAGATATTGGGAATCCGGCAATGATCCGAAATCAACGAATTGTAACGGTCGGAATATTTCCGGTGCATTTTAATCCGGTCACCGGAAAAATCCGCATGTATCATACTGTTACAGTGAGGATTGACTTTTCGGGTTCTGCTCCACAGGTGAATCGTTCAGAATTTACAAAATCAAGTTCATCTTTTTTAGACAAACTAATTATAAATAATAAGCAAGCAAAGAACCGGAGAATTCCGCGAAAAACCAATTTAAAAAAACATCACTCAATGTTTGAATCGTCGAATCCCTGGTATAAAATTTACATTAATGATGAGGGTATTTATAAATTAACCGGCTCAGATTTAAATAATTTTGGAATTGATATTAAAACAATCGATCCCCAAACGCTCAAACTTTACAACAATGGCGGCACAGAACTCCCTCGCAATTTAACAGCAATAACCTCTGATAGTCTGATCGAAAACGCGATTATTGTAGAAGATGGCGGTGATGGAATTTTTGATATTCTTGATTATGTTTTATTTTATGGCAAAGCAGTCAATAATTGGGAATATATTTCGACGACTGAACGCTTTCAACATTATATCAATCATTACCAGGACCAAAACATTTATTGGCTAACATGGGGCGGCGAAAAATCGGGCAAACGGATGCAACAGAAGAGTGCGGTTCCGGACCATTCGCTGACTGAAGAATCTTATTTCATTGATCACATATATTTTGAAAAAGAAAATATTAACTTTTTAAACTCAGGTTTACATTGGTTCAGCCGTTTTTTTTCTCCCGGGGATGAATATAAATTTTCGGTTAATTTAGAAAATTCAGTATCAGATGAAACGTATTTCAAATTTCGTTTTGTCAGCGTTTCCGGGGGCACTCACAGATTCGCGATTTCTGTAAACAATAAATTAATAAATAATTTTACCAGCTATGTGAGTAATAATCGTTTTGAACAAGATATCACTGCCTCGGATTTCATAGAACCTGGCTTTAACACTGTAAAATTAAATTACAGTAGTAATCGGGATGATGCCCAGGCATATCTGGACTGGTTTGAAATCCACTACCGCAAACAATATATTGCGACAAACGATTACCTTGGATTTACACTACAAACCGCCTCACAGGCCAGAAAAATCACAATTACCAATTTCGAAAACCAGGAAATTGCAGTCTACGATATTACTGATTTTAGCAATGTGAAACTAATGACAAACACTGAAATTTCCGATAATAGTATCAGCTTATCCGTACCGGAGTCAAAGGAACCTGCACAGATGATTGCGCTGTCATCGACAGCGTATTCAATCCCGGAAAAAATAGAGAGCACGGAGTTCGCTGATATCCGAAATCCTGCGAATGGTGCTGATTTCATTATCATCACTCACGGCGATTTTTATGATGAGGTATTACCACTTGCAGAGTATCGCGAGAGCCATGATAATCTAAAAACGACCGTGGTTAAGACGTCTGATATTTATAACGAATTTTCATGTGGCTTATATGATCCGACTGCAATTCGAAACTTTCTCAAACATGCTTTTAATGAATGGATGATTACGCCAACGTATGTTCTTCTTTTTGGGGATGGCGATTATGATTATAAGAACATAATAAGTGAGGCTGATAATAACTGGGTTCCGCCGTATGAGACAACAGAATTTGACGAAGAAAGCAACCGGGCAAGTGATGACTGGTTTGTTCGGGTCACACCAGATAACAGGCCGGATATGGCCATTGGTCGGCTACCGGTACGTTCCGCAGAAGAATCGCAAATTATTGTAGAAAAGTTAATCAATTATCAGAACGCATCAATCATGGGCACGGATGCGCATGGAATTGATGACTGGCGAAACGTCGTCACAATGATTGGCGATGATGAATTAATCGGCGGAGGCATCGGGAATGAAACAATCCACACATTGGATGCAGAAAACATTATTGAACGATATATACCAAACAAATATAATAAAGAAAAAATATACTTAACTGAATTTCCGTCGGTTCGCAATGCATCATATTTCTCGGCGCTGTTAAAACCAACAGCAGCCAATGCGATAATGGAGCGTATCAACAAGGGAACGCTTATTATTAATTATGTCGGACATGGGAATCCACTTACATGGAGCCATGAATACGTTCTTTACGCGCCTCGTGATTTCAATAAAATTCAGAATGGCTCCAAATTAGCCCTGTGGGTGGCCGCGACATGTGATTTCGGTCGGTTTGATGATCCATCTCAACAAAGCCTTGCCGAAGATCTGTTGGTCTCAGAAAATAAGGGGGCAATCGCCGTACTTGCCTCTACCCGCCTTGTTTATGCACACATTAATGCCGCGCTCAACAGAGCCTTTTATTCCAGATTGACAGAAAACGGTTCATTGACACAGCGATTAGGAGACGCGTTACAACTGGCAAAAGAAGATAATGGCAATTCAGTAAATGATCAGAAGTATGTACTTCTCGGTGATCCGACCATGCGATTAAGAGCGCCAAATTATCAAGCTAAAATCACATCCATTACGCCGGATACGATTAAAGCGCTTAGCAAAATTTCAGTATCTGGTTATATCGAAAAAGACAATCAATTCTGGAATGATTTTCAGGGAAAATTATTAATGAAAGCTTTTGATTCAAAGAAATACAGACGGTATACGACAGAGGTGGGATCCCGAATGGATTACTATCTCGAAGGGAATACAATTTTTCGTGGCGTCAACACTATTGAAAACGGTCGTTTTAATATTAGTTTCATCGTACCCAAAGATATTACCTATGGGGGCAACATGGGGCGAATTAACATTTATTTCACAGATAACGAGCTTCAAGGAGCTGGTTATCAGGATTCACTTCTTGTTGGAGGAACATCTCAAATTTATGATAACGTTGGCCCGGAAATTGAAATTGGCCTCCAGAACCAGGCTTTTTTTGATAGTGGATATACAGATGAAACACCTTTGCTGAAAATCGATATTTCAGATAGTCTCAGTGGAATAAACATCACCGGTGATATCGGGCACAGCATCTATATGATTGTGAACGATGATACTGAAAATAAAATTATCCTGACAGATTTATTTCAATATAATGAAGGAAGTTACACCTCCGGTAGCATTTATTATGATTTTAGCGAATATCGACCTCCAACATCCGGGCAACAGGAGTCTGAAAATTTCCAGGTTGGCCTGACAGAAGGAATGCATCGTATCGAGATTAAAGCATGGGATAATTCAAATAATTCTTCTCTTGCCTATACTGATCTGAATGTCGTGTCAAGTTCTGCTTTGGAATTGCGAAATGTACTCAATTTCCCAAACCCGTTTTCATCAGGAACCACATTTAGTTTCTGGATAAATCATGATTCAGAAGTCAATATTAAAGTTTACACTGTGGCCGGTCGCCTGATTCACAAATTTGATAGCTTTTATATTCGTACAAATGAATTAGCGCAAATCCAATGGGATGGCAGAGACCGGGATGGTGATGAGCTGGCAAATGGTGTTTATTTCTATAAAGTCCAGGCAAAAGCAGTCATCAATGGGAAAAAGAAAACAGCGGATATCATTGAAAAGTTAGTCGTGATGAGATAATAATAAGGCCCTCAACAGTTGCAGATCTTCATCTTGCAGTTCTGGAGGGCCTCAGTTTTGATATTGCGGAACAGCATTAATTCGGGTCAAATATGCTGTTGTGTTGGAATAAATTTTTATCGGGTTTCGCCTTACATCAAGCAAATATGATGCCTTTTTATTTTGCGTTTATATATATGTGTCAATATGTTGTAATTCAATAACTTATAAATTTCATTTTATAAATTAAAATTGTCACAATACGTTAACAATCTGTATTATCTTGAGACAGTGTATTCCCATGGAACAATTATCAACGCCACATCCGTTTAAGAAAAGATCTGTTCATACTCTATCGATTGATTCACTTGCCTTAGGCGGAAAAGGAATTACGAATGTAAATAATTTCATTATATTTGTGGATCGTTCTCTCCCGGGTCAGGTAGTTGAAGCGATAATTACCAAAAAGAAAAAAAATTATGCAGAAGCACGCGTCCAAAAAGTTTTGCAGCAATCCCCTGACGCAGTTTCTGCACCGTGTCCACATTTCGGAGTTTGCGGCGGTTGTTTATTGCAAAACTTTGATTATGATAAACAAATTGCTTATAAACAGCAACAGGTTCAAGAGACACTTGAGCACATCGGTGGTTTCAGCGAAATCAATATGCTCCCAATTTTACCCTCGCCGGACATTATTTTTTATCGCAACAAAATGGAGTTCTCGTTTTCTAACCAACGCTGGTTAACAAATGAAGAAATAAGTTCTGATACAAAAATTACTGAGAAGGATTTTGCACTCGGGCTTCATGTGCCGCGTCGTTTTGATAAAGTGCTTGATCTTCAGAAATGTTTTCTGCTTTCAGAATTTAGTAATGATGTTTTTATGCACATTAAAAATTGGGCAAAGCAAGGTCAACTTCCACCGTATTCATTATTTGATCATAAGGGATTTTGGCGCTTTCTGATATTACGAGAGGGAAAAAATACTGGTGATTTTATGATCAATATCGTTACGGCTAATCATCCGGATGATTATGAACAATTGAACGATCTGACAAAATCATTGATTCAAAATTTTCCAAAAATCACAACCATTGTGCATACGATCAATAAAAAACGTGCTCAGGTCGCGACCGGCGATGACGTACGAATCTTGCATGGCGATGGATTCATCACCGAAAATTTAGGTGATTTATCCTATCGGATTTCCGCGAATTCATTTTTTCAAACAAACACACACCAAACAAAAAGACTTTATGACAAGATAGTTGAATTCGGGCAATTTTCAGGACACGAAAATGTGTATGATTTATATTGCGGAGCCGGTAGTATTTCAATTTATATCGCTCCAAAAGTAAAACATGTGACAGGCATTGAAATTTTTCCACAGGCAATTGAGGACGCCCATTATAATGCTCGCATGAATGATATTGACAATTGTACATTTATTGCCGGCGATATGAAAGATACGATTTCAAAACCGCTCTCCCTGATTCAGAACCATGGCAAACCAGATGTGATAATTATTGATCCTCCCCGTTCCGGAATGCATCCGGATATACCATTCAAAATCATCGAGTTACTGCCAGACAAAATTATTTACGTCTCGTGCAATCCCGCCACACAAGCTCGGGATTTAAAAATATTGTGCGATGGACATTATCATCTTTCTCAAATACAACCTGTGGATATGTTTCCGCATACGGCACACTGCGAAACCATTGCCTCACTTACCCGATAAAAAATAGGATTTATCCCTTTCTTATGTGTAAATAGTATATAAGTATATCTTTTTTATTTTCAAAATATTACTCTATATCCTCAAATATCCATGAACAAATATATGTAATTTTTACACAATCGCCTCCTTTCTAATAAATGATTATGGTCAATTAAAAGTCGGTTAATGCTTTTAATAATAAAATGTTAAAACAAGCCATCTTTTAATGGCACATCTTTTGAAATATACACCGTGTTTATTCATGATGAAGGAGGTAGTGCGATGAAAAAAGCAATTCTAATCCTGGTTATTTTGGGTCTGTTTTTATTGTTGACTTCCGAACAAAATTTAACGTTCTGCAAAAAGGTAATCGGAATGGACTTGAATACAGAGCAGATCGAGCGAGAAAATTTTTTTAAAGAGTTATCCTTTGATTATTACGGAAGCTCACAATATTGGGAGGAACTGGCACTCGTCAATAAAACGTGGATACTTCAATCAGAAAAAGATTTGATCATCCCCAGTTTAAAAGCGGTGCAGCGACTTAAACAGAAACAGAGTTTATATGACCCTGATTTTGTAGTAATCAAACAATTTGACTTATTGAGTGACAATTCAGTGAATTCAAATAGATTTTAAATTCGTTCTTTAAAATAACACCCATTTATTACATCCCCAATCCTCTCTACAATGCGATAGCGGAAATCATATTTCGGTATGATTTCCGTTTTTTTTATTTACAAATTTTTCACATGGGACGCTTGAAATAATATTTTCGATCGGCGGGCATTATTTTCATCGGACGCCTTGAAATACCACACTCACTAAATTCAATCTTCAAGCAGCTTTCGAAAAGCTCCGGGGAAATTGGTAATCACATTGTCCACACCATACTCTTTCATCTGATAAAAATCATCTTTTTCATTCACTGTCCATACATGAATTTCCTTTTCTGATGAATGGAGCTCATTTACCATGTCTTTATTTACCAGTCGATAATTGCAGCTTAACACATTAAAAGAATCTTCAAATAGCATATTTCGATGATGTGGCATGTAATTCATGATCAGGCCGGTTCGGAGTTGCGGCGAAATATGATGAATCATTTCGATATAAGAACGTTGAAATGAGGTGAGAACACATTGGGTCGTAAAATCGCTATCATGGATCAGTTGAATTAAATTTTCAATATCAGCCGGTATAAACGCGTTGGGCTTGATTTCGATATTCACCTGCATATAGCCCTTCACCAATTCAATCACTTCTGTTAATGAAGGGACATGTTCTGCTGCGAATTTCGGATCAAACCAACTCCCAGCGTCAAGCTGACGAATTTCTTCATAAGTTAAATCACACACCATCCCGTTACCATTTGTGGTACGATCCACCCAATCATCATGCATTAAAATGAGTTGCTTATCTTTAGTCAGATGAATATCGATTTCGATGAAATCAGCGCCATCGGAAATCGCCTGTTTTATCGCTGAAATAGTGTTCTCCGGCGTAATCCCTGATGACCCTCGATGTCCGGTAATCTTCATATTATTCTTTTTCTTGATTGATGAATTCATTTAATTCATTTAATAATTGCTCTGGATTTTCAGCTTTATCCTGTATAAACAGCTCTCCAACAGAACACCACAGCGGTTCTCCGCAACGAATACAGCGAATTCCCCGTTCTGTTAAGAATCCGACTGTTTTCGGATAATATAACGCCAAATCCTCAACAGGTGTATCAAAGGTGATTTTTTTCTTATTCGTTTCTTCTGTTGACATTGTTCGTTTTCCCTGCTTACAAAAAAGCGATGGTAGCAAAAGCGCCACCATCGCCGATTTAATTAATCGCCAAATTTAATTCCCTGGGCCAATGGTAAATCAGCGGACCAGTTAATGGTATTTGTTTGACGTCGCATATACGCTTTCCAGGCGTCGGAACCGGATTCACGGCCGCCACCGGTGTCTTTCTCTCCGCCAAACGCGCCGCCAATTTCTGCGCCGGACGTACCGATATTTACATTCGCAATACCACAATCCGAACCACGATGCGACAGAAACGTTTCTGCAGTTAATAAGTTTGTGGTAAAAATTGCACTGGAAAGTCCCTGTGGCACATCATTATGAATTTTGATGGCTTCATCAACGGTTTCATATTCCAGCAGATAGAGAATCGGAGCAAATGTTTCTTCGCGCACGATATCGGTCTGTTGTGGCATTTTAACGATTGTCGGTTCCACAAACTGTTTTCCTAATTTCGACAATCTGTTGCCGCCATAAAGTATTTCACCGCCCTGCTTTTTGGCCAATTCTAACGCGGCCATCATATCCTCCACAGAGGCTCCGGTCACCAGCGGGCCCATCAGAATATCCTCTTCAATCGGATCGCCAATCGAAACCTGTTTGTACGCATCAATCAATCGTCGGGTTAATTCTTTTGCAATGGATTTATGCATGATAATTCGACGAGTTGTGGTACAGCGTTGGCCGGAAGTTCCGACAGCGCCAAAAAGAATCGCCCGGATTGCCATATCAAGATTTGCATCTTCGGTAACAATAATGGCATTATTGCCGCCAAGCTCCAGAATAGTGCCGGCAAAACGTTTCGCTGTTGCTTCCGCAACCCGATATCCCATTTTTGTAGAACCAGTGAATGAAACCAGTTTTATCCGGGGATCATGGATAAGCTTGTCCCCGACTGAACGGCCAGGACCAATCAGTAAATTGAAAATACCATCCAAATTGTGATCCGCAGATACTTTGTTTGCAATGTGCTGAACTGCCACAGCCGTTAATATCACTTCGGAAGATGGCTTCCAGATCATAGTGTCCCCACATACACCAGCGATTGCCGAGTTCCAAGCCCAAACAGCAACCGGGAAATTAAACGCAGTGATAATTGCAATCGGGCCTAAAGGATGCCATTGTTCGTACATCCGGTGCCCTGGTCGTTCGGAATGCATTGTTAGCCCGTACAATTGCCGGGATAAACCTGTGGCGAAATCACAAATGTCAATCATTTCCTGGACTTCGCCCATTCCCTCGCCTTTAATTTTTCCCATTTCCAGCGTGACCAGTTCACCGAGCGGCTCTTTTACGTCCCGCAGCGCCTGTCCCAAATCACGAACGACATCCCCGCGCTTCGGAGCCGGAATCATGCGCCAATTTTTAAAACTTTCTTCTGATTTCTTCAATATTTGTTCATACGCCTGCTCACCAACCTGTAGCACCTTTGCAATCGGTTCGCCTGTGGTTGGATTATAAGAAACAAGGTCCTTACCCGACGGTTCCTTTATCCAGTTATCGGGGCCGGTACATCCTCCTAAGTTAACATCCTTGATATTTAACTTCTCAAGTAATGGCTTCATATAAACTCTCCAATTTATAGTTAGTTATTAATCAGTTTATTAATTTATAAAGAATGCAGGTAAAAATCAAGTTTAATTTTTTAGCCTGCATTATTCACAAAACCTGCCACAGAAGCACAGAAGTCACAGAGAAACAACAACGTGTGTGCACATTACTTTTCAAACTAAGTTAAGAAAAATTCGAGTTACTATTTTTTGCGTAACGTTTTGAAAATAAAAACTCTGTGTACTCTGAGCCTTTGTGGATATGACTTTTTCAGGTTAAAAAATTACTACCATTTATTTTCTCCGGGCAAAAATACTATAAATTCTATTTTGAACCTAACTTTGAAGGCAAACTTATACAATGAACAGTACTAAAGACATAAATTTAGTGGAACGAGGTGCTTTGTCGGGCAGTTGATCCGGAGCATACCGAACTGCCCGTCAGATTGACATAAAACAGACAACTGCAATTTAGAATAATGCGTTGCGTCTGGTTTATGAATTATGGAAGTTAAAGGATTAATTGATAAACATTTTTTCCCTTGATTTCGTTATTTAAATCAATTAAATTTAAAACTGAAAATTTCAGGACAAAATCTATCGATGAAAAAATTCAACTACATCGTCATATTTATCATTTTAATTATTTATGTGCAAAATGCCGGTGGTACCGAGCCATACAGAACCATGACATTTGGTTTCCATCATGCTCTAAATACAAATCGCAATCTATTTCATAACCACTGGAAAGAACCACACGGATGGGGCGGGTTTATTGAACTGCCTTTTTATATTGGTGAAATTAGTGCAGGTGCGGATATGATCCCATACCATGCAAAAAAAACGACTATAAGTGATGTTAATACGATTTTGTTTTACGCTGGTTGGGGAATTGATTTAATGAACTTGCCAAAATTTACCTGGTACAACGGTGCATCTTTTGGTAACAATTTCATGATTTTTGAAGATGAAACACGGGACGGATTTAAATATGAAAGCGAAATTGCACTCATGTATTCATCTAAATTGGAATACCAAATCAGTAAAAATGTCTCAGTTTTCATGTCAGGTCGATACTTTTATTTGTTAACACATCACCGGATTCGATTGTTTTATGTGTGCTTTGGCACTGGCTATTCTTTTAATACTCCACAATGGATAAAGGACTTTTTGGAATGAAAACGCTTTTGTTGATAATATTCACGCTGGCATCTCTATTAAACGCTGGTATCGAGTTCACCGGACAAAAAGTTGTCCTTACTTCCGAGGAAATTAAAACTGCCGGTATTATACGAATAGCTGACCTGATTTTCCTCCTGAATGATCTCCGATTTTCTACCATCGATGGTTACAACTGGCAGTTAAGCATTAACGGACTTGCGTCGATGCAACAGCAAAACTGGATTTTGATGATAGATGATCGGCAAATTCATTCTTCTTTTTCTGGTACCAAAGAGATCAACATGCTGCCTGTCTCAGTAGAAGAAATTGACTCTGTGATTATATTAACAACACCGCATATTTATAACGGCCATTTTACAGAAAACGGATTAATTCAGATCATCACAGAAAAAAACATATCCGGATTTTCTTTAGGTGGATCTTTTTATGCGGGAAACGAAACCGGAGATCCCGGTCCATATAAATATACGGACCTTTATTCGCCAAATGTCGACCGTATCGGAAAAGGCGGTGCAATAAACGGGTCGTTTAGCGCCAATAATTTCTTTGTTCGCGGTAATTTTATCCTTGAAGAACATATTTTGACGGATTTTGCCATGCGTCGGCGTATCCACTCCGTCAGCACCGATGGTTGGGGGAGCTTCGATCGTTATGCTCCTTCCGTAGAGTTCGGATTCAATACAGCATGGACACGCCATAAATTTTATGCAAATTACTCTCGTGCTCCTCATTATTTTACTTTTTTTAAACAATTAGGCCGTGAAATCCCGACGGATTATTCAATTCTACAGTCAGGATATTCCGGTTGCTATCAATTGACCCCGAATCGTGAATTGACGGTTGATATGCATTTTACTTCAAACCGCACGGAAAAATCGAATAATATCTATAATCTTGACTTTGACGTTGATTTACAAAAAATGGATTCAAAGATTGAATATCACATCACTGGCAATAAATATGAATGGCGCGTTGGTAGTACTTTTGAACAAACAAGGTTTCAAACCGGATATATACTGAACGATAATACCATAAATTTGGGCGCTGTTTATAACACGTTTTTGTATCAGCCCAATCCATCCGCCTCTTATGATTTTTCTTTGACGAATATATTCAGTAAAAACGATTTCGCAACAAAGGCTGCAATGAGCGGGCAGCGGGCTATTCAACAAAATCATGTCATTTGGGTTTCATTGTCATTATCCAGGCGTTTGTTTGAAGAAGAGAACAGTCTTTGGTATTGGATAAAAAATGGTTATAAACTGTTAGATGATCAGTGGTTAAATTATTCATTTGCAAGTGACTTTAAAAACAGCACCCACCTAACTTTTGATGTTTCCTGGCTCTGGAAGTTGAGATCGGATTTTACATTAAATACATCAGCGTATTATCGAAAATTCAGTCATATTTTGTTAGAAAAACAGCGGTTCATTTATTTTCCCTACTATTGTGCGGTTCGTGCCTCCACTGATATTTTCCCGGATATCAATGGTCAAACCGGCGGGATCAGTTTATCTGTGAAACATCAACCTGGCAGATTGTTTCGGCAACAATTTTCGTATCATTATCAGTACGTGATCTCTGGCAACCGGTTGTTCCAAAACGCATGGGATGCTGTTCCGTCTCACAAAGCAATGTATCGTTTAATGCTAATGCCCGTTAAAAATCTTTCGTTTTGGTTTATGGTTACCTGCATGAGTAAAGCACACTGGCACGATTATGATTCCATGAACGGAGCGACCTGCAATCGCTATTCACCAATTGAAGTGAAGTATCATTCCACAGTCAGACAAATTATAAATCTTGATGTTCAGATAAAAAAGTGGTTTTGGCAGCGACAGATAACCGCCTCTTTGGTTGGCCGGAACTTATTGAATAAGAAAGTGAGCTACCATCCAATTGGTGCGTCTTATGATTTGAGTTTTTATATTAATTTGGCATATCATCTAAATTTCTAAAATGAACAATAGTACTGAAAAATAAAATCCTTTTGCCCGCGAAATACCCGGAAGGACTAGAAATTTAAATAACAAAAAGCACTTTTCAGATATTGTCTTGTGTTTCCCGGGCAGTTTTAGTAAATAATTTATAATTTCAGGTATTATTTTAATGTTTAAAAATAAAAGGCGACTTACTATGAAACCAGTGAATATTTATCATCTTGAAAACCGGGGAGACAAACGAGGTAATGCATTTGTTATTCCACCAAAATCAATTGATTTCGTGAAGCCTATTACTGAAATGCATTTTGTAACGATGGTGCCCGGTGCAATTCGTGGCAATCATTTTCATGAAAATCGCCGGGAACTTGTCGTACTCAATTATGAAAACAATTGGGAGCTATCATGGCAAATCAGCGAGGAAGATGAGATAAAATCTACACATTTTAGCGGTCAGGGAACCGTAGTAATCGAAATTCAATCAAAGGTGGTTCATACATTTAAAAATACAGGCTCGGCTCCGTTACATTTGTTTTGTTATTCAAATCATCAGGGAGAACCGAACGAACCTGATACATTACGCAAAGTTATCCAGGATTAATCATATATTTTTTTATCTCTGGTTCTCAATTTCGATTCTGTACGAACGAAAATGGAATTTCATATCGCTCAAAATTCTCTTGTATCTAAGTTCAAAATTTATTATCTTTAAAACTTTATTCATTTAGTGATATCAATCAGGAGATTTGATGATGCGACGTCTGAAATTTTTCGTGCTTCTTCTTCTCATTATTTTCTGTTCACCAATTTCATCTATTTCTCAGGAGCTTTCCACTTTCTCTCCGGACGGAAAACTGAAAGCGACTTTTTTGCTTAACAATGGTATTCCATACTATATTATCACCCGCGACGCGGATGTGATTATTAAACCATCGCGCATGGGATTTCGACTTCAGGATAAAGATCCGCTATGCAAAAATTTTTCACTCGTGTTATCCACGAAATCGACATTCGATGAAACATGGACCCAACCCTGGGGAGAAGTGAAAACAATCCGCAACCATTATAATGAATTATCTGTGCAACTTCAGCAAACAAATAGCGCAAAGCAAAAACTGAACATTATTTTCCGTATTTTCAACGATGGTGTTGGTTTTCGATATCATTTTCCGGAACAAACACAAATTGACAGCTTCCAAATTATGGATGAACTAACAGAATTTAAATTAATGAATAATAACAATGTCTGGTGGATTCCGGCATACAGCGACAATCGCTATGAATATTTATTCACAAAGTCACAGATAAATGATATCGATACAGTTCATACGCCAGTAACAATGGAAACTTCTGACGGACTTTATTTGTGTATTCACGAGGCAAACCTGACTGATTACGCAAGCATGACACTATTTCGTTCCGGGAAAAATACGCTTGGATGTGACCTCGTTCCCTGGGCGAATGGCGTTAAAGTCAAAGCCCGCGCGCCATTTTACACTCCCTGGCGCACTATTCAAATTTCTGACTCTCCCGGTGGATTAATCACGTCCTGTCTTGTATTAAATTTAAATGAACCCAGTAAAATTGAAGATACCTCGTGGATTAAGGCCGGGAAGTATGTTGGTATCTGGTGGGGCATGCATTTGGGAAAATATAGCTGGAGTTCCGGCAGAAAACATGGAGCAACCACTGAAAATACAAAACGTTATATCGACTTTGCAGCAAGACACAGATTCTCCCGTGTGTTGGTTGAAGGTTGGAATCTCGGATGGGATGGCAATTGGTACGAAAATGGAGACCAATTCAATTTTACGACCCCGTATCCGGATTTTGATATCCGGGAATTAGCTCAATACGCGAGTAATAAAAATGTGGAACTTATTGGTCACCACGAAACCGGGGCCGGAGTGGCAAATTATGAACGTCAACTGGAAGAGGCCTTTGCCTTTTATGACCATCTGGGCATTCACACAGTGAAAACCGGCTATGTGGGAAAACGGGCTGACAAAACCGAGTGGCATCATAGCCAGTACATGGTGCGTCACTACCGCAATGTGGTGAAAACCGCAGCAAAATATAAGATCGTGCTCGATGTTCATGAGCCAATTAAAGATACCGGCATCCGCCGCACCTGGCCAAATATGATGACACGGGAAGGCGCCCGGGGACAGGAATACAATGCCTGGTCTCTGGATGGCGGTAATCCACCGGATTATCTCACCATTATTCCGTTCACCCGTATGCTATCCGGTCCCTTTGATTACACGCCCGGAATTTTTGATATTTATTTTGATGATTACAAACCACACAACCGTGTAAATCATACATTAGCCAAGGAGTTGGCAACCTATATTGTTATCTACAGCCCACTGCAGATGGCCGCTGATCTTATTGAAAATTATGAAAATCAACCTGCGTTTAATTTCATAACAGACGTCCCGGTGGATTGGGAAAAAACGCTCGTTATTCATGCGCGCATTGGCGATTATGTGACGATTGCGAGAAAAGACCGTCATCATAATGAGTGGTATGTTGGCAGCGTGACTGATGAAAATCCACGTTTGCTTAAAGCAAAACTTGATTTTTTGGAATCCGGCCAATCTTATGTCGCCGAAATTTATGCAGATGCGGCAGACGCCAATTGGAAAGATAATCCATTGGCAATTGAAATATTCAAAAAGTTGGTAGATAAACATACAGACATCCTGTTGAAACTTGCGCCAGGCGGCGGGCAAGCGATCCGAATTCGGCCGGCAACTGCTGAGGACTTTCGGCTGTATAAGCCATATTAAAACACCACAAAGACGTAAAGAATTAATTGAATAAATGGCGTGGGTAAATAAAATGAATTTTGTAAATCCATTCTATCTGAATGAAATAAAAATAATGCGAAAAAAGGTTGTAAATTTAAAAATTTATCAGTATCTTTTAGATTGTAAACCCTGATTCTATTCGCTGCCAATAAAACATTTACTCCCAATACAACGGGAGGTTCTTTGGTTGTTATTGACTCGAATAGTAAACAATTAATTTTTTTTTAAACCGGGAGTACTAAAATGAATATTTACGTTGGGAACCTTCCCAAGTCAACTGATGAAGATAGCGTGCGTCAGTTGTTCGAAGAACACGGTGAAGTAACAGAAGTGAAATTAATTAAAGATCATTTCACCGGTGAGCTTAAAGGTTTTGGTTTTATCACAATGCCAGCCAAGGCAGAAGGAGAGGCAGCAATGGAGGCAATTAATGGCCATGAATTAGATGGCAGAACATTAATTGTTAATGAAGCTCGTCCCCGTAGTGGTGGCGGAGGCAAACGTCGCGGTGGTAGTGGTGGAGGCGGTGGCCGTCGCGGTGGCGGTGGCGGTGGTCAACGACGAAACTCATGGTAACCCTTGATTTAACCAAATAGATTTAATAAAAAAGCCTTTCTTTGATACCGGAAAGGCTTTTTTGTAATACTCCGGATTGATTCTATTTATGATAACAAAAGCAATAAAGTGCTTGCAAAAGGAATAGATTTTATTATATTAAAAGATAGCAAAGTTCATTATTTACTCGCACTGATGTAGGTAAGTCAATTTAACAAATTCCATTGTTATGTTTTAAACCATCAGTTAACCAACTTATATTAACATAAAAAAATCCATTAAAATGAACCGAAATTATAATACGGAAGAAATTAGCGAACTTATTCTGGACCTTTCATCTGAAAATCCCGAAGTCGCAGAATTTGCGATGACAGCTTTGATGATGTCGAATCCCCGTAAACACCTGAGTGAGTTGATCGGTGCGCTGGACTATGATAATGACATCATTAAAGAACGGATATGTTTTATTTTGGGGGGATTTAGCGAAAATCGATGTATTGATCCGCTATTATCAGTTTTGGAACGGAATGAAATTGTGCTGGTCAAAATAGCAGCCATAGATTCATTACAGTATTTTTATGAAGATCGAATCATCCCGGTTCTCGAATATCACCTGAAAACAGGACCTGATGAAATGAAGGACGCAATTATTGAAACTCTTGGTGAACACATAAAACACGGCGTTCAAAATGCGCATTTACCGTTAGTTGATTTAATAAAAAACGATCACGAATTGATAGATTTTCGACAGCTCGCTTTAAAAAAATTGTACAATCTGGAAGCTCAGGAACTAAAACTACTGACCCCGGAATTCAAAAAAATTTCTGACGCCAGCATTTATTCTCAAATTCTGTTGATTGAAGATTATATTTTGGAAGATAAGCATCAAAAATTAAACGAAGCCAAAAAATTAGTTAACAAGCTAATGAAACAACATGATTCACTCGAATCGTATAAAATCGAGGATGAGCTGGTGAATTACGGCACGACAGGTGCACGTGCTATTATTGATGAAGTGTTCAATAATCCCCAAAATATGTTTTTGTTCTCCCATGCTGGCCTGGTAATTGAAAGATTAGGAATTAAAGCAGTGCCAGTACTAAAACCAGTCTTTGAATCTTTTGATAAGTTTCATGAATATGAATCTACTTTTTTTATTCAGTCTCTGTTAGCATATTTATCCACTCCCAGATATTCAGCCCTGGAACCCTCGCTATTAATTTTTTTGAAGAATCTTAACCAATACCTTCGCAATAAAAAAAGTAACGATAATAAGAACATGTTCAGTACTCTAAAAGCAGATTTACATTTGGCTTTAGCTAAATACGGCAGTAAAAAAGGATTAGATGACATGAAGACGCTGATGAATGATGGCACAGAAAAACAGTTTAAAACTCTCATTTTAGCGATTCGTGCCATCGGAGATCAAGATTTCCTGATTCCGTTGATTAATCAATATGATGCGTATCGTAATTCCAGTGAAATTCAAAGAACAATTCGCAAAGCCTTTTTGACCATTGTAAAGCGACTAAAGATAAGGCGATCGGATCCGCTATTTAACCAGTTGTCTGATAAACAAAAACAATTTCTAATGGAAATGACGGGGAAATGACTTTCAGTTATCCGCGTAATTTAAAAACACTTCCCGGATAACTTTGGCAGCCAATTCTATGTCTTCCCGGGACACATCAATGTGCGTAACTGCACGCACATATTTGCTACCAAAAGGAATCATTAAAACGCCTTTTTTCGCCAGCCGCTCAACAACTTCATGAACAGACAATGAAGCGCTTGTCACCTCGAAAATGACAATATTTGTGTCCACATCATCGGGTTTAATAGTAAAGCCTTCAACAGTCGACAATACTTTTGCAAGAATTTGTGCATTTTTATGATCCTCTTTCAACCGATTCACGTTATGTTCCAGTGCAAAATCAGCGGCAGCCGCGAGAATGCCTACCTGCCGCATTCCGCCACCAAGCATTTTTCGATATCGATGCGCCTTTTTAATAAATTTGTTCGACCCTGCCACAATTGAACCAATGGGTGCACCAAGCCCTTTTGAAAAGCAGAACATCAGCGAATCAAAGTGTCGGGCATATTCTTGTGGACTTAATCCGGTTGCGACACAGGCATTAAGCAACCGCGCTCCGTCCAGATGCATAACGATATTGTGCTTGCTTGTCAATTCCCGGATAGCCTCGATTTTTTCAATCGGGTAAATTTTGCCACCACCACGATTATGTGTGTTTTCTAACACAACCAATTTTGTAGCTGGATTGTGCACATCATCCGGACGAATTGCGGCTTCAATTTGTTCTGGTTCCAGAATCCCCGATGTGCCAACCAGCGGATGCACCTGAAGCCCACCAATAACCGCCGGTGCAGCGACTTCATAATTGAAAGTATGAGATTCCTTATCCATAATTACCTCATCCCCTCGATTGGTATGCGCCAAAATCGAAACACTATTTGCCATTGAGCCAGATGGAACGAAAAGCGCAGCCTCCATCCCCAGCATATTCGCGACTTTCTGTTGCAGCCGGTTCATTGTTGGGTCATCTCCCCATACATCATCCCCGACTTCAGCCTCGGCCATGACTTTTCTCATTTCTATCGATGGTTTTGTTACTGTGTCACTTCGTAAATCAATGTATTTCATAACGAATTCTCCTCTTGATTTTATAGTTTTCAAAAATAGAAAAAGTTATGGAGAAAATCAATACCTTAATTAAAAATTATTCTTGAAAGTGAGGATTTAAACTTTTATATTTACACTTCATAATTCAATCAATTGCTAACTCTAAAATTTATGAATTTAAAAATTTTCATACTATGGATCAAGCTGATATCATTAAATACGTTATCATCCCGGTTCTTATTTTTATTGCCCGGGTCTTCGATGTTTCCATTGGAACACTGAGAATCATTTTAATTTCCAGGGGCAATAAAATAATTGCTCCTATTCTTGGATTTATCGAAGTAACGATTTGGCTAATTGCGATTACTCAGGTAATGAAAAATTTAAGTCACCCGATTTCCTATCTTGCCTATGGCGCGGGATTTGCTTTCGGCAATTATGTCGGAATGTGGCTTGAAGCAAAAATTGCGTTGGGATATCAATCAATCCGGGTGATCACTAATAATCCTCTCGAAGCGCTGCCGATGGTCTTGCGGGATGAAGGTTATGCAGTGACAACAGTTAAAGGGCGCGGGGCAAAAGGTGTTGTTAATGTTGTCTTTACTGTAGTAATGCGTAAAAACATGAAACATGTTCTCGACATTGTCAAGACTATAGAACCGTTGGCGTTTGTCACTGTAGAAGATATCCGGCTCTCGCATTCCGGCTATTTCAAGCCAAGGGTTCCGTTTCGGCTGGCAAAAAAGAAATGAATGTAAATTAAAAAATCTCTTGACTTTTTTTGAAAATATTTTATATTACATTAACAATTGAACTGGAAAAAGAGGAATGAAATGAATTTTAATAATGCCGGAAAAAGCAGGATCGTTTGCCAAATGCCTATGGGCATGTGCATGATCATACCCGTAAATTAGCTTATTCACGGCATTCAGGATGGAACATAAAAATTGGAATAGATAACCTTCCCAATGCCGGGAAGGTTTTTTTATTGCAGTTTATCAAGAAAGGCTGAGGGACGGGCCCGTTGACGCCTTAGCAACCTCTCGTCAAATCGACGGAAAGGTGCTAATTCCTGCAAAGATGATAATCTTTGAGAGATAAACAAGAGTGTTATATGCGAAACCTTCTCTCAAAGAGAAGGTTTTTTTTTATGTAAAAATCGGAGATACCAATGAAAACAACAACCATTCCGCACAGCAAACGACACCTGACTTTTGGACCTTTTTGTTTTGAAAGTGGTCAAACACTGGACGAAATTACGTTAACTTACGAGACATGGGGGACTCTGAATGCTGACCGTTCCAACGCAGTCATGATCGCTCATGCTCTTACCGGAACCAGCCATGCAGCCAGCAGTGAGGAGATCCCATATTACGGCTGGTGGGAATATTTAATTGGTCCGGGCAAAGTAATTGATACCCGGCGCTACTTCGTTATCTGTTCCAATGTGTTGAGCGGCTGTTCCGGTTCCTCTGGTCCTGCTTCCATTAATCCGAACACCGGAAAACCGTATGCAATGTCATTTCCTGTGGTGACCATCCGTGATATGGTTCATGCCCAAAAACACCTGCTTGATCATTTAAAAATCGACAGATTGCTAACAATTCTTGGCGCTTCTATGGGAGGAATGCAGGCGCTGGAATGGGCTGCAATTTATCCTGAATGTGTTGAATCGATCATCCCGATCTCTACTCCCGGCAGAGCATATCCGCAATCCATCGCATATCGTAAATCACAACGCAAGGCAATTATGATGGATCCATTGTGGAATAATGGTAACTATTATGGTGGCGCCCGACCAAAACAAGGGATCGAATTAGCCCGATTGATCGGCTTTATTAGCTATCGCACCGAAAAGGAGTTTGCGCATCGCTTTGGCAGAGAACATCGCGACGCTTCGATTTATGATATTGACGGACGGTTTGAAGTGGAGAGCTATTTGGAGCATCACGGTAAAAAACTGGCGCAATGGTTCGATGCAAATACATATCTCTATCTTTCCAAAGCAATGGATTTGCATGATATGGGATTTGGTTTTTCTTCATACAAAGATGGATTGCAGCGAATTCATTCTAAGGTGCTGATGCTCGGGGTAAATTCAGATATTTTATTCCCCTGCTATCAACAAAAAGAAATTGTCAACATATTAAAAGAAATAAATCCGAATGTTGCGTATCGCGAAATCAACTCACTCTACGGACATGACGCCTTTCTTGTTGAGGAAAAACAGGTGGCAGATATTATAGCCGACTATTTAAATAAGATTGAAAGTGATTCAAAAAATAAAGTATCTTTACGGGTATCCATTCAATAATTGATGGTGTGCATCAAAGCTTTCGGATTCTCTTTAAATT
>CAZCJL010000030.1:0-60958 GCA_964498785.1 uncultured Cytophagia bacterium | reverse complement strand
AGACACTTTTTGTAAAATGTCATTCCGGGCTTGTCCCGGAATCTCCTAATTATTATAAATTTAGGGGATTCCTGCATCCGCAGGAATGACAGCTCTACGCTGAATAGTAACAATTAAAATAAAAAAACCCCAACCAAAATTAGCCAGGGTTTATTCAAGCGTGTCACCAAATTATATCTTGGAGACTTTGGTTGCTTGTAAGCCTTTAGGTCCTTGTTCGGTTTCAAACTGAACTTCATCGCCTTCGTCTAATGATTTGTAACCACTACCTTCAATAGCATTGTAATGGACGAATACATCATCGCCTTGTTCACGAGTGATAAAACCAAAGCCCTTTGAGCCGTTGAACCATTTGACAGTTCCTTTTTCCATTGAACTTATCCTTTTAAAAAAAATAGTTGTTGCGTACATCTCTGTTTTCAGCCTGTTCATAAAAAAAAATCGCGTTGAATAGACTTTTGTACCATTCTCCGCGAAATTTTTTGGTTTTACTAGTGTTGTCAAAAAAATTTGTTGTCACTTAAAACAAAAAACAAGAAAAACAGGGTACAATTATTTACGAACCAATATACGATATAAAATATTAAAAAGCAATATAAATTTTATGGATTATAAAAATATAGTGGTGAAATTTTAAAAATTTTCTCATATAGGATTTGAGATAGAGTGTGGACCAAATTATGTGAATGCTTTATTATATTGTAACGACTCAGCAACGTTTGCTTCTTTATTTTTCGGGAAGCCGCTGAAGCGGCTAAGTACTATTTAGGTTAGCTCATAACGCTCTGCTTACGCATGGTGTTTGTTCAAGGTGCTGTGTTGTTTGAACCAGTACCACGATTTATAGCGGTGTTTATTTTTAACGAAAACGTTTTTGAAGAATATAAGTAATATGGATATTCTCATTCCGAACCGGGCATTTATCTTACCCTTTACGCGATTGTCGAGTTGGTGTGGCTGTAGTTTGCCCCCATTCTATCCGCCTGAATGTTAACACACAAAGAAAAAAAATATAATAAGTAAGTTATTAAAAATAGATTAACCCTGGCGCAATCGTTATTATAATCAATTCTTTACAAGATGTTGGGCCTTCCCACAGATATTGAGGTTTTTCAATAAAATCAACAAAAAATAAATTTTCACTTGACTTTTAAAAATAAATAATTATTTTATTTAATAACGAAAACGATTTCGTTAAACAATCCTCATTTCCATTTTCTCAGCGTGCGATTTTGCTCTGACCAATTTTAAATCGGGGACTAACATGATGAATAATCGTTACCTTTTGTTAATTGTATTTATGCTTTTCTCCCCTTTTTTTGCCACAGCTCAAATAACCGGCTTTGTAGAAGATTATAACGATAACACACTTACCGGGTGGCAGGTTCCTCCTGATCAACCTCACACCTTTGAACTTTTTGAACAGGATAGTATATTGAAAATTGTCTATCATCGTGTGGCAGAGAGTTGGGAGTGGGATAATATTAATTTTACGCCGCCGGAAATTATTGATCTATCGCATAAATCCCAGATTTCAGTCAAAGTAAAATCTGACGTCATCAGTGAATTAACCTTTAAACCTGTTTATGAAAATGAAGGAGAAGACTGGGTTCAGAAAAAGTTGCCAGATGATAATCAGTGGCACACGTATGTATTTGAATTGATGAATGCCGGCAACTCGTCGATGAACAGGCTTTACATTTATCTGGATGGCGGTTCCACTGTATCAAATTCTGGTATAATTTATTTTGATGATCTGCGATTCGGGGATTCCGTGAATGTTAAAATACCTCTCAATCTGACGGAATTGGAGCCTGCCTTGACGCATGCCAGTGCGCTTCATAGGAACGCGGTGGAAGGCACGGAGGAAGGTCAATTTGTGAACGGGTCCAAAAACATCCTTCACGGTGCGATAGCTGCGGCGCAGACAATTCATGATTCGCCAAATTCAACTCAGCATGAAATTGATCAGGCTGTGTGGGATTTATTCGATGCCTGCGTTACTTTTGAGACTGGCGCCGTTGTAAACAATATCCGGGTTGTTGATAGTTTAGCGACCAAAGAAACGAAGTACCTGTTTTATAATCTTCAGCGGCTTGGGCAAACCAACCTGCTGTTCGGAATGCAGGATGCCACGGGGTATGGCGTCGGCTGGAATAATGATGATGACCGCTCTGATGTAAAGGATGTCTGCGGTTCTTATCCCGCGGTTTATGGTTGGGGATTGCGACCAATTGCACTGGGAGATGATGTCGCCCGAAATCGATACCGGATGACATCTGCTTTTGAGCGGGGCGGGATCAATACAATGGAGTGGCATCAATATGATCCCGAAGAACGGGGCTTTTACGCGTCCGATGCGGGAAATGAAAGAATTGTCGCGACCCTGTTGCCCGGCGGGCAATATCATGGGTTGTACAAGGAAAAACTCAGGCAGATTGCATTGTATTTGAAAGGTCTGCGCGGAGAACAGGGACAATCGATTCCGGTAATTTTCCGGCCCTATCACGAACATACCGGAAACTGGTTCTGGTGGGGAGAGGCGTATTGTACTCAACAGGAATTTATTGAACTTTGGCAATTTACCGTGGACTATCTTCGTGATTCGCTGAATGTTCACAACGTCCTGATTGCTTTTTCACCGGCCTCTCCGATGAGTAAAACGGACTATCTCGATCGTTATCCCGGGGATGATTATGTGGATATTTTGGGATTTGATAACTATTTAAGCGGAGCAATCAGTCCTGGTGATATTGACAATATCGTCAGGCAAACCAGGGATGTCGTCGAATTGGCAAAAGAGCGCAATAAAGTCGCTGCGATCACGGAGACCGGTCGTGAGGCGCTGGATATTCACGACTGGTTCACGCGCGTCATTCTCGATCCGATTAAAAGCGATTCGGTGGCGAAGAAAGCATCCTACGTGGCGGTCTGGCGTAATGCAAATGTTTCGCATCATTATGCGCCCTATCCCGGGCATCCCAGTGTACCGGATTTTCTCAACTTTTTTGACGATCCGTTCACTATGTTCGAAGACGACCTGCCAAATGTTTATGCCTTAAGCACAACCGACAGCATCCCGCCATTTTTCAAAAAATTACCTGAAGCTAATTTTGTCTCCTATAAAACTGGAGTTGAAATTGAAATTCAAACCAATGAACGGGCGTTTCTCCGCTACAGCTCGATTGACCATTCGTATGATCAGATGCCGTTTGAATTTGAGAACGGACAGGGAAACCTGCGCCATTCAACCATTATGACCGGCGAGCAGGGGCAGCACTATATTTATTACGTTCGGGCAACGGATCAATTTGGGAATTCGATGGATACATCAGCAGTCATTGCCTTTTCAATTGATACCCTGGGTGCGCCAATTTATTGGACGGATTCAGGATATAATCTCGTATCATGGAAAAATGGAAATGCCCCGCTGGGTTATGGCGATCCAAATGTGGTCACCGAAATTTCCAAAGTCCGCACTGCCTATTTTCGGCATGAATTTTATGTGGAAGATGTCAGTGCTGTCCCGGGCATGGTCATTATTATTCGGTATGATAACGGCGCCGTGCTGTACCTGAACGGAGCGGAAATCACCAGAATAAACATTCCTTTCGGTGAATTATCCTATGAAACTTTTGCTGAAACCAATGTTTGCGGTTACAAAACCATTCAGTTGGATCCCACACAACTGCCGTTGCTAAAAAATGGCAAAAATATTATGGCAGTTGAAATCCGCCAGTTCAATACCGATACCACTGATATGATCTTTGATCTGCGGGCATTTACGCCTGTTTTTTCGATTGAGTATGGTTCAAAATGGGATTATTATGATGCCGGTCAGCAGCCAGAGGTACAAACACCTGCCACCCGCGTCAGTAAACTGGAGAATGAGCCCGCGGAGAAATATATGCTCGCTCAAAATTACCCAAATCCCTTTAATCCGGTAACAACGATTCGATATCAAATTCCAAAAAAATGCAACGTGGAACTGATTGTTTATAATGTGTTAGGAAGAAAAGTTGCAAATTTAATCAATGAAAAAAAAGAAGCCGGAAATTATGCTGTCAATTTTGATGCATCGAGTTTGTCGTCAGGTTTGTACTTCTATCAATTGAAAACAGGCGATTTTGTTTTGACCCGGAAAATGGTTATTATCAAGTAACTTTTTAGGGCAGGATGGACAGGATTATTAACCCAAGTTCACCACACTATTTGGGGAAATGTCTTAAAAGTGACAAAAATCAAGGCAAACTTCAATATTTGGCTTCAAAAAGTAGATGAAGTGGCCCACAAATTTAATGCTTGACTTTAATTTAATTTTTACAGTAAATTAAAGGTATAATTATTAAAAACAATGAAAAACTTAAAACCAATATTAAAAAAAATGAAAAAGCAAAAATCTGTAGTGATCCATTAACCTATTTGTAAACAAAAAATCGACCTAAGTTTAATAAAAAGGAGTTTATCCTTAAGAAATTGAGGTGAACTTGGGTTAAAAATATATTGGAGAAAACCGGTGAAATATAAATTTTTTGCACTCGCATCTCTGTTGCATTTATTCATTTCTGTTGCCAGTGCAACAGAATTGCCTGATGGAAATTTTTTTGAGGCTGAAAATTCGAGCGACAATGACCTGCTGGTGGTTACCGATTCTACTGCATCTGGCGGTGAATACCTCAAAATGGGGGACAACGGTAGTGTTATCTGGGATATTGAAGTCGACTCTTCTGCCTGGTACAATTTGGTTTTCCGCTATCGATCGCCGGATGGTGAAAAAGAGCAGTCACTGGTCAAAAACGGGGAAGAAACAAAGATTGGTTTTGGATATTCGCCGGACTGGAATTTGTTATCGACGAGTACTCACCTTTACAAAGGGTCGAATAAAATTGAGCTGAAAGCAAGCTGGGGCGACATTGATATTGACTATTTAACGCTGCAACTGATTCAGCCGGAGCCAACCTTAAAGCCGACGCAGAATTTCTTTTATAAAAAATTTCCGCGTAACATTTTCATAAAGACCAATTATTACGGAAACCCCGTTGAAGAGATAGTTTGCGGAGAAACTGAAATACCGTTTTCGACAATTGAATTTCCGTTTCAGGAAGATGCGTCAATGGTAACAATTTCCGGAGATGTTCTTGCTCAATTACCTGATGGCAAAAACACGCTTAAATTGGTGTATGCTGATAATTGCACACTTGATTTTCAATTGCATGTTGCATCGGCGCCGGAAGATTCAAAACTCACAATTATCGCGCCGGATGTCAATCATGGGGCATCAGTACTTTTTATTTTGCCCGGGGGAAAAATTATGTTAGTGGATTGTGCGAAAGATTGGGTTCGGGACCAGGTCATCATTCCGTTGCTGGATCGCCACAATATTCGGAAGATCGATTACTTTTTCCTGACGCATTATCATGAAGATCATGACAGTGGCGACCGGGGAGCGACAATTCGAAAGCGGTATAATGTAGAAAATTTTTATGACTATAAAAGTTTTTCCACAGGAGAAACATTTAAACTGGATCAGGTTAATTTTAAAATTTTGAACAGCTATCAGGACGGCGCGGACGAAAATACCCGTTCGTTGTCGTTCAAAATGGAATATAACGGATTTGTTTACGTGCACGGTGGCGATATATACGCGGAAAATCAACAGCGAATATTAAGAGATTTTCCCGACGATATTGAGGCAGATGTCTATTACGGGAATCATCACTTCCACGGTTCTGTTGATGTGGATTATTTGCGGGCGATAAATCCCGCAATTGTTCTGGTACAAGCCCAGGAAGCCATTTATGCCCGAAGTGCATATATGGTGAAATTCAAGCAGCGCGTTGAAAAGTATTTGATTGACAATCATCAACGATACATTGAAGACCTGCCAAATCTGGAAGTGGGGACTGTGGTTATTCGTGTGAATGGAAAAGATGATTGGATATATGAAACTTATGGGAATATGAACGATGGAATCATTCCATTACGCAAATTGAATTCAGAATTTTAGGCTTTATTGTCACGTTTTATTCAAAAAAAATGGAGAGACAATTATGTCACAACGAAAGACGATAATCGGTGGACAGGAGATTCCGAACATACCATGGGAAGATAAACCAGCCGGATATCCGGATGTCATCTGGCGATATTCTGGCAATCCGGTGATTGATATCAATCCGATTCCTTGTGCCCACAGTATTTATAACAGTGCGGTTGTCCCGTTTGAAGGAGCATTTATTGGCGTGTTTCGCGTTGATTATAAATCATACATGCCATTTTTGCATCTGGGCCGAAGCCAGGATGGGATACACTGGGACATAGAACATGATCGGATCCAGTTTAAATTTGATGATCCTGAAATCGGGAAAATGATTTACGCGTATGATCCCCGCGTTTGCAAAATTGATGATACCTATTACATCACCTGGTGCAACGGGTATCATGGTCCCACGATTGGCATTGCCAGGACAATGGATTTCAAAAAATTTCACCAGATGGAAAATGCCTATTTACCATTTAACCGAAACGGCGTTTTATTCCCCAGAAAAATCAACGGGAATTACTATATGCTAAATCGCCCCAGTGATAATGGTCATACACCTTTTGGTGATATTTACATCAGCGAAAGTCCTGACATGACGTACTGGGGAAGACATCGTTTTGTGATGGCAGCCGGGGGACAATGGTGGCAGGCGACAAAAATTGGCGCTGGTCCGGTCCCGATTGAGACAACGGAGGGGTGGCTGCTGATTTATCATGGTGTTTTAAATACCTGCAACGGCTTTGTTTATAATATTGGCGCAGCGCTGTTGGATATTGATCAGCCCTGGAAAATTTTGTATCGAACAAATCGCTATTTGTTAGCTCCTGAAAAATCGTATGAGACCACCGGTAAAGTACCCAATGTCGTTTTCCCCTGCGCCGCGCTTTGTGATGCGCCCTCCGGCAGACTCGCGATATATTATGGTGGCGCTGATACATATACATGCATTGCTTTCACCCAGGTTGACGATTTGATTGATTTTATCAAGGCGAATTCCGAGATTTAATTTTTTTAAAATTTCTGTTTTTTAACAATAATTTAAAAAAGGTCTTGACTTTGAAATCTAAAAATAATATATTTGTTAACGAAATCGTTTTCTGTCATTTTATGGATCAATTTAAAATGAAGAAGATTATTTACCTTGTCCTATCTCTCTCTTTTCTTTTTACTCATCACCTATCTGGCACGAGTTTACTTTTTTTTTCACCATTCCCCGACAGCATCGAACAGTACCGACCCTGTAGCTCCCGTCTGGAAATAAGGGCTTCGCAACTATCTAATCCTTTTGATGTTAATGAGATTAGTGTCAGCATGTCTGCGGTATCACCTTCTGGTGAAGAAATCATACAACCCGGATTTTATACTGGCAATAACGGAAATATTTCTATCTGGAATGTCAGGTTCACACCTACGAAAATCGGAGAATATTCGTATCAATTCATTGTCCGAACCCGGGATGATACGATTACTACTAAATCGATTTCGCTAACTGCTGTTCAATCTGCGAGAAACGGTTTCATCCGCCGCAATCCTGAGTCTGATTATCAGTTTATATTCGATTCCGGAAGATTATTCAGAGCTTTTGGGGAAAGTGTCTGCTGGGCTGACGATTACCATTACTATTTTAAAAAACTAAATGAAATCGGCTGCAATTTTGTCCGCATCTGGATGTGTCCCTGGAATCTTTACCTGGAGTGGGAAGATACTGGACTGGGGAAATATCATCTGCAAAACGCCGCCCGGTTGGATTCGGTGTTAGTGTTGGCTGAAAAATACAATATTTACATCATGCTCTGTTTCGATTACCATGGCGTGATTCAAGAGTTGCAGGGATATTTCAAAGAGAAGAAATGGGACGAAAATCCGTATAATCAAAAAAATGGCGGACCCTGTAATAAAGAGGCTGATTTCTTCGTCAATCCTGTCGCAAAAAAATATTATGAAAATCGCCTGAAATATATCGTTGCCCGATATGGATATAGCCCGTATATTCTCGCCTGGGAATTCTGGAATGAGGTCGACCTGACCGCAGGGAAGCCGGCAGATGTCATTGCCTGGCACAAAGATATGGCTGAATTTCTGAGAGAAATCGATCCTTACGATCACTTAATCACGACGAGTTTTTCCTCCAACGCGCTGCCAGAAATTTGGCGGATGCAAAACATCGATATCACTCAATCACACCTTTATAACAAACCGAATTTTGCAGAATACATTCCGATAAATATTGACCGACATCAAAAGGAATATGGAAAGCCGCATGTTATCGGCGAGTTTGGCAGTGATTATCGGGGTGCAGATAAAACACGGGAAAACGATCCTGAACACGTGGGAATTCACAATGGACTGTGGGCCGGACTCTTTTCCCCGACTCCCATTTCACCGCTTACCTGGTGGTGGGATGAACTCATCGAAGCGGATAATTTGTATTTTCATTTTCAGGCGATTACGAACTTTGCGGCTGAAATTGCGATTGGCTCTTCCCCCATCGAAAAAATTGTGATTGATGATATTTTCCTGAACAGTGAGTTATCCCCGGACCAGGCGACTTATGTTCTGTCACCATCAAAATCGTGGGGAAAAAATACAGTCGCTCATTTCAACGTTGATGTTAATGGAGAGATGAATAACAGCGACCAGGTTCCTTCGTATCTGTTTGGAAAGTCAAAATCAGAGATGAAACAACCACCGGAATTTAAGATCGATTATCGATTTGATGGGCGATTTGTTGTGCATGTGGACGATGTATCTGATTCCGGGCATCTGCAAATTTACCTTGATGGAGCGCTGGCACTGGAAAAACCGCTGCCTTTGGGAACGGGTGACGGCGAATGGGAGCAAAGTGTCTGGAAGGAAGAGATAAAAATGTACCAGGGTGCCTACAACAAAGATTATGGCATCGATGTTCCTGCCGGAAGTCACGCTATCCGGGTAGAAAATTCTGGAACGGACTGGATTAAAATTACACAGTACAAATTCGAAAACTGCGGCATAAAAACAGCGGATAAAATTATCGTGACGGGTGTCCGGCAAAAAGGGGATTATTATCTCTGGCTCCGACATCAAAAATATCAGTGGCAGCTTGTGAAAAATAAAAAATTGCTGCACAAACCCGAATTAACAGCAAAAATGAATATTTCCGCTATCGATCCCGGAGAATATCAGGTAGAATGGTGGGATACATATCAGGGAACAATTTTTCACAATGAAGCTGTTACAGTGACCCGGCAAAACGAAATTGTTTTGAATATTCCGTCTTTTAATAAAGATGTCGCCTGTAAAATTTATAGGAAGAATTTCCAATGATCACCATAAAAGAGATTGCGAAGCTGGCGAATGTTTCACAGGCTACAGTGTCAAAAGCGCTCAATGACAGACCCGATGTGAGCCCGGAAACCCGACAAAAGATAATTGATTTGGCCCAAAAACATGATTTTGTTCCCAATGCATTTGGGAAGGGATTGAAATCCCGCGCCACGGAAAATATCGGCGTCATATTTTGCCGCGAAGTTCAGCCGTTATCCGGAAATCCATTTTATTCCCGCGTTTTGGAAGGCATTGAAGCCGAGGTTGCCCTACAGAATTACAATCTCGTTTTGCAGCTTATCCCGGAACATCAACAGGATAAATTACCCAAAATGGTTCGTCAGAGGCAGGTTGACGGACTGGTGTTAGTTGGGATTTTTCAGGATGAATTTATAAAAAATATATTATCAAACGGTATCCCCTGTATTATGGTGGATCCGAAATTTATGATTGAAAATTGTTGCCAAATTCTCATTGATAATGAACAGGGCGCTTTTGCGGCAACACAATATTTGATTCAAAAAGGACATCAACGCATTGGTTACATTTCCGGTGATCTTGAACGATTAAGTTTTAAGCAACGATTCAATGGTTATAAAAAAGCGTTAACTTACAATAATATTGCTGTTGACAATGCATTAATCCAGACAGGAGGCCTGGAAAAAGGATACCAACATTTAAAGAATTTATTAGCTCTTGAAAATCGCCCCACCGCGATATTTGCAGCAAACGACATCAATGCGATTCATGGCTATAAAGCCATTCAGGAACTAAATTTAAAAATTCCTGATGATATTAGTATCATCGGATTTGATGATATTGATCTGGCAAAATATGCTTCACCGGCTTTGACAACTGTCCGGGTATATAAAGAAGAATTAGGTTCCATTGCTATCCGAACGCTTTTTCAAATGATCCGACACGAGATCAAAGCACCCGTTACCACGATTGTGCCGACAAAAATAGTTGAGAGGGAGTCGGTCAGGAAAATTTGAAATCGTGAAAATATAGATCAGAGTAATCCGGAATATTCATCTTCGCTATCCGAATTAAAATTTTAGCATACGGTTTTCCACAATCTCAGCTTGCCAGAAAAGAATTTACTCGAGATCAATCTGAAAAGAATACACTCTAAGGAGGTGATGAGTGACGGAAAAAATATACCAGAGTAATCACATTTTTTATCAATTAAAGCCTGCTGAATATTCAGCAGTAAAACGTAATTTTAATCAAAGGAGGGCTTTATGAAGAACCAAATTACAATGAAGCCAGTGTTATGGATAATCGCCGGCGTTATACTTTTACCTAATTTGCTACTATCGCAAGTTATTGCAGATTTTGAAGATCCGGCTTTAGGAACGATGAACTGGGTAGATAACGCATGGGGACCTTCGCTGACTGATGTGTCACGTGTTGCTGATCCCAGCAGTGCATCGGAAGGCGTTTTAGCCGTTACGTACGATGGCACACTGGGCAGAAAAGGCGTCATTCAGTATGATGGCACGATTGACCCTGAAGGCGCACAGGTTTTCACGTATTATGTCTGGCTGCCGGCAGATTTTCCTGATAGCTTGAATCTGGAACTGTGGGTACAGGACAACGCTAGTTGGGCCGGTGTATGGGGCAAATATCCGATTTATAACGGATATGATATTCCCAAAGAAACATGGTTCCCCATCAATATGGACATGGTTGCATTATCGCGATTAGATCTTGCCGATAATCTTGATCTCGAAGCGAATAAAATCGGAAAAATCGGTATTCAAATTCAGGGCTGGAATGAACACGATGCCGACACAACATGGGCCGGAACCATATATTTTGATAATTTTAGTCTGGTCGGCGCTAATCCCTCTGCTGTCAGTGATTTTGAAGACCCGGCATTAGGCGCGATGAACTGGAGCGATAACGGATGGGGGCCATCGTTAACCGATGTTTCGCGCATTGAAGATCCCAGCACTGTTTCGGATGGCGTGCTCGCTGTAACGTACGATGGTACGCTGGGAAGAAAAGGCGTTATTCAGCATGATGGTACGCTTGATCCGGACGGCAATCAGATTTTAACCTATTATGTCTGGTTACCGGCAGATACTCCTGATGATTTGTATTTTGAACTTTGGGTACAGGATAACGCCAGTTGGGCTGGTGTCTGGGGACAATATCCCATTCATAATGTGTATGATATACCAAAAGAAACCTGGTACCCCATTAATATGGACATGGTTGCATTATCCCGATTGGCTCCCGACGATGGTCTCGACCTCGAAGCAAATAAACTAGGCAAAGTCGGTATCCAAATCCAGGGCTGGAATATTCTGGATGAAGATTCCACCTGGGCGGGTACCATCTATTTTGATAATATCAGCTTTCTGGGAACCCAAACAGGTATGGATTGGCTGGTGGCTGATTTTGAAAACGAGGCGGCCGGTACAAATGATTTTGCCAAAGCCTGGGGCGATGGATTGAACGGTGTGATATGGAGCGCAGATCCCACTGCTCGCAGCGCAGGTGTTTTGAACACCAGTTATGACTTTGCAAACAGTACCGAACAGAAAGGCGCATTTGAAAAAGGCAACGCGAATATCTATTCCGCTGAATTAGAAACCTATGCTCATACTATTTCTCTGGATGTGTATTTACCGACAGATATTCCGTTGGGAGCACAAGTCTCAATCTTTGCACGCGACCACGTGAGCTGGACCTGGACGGAACATGCTTATTTCATCGACGATTCCAGTTTGGTGCGGGGTGAATGGAATACCTTGTTTTACGATGTTGTTTCTTTTGTTGATGCCGGTGAAGTCGATCCGACTGCAACGCTTTCCGTGGGCGGCCAAATTTCCTACCAGGAAGCGCAAACCTGGGTTGGGAATGTCTACTGGGATAATCTGATGTATTACGGTATTCCACAACCACAAGGGGAAGTCGTATCTCCAGCCGTTATCGCTGAAATGGATACTATCGTGGGCCCCGGTGTTGTTACTCCATACTTTTTTACTCATTTACAATGGATGGATAACGCAGTTGGCACCGAAACTTATAATGTATATGTCAGCAAAAGTCCGATTAATGATGTAAATGCAGAAGGCGTGATGCGAATTGCATCGAAAATCCCGCATGGACATCAAAACTGGGGACATCGTCCATGGACGAGAGACGCTGGTGAGGCGGCTTTGTATTATGCAGTTACAGCGACCTCTGCACAGGGAGTTGAAACTGAATTAGTGCCCGAGTGCAAAGTCGGTCCGATCACACTCCCGACCAGTGTTACTGCCAAGGCACAATATGTCGCTGATTTCGCGGATGCGTTTGTTCTGGATGGTCTGGATACTGAATTCGAAAATTATAAAACCCACATGGTTAAACCGCAAACAGCAAGTGGTGATTATGGCGACACATGGACATTGGAATCAACGGACTTGAATTTTAATATTACCTTCGTAATAGATGATAACTACCTTTATATCTCCGGAGATGTGACAGACGATGACCTTCGCGATCCTCCGGGACAGGCATGGGAAGGCGACGCTCTTGAATTTTATATGGGATTTTACGACGCCAAAGCATTATCGGCTCAACATCCGAAGGGCTCTGTGTCTGAGGAAGGAACCGGTGATTGGCGTATCAGTTTTACTGCCTGGGGTACGACACAGATCAACGGAATGACAGAAACCACAATCCCTGGTGTAGAAACCACAGTATTCCAGAAATTCACCGGCGATGGCTACATTATCGAAGCCAGAATGGAGCTTGATTCTCTGGTCGAAGTTGGCGAGGATTGGACGACCAAAGATGGCGCGATGATGCCAATGACCATCAACGGGACTGATATGGATCCGTCTCTTGGAGATGAAAGCCGTACTTTATTAGTGGCATTCGGTGGCAGCGGCGATGTAATCGAAGAAGGCTGGAAACGACCCAGCACCTGGGGCTTTCTTGAAGTTTTTGGCGGTCCGACATCTGTAGCTGAAAATAGCGGCAAAGCTCCGTTGACCTATGAACTGTTCGAAAATTATCCCAACCCGTTTAATCCGGAAACAACACTGAAGTACCAGTTAGCACATAGCTCTGATGTAAAAATTGACGTTTACAATATTCTGGGCAAAAAAGTACGAACGCTTGTTGATGGCAAAAAAGCGGCAGGTTCATACAGCATCCAATGGGATGGAACAAACGACCAGGGGATGAAAGTATCGAGCGGCGTTTATTTCTGCAAAATGAGAACCCAGACATTTAATAAAACAAGTAAAATGTTAATGATGAAGTAGTCTTTCTCTATTCGGAAAATATTTTGAAAATTACCAGGCAGGGTTGTATCTGTGATGTTATTGCCCCGCCGGAGTTGTTAACTACCCTTGCGAAGGTTCAAAACCTTCGCAAGGGTCTATAAAGGATACACAAAGTACACAGAGGCATTATCTGTGAACTTTGTGATTTCTTTGTGGACTTTGCGGTTTAATAATTACTTTATTTCTGTTGCGAGGAGGACATAATGCCTAAAAAATCAGGAATCGTGGTCATCTCTGTAGTGACGATGTTACTTCTGTTCAGCGCAGACAGTTTTGCGGGAACAACGGGCAAGATTGCCGGTAAAGTGGTGGATAGCGAAACCGGTGATCCGTTGGTCGGTGCAAATGTCATTATCGAAGGGACACTGATGGGGGCTGCCACCGATATGGATGGAGAATATTACATAATTAATATCCCTCCGGGCGTCTATTCTGTGGTTACCAGGATGATTGGCTATCAAAACCAGCGAATGGAAAATATTCGTGTCACTGTGGATTTGACAACAAAACTGAATTTTCAATTGTCGGGCACAATTCTAGATATGGGAGAAGAGGTTGTTGTCACAGCAGAGCGATCTCCCATTCAAAAGGACTTAACTTCATCCGAGAGGTCGATTGGTTCTGACCAGATCGATCAGATGCCGGTGCGCAGCGTATCCGAGCTGGTGAATCTGCAGGCAGGCGTGGTTAAAGATGCGTCCGGCGATCTGCATATTCGCGGGGGAAGAACTAACGAAATTATCTATATGGTGGATGGTGTACAGGTCATTAATCCGCTGAACCGAAGCTCCGGCATAAGCGTGGATGATCAGGCAATCGAGGAATTGAAAGCAATTACAGGCACTTTTAATGCCGAGTACGGGCAGGCGCTTTCCGGCGTGGTGAATATCGTCACCAAGAAAGGGGCTGATAAATTTACCATGAACCTCACCACATATTTCGGCGATCATTTCAGCCTGGCAGATGATGTTTACTATGTGATGGACAATACCGCCTGGGCAAACGATATGGCCAGGACGTTGAATATGCAGAATCCCTATCCGAATTATGATTTTTCACGGGATGGTATTGAATCCATCGATGAACTGATTCAATCGGTGGAAGCCATGGAAAAACCCTGGCAGAAAAAAGAGCCCTATTTAAATAGCTATAATCCGTTTAATCAAAGAGATTTGCAGATGAACATTTCCGGGCCGATTCCCGGTACAAAAAAACGAATATCATATTTCATTTCAGGACGGTATCAATACAGCCCGGGTTATAACCATGGAAAACGCTATTTTATGCCCTGGGGGTTCCGGTCACCGGTTTCGGATAGCGTGCATACCTTTGAAACCCCGGATAATGAAATAGTTCCTCTCAATTGGTACGAGGGATTTTCAACGCAATCTAAAATTTATTTCAATGTCAGTGGAAATCTAAATCTCAGTTACGGCATTTACTATAATCACGATAAAAGTTACAGATTGGGTGGTTCATATCCGGATTATCGATTTAAATATGTACCAGATGCCGGCAGATATTATTATACGGATCGTTACACTCAGATATTATCCATGACATACATATTTTCGCGAAGTACCTTCCTTGATTTAAAAGGCAGCTATTACGTGAATGATCACAAAAATTATCTTTATGAAGATCCGTTCGATTACCGCTATATGCCCACGCAGCCAGGTGATTTTGAGCAGTATGTGTTTCGACCGCAGCGGGATGATAACATATCCATATCATCCCGTTCAAACGATTTTGCCTACTGGGGAAATGATCCGCGGCGTACGACGACCAAAACAAAATATGCATCATTTAACCTTGATCTTACCAGCCAGATTACCAAACGCCATTTGATGAAAACAGGACTATCAGGCAGATTTCATGATATTTCCAATGATTACTTTGATCTTCAGTTTTCGCAAGTGGATTATCGCCCGCTCATTCCACCGGAAAATTCGCCGTTTCATATAAATTACAGTGCGAAGCCGAGGGAATTTGCCGCATACATTCAGGACAAAATCGAATTTAATGAGCTCATTATCAATATGGGTATTCGTTATGATTATTTCGATTCTGATGGCAGAATTTTAGCTGATCCCAAGGACCCACAAATTTACCGGCCATTTAAAATCGATCATGTTTACAATAATTATACGCCGACAACGCCGGACAGCGAGCTGGTCGAATACACGATCGAGGAACGGGAGCAATTCTGGTACAACAAGCCGAGTACGAAATCCCAGATCAGTCCCCGGTTCGGACTTTCATTTCCGATCACAGAAAAAGGGGTAATTCATTTTTCGTATGGTCATTTTTTCCAGAATCCGGAATTCCGCTACTTATATCAAAATCCCAATTTCTGGATCGAGGGCGCTGGATCAGAAAATCTTGTCGGAAATGCGGATTTAAAATCCGAACGGTCTGTGATGTACGAGATTGGTTTGCAACAACAACTTCGGGATGATCTTTTCATCCATCTCACAGGCTTTTACCGGGATATTCGGGATTGGGTAGGTCCAGGGTTTCCGATTGATACATACAAAGGATTAACCTATTATAAATGGGAAAACCGTGATAATGCCACAGCGAAAGGAATCACATTATCATCGTCCTATCGCCTGAAACAGTTTTCCATTAATATGGATTATACTTTTATGACAGTACAGGGAACGTCATCGGATCCACGGGACGCATATACTAATTTGCAAAGTAAACGGGAGCCGCATGTGCAACTTGTCAATCTGGATTGGGACGAACGGCAATCTCTGAATCTCGTAATGAACTATTCAATAAAAGGATGGACAGCAACGCTCATCGGCAATGTGAATTCGGGATTGCCATATACCCCGGAATTTGCACGCTCCGAAGCTACCGGAGGCGCGGCTTATATTGGCCTTCGGGAGAACAGCGGTCGCTCACCTCTGAAATATAATGTAGACCTGCGCATCATGAAATCATTCCGATTCGGATTATGGCAGTTACAGGCATTTTGCAATGTCAGCAATCTGCTGGATACCAGAAATGCGAATTATGTCTATGCCGATACCGGACAACCGGATTTTACGCTGGAAGGTTATGGGCAAAGAACCAGATTCCTGGAAATATCCAATATTGATGAATTTTATACCCGGCCAGGTATGTATTCTTCGCCAAGATTTATTCAATTCGGTTTCCGAATTAGTTATAATTAAAATGAGGTATAACTATGAATAACAAGCAAAATATCCTACGAGACAGAGGAAATCCTCAGTCCATAAACGCGAATTGGGTACGGCCGGCTTATCTGTGGATTGCATTAATCATAATTACATGCTCATTCATCTCCGTAAATGCACAATCTGTCAGTCGTGTGGGAACCACTGCTGCCCCATTTTTGAAAATTGGTGTAGGAGCCCGTGCATTAGCCATGGGGGAGGCTTATTCAACCCGGGCTGAAGACGTGACAGGATTGTTCTGGAATCCGGCCGGGCTGGCGAATATTAGTAACAAACAAATAGTGTTTAATCATTTCGATTATATTGCAGATTTGAGCTATATGTTCGGAGGTGTTGCCATTCCCATTCCGTCTGTGGGCACTTTTGGTTTTTCGATTGCGTATCTCGGAATGCCGGATATTGAACGGACTACTGTTCAATTTCCCGATGGTAACGGTGAAAAAGTATCAGCAAATTCTTTCGCAGCCGGTTTAAGCTATGCCAGAGGATTGACTGACCGCTTTTCCATTGGCGGTAGTATTAAATACGTGAAAGAAACCATCTGGCATTGCCATTCTTCTGCTGTGGCATTTGATGTCGGAGTCCTGTACCATACGAGGTTCAAAAATTTGACCATCGGCATGTCCATTTCTAACTTTGGTACGGATCTGAAAATGGATGGCAGAGATTTGTTGATTCAGCACGATATTTCTGAACAGGTCGCCGGGAACAATCAAAACATTAACGCCAATCTGCAAACCGATAGCTTCCCGCTTCCGATTTTGTTCAGGGTCGGCATTTCATCTAATTTGGCGAAAGATTTCTTTGACACGAAAAACTATGATCTCGTCGTTGCTGTTGATGCGGTGCACCCAAACGACAACAGGGAATATTTAAACATGGGGTCCGAAATTAAAATTTATGACCTGATTGCGCTTCGCGGAGGTTATCGTCAATTGTTCCTGAAAAACCGGGAGGGAGGTTTGACCTTTGGTTTTGGATTTCACTTCAACATTTTAAATTCTGAAATGGCGCTGGATTATGCCAATGTTGATTTTGGCCGTTTGGATCGAACAAATAAATTTTCACTTATCTTTTCGTTCTAATCATGTTCCAAAAGGAGATGATATTATGAAATATAAAATTCTTTTGCTGCTGGTATTCCTGCTGGGAGGGCTAAATGCAACTGCCGAAGAAATCGGTCATGGAAGTACCCTGTACCGGGCGAGAAATGATCATGCCGGCAATTTAATCCGTGTAACTTTCCATAATCACGGAATGATGGGCGGTATCAAAGGGGATCAGGCAACTGTTTACGCCGGCGAGTGGCCTATCGGAACAGGGATGGTGCAGATGGGAAATACTTCAACTTACGTAATGTCCAGGTTAAGAGTATATGCAGGGACCGATTCTGTTACCGGCGACTCTACATTCGAGTATGTTACCCCTGCCATATTTTGTCAGGGCTGGGACCCAGACCGATTCTCTCATGACTCACTCGGCGCTTTTCTCGGATTTGAGCCGATTCCTGGTTACTATAATTTGACCCAGCGAGACAAAGACCCGTTCCATGCAGTTTCCATGAGCCATCAGGCGTTTACCTGGCCTCCCTATTGGCCCGATAAAATGAAAGATGCCAACGACCCCGGATGGAGTGGGCACTGGAATGGCTATTTTGGTAAAGACCAGAAAAATGCGGATGAAGAAAGCTATTTTGTAATGGACGATTTCCAGTATAAAAAAAGATTACTGGGATATAGCCTTCCAAAACCAATCGCTGCTGAACCCGATCGAGGTGGACTGGGATTACGAATGGCTGTGCGCGGTCTTCAGTGGTCAAATCCTGATGCAGAGGATTGCCTGTTCTGGCTCTATGAAATCAGGAACTTCGGCGAACTTTATTTGAACAGCACCCTGTTTGGTATTAATGTCGGTGCATCCAGTGGGGCGCTGCTTGGAGAAAATACCGATTGGGACGATGACGTTGCCAGATTCTATCGGGAAAAAGCGCTGGCTGTAAATTATGACTGGGATGACAGCGGCACACGCCAGTATTCGCCTGTTCCCTGGGTGGGATTTGCATTCCTGGAAAGCCCGGGAAATCCGTATGACGGCATTGATAACGATGGCGACGGCATTGATGGCGATGGTGTGATTATCGATGAAACGATGTTTGAACCAAAATTTTATGGTGTTGGCGATCAGATTGTGATGATCGATTATAACAGCGATACCTATGAAAGAGCAGTCGTTACTATGCCCGAAGAAGGTGCGAGATTTACTGTGAATGGAATTACGTATACGAAGAAACCGAATAGTCCGATCCAGGAAATTGAGCGAAATGGAATTGATGATAATTTAAATGGTTTGATTGATGAAAATGATGGCGCCATGACACAGGATTCGGTGTGGTATTATTTATATATCCGGTCGGAATATAATGATCAGGATTACAAAGCCAAAGACTACATAAACAGCATCGGGCTGGCGAATTATTTGATCGATGAGCGCCGGGACGATGGCATTGATAATGATGAGGATTGGGATATACTGTTTGATGACGTGGGATTGGACGGTAAACCGGGTACTGGCGACGCCGGCGAAGGAGATGGAATTCCGACGCCCGGATATGGTGACTTGCCCGGAGAACCAAATATAGACCAGGTCGATGTAGATGAATCAGACCAGATTGGATTGACCAGCTTTAAGTTTTATCAATACGGAGATGTAACTTACAGCAACGATCCCCAAATGTGGGATATTTCCCGCCCGGGGTATTTCGATACCGGTTCCCGGGAACGCGAGGATTATGACTATGTCTTTTCCTGCGGCTTTTTCCCGCTCATGCCAAATCAGGAAGAATTTCTTTCCATATCCATGGTTTACGGCTGGGACGAAGTGGATATTCTCAGAAATAAAGAGGTGATCCAGAAAATTTACAACTCGAACTATAACTTCGCGGTCGCGCCGATGAAACCGAAAGTCACTGCGATTGCTGAAGATCAAAAGGTAACATTATTTTGGGACGATCAGGCGGAATATAGTTTTGACCGGTTCCTGAAACAATATGATTTTGAAGGATACAAAATTTACCGGGCAACGCATCACACCTTTGAAGATGCCGGACAAATTACCGATGGCCTGGGCTATGAACGGTTTAAACAGCCCATCGCGATTTATGATAAAATCGACAGTGTATTTGGTTATTTCCCGGTTACATTCGGAACCGGCGTCCAGTTCAATCTGGGCAATGAAACCGGACTGGTTCATACATTTGTTGATTCACAACTGACCAATGGATTGAAATATTTTTATGCTGTGACGGCTTATGACAGAGGTGATTTGGAGAAAAATATCGGTCCGACCGAAAATACGATTTTTGTGAATGTCGATCCCGCCGGGAATATTCAGTTAGCTGAAAATGTGGTAGCTGTTGTGCCGCAGGCGCCGGCGCTGGGCTATGTCCCGCCGGGCTTCGATCAGGAGCCACAAATGGTGGGGAGCGGCAAAACCAGTGGCAGAGTGGCTGTCAAATTTCTCCAACCCAATTCCCTCAGCGATGGGCATGAATACGAAATTCAGTTTCTGGATCAATCCTTGGATTTATTTGATAATGATTTCGATAGCCTAATCGACAAAGCCGATATCGACGAAATGATGCCCAACATGACGACTGGATTTGTGCTAAAAAATCTGACCACAGAGACAGTTATTGACACGGTGTGGTTTTACAATTATCGATATGAACAGGATGGCTACAAATTAATCAGCAACCTGTTCGATGACAGAGATGGGGATCCGCAGACATTGACCACAGTGGTCAATGGCATGAAAATTTTCGTCTATAATCCACCGGCTGGCGTCATCGATTTGCCGGATAGCACTATTTACAACGGGATTCAGTGGAGCGATAATATTGACTATTCCACGGCATATAATTTAAAATTCGGCGCATTTGCCATGTATGGATTCAAACCAGGTGTGGCTTATCCCAGACAATATGAAATCGTGTTTTACGATGAACTTGTCACCGAAACATCTTATTTGGGTGTGCCATTAGCCGCGACCGGAAAACCGATTCCGATTCCATCAACACAAGTGAATTATCGAATCTATGACAAAGCTACCGGAGAGGAGGTTCCGTTTGCAGTGTCCGATGCAGCGGTAAAGTCAACCATTACTCCCAAAGGCTTTTTCTCAGCGAAGGATCGCATTATCTTTTTTGAGGAATTTGAAGATACAACAATTATTACATTCAGCTTGTTGAATAATGCAGTGCAAGATACGAATTTTTTCAATGAATACGGCAGAATTCTTGGCGCCGGAGACACGCTCAGCCTGTATCCGGATTTTCCGTTCAACGGAAATACGGCGTTCCGGTTTAAAGTAACGGGGCAGAAGTACGATAATCAGTACGCAAAGAAGAATCTGGACAAAATCAAGGCAGTGCCCAATCCGTATGTTGTGACAGCAATCTGGGAACCGCACAATCCCTATACATCAGGAAGAGGGCCGCGCTCGCTCCAGTTTATCCACCTGCCGCCCAAATGTACTATTCGCATTTATGCAGTGGATGGGACACTCGTGCGCAAACTGGAGCACGACTCCGGAACCATTGGCAAATACGATTCTTCGGAATACGATGGCTCGGAAAGCTGGGACCTGCTGACCGAAGACAATATGGATATTGCCTATGGCGTCTATATTTACCACGTGGATGCACCGGGCATCGGCGAACATGTAGGCAGAATTTTGATTATTAAATAAAATTTTGCTACGGATTGACACTGATCCACACGGATTTTTAACTAAAAAATAATGTGTGATGTCTCCACACAGCCTGTATCGGAACTACCCTTGCGAAGGTTATAAAAATATACTGGTCTGTATATTGAAAAAATTACAATGAATTATCTATATATTGTATGGCTACAAACCTTCGCAAGGGTTTGTCCGGCAATTATAGATGACACATCGTGTAGAAATTTTAAAAATTAAATATGACAAAACCAAACCTTTTTAAATTTACAAAAAATAATATTCTGCTCTTTTTGCCTACTCTAATTTTTATTTCGCTTCAATTCGATTGTTCAAAAGAAGAACGAGTCGTGGCGAAATTTGGCAAACACAAAATCACCCTGACACAATTTCGTACCGCATATCTGGAAATCATTAAACAGCCGACTGTATTTGATTCAAAAAAGCTGCGTGAGGAATTTTTAGATGAATTGATCCAACGACGGTTATTGGCGGAGCAGGCAGAAAAAATGGGTATTCTCAATGACGAGCGAATACACTATCGCATCGATGCATATCGAAATAAATGTCTGCGCGATGCGCATTTTGAGCAGGTGATTAAACCGGACATTCACACAACGGAAGACGAAATCGAACAGACGTATTTATACACACACCAGCAGCGGCATATCCGGCATCTGTTCGCTGAAACCAAAGAACAGGCAGAAGCACTATACCAACGCCTCGAACAGGGCGTAGCGTTTGAAGATTTGGCAGCCATGGTTTTTAACGATTCGGCATTGGCGCAAAGTGGCGGTGATCTCGGATGGGTGCAATGGGAGCAGATGGAATATGATCTGGCTATGGCAGCGTTTAATCTACAACATTATGAGTATTCAAAACCAATCAAGTCACAATTTGGCTATCATATCATCCAGGTAATCAATTTTAAAAAAAATCCGATGATTACCCGGCAACAATACGAGCTTCATCGGAAGAAAGCAAAATATTTATTAGAAAGTAAAAAAGGCGAAAAGCTCGCACGCGAATACATTCGGAAAATGATGGAGGATGTCGATATTCAGGTGCGCCCAGCAGTGATGCAACAGTTGGGGGACAAGCTGGTTAAAATTCTCAACCGGAAACCGGCTACCACGGATCAAATGGACATGATGCAATTAAGCGAATCAGAGCTGGTTCAATTGGAAACCAATCTCTGGGACATTCGGTATGATATTTTGGCGGCGTTGAATGACCAGGAATTAACGGTTGGCCAATTTATCAGTGCGCTTAATTACATTCCGTATGATGTGATTTTTAAAAGTTATAAATCGACCCTGGATTTTGCCTTTCGGGATTTGATTTTGACGACAGAGGCAAAGGAAATGGGGTTGGAAAGCTCCCCTGAGGTAAAACTTAAAACTGGCCTTTATAAAGAATATTTGTTGCAGTCAAAAGTACGCCGGCAGTTGGTTAAAAATACAACTGTTGCTGAGAAAGAGGTTCAAGCCTGTTATCATGACAGAAAGGCGTCAATTTATCAGAATGCAGCGTACGATTCTGTAAAAAATATCATCAAAGAACAATTGTTAATAACCAAACGGCAGCATGCAGTTCCGGGATATTTGAAGAAACTGACATCGGACCTGGAAATTAAGAAATATCCCGAATTTATCCATGCGTATTATGATGGCTTGCTGAAGTAATTTTTAAAAAAGAATGAAAAAGTGACCATTACTTTTGATGAGATGGCCACTTTTTTCTCACTAAAATAAAAATAGCGGATTTTAAAATGCAAAGATTTTATCTTATTTTATTAATTATCTGTATTCCTTCCCTGCTTGCCGCTCAGGTAACCGGCTGGGTAGAAGATTTTAATGATAACATTATGACCGGCTGGCAATCCGACCGAACGACATTTCAATTGACAGAACAGGATAGCGTACTCAGGATCGATTATACCCGCACTACAGAAAGCTGGGAATGGCACAATATCAATTATACGCCACCGCAACCAATTCTGGTAGCAGGCAATCCGTTTATTTCTGTGAAAGTAAAATCAGATGTAAATACGGAACTGACCTTTAAACCGATTTATTATAATGAAGAGAACGATTGGTTGCGAGAATATATCTACGGCGACAACACCTGGCACGAGGTGGCATTTAACCTGGAAAATCATGGCGGAACGACCCTGCAAACCATCTACATTTATCTGGATGGCGGTTCGACACTTCCCAAATCAGGCACGGTTTATTTTGACGATTTAAAAATTGGGGATGCAGTGCAGATTATCAATATCAGCAATCTCCAGGCGACAACCATTGATTCCGGTCGGATCGATTTGACGTGGCAGTGTAATAATCCGGATTTAATAGAATATTACAAAATATATCGCAGCCTTGAGGGCGGCTTTCCCTGTGCCGAATCCACATTTTTAGCGACAGCCTCACAGATAGCTTATTCAGACCAGGGATTGACAGTGAACCAGACCTATTACTACAAAGTGACGGCAATTGATAACAGTGGCAATGAATCCGGTGCATCCAACGAGGCGAGCGCCCGTACTTACAGACAGGGATCGCCGCCGAAAATATCGGTGCTGAGTACTAATTCAGAAACCGTGGGACTTTATGAAAAATTTGAAGCGCGCTTGCTGTTGCAGGATGCAGCGTATATGAATCCATACAATCCGGATGAGATCGATATCAGGGCAACATTTATTTCGCCATCAAACCAAACATGGGAAATTTTTGCCTTTTATGATAATTTCAATAATTGCGATCAGTGGAAAATGCGTTTTTCACCGAATGAAATCGGCGCCTGGCGATATGTGCTTTCCGCGACAGATATTGACGGAACAGGACAAAGTGAGGAATATACGTTCGAGGCAGTCGCTTCTCCACATCACGGCTGGATTAAGGTTTCGCCGGATAATCCTCGTTATTTGATGCACGATGATAATACGTCATTTTACGGGGTTGGTCCATTTTATCCGTGGGGAGTCAGTAATAGTTCCAGCGGATTGGCTGATCTGGAAGCCTCCGGCGCCAATATGTTTGGGTACTGGAACATTACGTATGGCGGCGAAGGAAATATCATTGAGTCCATGGAAGCCGGGCTGGGCCGATATGATCAGCCAAAATGCGGCAGGATCGATCAAATCCTGGAATGGTCCGAAGCCCGTGGCCTGAAAATGATGATGTCGATATGGCCGCACGATCTGCTCTCCCACACAGTTTGGGCGCATCTGTGGCATATCAATCCGTATAACCAGGTGTGTAATGTCATTGATTTTTACGAAAGCGAGGTTGCCTGGAAATATCAAGAAAAGCAATATCGTTACCTGATTGCACGCTGGGGACACAGCCGGAGTCTTGGTATCTGGGAAATTGTGAACGAAATAAACGGGACAGATGGATGGGAGGCAGGAAAACAAGCACAGGCATTAGCGTGGGTTCAGCGTGTACATGATTACCTCACGCAAAACGATCCGTATCGCAGGCCAACGACTGCATCTATGAGCGGCGGCCATTATTGGCGGGACGGTTATGCCGTTACTGATTTGCCCAATGTGCATTTGTATGAAACTGGCTGGACAGCGCGGTATCCTGGAAATCCGTTGCGCAGTAGCCTCTGGATATATGGAAATATCGCGCATCGGTTTTGGCAGGATTTTAACAAACCTGGTATTTTGGGTGAAGCAGGATATTATAACAATTACGGTAGTTTCCCTGCGCCCTCAAACGAATATACGGCGCTGTTTCATAATGCGCTATGGGTAACCTGGGCCAGCGGGCTGGCAGCTACACCGTTCTGGTGGGATTTCGGAACCAAACAAATCATGAGCAGTACGGTGATGGCGCAAATGCGGGCTTTCTCCAAAATCGCTAATACGATTGATTATGCACATATCCCGCTGAGTCAGGCATCGATTACGGCGCCCGGTTGTGATGCGTATGCCATGCAAGCCGATACCATTGCATTTGGCTGGATTCGGGAAATCTATGGCGACGATGTCTCCGGAAAATCATTCAGCATCGAGGGATTAATGGATGCAGCTTTTACCGTTACATGGATCAATCCCTGGAAAGGAGATACCATTCAAACACATACCCGTTTCAGTCAAAACGGGCAGTTGAATGATCAGGTTCCAGCGATCGCCGGCGGTCTGTCAGATATTGCATTCATCATCTCTCCTGCGAAAGAAGGAGTCATGCCGCAGCGATTGGAGCTGATCGCATATCCATCCATACTTTTCAGCGATACAACTTATACTTCACAAATTTCATGCTATATCCAGGATGACGCTGGACGGATTTGCAGTCAGGCGACGAATCCGGTTCATTTTGAATTAACAGGCATTGCAAGTCTGATAGGAAATAATCCGGCTGTTCCGCATAATGGGCTGGCGACGATCACTTTGAGAGCCACGAAAAAATCCGGTCCGGCAAAAATAATCGCGTCCGCATCAGGTCTGCAACAGGATACTGTTGAAGTCATGATTAAAAATCTGCTTACGATAGATGATTTTGAGGACTATACATCAAACTCAATCTTACAATTAATTTGGAAGACGCGCTATGGTACCGATGCGGATATTTTATTGGAACCGAATCTCATCGGGAAGGGTAAAAAATCCATGCGAATGAAATACGCTATCGGAAACGGCAGTCCGCCGTATGCCGGTGTTTTCAGAGAATTTTCCGGTGACTATGGTCAGGTAAAATTTTTGCAATTCTGGCTCAAACCGGATAACTCCGGGCACGATCTCGCTATTTTGCTGCATGAACAAAGCGGCAGATACTGGCAATACGATTATTCGCTGAATGGCTCTGATTCGATAACTGTAACAATCCCGCTCAACAACTTTGAAGCAAATGATGGTTCGACAACAATGGATGTGGCAGCGTTGAATCAAATATCGATAAATGTACTTAAAGGATCAGCAGATTGGGGAAGTGGCTCCCTTTACTTAGATGAAATAGAATTTCTAACTGATCATGAAACTTCAATTGCAGATAACAAGGCCGGGCAAACCGTGCAAAAAACATTTACTTTAGATTATAGCTACCCAAATCCGTTTAACAATGAAACCACTATTTCTTTTACCCTTTCCAAAAAAAGTCAGGTTCGACTGGCAATATTTAATCTTCAGGGGCAGGTTGTTACTGAACTTTTCAATGAAGTAAAGGAAGCCGGAAGTTACCATGTCCCCTGGAATGCACATGATATTGGATCCGGTATTTATTTTTACCGACTGGAAACACCACAATCTGTTCAGGTACGGAAATGTATTTTACTGAAATAAGGAGCGGATATGAATTTACAGACTCAAAGGCTTTCATTCAAAGAAAAAATTAGTTATGGCTTCGGTGATCTTGCCTCTGTGCTTTACTGGCAGACCTTTATGCTGTATTTTACTTATTTTTACACCGACGTCTTTCTGCTTCCTGCCGGCGTAGCAGCCACCATGTTCCTCGTCAGCCGCATCTGGGATGGCGTCAATGATCCGATAATGGGAATTATCGCCGATCGAACGCAAACCAGATGGGGAAAATTTCGACCCTATTTGTTATGGTTGTGTGTGCCATTTGCTGTCATTGGCGTTCTCACGTTTACAGTCCCTGATTTCGGGCTCACCGGAAAAATCATCTGGGCGTATGTGACTTTTATTGCGATCATGATGCTGTATACTGCAATTAATATTCCCTACACCGCGCTGCTCGGCGTGATTTCTGCCGATTCCACAGAACGCACCACCATATCTTCTGTTAAATTTCTGTTTGCTTTTTCAGCAGGCATAATCGTTTCCGCAACGCTACTGCCGATGTCAAAAGCGCTTGGCAGAGGAGATCCTGCGAGCGGTTGGCAATTATCTTTCGTTGTATATGGTATCGCGGCTATTATTTTCTTCTTAATAACGTTTACCGGTACAAAAGAACGGGTGCAGCCGCCGAAGAATCAACAATCTTCTGTTAAAAAAGATCTGCACGAGTTAGTAACCAATAAACCCTGGCTCATTCTGCTCGCAACCACCATCACTTTTATTCTGTTCGTTGCTGTACGCAGCAGTGTAACCGTGCATTACTTTAAGTATGTTATCGGTACACAGCAGCTTTCGCTACCATTTTTGAAAACCGGCTCTTACGGTTTTGAAGCGCTGGCATCCGCCTTCAACACAGTCGGACAAATTTCTTCTTTTCTTGGCGTATTACTGGTGAGCTGGTTCGCGAAAATAGTTGGCAAAAAAAAGGCTTTTATAGTCCTGATCAGTATTGCCATCATCAGTACGGCTGGGTTTTATTTTCTGAGCGCGGAACAGCTCGGTTTGATCTTTCTGCTCCAGATTGTCGGCTCGATGACCGGCGGACCGCTAAGCGTTTTGCTCTGGGCAATGTACGCCGATACTGCCGACTATGGCGAATGGAAGCACGGGCGTCGGGCGACCGGTCTCATTTTTTCTGCGTCCACTATGTCCCAGAAATTTGGCTGGGCATTTGGCGCATTTGTCGCCCTGAACCTGATGTCACAGGTTGGATTTGTCGCGAATCAGGCACAATCAATCGAAAGCCTGAAAGGATTGTTATTACTCTTTAGCCTGATCCCGGCATTGCTCGGCCTCCTTGCTCTCGGTATAATGCTTCTATATAAATTAGATGAAAATACAATGATAGCAATCGGAAACGAGCTGTCAGAAAGACGTAAAGCTGACGATTAAACAGGATGTCTCCAAAACAGGGAATAGTGAATAATGTTTCGTTAGTCGACGGATCATGATGTGGGGTGTAAGTTCCAATCTGTTTTTTGAGTGTAACAAGCCAGTGAGCTGCCATGACTCTAAACTCATTACGTGGTCATCTCGCGTAATGCAAACCTGCCAGTCGAATTGAAAAAGCAGTTCATGCGCTCGTCAACTGTGCCCTTATTAATGAAAAAGATTATCCTCTGTTTGATTCTATTATTTTCATGTATTTCTGAAAACGATGCTTGTGCTGTAATTTACTTTTCGAACGACACGCTTGCACTTGCCGCTAATAATGAAGATTTTATTGCTCCCTATTCACAAATGAAATTTTATTCACCCAAAGATGGAAAATTCGGATGCGTCTTCTTTGGTTTTACAAAAACAGATCAATTAATTTTGGTGAAGAACAGGGCGGAATGAATGACCAGGGTTTATTCTATGACGGTTTGGCAACGCTGGCAAATCCGGTTTTACATTCTAAAGACAAACCGACTTTTTATGGAAGTCTGATGAAAGCTGTATTAGAAAAGTGCGCCACAGTAAAACAGGCACTTGAGATGCTAACTCAATACAATCTGGGACGTTTGATGACCGGTTAAATTATAATCGGAGATGCATCGGGAAATTCGGCCATTATCGAAGGTGATGTTATCAGCAGAAAAAAGCGTTATCCATTAGCAGATTATAACCGTGAATGATGAGATAACTATTCAACAGGGATTTCCAGATGCAGCGGTTGACTTGTACGAATCAGCGTTCGGAATGAAACTCTCAATAGCCATACCAGACGCTAAGGCGCAAAGAAATAAAAACGTAATTCTATTCGTGAATACAAACTCCTTTTTTATTCCTTAATTATAGATAGCGATATATCTATAAATCTCGTATAAGTCTTCTTCTGCATCAGCGGCGGGTTTATGTCATAAGTTATTCCGGAGAGAGAAACCAATGCCTGTTTCATTCATCACCGAACAAATCAATTTGATTTTTAAACTTCAATTTCCGCTTTTGGGCGTCCCGTTCTTTCCGAAGCGCAAACTTACGAGCTGCCGCGGCAGATATTCTTTCCTGTTCCTGGCGTTGTTTTTCTTGGAGCATCTTTTCAAATTGTTTAGATTCTTCTTCATCCATAAGTTCAACGACTAACTCATTATTCTTAAAAGTATTTTTCGGAATCATTAATCCATCCGGTGTTTGGTAATAAGTGAGCATATCCGTTATTTCCGGTTTACCTAAGTGCGGATCTCCTATTTTGATATTACAAGCTTTTTCAATGTCAGTGGCTTTGTTGCTGGTGGTCGATTTTTTCGTTTCGAAAAAATCACAGATCGTATCAGGTGTGATGCTATCCGGAGATTCTTTATCAAACAAAAAATTTAACCGAGCGATAACGTAAACGATCGATGCAGCCCATATTTCCGGTTTCCCGCGGGTGATGTCAATCTTTCGTTTCCTGCGTAAAATTTCAGCTAATTCCAACGCATAGAGTAAAAATTCATTTGTTAAATATTTTTCACAGAAAGAAGTGATTCGTTTCGCAATCTCGGCAGATCTTTGAAGTTTATCCATCATCAAATTATGACTCCCGAATTTTTAATACGATTTTATGTGTTATTTCAAATTATCCGAAAAAGCCAGGTCTTGTTGTGTCATTGTGAGTTTTTTTAGTCTTTTTAAGACTATCTCAATCGATAAGTTTACTTTTGTATCCTCAATAATCGCTTTACAGTTAGCGGCGATTTATGTAGCAAGATCTCTTGGTATCATTGTCAGAAATGCAAACAAAGATCATAATCTGATTTGTAATAGTGTGCATCTTATTTGATGTTTTCGTAATTATCATCCCGATGATCTCTATCATTCTTTTCGGTTGTTGCGGCAGAACATCTGCCTATTTTTTACGCAAATTCGATTCGTTTGTTCATCAGTTAAATGTTTTTGTGCAACACAGGCATGTTAGTGCAACAGTAGCATGTCATCCTTTGCTAACACGGAGCAGAATTTTTAAATAATTTTCCGGCTCCTGTTCCAGAATCTCGAACCCATGTTGCGCTTCGCTGACATGCATGATTTTGGAAATCAGCGCATCTGGTTTCAGGTGCCCGTGTTCCAGATGATGCAATGTTTCGGAAAACTCGCCATGCGTAACTCGCGATGAGATGATTTTTGCTTCTTTAAAAATCAGCTCTTTCATGATCAGCGGCGCTTCGGTGTCGGATAATCCCAACACGCACACAGTCCCCACCGGACGAATGGTCTGAATGCATGATCGTACCGGATGCAACCGTTCGGGAACTACGACGGCGTGTCCCACGGCCTCAAACGCGATATCCACGCCCCGTCCGTTTGTGTGCTCATTGATTACGCTGACCGGGTCAACGTTCCTCGCATTTATCGTTATGATGTCGGGATACGCCTGCTGTGCCAGTTGCAGGCGCGTGTCAAGAATATCAATTATGAAAACCGGGTTGGATGTTTTTGTGCGCACTGCCTGTAAAATGCATTGCCCGACTTTCCCGGCTCCGTAAATCGCGATACTGTCATCCTTTCGAACATTTGCCCGTTTGCAGGCATGAAATCCGATAGCAAGTACTTCCACAAGCGCCGCTTGTTTGTCCGAAATCGCCGGAGGAACCTTGTTTAACATAAACTTTTTGGCAACCACAAATTCGGCAAAGCCACCATCGACATCGATACCCAACAGTTTCAGCGAGCGGCAGGCAGGGTAATGACCGATCTTGCATGCCGTGCATTTGCCACACCAGAAAATGGGATCCACGGTCACCCGGTCTCCGACGTGAAAATCCGCAATATCTTTTCCGCATTTTGCAATCACACCGCCAAATTCATGTCCCTGGATCATCGGCACCGATGTCCGCGGGTGAAATTCTCCCTTGAACACATGCTGGTCGCTGCCGCAAATACTGGCGTATTTTACACGGACGAGCACCTCTGTATCCGAAATCGATGGTGTCGGGACATTTTTCCATTCGATTTTTCCGTATTGTGCGAGTACTGCTGCTTTCATGGTTTTCTCCGATTTTTAAAGAGAATTACAAGATTAACAGGATCAAAGATTATTTTTAATCTTTTTTATAATAATCCTGTGTATCTTGTTATCCTGTCTAATTTTATTATTTTAACAACAAACATTTTCGCGACTCAGTATAGTCATCTGCTTTCAAAATTAATGTGTACAGCTCGGAATGATAGGGCTGCGCGTTCCATGTTAAAAAATGACGCCCTGCCTCGATTTGTTCGTCGCACAATGTCTCCACCAGTTGACCGTTAATATCATAAATCGTTATTTGGATAGATGAATACCGCGGCTGGCGCCAGGAAATATTCGTAGTCGCATTAAATGGATTAGGGTAATTCGCAAGCCCAAACGCGTCCGGTTGTTCTGCGGATTGATTTAATCTGCCCACAGAAGTCGGCTGCAAAATACCCATTGCCTGCGTCAACAGCAGGTGCATTGCATACAGGTGTTTTAAATGATCCTCTGCTGTCTCGCCGGCGTATCCCCGTAAATGAAAATGTCCGGTATCACAGGCAGATGTTTGTAGGCCGATTTCGTCCTGTACCGACGCCGGTGTTTTTGTGGCGCCAATTTTTTGTATGAGATAATCAGCAGTCTCGGTGGTGCTTTTATAGCCGCTGGTTGGGATGCTGGAATGCGTAATCAACATGATTTTCTTTCCATCTCTGACATCTTTGGCAAAACGCACGAAATCCTGCATCTGCCGATCCCGGCTGGCATGATATGAACTGGAATGAAGTCCGTCTGCCAGATTTAGCGCGTCGATTTGTTGATAATAATTCTCGACTTTCAGAATTTCACGCACCCCAGCATATCCCGCGCTGAACGATGTCAGAATGAGCGTTTCAATTGTCGGATTTCGGATGATGGTATTATTTTGTAAAACATCGAGAATTTCATCCAGGATTGATTTGAATTTCGATTGATCCTGAAAATAGTTTTGATAAGGACTCGACAGCGCGCCCAGATGAATATTGAACAGCACGGCGTTCATGCCTGATTTTGTGATTTCATCTTCTGCAGCCCAGGTGGCAGAATGGAAATGAAACACCAGCATAAATTTCCCGTCTGCCGGCGGTTCGTAATAATCCGGAACGAATAATTGTGCGAATTGAGACCCGGAACTGAGCCCCAGTTTCGACGTGAAATCAATTCGGATGTCGGCGGCGAACAGCGTTGCATTCATAAGTAATAAAAAAGAAAGAATGTTTATTTTTTTTATCATAGTAAATCCCAACGCAGACAAGCTGCAATTAAAAATTAATAATGAAAAATTAAAAATAAAAAAACTCATAAAATCGATCAGAAAAATATTTTTCCAAAAAAGTGCAAAATTTAAGCTGTCAGGTACTAAAAATAATATTTTTTAATCATCGATTCCAAATACCTGGATTTCATTTGCCGGCTTGCCATGATTTGTTTCACCGGCGGTAGTTTTAAAATAACACCCAGCAGCGCTGCCAGCGCCCTATGGCTCCACAGTACCCGGTTATCGAAAATTAAATGCTGCAACATTCCCCGCTCGATTGCCATCACCACTGCGCGGTGTGCGCCATCCAGCGGCGTGATGACGCGTTGCTCCCGGGATTTTAGCTGTATACTCTTTTTGTCACATACTCGCGCACATAAGCCGCAGCCGAGGCACAGTTCCGCATTGAGCTGTGCCTGTTTTCGTTTTTGTTTCTGCGGATCGTTTGCTGATACCAGACTCATGGCAAATACCGGACATACATCCACGCATTTACCGCAACCGGTGCAGGTTTCCGTATCGATTTTTGGAATAAAATTCGTTGTATGAATTGGATTCAGCACGGCGAAACGCTGAGCCGCAATCATTGCCTCGCAGCAACAGCCGCAGCAGTTACAAATAAAGCTGACGCCCTCGCGCACGTTCTCGCCGAATTGTACCAAATTATTATCATAAGCCTGCTGCAGCAAATCGAGTCCCTCCGATTTATCCACGAGACGGGCGTGCCCGTATTTGCTCAACGACGCGGCGCAATTGCCGAAGGTCATACAAATTTCCATTGGCGCGTCGCATTCTCTGCCAACATGCTGCATTTTATGCCGGCAGTAGCAAACGCCGACTGCCATGTATTTCGAGGTCTTGATGATCTCGGATGCACGTTCATAATCCAGCACGTGCAGCGCGTTTTCGTTGCTCAGCACCGGTTCATGCACGAAAACCCGACCAAGCTGCGTCTCGCCATCGCAGAACAGTCTTTTGATGAAATCTTCTTCCACATTCATGTATTGAAAGAACAATTCTCCCAGCAGTTTCTGGTCAATATCGCTTCTGATGCGCATCATCGAAAATTCGAAAAAACCGGCCATTGGCGGCGGCAGCACATATTCCGATGTCCCGTCCCGGTCGATGTCCACCAGCAGCGCCCGGCTCGCTAACTCGTCCAGCACATTTTGGGTGCTGGCGAGATCCATCTTCCAGATGCGACTGGCTTTTTTCGCGGTAAACGGTTTGATCGGTAGCAGGGTAACTAACTCGGCCTCTTTCTCGCTGAACAGGATTTTCAAAATTTTATTCAACGTCTCCGACGGCGCCACTCCCTGTGGAAACCGATTGAGCCTGTCGATGAGTTGAGAACAGGATGATTTGAGTGTGTGATGTGCCATGCTTAAACCTCATTATTATTGACGAGTTGATAGCGCACGGATGACACGCATTACGCTGATCATCACGGTTTTTTTAAAATAGAATTGTCGCTAAAAAATCATCGTTGTGATCTGTGACATCCGCATTCTCTATGTAAAAATTAATTTATCCTTTTAGAGAAATGTTATCATTCAATCCAACTGCAGCCAGACCATTTTTTATGCCAATTTCCATTTTCTTTTTTCAACAAAAAAAGAAATATTTTTTTAGCATTATGATCTCCTTTTTAAAATCCGGTGATTCTTAAATTCCCTAAAGTCTATTCGCCGGAGTGAAATCCCTTTATGGATTTCACTCTTCGGCATTGCATAAATGCTCCTGAGGCGCACAGGTGTAATACACTCCAAATTTCAATGATGATTATGTTTACGTGTTGTAATATATAAATATGATTCTTAAAAAGCAATATCCAATTCGATCGTTTTTAGAAAAGAGAACGGAACCCGGATCATATTCCGACAGTCAATTAATTGATAGATCAAATAAAAACATTCGAGGAACCCACCCATATAAAAAATTGCTACCATAATCCATAAAATATTTCATTATCTTTTGATTATGTCCAATGATCAGAGATCCCCCTGAAAATGGATTGGCTCTGGTAGCTTATTTCCAACAATAAATCACTAATATTATTCAAGAGGAGATTTTAGTATGAAAAAAGCAATTTTCCTTTGTGGGTTCATTGTGCTTTTAGGAGCTCAGTTATTTGCTGCTGGCTCGGTAAACAATAATAATAATCCGGGTAAATACCTCATCGGTGTATGGGCCGGATTTTCAAATACCGGATTGGCGCCTGAAAATAGCCTGCCGGTTTTTACGTTCGGTCCCTATAATCATCATAAAAATGGATTGTTAGCTGGCGGCTCTGTAGAAATTTCTGTTTCGGATTTTTTATCAGTGGAAACCGGACTTTTTTATAGTCAGGCTGGTGGAAGCACCACCAAAATGGTGGGAACCGACGAACAGGGCACAGAGCTGGGAAAATTCTGGTTTGTGCAGGATTTGCGTTACATCGAACTGCCATTACACATGAAAGCATCGCATCAAACCAAATTTTTCAATACATTTGTTCTCGCCGGTCCGAACCTGGGATTCCTGTTATCTGCCAGTGAAAAATTTAAATCTGAATATGATGCTCCTGAATTTGAAAAATTAAAATATGACATAAAGGGAAACCTGTCAAAATACAACTTGGGAATAGATGTGGGACTGGGTGTGTCGTATCCGTTTAGTAGCAGAGTTCATTTATCCGTTGTCACTAAATATACAATTGGATTGATCAACCAGATAAAATCCGGCAAATTGGATGGCACGCAGCGATCCAGTGATTTTAAAATCATGACCGGTTTGATTATGGGGCTGTAAGAACCTGTCCACGAACTACCCTTGCGAAGGTTTTTCAAAACGGGACAAGCTGTATATTGATACATATTCATGAATTTATCTATATATTGTGTTGTAGCGAAACCTTCTCAAGGGTTTTCCCGACGATATCAAAGTTCCTGGACAGGCTGGTAACCCGCTGTTCAAGGATGCTAACTCTTCAGAATAACAAGGGCATTCAGGTGAAGGAATTTCGTGCGCGCCTTCACCTGCGTATAATCCTTCCTGCTGCCAAACGCTTCATAACAATTTCCCAAAATGCCGCTTGAAAAAAAACCGTTTCCTGAATTCAGTATAAAAGTTATCACACAGTTGAGTATTTACTTGATTTTAAGAGGAAAAGGATTATATTAAATGAAATGTCAATGATTCGTGTCCCACTCTAAATAATATGGAGGCGACTTTATGCCAACAGAAAATGTAATTCTTGCATTCGGACTCACGCTATTTGCGGGATTGGCGACTGGTATCGGAAGTGCGCTGGCATTTTTTGCAAAACGAACGAACACACAATTTTTGTCCACAGCATTAGGATTTTCCGCGGGTGTGATGATTTACGTATCGTTGATCGAAATATTTTTAAAGGCCCGAACTTCATTATCTGCTGAGCTTGGAGAAACACGCGGCTACTGGTTTACAACGCTTGCATTTTTCACAGGAATGCTTTTTATCGCGCTTGTCGATAAAGTTGTACCTTCTTTTGAAAATCCGCATGAACCCAGAAAAATTGAGGAAATGTGTAACGGAACTGAAGATATAAAAAAAACTCAACTATTGAGGATGGGGATGTTTTCGGCGCTCGCGATTGCGATCCACAATTTCCCGGAAGGTTTGGCCACATTTACCAGTACTTTGAAGGACCCGGCGCTCGGCTTAAGTATTGCTATTGCAATTGCCATTCATAATGTTCCCGAAGGAATTGCCGTGTCGGTACCCATCTATTATGCGACAGGTAGTAAACGCAAGGCATTCTTATATTCCTTTCTCTCCGGGCTTGCTGAACCGATTGGTGCTGTCGTTGGTTATTTTATTCTACTTCGATTCTTTAACGACATTATATTCGGTTTATTGTTCGCCGGCGTCGCCGGAATTATGGTGTTTATTTCTCTCGATGAATTATTACCCACAGCAGAAAAATACGGCGAGCACCATCTGGCAATTTACGGGGTGGTGAGCGGAATGATTGTTATGGCGTTGAGTTTGTTATTATTTGCCTGATAATTTTTAACTAAAATAACAATCCTTAAAAATTTTACAATTTAAAAGAAAGAACAAAATGCCAAAATACCCCAAACTAAAATTTAAGGTTTATGAAGGGGAAGAAGCACCGACAGGTGTTTTTGAGTGGGGAGCTTCACGCAAAGAAATATTTGATCGATTTTATGAAGCGCAGGAGACTGAAGAAGCCGGTGCAGCGAGTTTCAATCTCGAAGCTATTTTGGAAGATGACCCGGAATTTATCGACGCATACAGTAGCCTGGGCTGGATGGAACTTGATTTGTTTAATTACGGGACTGCGTTTTCCTTTTTTATGGAAGGCTATTCTGTGGGAACTGCCGTCATTCCCAAAAATTATCGCGGACGAATCGAATGGGCGCATATTGAAAACAGACCATTTCTGCGAACCATGCAGGGATTGGGAGTCACCTATCTCAATATTGAGGAATGGGATCGGGCGATTAAAGTATTTGCGGATATGTTGAATTATAATCCGAATGATAATCAGGGTGTTCGGGCGCTTCTTATGCAGTGTTACATCGCTCAGGGAAAATTCAAAGAAATCCTGAAATTGTGTGATATGTTTTCTGACGATACCTTGCCGGATATTTTATACGGGAAAGTCATGGCGTGTTACCGGCTGGAGAAACAACGGGATGCAGAAGAGGCATTGAAAGCAGCAATCGAATTTTTGCCGAATATCGCCAACGAGCTTCTTAAAAAGAAACATAAGCAACCCAAAGAATACGCCTCGGATGTTGTGACTGTTGGCGGAGATGATGAAGCGTATGATTATTGGTTGCGAAACGGGCAATACTGGACTGACCCGGCGCTGTTGAAGTTTGTGGAGAAGGGGTTGAAAGGGTAAGTTGGCGCGGATTCTGGTGGGGATTTTAACTGTAAAAGCAGCAAAAGCTAACGGGTAGCAGATTTCCGAAGTCTCCGAGACTTCGGAAATCTTTGTGTATTGGATAGACAGGTGTGGCTAACAAAAGGATCACATAAATGTCACAATGGTACGAAAAACTGTTTGAAAATTATGCGGAAAAGTACGATCAGGAAGTGTTTACACAGGGTACGATCGCTGAAGTAGATTTCATCGAACAGGAGATCGGATTCGATAAAACAAAACGTATTCTTGATATTGGCTGCGGTACTGGTCGTCATGCAATTGAACTGGCTTGTCGGGGATATTCAGTAACTGGCATTGATCTGTCGGAATCGCAATTAAAACGGGCGCGTGAAAAAGCTGAAAAAGCTTGTGTTACCGTAGAATTTCTTCAAAAAGATGCGCGGCAGTTTAGCTTTGAAAGTCAATTCGATATGGCAATAATGCTGTGCGAAGGCGCTTTTTCACTTATGGAAACGGATGAGATGAATTTCAGGATTCTCCAAAACGCCGTGCAGTCGTTGAAATCCGGCAGTAAATTTATTTTCACGTGTTTGAATGTGCTCTATCCGCTCTATCATTCTGTGAAGGATTTCATAAATCAAAATTCAGAAGTTGCTTCTCTTGAAAATAATTTCGATCTGCTGACGTTCAGAGATTTTTCAACCATTGAAATTGTGGACGACGCCGGCGAACAAAAGAAAATTGATTGCAACGAGCGCTATTTTGCGCCATCGGAAATCTCATGGTATTTAAAGTCACTCGACTGCATGAATATCGGGATTTACGGCTGCGACACAGGAATTTTCAGCCGCGATAAAAAACTGACCACTGATGATTTTGAAATGTTAGTGGTCGCGGAAAAGCGAAGTACCTGAATTCCAAAATGAAAATTTAATTTTTATTTTTGATTGACAGAAAAATTACGTATATTAATAGAATTTATCTGTTCGAATCGTGCGATGATGAATGACGTTGCACTGAGAGAAAACAGTAACACATAAAACATCAGATGACGGAGGGAAATATGGTGCTTACAATCGCCATCATTGCAGCCATTATTTTGGCGCTAATTCTGTTTGAATATCGATTGTCACGACCGGATTACATTGTTTTATACGAATCAGATGGTCAGGTTCGCCGGCGCAGGGCCCGGATTTATCCGCGGCATTTTAGTTTAACAATTTTGGCAAAAGTACATTCAACAGTGCACACCATCGAGGCGGATGCAAAGGGACGGATCGCGGTTCAGGTGAAACTGGCAGTGACGGTTGCGGCCTCGCTGAAACATTTATCCGCGCTGATCCGTGTCGGTGGCTGGAACAAAGATGCGGTCGCACAGGCAACGCGAGAACTGGAAGTGGTGACAAATTCATTTGTCCGGGAGTTTACCGAAAAGTATGCCATCGAGGAATTAGCATCCGATAAGATGGCAAAGCACGTGGATAGTCGCCTGAAGGATTCAGAAGAGAAATTGGGATTGGAAGTGATGGCAGTGAACGTTCAATCCGTGGAACCAGCGGATAAAAAGATATCTGAGGCGATCCGGCAGCAGGAAGCTGCGCGCATTCTGGAGCAGACGGAAATATACAGTCAAAACGCACGTGTCGCCGCAGCCCGCGCTAAATCCGAGGCAGATGAACAGATTGCAAACTATGAGCATGATCTTGAAATGAAGAAAATTGCATTGAAGAAAACAGCGGAAGAACAGGAAGCTGTTTTGGCCCTTCATCGAGTGGATGAGGAGCTGAAAGTAAAAAAAATGCAATTGGAAATGGATCAAAAAGAAATACAAATGTTAGTTGATCATCCCGAATTGCTTATTTTAACGCCTCAAGTCGCGCAACTAGCAGAAGCGAGCCAGAATTTGCGCAACGCGCGCACGGTAGTGTCACTTTCATCAAAAGACCTGGCAGAAGGCTCTCAATTTATGGGGCTGTTGAAAAAAATGCTCCAGAATATGATCCAGTCGATTGAGAAAAAAGAAGTTCAGGACGTAGAATAAAATTATTGCCGGCTGAAAAACGGCGGCATGCAGCGAGGCAGTCGCTGCCATGCCATAACTCCATAGAAAATATGAATAAATTTGAATCACAACATCGCTTGCAATCCTCGTTTCGGTTGCGTCCGCTGAAAGCGGCAAAGGTTTCGGAAATTAGCGAAGCGACCGCATCATCTCCGGTGAAGCCGGACGAACGTGTTAATTTTCACATCGGGAATCCGATCCAGGATCGCCGGTTAAGTGATATGTACAGTTGCATCGTGTTGGGGTTGAACATCCGGGATTCTGGCGGGGAAGGTCAGTCAAATTATTTTTGGGATTATAATTCGAATCAACGCGGTGACATCCCTCAATTGATTACTCGGGCGATTGAAAACAGTACTGCTTATATGCCCCGTGGCGGATTCAATAAGAAAAATCCTAATCAACTGGCAGTACTCATTCGTGAATGGCTCACCCGACATCAATATGAACCACTGGATTACGATCCGGGTACGGAAACAGGCTGCCGGGAAATTATTTTTTCCAATGGCGGTTTGGGGGAAGATTTGCGGATAGTTTTTCATTCGCTTTCACACTATCTGCTCGATCTGCCGGCGCACATTTTTTTGGTAGGAGTGAAGATACCAGAGCATTTGCGACAGTATTCGTCACTGATATTTCATTCATTGCCAGACACTGATCAGTCTGTTTTACCGGCGCTGGGATCATTCTTTCAACAGAATTCTTCGCAGCCCGTATTTTTGATTCTGGGCGATATTCCCTGTGAAGAAGTTCGTCGTGAACTCCGCCGGCTCTGTTTAAAACATCCGATTATGTTTATTGAAACCAACGATGCCCCAAATCACCTGTCGCTGGCGCGGGAAGCCGGTCTGTTAAATCGCGTGATTCGGATTATTTCACCATCAGCAATCGATGCGCGTTTTTCCGCGCTATCAATTTCATTCATGACCGGGAATTCCGAATTCTTAAAAATTTTCGAGACTGTTCATTTTCAATTAAAAGGAACTCCAGCAGCGGCAGAGGTGGAACTGTTCACATTTTTGCTGGATCAAAAACTCAACACGAAACAGGACGAACCGAACAGCTTTGCGGATGTGATTGATATTTTCCCGGAAAATTCTGACGCTAACCTCATGCTTCCACAAAATCGCCAGGTGAACCGGATTGTACGGCGTCTTTGTGCTATTGTTGAAAACCATGCCGCACAAGCAACATCTCACGTGAGGCCGGTGTTAAATCGCAGTAGCGATGTGTATCGTACACTCGAAAGTTATCTGCCTGAAAAAGCGCGCATGTTTGACCCGTTCACAGGATTATCGCCGTTTGAAATTATAGCCAAATTTTTCACTCATTTAAATGATTCGGAGTGGCACGCCAATTTAGAACAGGCTTTTTTAAATGCCTTTCTGAAACATCATCCGGAGTATTCACAACGAGATTGCTTTGTGGTGAGCGGCTCAGCGCGAACAGCGCTCAGTTTGCTCGGTTTTCATTGCGGGATCGATGAAGTAATCACACCGGATATGAGCTGGACGTATGAGCACTGTTTCCCGCGTGTCATTGCAATTTCGCTAAATGACGATTTGTCATTGGATGTGGACGGGATTATCAATGCCGTCCGGAGTAAAGTAGAGGATGATCCGGGTTGGCGCGATCATGGCGCAGTCGTGCTGAATAATCCGCATAATGCCAGCGGCTATGTGTTTGGTGAAAACGATGTGAAGAGATTAATAAAATGGCTACTGGAACAGCGTGTGTTTGTTATCGATGATCTGGCATATCAAAATGTCGCGCCGGCTCACAATTTGAGCGGACCAAAATCGGTTCGGCAAATCATTAGTGATATGGTGGTAAAAGGCCAAATAAGACGGGAGCTGGCGCAGTATGGAATTACAGTGCATTCGCTGTCTAAAACCGATTGTTTTGCCGGTGCACGCATGGCTGTTGCGGAAATCCCGCATGCGGGTCTTAAAAACCAATTCTCCGAATTGAATAGACTGATCCGTCCGAATTTGATGGCAACGCTGCTTTCCTATCTTTTTTATCGAAACAGTTATGAAAAGATCGCGACGTTTTGGACCTGGCGCAACCGGATTTTTGAGAAACGCATGCAAGCGTTGGAAATAGCATGCGCCAATTTGCCGTCGGACCGCAATCCGTATCAAATCGAAATCCGCAGACCGCAGGGAGCGATGTATCCCAATATGATCATCCGGAAATTGCCAACAGGTATTTCACTGGACTGGCTGGCTTCCAAACTGGCGTTGCAGGGGATTGGCTTGATTCCTTTGTCTACATTTGCCAGAACAGCGAAGGGTTATGAAATCGGCAGAAACTCATTCCGTCTCACACTTGGTGGTGTGGATGACGCCGGCATTCTGCGACAGAAAACCCGGCGCGTGCTGATCGATCTGAACCGGCTGATCGCTGAAGAATCCCTTAACTATACTCGCAGAGAGCTTACGCCGGCGCAATTCAAAACGACGGGCTTATTTTCGGAGTACGCGATTGTTTTTGATGAATTCCTGAAACGTACTGCCTCCGAAGCTGGTGTTCTGTTATCAAAAAAGCTAAAGCCGGTTGCCAGGCATTTTAATATCCCAAAAATGATGCGTCAGTTCAATGCGGATTATTTGCCACAGCGATTTCTGGTTTTCAGACAAAAACATCGCGATCGAATTCAATTGGCGGAGATGATTATAAATGAAGTGAACGGTTCGCAACGGACAAAATTAATTCACATTCTGGAAAAAGAGCTGCACAAAGAATCCCTTGAAGAACGATCTGTCACGTTTCGAAAACGATTGTTCGACCGGACGGTCCATCCCACGCAAATGTACGCGCTGAAAGTCGATTTAATCATTGACAAAATACTGGAAAATTTCATCTATGGCCTTGATATTCCACGGGAAACGATTCATGCACTTGCAAATGAGCTAACAGATGAATTTCTGGGCATGAACGTGCATATCAATTCTATTGAGGAAGCGGACGAGCTGGTACTGGATTTACACTCGATTATTGAGGCTGAAGAATGGGCGCACTGGCATAATGACGTCACTCTAAAATCTTTGATCTCTTTCTGGGGCGATTGGGATGGCAGCTCTCGTCCATCGGGACAAGGACACCGGTTGGTGGCTGCGGTTGTTGTGGAAAACGTGCATTTGCAAGCAGAATTCTTAAAAACATTGCTGCGGGTGGATCAATCCATAAAACTTGACCCTGAATTATTCAATGATCTCGAGACGCTGGAAAACAGAATTGTACAATTCCGAAAATTGCTGAATGAAATTACTTACCTCACCAATCAATTGGAGAAACGCTATCAGCGGGTGTTGCCGTTCGATTTGCATATTGGATTATTGAGAAGAGTGGGAATGAAACTGCATTTGGCCCGAGATCCGCTGACTGCACTTTGGCAGCACAATGACAGTCTGGAACGAAAAATGCTTCGGTTGCGCGTGCAACGACGGGAAAATCTGGAATATTATTTTTCATTGAATAAGCGGTTGCGCAAAACATTATTTGCATTGTTGCCGAAAATCGAGCGCAACCTGCATCATCCGGATATCGCGCTGCATGCCGGATTTTTCAGAAGCCTGTTGCGGCGGTTTATGTTGACCCCGCGCATTCATCAAAAAATGATTCTGGCGCAGGACCAATTCGCAATCGATACCACGGTGCATAATATTGTAGAAATCAATGAGATTGCCGGGAAATACGGCACACCGGGAATGGTGATGGGACTGCAGGTCAGCATGTCCACTGATCCCGAAGCGCTAATTATGCTGGATCGAAAAATGCGCTCACGGTGGGAGGAAATTACTCGAGAACATCCGGAAGCTGTTATTCCGGCGGTTAGTTTGATCCCGTTATTCGAAGACGGCAAAACCATTCGGAATCTCGAATCCTATCTGGATCGCATCTGGGAATATACGGGACAGAGTCAGCGATTGACCCAGAATTCTGCCGAGCGCTTTGAGGAAATGGTGTGTGAATTATTTTTCGCTGGCTCAGATTTAAGCCAGCAGGTGAGTCAACCCGCTGGCGCAATGTTGTACCGCGAGGCAAAACACCGGTCGATCCGCTGGCTGGCGGAACGGGGACTGGTTGGCAAGGTGCGGATCAAATTGGGCAGCGGCGAGCCGATGCAGCGACAGGGTGGCTATTATGATGAAAACGCCGGAAAATCCGTGCTGTATTCCCGGGATTCGCTGGCAAATCTCGCTGGTGTGCTAAAAGATTCCGCTCGCCGCAGTACTGAATTCGCGCAAAGCCCGTTGCGCGGTGTGCTGGTCGGTGGTGATTTCCGGACGTTTCAAAGCAATGTTGCAGAAAAACTGCGCCATCTTTCCGCTTACGAACGGGCACGGTTGCTGTATCATGTCGGAAAAGCCCAGAAATACTATGAAGGCGAGCTGTCTCGCGCCGATGAACCACTTCAGGAAACCCGGCTGCGATTTCAGTCCCGCGGATGGGAGGAATTGGAACGGCTGACCATGGGACGCCGGGATGAGATTTTCAATGAGTTTATCGAACTGGTGTCGCGCTATTATCAGCACATTCTTTATGGCAGGGAAGAGGATGTCGTCGGGATTCATGTGATCTCCTATTTTATTTCCAGGGCAACTCCCACGCTGCGCGATCGCCCGACAGTTCGTCCGGGACAACAAACCCCGGGGAATCAGGGGCAGCAGATCATTGAACGATTAGCGCAAACACTGCCGTTATTGAAACATGGCAGCCTGTTTCGGGCCATCGGGCATAACCGGGCGCAGACTGTCATTTTAGGTGTGAATCAGTTGACTACCGGTCTGTTCCGTGCCCTCAGTGAATTTGCGGAAAAGCAGTTCGCGAACAGTGATGGACTAATGGTGATTAGCGAACGCATTTTGCCGCTGCTGCCGGTGCATGATATTCTGCATACACTGCGTATTTATCACGATCTTTCGCTGCCATACATCAGGGAAATGGAACCATCATTCCGGGCAGGAAATTCCGCATTTTTGATTTTAAAAGAAGATAATCACTCCATTCCCGGTTTCATTCTGATGATGCAAAAAGAACTGTTGCGACGACAGGGATTGAATGTTTCCGAATTTTTCAGTGGCGACCGCATTATCCCGGATGTATTACCGGCATTCCGCCCGGATGTGTCGATCCTGCTGCAACCAGATCTATTCAATACTGATTTTGATAATTTGAGAAAAGACATTTCCGTGGAAATCGAGCCGCAATGGGCGGAAACCATGCGGCAGTTGATGCGGGTCCCCGTAGAAATCAGTACGATTCGTGCGGAGATGTGGGAACTCATTCGCCAGCCGATCAAACAGCAGGTGGAGAGTTTTGTGGAACTGGCGCTGGCGATTAATTCGTTGTCTGATCGAAAAGGCGTGCCAGACATTCCGTTCACCATCGAGCCGGGGGAAGTGCATCGGTTGGGCAGTCAGATTGCCGGTCTGTTGCGTGGGGTTATGGATGATTACATGCGACAGTTCCTGATCGACGCGGTCAATTACCTCACCCAAATCCCGCACCAAATGCGCGAAGTCCCCATTGACGTATTGCGCGCGCTGCGTGATGTGGAGCGTATCCTGCGCATTGAGGAACAGGTGCTCGGCAAAAAAGAGCAGGATCTGCTGCGTTACTATTATCTGAAAATCGCCCGAATGAGCGGGGAGAATGGATAGTAAATCGCTGAATGTTCAGTTGGAATACTGGAACCGGGTCGCGGAACAGAAAAATTTCAGCCATCCGCTGCAAATTGATTTATTGGAAAGATGCATCTCGACAGATGCAGCGATTCTGGATTATGGCTGCGGTTATGGCCGAACCTGCGCCGCGTTGCGGGAACACGGCTATTCCAATGTGATTGGCATTGATCCGGCAGAAAGCATGATAAAACGGGGATTGCGAATGTATCCTCATCTGAACCTGCTTGTTCAATTCCGATTTAAGAAACGCACTTCCTTCGATCTGGTCATTTTATTTGCCGTTCTCACATGCGTCCCCACAGATGATGGTCAGCAAAAAATCATTGATGAAATTTACCAGTTATTAAAACCGGGCGCTTTCATTTATATCAGCGATCTGTTGCTCCAGCGTGATGCGCGAAATATTCGGCGCTATGCTAAGATCAAAGATGTTTACCAAAAATACGGCGTCTTTAAATTGCCGGAAGGCGCTGTGCTGCGGCATCATGACCGTAACTGGATTACCGAACTGACGTCCCGCTTTCAGCAAATCCATTTTGAAGAAATTCATTTAACGACCATGAACGGACATGACGCCGTTGGTTTTCAATTCATCGGGCAAAAATAGTTATTATTTCCCTGCATACCAGAACGCCCGGCGCCAATGATGTTTGTGCAGGCGATTTATTAGATCGTCAGAAAGTTCCGGCAGATCGGAGACAGCGATATTCGCCTCTGCCTGCTGCACATTTCGGATGCCCGGAATTACTGTGCTTACGGCGTCATGAGACTTGGCAAATTTCAACGCGACCTCTGGCAGCGATAAACAGGTATCTGCAATGTCTTGTTCAATCTTTTTCGCGCGATTTACGGCTCGTTCCAGCCGGTCCCCTGCAAAATAGTTTTGACGAAAATCACCTTCCGGGAACGCACTGTCTGCCGGGTATTTTCCGGTCAAAACGCCTTCATCAAACGCCACCCGCACGATGATACCGACCTGCTTTTTCAGGGCGACAGGCAGCAATTCAGCGGCCGGTTCCTGTTCAAAAATATTGTAAATGACCTGCACCGCATCCAGGTAATCCCGGCGCATCAAATCGATAACGCAGTTCTGATCGTGCTCCGGCGTGGATATCCCGATATTGCGGATTTTACCCTCATCTTTTAACATTTTTAGAATTTCCAGCGGCGCAGGATCATGGTTCCACGCCCGGGTCCAGGTGTGAAGTAACAGGACATCCAGACAGTCAGTATTCAGATTTTTGAGCCGTTGCTCCACATTTTTGCGGAGATATGATTCAGAATACCGGGCTTCCGCACTGTCATAAGGAGATGGCGGCCATTCGCCCGGTGACGGCGGCGTTTTGGTGCAGACATAGATTTTTTTATCACTACGCTCTTTCAACACCTGCGCGATGATTTTTTCACTTCTGCCATCGCCGTACCCCGCGGCAGTGTCGATGAAATTCATACCCAGATCGATGGCTTTGTGCAACGCCTTCACCGAGTCGCGATCATCCTGATGACCCCAGCTACCGCCAATTGCCCACGCGCCAAATCCGATTTCCGAAACCAGTATGCCGGTTTTGCCAAAATTTCGATATTTCATAAATTATCCTTTATTTTCATTCGTTGAATTAATTATAATAGTTTTTTGTTGAAATGTCAAGGGGGAAAGGTTATATTAATTGAAAAGAGGGAATGGTAAAAAGACAACACAAAGCATGAATAGCCTGATGTCGATATAAGAAACGCGTTTCAATAGAATGAACTTTATTCCTTAAAAAGGGAGTGAATTTTCTTAAGAGGCTGCCCAGGAACTTTGATATCGTCGGGAAAACCCTTGAGAAGGTTTCGCTACAACACACTATATGAATAATTCATGAATATGTATCAATATACAGCTTGTCCCGTTTTGAAAAACCTTCGCAAGGGTAGTTCGTGGGGCTGTATCAAAAGTTAATCTTTCTTAAGCAAGATTTTTTAATAGACCAGCGATCCCATCGCTCCAAGCGATGGGATCGCTATACCCCATAATTTCGCAAAATACAAATCCTGGACTTTTAATACAGCCCCAGGAACCACCAAATTTAATAAATTTGTCATATAAAAGAATGACCTTTTTCTGAGTTCATGGATACCCTGTTTATGCGCATCAAAGTACAATGCATAAAGGCATTGTACTCCAATTTTACGAACTAATCATTTTAGTCCGTGTTGAATGGTGGCTAAAAATAATCGTGTAGTTAGATAATTGCTTAGATCGAATTCTCCTTAAATAGAATAAATATCTCAAGAAGGACAATAATTGTGCCCCCCAAAACAGAATTCATCGCCAAACTCGTTTATGAAAAGCCGCCTGATTGGATTACGATTGAGGAGTACAGCATCCGGAGGTTGCAATATATTTTAATCTTTAAAATGAAATCGTACTGTGAAATAAACTCAGATGTGATGACGATCCGTATGTCCGGGGACGGAGCGATTGCGATTCTGAATGAACTTGATTTGGTGTGAGAACCTCTCTCAAAGGAAGATTGAGAGAGGTTTCAATGGACTATCTTTGAACGCGGCCGGAAGTGTCGCCTTTCGCGATTGCCAGTACTTCGTCTTCTTTCACCAGATTCATATCGCCGGGGATCGTCTGTTTCATACCGGAAGCTGCCACGGCAAATTCCAGGGCATCTCGCTTTTCCCAGCCGTTTACAAGCCCATGAATCAAACCGGCGCCAAAGGAATCTCCGCCGCCGACACGGTCGATCAGGTGGATATGATATTTTCGGCTCACCAGAAACTCAGATCCATCGTACAACATTGCAGACCAGTTGTTGTCGGACGCTGAAATGCTTTCCCGCAGTGTAATTGCGACGAGCTCAGCATCACATAATTTTTGCAGTTGATTTGCTACAGATTTATATTTTTCGATATCCAGCGTGCCGCTGGTCACATCAGTGGTTTCCGCTTCAATACCAAACACATCTGCCGCGTCCTCTTCGTTCGCAATTACTACATCCACGAATTCCACCAGTTTGGTCATAGTAGCTTTGGCTTCCGCCTTTGTCCAGAGCTTTTTACGGTAGTTGAGATCGCAGCTTACTTTGAGGCCATTTCGTTTGGCTGCTGCCACAGCTTCCAGACTAACTTCTGCTGCGTTGGGGGACAGCGCCGGCGTAATTCCGGTAATATGGAACCAGTCTTTGCCTCTGAAAATTTCATCCCAATCAAAAGTATTGATAGTGACTTGAGCGATAGCTGAATGCGCACGATCATACACCACTTTCGAGGGTCGGATGGACGCGCCATGCTCCAGAAAGTAGATGCCGAGTCGCTCTCCGCCGCGCTGGATGTAATTTGTATGAACGCCAAATCCGCGTAAACGGTTTTCCGCTGCCTCGCCGATCAGATTTTTGGGAAGCCTGGTGACAAAATAGACATCCTCGCCAAAATGCGCCAGTGAAACTGCTACATTCGCTTCGCCGCCGCCGTAGGTTGCCTGAAAATTCACTGCCTGAACGATTCGCTCGTAATTGAACGGAGCCAGGCGCAACATGATTTCACCAAAAGTCACTATTTTTTTTGACATGTATATACTCCTTTTTATATGAAAAATAATTGATATTGTCTGATAGCTAAAGAAAAAAAAATTATTGAAAATTACAAGCAGAAAATAATAATTTTTTAATATGTCTGAATTTGGATGGGGTTAAAATCAATCAAAATAAAATGGAGCACCGGCTTGCCGAAAATAACAAACCGATGCCCCATTCGTGTGGAATAAAAAGAGGTTAAAGCATTAAAATAATTAAATAGGAGGATGTAACAAAATTTTTGATTCATATTGAAAGTAGATTTATACAAAATCTAATTTCATTAATGTTGTCTTTCACTTCTTAAATGGCATTGCTAATTTTTTAATCTGTTGTTCTGTCAGTGCTGTTCCATAACATGCCATTTGGACATGCACTTTTTTATCATTGTTCAGAACGACCCAATTTTCACCTTCTTTTGTTAGAAAAGGCCATGTGAGCTGGTCGGGAACAACCGGAACCGCAACGTTATGAGGAACAAACTTCCCGTCTTGATATTCCATTGCCGCGACTTTTTCACCATTTTTAATTTTCTTCACTAAATCGGTGCCATGGCATTCATCACAGGTCCGGGCATTAGCCTGCACTGAATGTGTGTAGTAAGGTGCATAAACGATAAATTTTTCATCCTTGTACACCAGTGTTTGCATATTTGCCGTTGTTACTTTGCCGTTGTAGTTTACGAGAAAGACATTTGCCGGCAACGCCTGGAAATTTCCCTTTCTGGAACCAGATGCTAAAAAATTATCGAAATGGCAATTCATACAGGTTGTTGTATATTTCACGTGACAGGCGTTACAATTTAGTTTGCCTTTGTGCACAGTATGTGCGCGTAGTTCAGTATCCGGCTCGTGACAATCGGTACACGCGGTTTTCACTGCATTTGTGTCACGCATGGAGCGATGAAATGTACCGTCCCCGTGAACATCTTCTGCTTTGTGGCAATCTGTGCAAACCATGTCGTTCGCAATGTGAACATCTAACATCCCCATGTTTTTACCGAATCGGAAAGTCGCCGCTTCCCGGCTGTGGCATGTCAGGCATGTCTCTGATTGTTGCGCCTTTGCAGTCGAAAATGAGAATTTCTCGCCCTGTTTTTCTGCATGGCACACATCGCATGTTGCCGTATGGCAGGTTTGACAATCTAATTCAGAATACGGGATTCCGGTAACGTTTTTGAATCCGCCTTCTTCTTCATACCAGAAACGCATGCCTTCGGTTGTATAATGAAGACTTTTATGAAAGAAAGACTCCTGACATATCGCCTGGTTCAATGGAATTGCAAAAATAATACCTGTCAACAATAAAATTAATCCTGCTCCTGTAAGTGATTTTACCAGTATTTTCATCCAATACCTCCTTTTAGAATTTCAGGTTTCATCTTGATTTATGAGTATTGATCAGAGCGACAATGCGCTACCTAAATAATATGGCCAGACGATTAATGAGAAAACAGCTTTCCAGAATGTAAGTTTCGCAAATCCAATTGTAAATAGCCAGCCAATGAACCAGATCGGGCCGATAATTGTCACGGTCTCGGCATTCTTATTATCTTTCTTTTTTTCATCAGTCATCCGAATTCTCCTGATTTAATGATTTGGGATATAATTTGAAGATGTATAAATGTTCAATTTATATCCATCGTCGAACTTTTTTCGTGTAAGCCACCCATTTTTCCTGAAACGCTTTTTCCAGCTTTTGTTCTTCATATCGAATAAAAACAACGTCCATAAAAAACGCGAAAACAATCACTGCTAAAAATGGAGTCAATGTGCCCATTAATATTCCGATTCCCAAAAGAATCAATACAAATCCTAAATACATCGGATTTCTGGTTAAGTGAAAAATACCGGTGGTAATCAGTTTATTTGTTTCCAAAATTGGTTTTACAGTTGTGTTATTTACTCTGAATGCTTTATCGGCGGATAAATTTAAAGCAATCCCTGGTATTAACACAATCAGTCCGAAAAGATTCAGGGGGAAATGAATAAAATGCGTGACTGGAATAACGAAATGAAGCAGGACCATTATTCCAATAAAAAGATACAGATAATAAGGCGGATCGATTTTTACAGGTTTCATAAATTAAATTATAATTATGATTAGTAGGTGGATCACAAACGCAAAAGTGATGCCAGTTAAATATTGCATGAATTAATTTGATAATTTATAAAAGCATAGCTCCAATGTGCACTCAATCCATTTTGTATGTCTGTGAGCAAAGTACACTATTTTAGATGGTAGAAAGGAGCATTATGCACCCTGAATGACTATTTCAAATATAAAAGCCGTGCGGTTTGGGTTGAGTTTCCAGAAAAGAAAGCACATAGATAAATTCCACTTCCAGCGCAGTTGCCACAATCATCAACTCCATTCCATTTTATAAGATAATGACCACGCAGATGAAACCCATCAACAAGCAACCGAACCTGTTGACCGAGAAGATTGTAGACAACGATTTTTACGTGTGAATCTTTGGGCACTTTGTAATTAATGTGTGTTGCTGAATTGAATGGATTCGGGAAGTTCCCGTGAAGTACCGGCGATTCAAGCCAATTGCGGGTGACTGGTTTACTATTAATTGCAATTTCCTGCTGAAACTCAAACGCGCCGATGTCGAACTCATTCCCCGATGGTCTGGGTTTGCCACTAAAGTCATTACCCGGTGCATTCTCATCTGTCCCCTGATCCACAGCCGGACTTGTAGCGCTCAGTTGAAAATTACCATTTGTCGGATCGGTGAACAGATCGGTGCTTGACTGTGCTACCAACGAATGGTTGTCCTGACCGCTGTAATTACTCCATTCACCGGAAGATAATTGATCCAGTGACAATTCGTCGGTATATCCCACAACAACTGCCCGGGCCGGATCATCATTGTGGAACAGGTTATAATCACCGAAATAATTTTGTGCGCTAAATTGCTCAAACGCCAGCATGATATTATCTCCGCCGGCGAGAATGCAATTGGCCATTTTTAACGTATCTGCCGCATTTTCGATCCAGATGGTATAGGTTTCGCCATTGAAAAAGGTACAATTCATCAACGTGGTTGTTCCGGGTTCCCCGTCCCAGTCCAGTTCCACAACAGAACCGGTAGCGTTATAACCGATGCAATTCACAAGAGAGACCTCATCCTGCCATAATTTATAGCAGCCATTCCAGCAATTGTACGCCAGGCAACTGGTCAAAGTGGTATTTCTGGCGCTGATATCAAAGCCGTCGAACAGTTCGTACGTTATGCAACGATTCAATGTAAAATGATGCTGATCGCCGTGGCCCAGCGCAAATCCATCAACATTCTGGTCACGATCACGACCGGTATGCGCGCTGCACTCGGTGAACGTGCCGTTATAACAGATGGCTTCGCCGGATGGAGAGGCATCGAATCCATAGAGCGAAAAATTGTGTACCTCAACCCGGTTGAAAACAAAATCGTGTGCACCATCGGTAATTCCGATGCCGTAAAACACATCATGCACAATGCAACCGGATATTTCAAAAAACGCCGCATTTTCAATCCAGATACCGTTTTCATTCCAGTTGCAAATTTCCAGACCTGATATTACAACGTAATCCTTATCCAGCACAATCCCGTTATTTGCATCTGCCACGCCGCTTCCATCGATAACTGGCCTTTCTCCGGGATAGGCAGCAAAAACAATGGGACCATCTGTTGCATTCCCGGATTGATCAAAATAGATGAATTCCGAGTACTGCCCTGTGCGGATCAACACAGTATCACCCGCGCCAGCAGTTTCCGCCGCATGACTAATTGTTTTCCACGGCAGCGTAATCGTGCCGGGATTGCCATCATCAGCCGCCCCATGACGCGTATCCACATAATACGTGGACGCAAACCCGGTGAGTACACAAGTCATCAAAACCAGTAATACACTTGTGAAAATGAATTTCTGATTTTTCATAGATTCCTCCTGTTGAAAGACAAGGTTTTATATTTATAAGTTTCTGTTCTACGTGGATTTCAATTTATTTTAAAAACTTACAAGATTAGCCGGAGAGAGTTGGAAGTTGTCGGAAAATAGAATGTGAGATGGAAAATATCAGATAGACGTAAAATAGACATCATACGTAAAGACTAAAGCGTCGAATATGTGCTTGAAAAATGAAGCCAATCTCCCCACCCGTACAAGCCATCCCAACACAGGAATGGCTTGCCGGATGGGTAAAATTGACGGAAGTATTTTTTACTTCAACAATATCATCTTCTTACTGGAAACATAATCCCCCGCAGTCAACCGGTATACATACACACCGCTGGGTACTTTTTCGCCGGTGTCCGTGCGGCTGTTCCAGACAGCCACATAGTGACCGGTTGCTTTTTCGCCCTGGATTAATGTGCGTATGCGGCGGCCCTGCAGGTCGTAAATCGCCAGCGTTACAGTTGCTTTTTGTGGGATGTCAAAATTAATGCGTGTATCAGGATTAAATGGATTGGGGTAATTCTGGCACAACTGGAATGACGCGGGTGTGGCCAGATCGCCCGCCTGATTCACATCCTGCGCAGATTGTGCAATGAAATCGGTGAGAATCATATAGCCATTGCGTTGGTATTCAATTGCATTCGCAGCGACTACATATTCACGGTTTGTCGATTTTTGCCAGACGCGGAGTTGCAGCATCTCTTCGGAAACTGCGCCATCGACATTCTCGGTTTTGCTATTATCGCCCCACAACGTCATGGCGCAATGATCAGAATTCCAGATAATCGCGCCGCAGCAGCGTCCGTCAGCCGTGAAAGCGCCAATCTCATCGCCGTTATCCAGCGGGGCGCCATTTGCATAACGGGGCTGGATGGACGTCGGCAAAACGATGGTCGCATTTTCACCGGTACGCTCATTGTATTGAAAATGAGCAGACACCGATCGTTCGCCCATTTCTTTCGAGAGCGCACCTGTTGACGGATACGTCAGTGTGGCGCCGCCGTTCAAATATACCTGATATCCCTGGCATGGTTGCATGTCGCCGATATCATTAATTCCATACATGGGGATATATGTCTGACCTTCATTGTTTTTTGCAAGTACAAGCTGGCTCTGAATACTTGCCAGTGCGGTAGCGATATTCATAGGATGATCGGGCAGGTAGCTGATCAAGCTCCAGCCAGAAGGAAGTGGAATTGGCGTGTCCGGTGCAATCGGTTGTCCGCAAACTTCCAGAGAAGCGCTTGTATTTAAATAAGCCTGGTATCCTTTTGCCGTGTGTACAGCGCCAATGTCATTGATACTGTACATCGGAATGAATGTATTTCCCTCACCGTCCTTTACGAGCACTAATTTATCTAACACAGATGCAAGCACCGCTTCGATATCAGGATCGCCGGGAGCGACATTCAGCGAGAACATGTTCCAGCCTGCATTAAAATTCAGCGTGATGCACCGCTGTTCAGATACATCGAAGCGGCTGAGCACCATGAACGCGTTGGCAGCATACAAACCAGTTCCCTGACTGTAATCCACTTCAACGAATGTCCATTCTTTGCCAAGAATTTCGCGCCAGACCCGATAATGAAGGAGTTCGCCGGAACGGATGCCGTCCACAGCAGGCGTCTGATTATCATCGCCCCAGGCTGTTATAGACATATTGCTACCTTGCCAGACTTTCCAGCCGCAGCATAATCCTGCCGGTGTAAACAGGCCGATGTAATCCCCGTTTTGCAGCGGGGTTCCGTCAATATTTGGATTCGCGGTAGTGGGAATAACGATGGTGGCGCTGTTGCCGGTGTTTTCGGTAAATGTCCAGTGTCCCGGTAGCGGAATGCTTGATTTGGAAATATTTACAACCACATCCTGATCCCCTCCGTTGGACTCTACATGAATAAGCCCGGCATCGCTGGATGGAGTCAACTGAGCCCGATTCACGTTTACAGTCACGGTTCCGCTATTCGTACCAGAAGAGGGACTCACAGAAGTGATCCATGGCTTGTCCGGTATTTCCTGGACTGTCCAGGTTAACGTGCCTTCACCGCTGTTGCTGATGTCAAAAGTCAGTGAATTCAGTGACGCCCCAAAATTGAGAGTTGTGGGAGTAACGTGCAATACCGGCGGCTGAACAGTGACGCCACGACCAGTCAATGTTACTGTAAATGGATTTTCGTCAGGATCGTTGCTGTAAATTCGGGCTTGTACCGATTTGGTTCCGGAACTGATGGGTTGGAACCGTACAGTAACATTGTGTGTGCCGTTAGGAGGCAGACTGGTTGCGCTACCGCCGGAGATTACCTGAAAACTGGATGCATCCCCAACGAGTGAAATACTGGTGATTGACAGCGTCGCATCTCCTTCATTTCGCACCTGAAAAACCTGATCTTTGGAGCTTCCCACATTGACATCGCCATAATTCCATGTTGATGGATTTACAGCAATATCTGGATTCGTAGCGGCAGGTTCTGTCGCCAGGATTAAGTTCCCGAAACTGAACGGCGCTGTGCCCCAGCTATGAGGATTCGAAGTAATTGCACCCAGGCGCACGGCTTCCTGCGGCCAGAATGCATTGAAATATTCCACGTCGTAATCATAGGTAAACGCCAGAATCCCAATTTTGGAACCCGGACTGCCATTTATCGGACTCGAAGAAAGATTGTATGTCCCCTCGTATTCAACATAAACGGACGCACGCGACATACCGTGAGTGACTCCCGGCGTTGTGACATTGGTTGCCAGGCCAATATGATCCGGCCAATATCCATAACGACCTCCCCAGACACTAAAGGATTGGCTCTCACTGCTATTCCATGCGATCTAAATCACTCCTTCTTCATTGGTAGACGAAGATGGCCATTCTCTGTTAATATTTTCATCAAAGAACAGCGCGAACTGATCGAGATTTTCCTGACTATTGTCACGGCCATCATGAACGGCGAGATACAGATTATTTGCATCATTCATAACATAAAGCGTTACTGTTCCCGAATAGCCCGGATATGTAATATTTACCTGAGTTGCATTATTCCATTCACTGGTTTCCACAACTCCGTTTATGCTTGGCGGAGAATTCGCCCAACCCGCTTCGATATGATAGCCATCATTCACTGTTGTTGCGCTTACAGTGCTCGTGGGAGAGCTTTCTCCTTCGTTATAAACGGCTGTAACCCGATAATAACGTGTGGCGTTAATTCCGGCGCCGTTATCGAGATAGTATTGCCGGGTTATCTGATTGGCAATTTTAGTAAATGGTCCGCCGGACGAAGTACTTCGATATACATTATAACCAAGAAAAGCCATGGACCGCGTTGTCTCCTGTCCACCAGGGACTTCATCGACTGAGTAGGGTTGTTCTGTCCATTGCAGGATTGAACTGAACGGATTGTGATTTTGGTCTTCGGGAATTATATCAAATTCTTTAGGTGCATTTTCTGATTCCGGGGAAATGACAGCCGGTCTTGCAAGTGAACGGCTTGTGCCGGATGGTACATTCCAGGCAAGAGGAACCGAGCCGTTGTAACCGCTAAGAGCAACAATATCTCGTGGTGGATTGACGTCGGAACCGGCCGGGCCGACGTAAGTAACAGTGCGCACAAATGAAATCGCGTTATCTTTCTTGGGACCTGTAGCGCCGCAATAGTGAATATCTGCTGACCGCAAGGTTGTGCTGTAAGTATCATAGAAATAATATTTGTAAGTCGCTCGATCATAACCCACTAGCGGAACCCAATGATCACCACCGCCATCAAGGTCTGTATCGATTGCCAGAAAAACAGTAACTCCGTTTGCGAGTTTGGGCGCGACAAAATCACAGAATTTAGCTTTGTCGAAATCCCATGTGCCATCGGTATGTTGAATCCAGAAATCACCATCATTTAACCAGGATGTGCCATACGGCCCATAGGCATCCCACGTCGTAGAGCTGGGATCATAAATCGGCGACACATGAATCAATACATCGATTTCGTAGCCTCGATCCGCTGCATAATCTTCCATTCCCGGTTCAATATCGTAAGGCGAGCCAAAACCACTGGAATTTGTGCTCATATAGCCAGAACCATGCAGCGCCCAGGCGGTATTCAGACCCTCATTGACGCCGGTCACCGGACTTGTTAGCAAACCGGTGGAACTGGACATCCCTTCCACATGATGGAAATATCCCAAAATCATGGCGCCTGTCGTGGGACCGCACCCGACATATCGACCTCCGGACATATAAGCGGATGTATTATAGGGATATTTCGGAAAATCAGAAAAGTTCTGGATGTAGACAGGTGTCGCCAGAGAGACACTGATGAATCCCAACAGAATAAATGGGATTACATACAACATTATTGATGAAATACGTTTTTGTTTCATGATGAATCAAACCTCCTTTTTAAATTATTCGGCTGTTAGCCATTCGCTATTGGCTCTTAGCGTTATTCCTTTATGATTATGAAAGGCTGACGGCTAATAGCCGGGAGCTACTAGTTGATTAAAATTTCTATTTTAAAAATATCAGCTTTCGAATTATTTGAGTATTGCTGTTCATATTGCGAACGGATAATCTGCAAAAATAGACTCCGGACGCAACATTTGCTTCATTTTGATCCCTGCCATTCCAGATAACCTGATGCGAACCTGTTGCTTGATTCTGAAAATTCCACTGGCGAACAACTGCACCGCGAATATCCATAATCATTATATCAACATTTGCAGATTCGATAATATCATAGCGAATGGTCGTTTGTGCATTAAACGGATTCGGATAATTTTGCTGTAATTGAACGCACTGCGGTCGGGCTATTTCCTGCGCCTGAGCAACCGATGTTGTGATCACATCAAATCGGTTGATTACCATAAATTGATTCGCCTCGTACAATCCGGTTCCCTGTGAGTATTCAACGTTCGCTGACGTCCATTCACAGGCAGTTGCCGGACGAAAGACGCGATAGTACAGTTGCTCCTGTGACTGAAATCCATCAATGTCTGGTGATTGCGGATTATCCCCCCAAACAGCAATCGCGATATTTTCATGATTCCAGGCTGCATGGCCACAACACAAACCTGCCGGAGTAAATACGCCGATAATATCACCTGTCAATAACGGAGCGCTATCAATATTTGGATTCGCCGTTGTTGGCAGCACCACAGTTACGTTATTCCCTGTATTTGGTTTAAATCTCCAGTGATCCGGGAAATCATCTGACGGTTTTTCAATGAATAAAATTACCTCTCCATTCCCGCCATTTGAATTGATGATGATTTTAGCCGTATCTGCCGGATCAGTAAGAAACTGCCGGTCCGTAACAACCCGAACTTCAGTATCGCCTGTTCCACTTTCAGGGATAATCTCTGTCAGCCAGGCTTTCTCAAAAGCACGGGTCAGGCTCCATTCAAGCACCACGCTGCCATGGTTTTCGATGTGAAACATCATTGTGTCTGTCGTCGTTCCGAAATTTAGTGTGTCCGGTTCGACATAAAGTAACGGAATTTCTGTTACGAATGTATGAAACATTCCGAGGATAAAAATTGTATTCGTGGAGTACAGACCGTTTCCCTGTGAATATGCCACTTCGATATTCGTCCATTCTCTTGAAACAGATGATCGAAATACCCGATAGAACATTAATTCGCCGGTTTGAAATCCATCAATTTCCGGTGTCTGGTCGTCGTCACCCCAAATAGTGATACCAAGATTTTCACCAGTCCACTGCCGCCAGCCACAGCATAATCCGGCCTGTGTAAACACGCCGATATAATCGTTCATAAGAAGGGCAGCGCCATCTACAGTTGGCTCTGTTTCCGCAGGTATTATTACGGTTGCATTGTTACCGGTATTCGGCTTATATTCCCAGTGATCCGGGAAATCATCTGACGGTTTTTCAATGAATAAAATTACCTCTCCGTTTCCGCCACTTGAATTGATGATGATTTTAGCGGTATCGGCCGGTTCGGTAAGATATTGCCTGTCCACAACAACCCAAACTTCAGTATCGCCTGTTCCATTTTCCGGGCTGATGTCTGTCAGCCAGGATTTCTCAAAAGAACGGGTCAGGCTCCATTCAAGTACCCCGCTGCCATGATTTTCGATGTGAAACATCATCGTGTCTGTCGTCGTCCCGAAATTTAATGTGTCCGGTTCGACATAAAGAAACGGAATTTCTGTTACAAATGTATGAAACATCCCGAGGATAAAAATTGTATTTGTCGAGTACCTGCCATTTCCTTGTGAATATGCCACTTCGATATTCGTCCATTCTCTTGAAACAGATGATCGAAATACCCGATAGAACATTAATTCGCCGGTTTGAAATCCATCAATTTCCGGCGTCTGGTCATCATCTCCCCAAATAGTGATCCCAAGATTTTCACCATTCCACTGGCGCCAGCCACAACACAGGCCCGACGGTGTAAACACGCCAATATAATCGTTCAGGAGAAGTGGAGCGCCATCCACGGTTGGCTGTATTTCCGCAGGTATAATTACGGTGGCGTTGTTTCCGGTTTGAGATGGAAAATCCCAGTGCGGTGGCAATTCAGTAGATTGACGAATAATGACGGTGATTTGTCCGGTTCCGCCGTTCGATTGAATGATAATATCTGTTGTATCTGCTGGCACAGTTAACTGCTGGTGGTCAACAGTTACCTGGATTTCGGCATTTCCGATGCCATTGGAAGGATCGATAGCGACGAGCCATGGTTTTTCCGGTTGCGCGGCTGCACTCCAGATAAGTTCACCACTCCCATGATTTTCCAGCGGGAATGAGAGAGTTGTGATGTTCGGGGCAAAATCAAGCGTATCTGCCGGGACAAAAAGTACGGATAATCCTGGTGCAAGCGCGTTTAACTGGCTGAGAATCATAAACGCATTGTTTGCATACAAACCGTCGCCCTGGGCGTACGCTGCAACAACATCTGTAAATTCTTGCTGTGTTTGCGTTTGGAAAATGCGGTAGCTAATTTGCTCGTCGACGCGAAAGCCGTCGATGTCCGGAGTTTGATTGTTATCTCCCCAGACAGAAAGCGCAGCGTTTACATTTTGCCATTCGATCCATCCGGCGCATACATTGTCCGGGGTAAATGCGCCGATGAAATCACCCGATTCCAGCAATTCGCTGCCAATTGCCGGCTGGATTGCCGAGGGAATAACGACAGTCGCATAATTCCCTGTGCCGGATTTAAAATCCCAGTGATCCGGCGGGGCATCTGCCGGAGTACGACCGGCCATGTAATAAACCAGGTTCATCAGCAGGTCATTGCCAATGTTTGTTAATGAGTCCGCGGATTCATTATATCCCCAGAGTAAAAACCGATTTTCAAAAGTCGCGATGTAGAGATAGCCTCCGTACTTTTTACCCATGCCGATGGGATTTACACCGGCTACAGGCTCCGGATAATGAATGCCTACCCGGTGAGCGCTCGTATACAATGTCACTGTACTGTCAGCAGGAATGGGAATAATATTCGGAAAATCATAATAGGGTCCGGTTGATTTGAGTAATACTGTGCTGTCATTCGATATGTGCATTCCCTGCGGATTTCCGATGGGTAAATTATTGATACCAAAAAGATAATATCCGGCCTTTCCCAAACCAATAATTGGTTTGGAGCTTGCATAGATTGAATCCGGGATTGCGGAATAATTCTGCCAGGCAGAGTAATTGGCCGGACTGATGACAATAATATCATACACAGAGAATTCGAAACTAATTACGTCATTTCTCTGGATAATCGTTGTTATGCAGCCGTTCGAACTGAACACTTCACGAAAGCCATTGGCAATATCATCGGAAATGTCGTCGGCATCAATTATAACGACTTTAATTGGAGCTGCATTCCCAATGGAGTTCACGAAGCCCCCGATTGTGAGCCCGAATATGAGCCAACAAAATAGAAACAAACGGTTTTTCATGATACTGGCCTTTCTTAAATTAGGAAATATTTTTTGCGATAATTGAGAGATGTGAGGTGAGTGCATGGTCGCAATAATGTTCCACAACCAGATATTATTCAATCAGAGAAGGATGGCGATGTGAGTTCTTCATGGAAAAATGTTCAGTTGATTCAAATCAGGTTAAGTATTAATTCAATCTCTCATTGATAAATATTACAAAATAAAATGACAATTGTCAATATAATAATATAATTTTATTTAATTTTTAACAATTTTTAAGTACCTTCTCAATATTTTATGGTAGATATGGGCGCTTGCCGCGATGTCGTATTTAAACA
>CAZCJL010000029.1:0-61054 GCA_964498785.1 uncultured Cytophagia bacterium | reverse complement strand
CCTACGGAATCTGTTTAAATACGACATAGCGGCAATCGCCCATATCTACCATAAATTATTGAGAAGATACACCAGATGATATGTTAACCACTGAAAAGCTAATTAGTTGACAGGATAACTGGATAAAAAAAATAATAATCATGTTAATCGCCCCCAAAAGGAATCATAACCTGATGGAGGTTTGAAAATTGAATACAAAGAATTAATATAAAAATCTACTGGTTGTGCCTATAAAATATATAACAAAATGGGCTTTGGCTTTTTGGAATCGGTTCAGAAAAGATGTCTGGCAATAGAATAAAAAAAACTGGTTTGTGAGCAATATTTCAATTACCTGTTCGTATTTATTATGATGACCAGTTCGTTAAAGAATATGATCAACAAGATAAACAAATCATGTAAATCCTTTCATCCTGTCGAATTAAATTAGTTACGAATTCATAAGGTCATTTGATACAAACTATAAATAGTCAACTGAATTGCGGGAGCCTGATAATCAAAATGATTTAATCGCTGAAATGAACTTAATAAATTACAATTATCAAAACATAAATTCAAAGCAAATGCGCATAATAGCTTTACCTTTTAAGTGAAAAACGGACATGGAAAAAACATTTCATATTGTTACACATACGCACTGGGATCGGGAATGGCACAAGACGTTTGAACAGTTCCGAATGATTTTGGTTGACCTGGTCGATAAGTTGCTGGATATGCTGGAAAACGATGAGCAGTACACGTGTTTTCATCTGGACGGACAAACAATCGTGTTGGACGATTATCTGGAAATACGACCGGAAAACCGCGAACGGCTCGAACGATTGATCAGGGAGCAAAAGTTATTCATTGGTCCCTGGTATATTTTACCGGATGAATTTCTTGTGTCCGGAGAAGGAATCATCCGAAATCTGCTGAAAGGGAATCGCGCTGGCGAACAATTCGGCCATGTCATGAAAGTGGGTTATATTCCCGATTCATTTGGTCATCTTTCGCAAATCCCCCAAATTTTCAACGGATTTGGCATTGATAATGTGGTGCTATGGCGTGGTTTTGGTGGCGAGCCGGGACAGGAAAAATCCGAATATAATTGGAGTTCTCCGGATGGGTCAAAAGCATTGATGATTCATTTACCGGAGGGTGGTTACGCCAGGGATTATATTTCCAGCACTGATTGTGAACACATTACAGAAACAATGGAATCAATTTATGACAAACTCCTTTCCAGAGCAACTACACCCCATCTTTTAATGTTGCAGGGATCAGATCATCTATGGCCTTATCCTGAAATTCCCAAAATTATTGAATACCTGAATTCCCGGTATCCGCACTATCATTTTATCCTCAGTTCTCTGGAGGATTATCTCGCGGCTGTTCGGGACACAGCACAGAACCTTCCTGAAATTACAGGAGAACACCGGTTTGGGTATCGCTATGCCCCGCTGTTACAGGGGGTATATTCCAGCAGAATGAATTTGAAAATTGCCAATGAAAAATGTCAGACCACCCTCGAGAAATTCTCAGAACCATTAAATGCATTGAATGTATTTCATGGAAATAAATCACGCACGCAATTCCTTGATCTGGCCTGGAAATACGTATTACAAAATCATCCTCATGACTCTATCTGCGGGTGCAGCATCGACGGCGTACATCGGGAAAACATGATTCGCTTTGAAAAAGCAGAGCAAATCGCCGAAGAAATTATTCGTTACTCAATGTCAGAAATCGTTCACACGATAAATAATTCCGATAATGACGTGATAAACATTTTCAATCCGTCCCCCTATTTACGCTCGGAACTTGTGGAGTGCAGCCTTGATTTTCCTGTCGGAGAAAATCCAACGCAGGATATACCGCAATTCAGCTTAATCAATTCTGATAAAAACCCGGTTCCATACCAAATTCTCAACATTACTGATGCATTACAGCTACATTATTTACGATATGATTATTTGAAACAATACCCGGTCAAACGAATTCGTATTTTAGTTAATGCGAAACAGCTTCCACCACTGGGTATTGCATCGTTTCAGATTGCCCGAAAAGCAACTGATTTATCTGTGGAACCACTGCTAAAAACAGGACGGTTTTTTCTGGAAAATGACTCTGTGCGTGTGGACATCAATCCGCAGGGAGAACTAAAAATCACGGATAAAATTCAGAACCTCACCTACGATAGAATGAATGTATTTGAAGATTGCGCGGATATCGGGGACGAGTACAATTATTGCCCGCCGGAAAATGATACATTGTTCTATTCAACAGATTTTGAACCCCGACTTTCTGTCATCGAGCAGGGGCCGTTGCGGGGCGCCATTCGCATCCGAACCCGGATGAAGCTGCCCGATGCAGTTTCGCAGGACAGAAAATCCCGGTCAACAAATTCAAATATTCTAAAATTGTCGTCGATTGTGCATCTTGATTATGATTCTCCGGTGGTGTATTTTGAAACCACAGTTGAGAATACGTGTCAGGATCATCGACTGCGGGTATTCTTTCGCACCCTCGTTAAATCGGGCGAAAGCCACGCAGAAACGGTGTTCCATGTTATTACGCGCCAGCACAAAAAACCGAATCCGGCTGACTATGCCATTGAAATTCCCTCATCCACTCATCCGATGCAGCGTTTTGTGACCGTTGCAGATAACGAAAAGGGGATGACATTATTTTCAAAAGGTTTGCCTGAATATGAATTCATGCCGGATCGCCAGGGCACACTGGCGCTGACGTTGCTGCGCTGTGTCAGCAAATTATCCGTCGATGATATACCGACGCGTCCGGTTGGCCATGCCGGACCGGAATTGGAAACACCGGAGGCACAATGCCAGGGCAATTACCGCTTTCGCTACGCCATCTTGCCACATAGTTCTGATCTGGAAAAAGAATGGGAAACAATTCACGACTATGCAGACTGGCACAATGCAAAGCCTCCTGTCATCCAGTCCAGTTTTAAGAATGACATCCCATCATTTTTTTCAATAGAACCTCGCATTCTCAGACTCTCAGCATTTAAGGAAGCTGAAGATGGGAACGGATTGGTGATTCGGGTTTGCAATTCATCTGCACAAAAAGTCGATGGTGCTATCAAATTTACCCATCCCCTGAAAAAGGCATTTTCTATAAATCTGAATGAAGATATTGAACGAGAAACAGTTATCACAGATAATAATACGATTTCCCTTGCAGTAGATCCCTGGGAAATATATTCTGTTCGCGTTCAGTTATAAAAAAACAAACCCTCCTTTTTCATTACACACTTTAAATGTAATAACCAAAGGAGGGTTTTTTTATGGTTAGTAGATAAGTTATAACCAGTAAATTTATTTAACGTAAATCATCCGCACTATTTTGCGATAGTTGTCTGTGATCAGCACGCCATGATACGCTCCACTTGAAACCGGGATACCACTATCATTTGTTCCGTCCCACATAACCACCTGCTGTCCTGCCGTATAATTTCGATCCGCCAATTCGCGGATTTTCTGTCCCAGCGAATTGTAAATCACAAATTTCACATGCGTATCTTCGGGTAAATCAAACTGGATTTTAGTTCGCGGATTAAACGGATTCGGATAGTTTTGATGCAAATGATAATCATCAGGAACCACTTTATCCGAGAGCGCAGTGGTTAATTCATTCACATTATGACTGGCAATGGAATGCGATGCGGCATTTTCAATATTAAACGTTGCAATATCAAGATCAGGATTTGTCGTCACCACAAACCAATTAATGTGAGCGTTTGTCTCACGGGGGTAAAGGCTTACAACGTTAGTACCAGCGCTAACTTCGAATGCATGTTGTTGATCAACCTGATAATTATATACCCATGCTCTATTCCAGCCATCTCCCAGTTTTTTCAAATTGTTCCATTCACAGGTGTCTGCATTATTTGAAACATACCAGAAACTATCATCATTATATGATTTATTTACATCGACCTCCGCAAAAATGAAAACTGTGGAAATACCGTCAGGCACTTCATAAGAAAAATCAAGCCGATGCGCCTCGTTTGGCGCGCTAATAGAACTTTTCAATGCTCTTAAACAATTTTGATTCTCATTGACTAATACTTCCCATCCGTCATTTGGTAAACCGAAATTATTTTCCACTTCAAAAATGGCAATGATTTCACCTTCAGGCTCGGTTGTAATTTTTAATGAAATGGGAACACGCACCGAATCGTTATCAGCGTTTGGATCACGAATATAAATCGATGTTGAATAATTGCCTGTACTCTTTCCGGCTATATCCACGGAAACGCTAATATGATCACCAGCACTGCCACTTGTTCGATCTATTGAAAGCCAGTCCACGTCCGGCTGCTCAGTTGCAGTCCATTGAAGAGTGTCGCTGCCAGCATTTGTGATAGCCAGATTTCGCGAATCCGGATTCTCTCCTTTTTCATACGCAGAAAATGACAGGCTTGTCGGACTTATTGCAATGATCGGATCAGTCGTTGGCGGAGGTGGCGGCGTAGCACCGTTTCCAAATTGATAATTATCAATGTCTGCATTACGATCCGCTGTAACAACCAGCCAGTTAATATGTGCATTTTTCTCCCGGGGATAGAGATTCAACGTATTCTCGCCCGGAGTCACGGCAAAAGTATGTTGCTGGTCCTTAAATTGATCGAAAACCCAGGACCGTTTCCAACCATCGCCCAATTTGTACAAACCATTCCATTGACAGGGATCTGCGCCGTTCATCGTGATCCAAAAACTGTCGTCACTACCGGATTTGTTTACATCCACTTCAGCAAAAACATACACTGTATTCACGCCCTGCGGAACCATAAATGTATAATTCAATTGATATTGTTGCGGCGGGCTGCTGATATCATTAGCAGTTGCCCGTAAACAATTCTCTCCCTCATTAACTAACATTTCCCAGCCGCTATTAGGCAAACTCGGGCTCGCTTCGGCCTGAAATTCCGTGTACATCGGGCCGGTCTGCTCTGGTGAGACTGTCAAAGTCACTGGTACTGTTAGCGGGCTGTTCGCAGCGCTGTCGGCGGAAATTTGAATCTCGCCATTATATGAACTTTCAGCTAAAGAAGAAATATTAACTCCCACGGAAATGCTCTCGCCAGCGCTCCCGGAAGTCTTGCTCAACGTGAGCCAGCTCTGTTCCGGTTGTTCGGCGGCGGTCCAGTTGAATGTGCCGCCTCCGCTGTTTTGTACCACGAGCTGCTGCGCTGCAGGATTCCCCCCATTGATCATTCCTGAAAATGAAAGAGACGTTTTACTCACCGCAATTACAGGATCGTCGGCCACTGGCGGCGGAGATGGCGGTGTTGCGACATTTCCAAATTGATAATTCTCAATATCCGCATCCGGATCCGCTGTAACAACCAGCCAATTAATGTGTGCGTTTCTCTCGCGGGGATAGAGATTCAACGTATTCTCGCCCGGAGTCACGGCAAAAGTATGTTGCTGGTCCTTAAATTGATCGAAAACCCAGGACCGTTTCCAACCATCGCCCAATTTGTACAAACCATTCCATTGACAGGGATCTGCGCCGTTCATCGTGATCCAAAAACTGTCGTCACTACCGGATTTGTTTACATCCACTTCAGCAAAAACATACACTGTATTCACGCCCTGCGGAACCATAAATGTATAATTCAATTGATATTGTTGCGGCGGGCTGCTGATATCATTAGCAGTTGCCCGTAAACAATTCTCTCCCTCATTAACTAACATTTCCCAGCCGCTATTAGGCAAACTCGGGCTCGCTTCGGCCTGAAATTCCGTGTACATCGGGCCGGTCTGCTCTGGTGAGACTGTCAAAGTCACTGGTACTGTTAGCGGGCTGTTCGCAGCGCTGTCGGCGGAAATTTGAATCTCGCCATTATATGAACTTTCAGCTAAAGAAGAAATATTAACTCCCACGGAAATGCTCTCGCCAGCGCTCCCGGAAGTCTTGCTCAACGTGAGCCAGCTCTGTTCCGGTTGTTCGGCGGCGGTCCAGTTGAATGTGCCGCCTCCGCTGTTTTGTACCACGAGCTGCTGCGCTGCAGGATTCCCCCCATTGATCATTCCTGAAAATGAAAGAGACGTTTTACTCACCGCAATTACAGGATCGTCGGCCACTGGCGGCGGAGATGGCGGTGTTGCGACATTTCCAAATTGATAATTCTCAATATCCGCATCCGGATCCGCTGTAACAACCAGCCAATTAATGTGTGCGTTTCTCTCGCGGGGATAGAGATTCAACGTATTCTCGCCCGGAGTCACGGCAAAAGTATGTTGCTGGTCCTTAAATTGATCGAAAACCCAGGACCGTTTCCAACCATCGCCCAATTTGTACAAACCATTCCATTGACAGGGATCTGCGCCGTTCATCGTGATCCAAAAACTGTCGTCACTACCGGATTTGTTTACATCCACTTCAGCAAAAACATACACTGTATTCACGCCCTGCGGAACCATAAATGTATAATTCAATTGATATTGTTGCGGCGGGCTGCTGATATCACTGGCAGTTGCCCGCAAACAATTCTCTCCTTCGTTCACTACCACTTCCCAGCCGCTATTGGGCAGCGCTGAATTGACTTCTGCTTCAAAAGCGCCGAAAACCGGGCCGGTGTTTGAAATCTGTCCCAAAACTGTGAGTTCAATGAACAAATCCACAACATCATTTTGGTTAGATGCATTTATGAATCGAACACGACCAGAATATGAACCAGCGCTCAAGCCGGAATTTTCAATTGACACATCGATGTTTTGCTGTGTTGAACCACTTGTTGGCGAAAGAATCAGCCAATCCATTTCCGGAATTTCATCAACGGTAAATTGAACAACCGCCCCATCCGAACTACTCACTGAGATTGTTTGAACATCCGGATTCGATTCTCCTTCATTACATTGAAAATGTAATGAGGAGGGTGTTATTGATAATGTTGGTTGAAGCTGTCCATTGAAAGGAAAAGCCCCGATATCAGTTCCGTTCAGACCGCTACCGATGCACGGAGACGCCGGAGATAGCTGGAAATCCCCGTTTTCCATATCGACAAAACCCGGATTGCCGACATTCACTTCAAAAATATTGTTCGGAAGAGGAGCTCGCCATTGCCCCTCCACTGCATTCCAGGGTTCATAGCCAATATAGGAATAATCAGTAAAATTTCTGGCCCAGGCCCACACATTTGAATAAAGGCTTGGCGAACGAGAGTTTCTATTTTCCCAGACAATACAATTGTAAAATTCGTAATTGGTGGTTCCAAGAGGCACATTATCATGATATGGTACTTCCAGGCCATAAGATGAATTATTAACGATTGTACAGTTACGAGCCGTCAATTGTGCGGTAGATTCATCAGCGATTTCGAGCGCGCCGCAAATCGCTTTACATTTCCAAATGACAATATTTTCAATTAAAATAGTACCACCAAAAGCTAATATATCGATACCACCACCGGTATGTTCTGCTTCACATTCTGTAATAAAAAGATTGCGCAACTCGATGTTTGTGTTATTGTAAATGCTGACGCCACCGCCTTTATGTGCAAAACCGTTAATCAGTTTAAATCCGTCAACAATATTGTTTGATGCAGTGAGGACACAATGATCAGCATTCTGGGCATTGATAATAGTATTGTAAACATGATTTTCAAGCAAATCGATTCGTTCATTCAACGAATTTTCATTCCCGGAAAAACCGCCATATAGTTTAATTCCATCATTCAATTGAACAGGTTCTAAATATTCTCCTTTTGCAACCCAAATCTGATCTCCCAATGTGGCGGCATTTAGCGCATCGGTAATCGAGAGGTATACGTCATCTTTTCCGGTCCAGGCATTCGGGCTTTTTTTGATATCTTTCACATACAATGTATTTAATGTGTACACAATTAGTTTCAGTGAAATATCCTCACTACCTGCCTCGGAAGATACTTGCAGGTTACCAAAATACTCTCCCGCATGTAATCCCGAACGATTGACATGTACTGTCACTTTTGTTGTTTCGCTTGGTGCAATTGCTCCGTGCTCAGGATTAATCGATTCAACCCATGTTAGATTTTCTGGATTTGTGAAATTCCAATGAAGGATTGAATTGCCTGTATTTTCGATAATTAAATCAAGGCTGGTAAAAGAAGATCCAAAATCGAGCATCGATTTCCGGACAATCCATTGTGGTAGCGCGGGGACAGTGGCAATCAGACTGACCACAGCATTGCCGCCGTTTGTTTCGATTTTAATAGAATCACTATAGAGGCCTGCAATCAAATCTGATCTATCAATAGTAATTGTGACCATTTCCGACGCTCCTTCCGCAAGGCGACCACTTGGCGGATCAATGGCTGTAATCCAGGGCTCATTTACCAAAAGCAAACTGTTCCAATCCAACAACCCGTTTCCGGAATTTGTGATTGTAAACGACAAACTCGTTAAATCATCTGCAAAATCCAATTGGTCAGAACTGAGACTCAACTCAGGTTGACTATTTTCTTCTGCTTCTCCGAGAAAGAGTGATATTTTACCGCCCCAATTATACGCGCGACTATAATAAGTGGATGATGTTACAATATCATTCAATCCGTCACCATTCACATCTCCGGCAGTTGCAGCAGAGAATCCTGCAAAATCACCGGCATATTCACCAAGAAAATATTCTTGAATTGCTGATAGTTTTACGTCTCTATTCCATCCTGTTTTTTTTCCTTTTATTAAATACATTTTCCCGGCGTCTTCACCATTTTGATCATTATACCACGCGCCAATGACAAAATCATCATACCCATCGCCATTGACGTCTCCTGCGCCCTGCACATCCCAGCCGGCCTGGTCATTATACGCTTCTCCGTAAAAAGAAGCGTCAGCCTCGTCCAAATTGCCATTCCAGCCACTTCTTCGTCCGAAGACCAGGTACACTTTGCCAGCATCTCCCCCATCCTGGTTATACATGGGTGCGCCGATTAAAATATCGTTCAAACCATCGCCGTTCACATCGCCGGCTCCTGCTGCGCGCCAACCGGTCCAATCATTCCATTGATTTCCATAAAAAGTGACATCCGCATTATCCAGATTGAAATTCGCGCCCCAACCAACATCCCTTCTGCCGAAAATCAAGTAGACTTTTTTAGCTCCTCTGGCGCCAATGACGAAATCAGGAATGTCATCACCATTGACATCTCCCACGCCATCCACCGAATAACCCGCCAACCCATTTCCGACGTTCCCGCAAAAGGACGCATGAGCCTCACTTAAACTAACGCCGCGCTGCCAGCCATCTGTCTTTCCCAGAATAAGATACGTTTTCCCGGCATCAATCCCGCTATAGTCGTTGTATGGAACACCGACTAAAAAATCATCAAATCCATCCCCATTAATATCTCCGGCAATGGCAACAGATATTCCGGCAATATCATGTGGATTTTCACCGGCATAGTATGCATCTGCTCCGTCCTCTAATACAAAATTATGTCCCCAATTGGGATTTGCCTTACCCAAAATAATGTAAACATAGCCAGGATTTTGTGGCACATTGTCATCTCCTGCCGGAGCACTGATAATAAAATCATCGTACCCGTCTCCGTTTACATCGCCTCCGCCGGCAAGACAATAACCAACAGCATCGTACATTCTTTTCCCAATGAACTTGGCATCAGCATTGTTCAAAGATTTGTTAACACCCCATCCGGCTGATTGTTGCCCTAAAATTAAATAAGCTGCCCCGGAATTAAAGCCTCGCGTGGCGCTATGGAATGTTCCGATTAAAAAATCATCATAACCGTCACCGTTCACATCTCCCGCTGTATGTAAGTGATAACCAACTCTTTCGGAAGAATGTGTCCCCAAAAACGAGGCAACCGGTTCCATGGACTGTTGAGCGATTACACTCACCAGCGGGAAAATTAATAAAATAATGAGAAAATGATGATATTTCATAATGGGCTCCTTACGTTGTACTTTATAGATTTCATCCAATTTTTAATTTTGGGCAAAATTATACGTTATTCTATCATTTCTTAAGAAGCATTTTTTTCGCAATTAAAATCGTGTTAAATCCGGTATCAGTTAATTTAGAAACTTCAATTTGATAGAAATACAATCCCGATGGCAATGGGTTTCCGGTAATATCTACTGCCAACCATTGGTAGTTATGCGTTCCTGCCGGTAAATTTTCTTGTACCAATGTTTCGATATTTTGTCCCAGCACATTAAAAACCGATAGATTCACCCGCGCATCAAATGGTAAATCAAAACTGATCATCGTTGACGGGTTAAACGGATTGGGATAATTTTGATATAAATTAAAACGCTCTGGAATCGGATGCTGGTTCTCTGCGGTTTCTTTATCTTGCGAACGTTTTGCCAATCCTTGTCCGAATATATATGAACGAATATCCAATGTTTTATCTGTAGTGACTACCAACCAGTTGATATGAGCGTTTGTCTCTCGCGGATAAAGACTCAATCTGTTTGCACCTGGCTGTACCGAGAAACGATGCTGTTTATCAGCGCCGAAATCATATACCCAGGCTCGTTTCCAGCCATCACCCAATGGTTTTAAATTATTCCATTGACACAAATCCCCATCGTTCATCGAGACCCAAAAACTGTCATCATTAAATGAATTATTGACGTCCACTTCCGCGAACACGAATACATCGGAAACATTATCCGGCACACTAAATACGTAATCCAATCGATGGGCCTCATTGGGTGCTGAAACAGCGCGAGTTAACGACTTTAACGAAAGTTCATTCTCATTTGTCAGGATTTCCCAACCGTGGTTTGGCAAATTCGCACTTGATTCAGCCTCAAATTCCGCCAACACCGGACCATCGGATTCGCAGGCAACTGTTAATGTAACTTGAACCAGCAATTCTTGATTCGCTGAATATGGATCACTCACTTTAATTGTCGCCTGATAACTTCCACTTAACAGATCGTGAGATTCTACATTCACTATCAAATCATCACCGTCCTGTCCGGCAGCATCAGTCAGGGAAAGCCAGTGCTGGTCATCAACTTCTTCTGCCGTCCAATCAAGAGTCCCGACTCCTGAGTTGGACACAGTGACCTTTTTCGGCTCAGGATCATTCCCGCCTTCAATTGCGGAAAAGCTCAAAGATTTTGGACTGACCGCCAATATTGGTTCGGTTGGCGGCGGCGTATTGTTGTCAAAATCATATTCATTAATATTGGTATTTTTATCGGTGGTTACAACCAGCCAATTGATATAGGCTCTCTGTTCTCGCGGGAACAGGCTTAACGTATTTGTTCCCGCATTCACAGAAAATGTGTGCTGATTTCCGTTACCTAAATTATAAACCCATGACCGTTTCCACCCATCACCTAATTTGTAAAGACCATTCCAGTTACAGATATCCGCGCCATTCATTTTAATCCAGAAACTATCATCTCTATTAGAACCGTTGACATCTATTTCTGCAAATACATACACTTTGGTAACTCCCGGAGGAGCAGTAAAAGTATAGTCCAATCGATACTGTTCCGGCGGACTGTTAATATCATCTTCAATAGCCACCAGGCATTCACTCCCCTCGTTCACCGTAACGTTCCACCCATCGTTAGGCAATGAACTGCTTTGTGCCGCATCAACTTCTGCCAAAACAGGTCCGCTCACTTCTTCGGTTATTGCCAATTGAACAGGCACACTGATGCTGCCATTTGTCGCGTTCGTGTCCGAAATCAGTATCGATGCCTGGTAATTTCCAACTGCCAATCCCGCAATATCCACAGAAACATTGATCTGATCACCATCAGTTCCAATGGAATCAGCGAGATGTAACCAGGGTTGATCCGGAATCTCAAGAGCACTCCAAAAAAGTGAACCTGCTCCGGTATTGTTCACTGTGACCAGTTTCGCCGACGGATTGCTGTCACCGATAACAGCACTGAACGCCACGCTCTTCGGAGTTACTGCAATCACCGGATCAGTCGGCGGAGGTGTGTTATCATTAAATTCAAAAGATTCAATATCATAATTTTTATCTGTTGTCACAACGAGCCAATTAATCTGGCCTTTCTGCTCTCTCGGATAAAGGCTTAACGTATTGGTGCCGGGGCTGATCGCAAATTGATGTTGTTTATCTTTCTGAAAGTCATACACCCATGACCTTTTCCAACCATCACCAAGCGAACTTAAACCATTCCAGGTGCATTGGTCTGAACCATTCATTTTGATATAAAAGCTGTCATCTCTATCCGAATTGTTAACATCAACTTCTGCAAAGACATATACTGATGTTACCCCTTGAGGTACCATAAACGTATAATCCAGCCGATATTGTTCAGGCGGAGAGGAAATATCGCTGACCGCAGCGATCAGACAATTCTCGCCTTCGTTCTGTATCACATCCCAACCATCATTGGGCAGGGAGAAACTCGCTTCGGCGTCAAATTCGGCCAATATAGGACCGCTCACTTCTCCGGCAATATTTAAATTGACCGGAATGATAACAGGGCTATTCGATGCATTAGGATCAGTGATTTGAATTTCTCCGTTATATGATCCTTCTGCCATGCCTGTAATATCCACTGCGACCTGTATTTGTTCGCCGGCGCCTCCGGTTGATTTATCCAGTGTCAGCCAGGCGAGATCAGGTTGTTCAGCCGCGCCCCATTGAATTGATCCGATACCGCTGTTATTTACAGTAATCATCTGAGATGGCGGATTCGCGTCTCCTATACTTGCAGCAAAATTTAATACAGATGAACTCACTGCCAACACGGGAGATTCTGGGGGTTGTTGCTGATCTCCGATTTCATAACTTTGAATATCGGTGTCCTTTTCTGTCGTCACAACGAGCCAATTAATTTGTGCACCAGCTTCCCGGGGATATAAACTCAACGTGTTATTTCCGGGATTGACTGCAAAGGAATGCTGGTTATCTCTTCGATAATTAAAAACCCATGACCGTTTCCAACCATCACCAAGTGAACTTAAACCATTCCAGTTACATTGGTCAGAACCATTCATTTTGATATAAAAGCTGTCATCTCTGTCCGAATTGTTAACATCAACTTCTGCAAATACGAACACTGTTGAAACGCCATCTGGTACGTTGAATGAATAATCCAAACGATATTGATCCGGCGGACCAGAAATATTACTGGTAATTGCCAACAAACAGGATTCATTTTCATTAACGATTACTTCCCAACCAGAGTTCGGTAAATTAGCAGATTCTTCTGCTTGAAATTCCGCCAATATCGGACCTTGTGCAACAGCTTCGACAGTTAGCGTAGCGGTGATTTCCACAAATTTATTATAAGAATTCGGATCGCTAAAGCGAAGGATACTATTATAGATGCCAGGACTTAATTGATTAATATCCACAGAAACTGTTACTTGTCCCTCACCAACACCGGCAGTATCGGAAACAGACAACCACCCTTCATCCGGCTTAATAGACGTAGACCAGTTCAATTCACCTAAACCATCATTCTGTATTGTGATCAATTGATTTGCAGGATTTGAACCGCCATCCATTGCCTGGAAATTAAGACTCTGCGGATTTACTGCGAGGATTGGTATTGCCGAGGTATATGATAATTTAACAGGAACTTCAACCGGGCTGTTTGCCACATTGGGGGCTTCAATCACAATTGATGCTGAATATTCCCCAAACGAAATGCCGGTTGTGTCTGCCGACACAGTCAATTGATCCTCGCTGCTTCCACTGGAATTTTGAAGCGAGAGCCAGGAAACGTCGCTCGCTTCGTGCGCGGTCCAGGAAAGATTTTGATGAATCGGGTCCGTGATAGTGACGTGCTGAATAACTGGCTTCGTGATCGTGTCTGTCACTGCAAAACTCAACATTTCCGGAACCGTAGTAATTACGGATTCACTCGTCGTCTTGAGATGTAATACAACATCATGATCCAGTGGCGAGTGAAATGTCTGATATTCTCCACCGGCGACAGCTATACCTGGAATCGTTGTTCCATCAAGTGGATTATACCACTGCGCCAGATAAAAACCCGAATTCAGTGAAAGATCAACAACAACGGAATCTTCTTCAGGTAAATAAATAACAAATTCCTGGTCTCCATTTGCCAGACAAAATCCGTTGTTCACTCTCTGATTTGCCGGTTCCATCTGCCACCACGGTAGTTTACTCATGAAATTATAAAGATGAACAATCTGTTGAGCGCCATCACTGTAAAGCGCAGAAAGATCGACATCCCGAATGGTTTTCCCATTACCATAACTAAAGAAACCACCGCCAGTGACCACAGCCCATGCATATTTTCTGTTTTCTTCAGTTGTAAGAACTCGACCGTGTAAGTTGTTATCTTCATAACCAAACTCGATGTTCACTACCGGCATATTGAACTGTCGATCATCGATGATATATTGATTGATTTCTGCGGCTGTCTTTTCTCCGGGAATAGCAGGATACTGTTGAAGCAGAAATGAGAACCAATCCTCACCGGCAAAAATTCTGCTGGTTCCAATATTATTCGGATCCGAATGTCCGGGATGATTTGTAATTAAGTGACCATACGGATCTCTTTCGGCAAAAACATTTCCATGATAATTATAACCTGATATTGACCCGGCTTCATCAAATTCACCAACGATTGTCCAATAAACTAACGGATAAGCCGCATAGCGCGCAATCATGTATCTTTCAAAACGCTCAAAATCTTCCCGTGCGAACGTGACGTAATGCTGAGCCCAGGTCATGAAAAAACCCACCACAAATTCAGCATCATCCAGATATTCAAAGCGTTCATCCATCCATTTAAAGAAATCAGGATTTATTTTTTGCTCCTGCTGGGAAGCCCACAAATTCCCGCCCTCATTGGATGGATTATCCGTTCCGATTGGCAAACCTCCGGTGCCGAGAACGAAATGGATTCCGTTAAAATGCTGTGCTTTACGCGTGCTAATATATTGTTGAAACGTTCCGTCAAAGGGAACTGCATTACTCATCAGCAGCCAGCTTGTCTCCCCCATCCAGAAAAAAGGTTTGTTGTTTAATTCAAAAACATACGGATTTGAATCGCTCACTTTTAACAATCCGGGACGGGACGAAGCAACACATTCCAGTCGCCCGCTGATACCCGACAAACTTGCATCATCTGAAGTGGTAATGAAAGACCAGTCACCAATTGAAGTTGGCATGAATCGGATTTTCCAAATATTTTCTTCAAACCAATATCCCTCTACATGCATCGTCTCTCCATTCGGACCGCTGAATTCTGCTGACAGATTCACGTCTTTATATGGATTTTGGTATGAGTTTTCTGAAGAAAGAGCGAATTCAAATAAGCCATGTTTTGCGATTTCGAGCGTTGTGTTTTGAACCGTCATATTTACAGGAATCAGCTCTTCACCGGCGTTTGACGTAATATGCAAATTCCCGGAATAATTGCCATCATCCAAACCAGCGCGGTTAATCTTTACACCAATCTCGTATGCTTCACCCTGTTGTAGACTTCCGGAGTGTTGTCCCTCGATATTCATCCATGCCTCGTCCGGATTTTCAGCAACTGCCCAGTTCAATGCTTCAAAACCGGCATTGATAATACGAAACGAGCCATTATTAATGGACGTGCCGAATTCCAGACGTTGTCTGGAAACCGCCAGCACAGGATCTGAAGAAGCCGAATGAATTTCAATGGCAGATATTTTCGCAGCATCAATACTGGAAACAAAGCGGATATCCAGATATCCATCGGCGACATTTGCATTAACTGGTTTAACAAGCGCCACATCGTGACCGGCTTCGCTGTAAATATCCAGTTCATTCAAAACAGTTTCCCCTTCAATTTCCACGCTAAATTGGCGCATTCCGCTGCTTTCGTGATAGATTTCCGCAAAATGTAAAATAATATTATAATTCGCTTCTGGCACGATAAAATGATAAGCCAGTCCAGAATCCCATCTTTCCGTCTGGTAGAGATAATCATCGTCTGTATTGGTAATCGGATCTGATGTTTCATAGACATTTCCGACCAGATAACCCCAACTGCCTTCCTGAAACGGTTGTTCCGGGACCCAGGAATTGCCTTGATTGTCAGTAAATGAAGAAGAGCTCCCGCATATTACGCGTTTACTGTAAGGCAAGGATGGAGTTTTCACTGCTTTTAACATAATTTGTTTATCACCGACATTGGAAAGGACATTTAATGTCGCACGGTAAACTCCGACGACGTTCGAGAATAAATCAACTTCAATGGTAATTTCAGCAGAATCGCCTGCATTTATGGAGCCACTTTGCGGAGAAACAGACGTAATCCACGGTGCATACGCATCTGTTTCAATCTGCCATTCAAGTACACCTTTTCCTTCATTTTCTATCTGTAAATATTTGATATTATTATTATTCGTAAATGAAATCGAATCCTGATCCAGTGCAAGGATCGGTTGTAATCGCGTTGTATCCGGTAAAATCGACAGAAAAATATCTGGCGAATGAATGGTTCTCATTTTATTCGGATTAACTGCAACGACCTGATATTGTGCAACAACGCCCTGTGTTAAATCAAAATTCGCGAAAAAGTGGTTCGTATTTTGATACGTCACAACATCTGCATTCAGTCGGGATCCATTTTCATGTTGTAAATACACATCGATATTATCTACAAAGAAATCACCCTGAACCATACATTGAAAATCATTTTCAACAACAAACCCACTATCTGGTGAAATATACGTAATTTGCGGGCTTCTACCCTGAACAATATTCTGCAGTTCCTCTGCCCAGACATTCGCCATCAAATCATACCCGGTTTCATTCGGATGCCAGGTACTGCTCATTAATTCAAGCTCCCAATTATCGTATTCAATAAATGGAGTCCACATATCGACCAGCGACACATACGACCGAGAAGCGGCTATTTGTGGCAACAAGGCATTTAATGCGATAATTCCGGGATATCGCTGGACGCCCAAATCTGTATTTTGCAAACATGGAATAATTTGCGCGAGCATGATGTGAATGTTCGGATTATAATCATGAATAATATCAACAATAGTTTGAATATTTGTGAAACAACTATCCGCATCAATGGGCCACGGCAAGTCATTCGTTCCAATGTGCAATAAAACAATATCCGGATTATTTGCATTTAAAATATCCGGCATTATCGGAATAATATCACTGGTCATGTATCCTGGATATCCTTCGTGGTATCCTCCTCCCAGGTCGCGATCTCCAACCATATTAACGTCCCAACCAACATCAATCAGAATTTGCTCAAGTGGAATGCGATAACCTCCGTTACTATCAAGAATCCCCTGCGCACCATCGGCGCGTGGTCCAATTAATCGTTGATTCGTATGATAACCCTCTGGCGGATCACTATTGAAAATTTGAAGCTCGCCTTGTGTAATAGAATCCCCCAATGGCATTATTTTTAATTGTGCTGATACTGATTCTATAAAAATGAATAGACAAAATAAAAACAATGAAACAATTGATTTGAAATCGAACTTTTTCATAATCCCCCTCAAGTTTTGTATTCGTGTTTGATAATAGGCAATACAAACATTGCTGTTTATTCGCGGAAATCCAACCACAATTAACTCCTTGATATTTGTATTACATTTTTGTTTATTACATTCAATTATCTAATGAAATGCAAAAACTTAAATACTAATTTTAGTTTTGATATATTCATTTGTTATCTATTAATTAATATAATCAATTTAAATTATTTATCAAGTCCTTTTTAATCATAATATTATATATTTATAGTTATTTATTATATTGTTTTTTAATTACTTTTATTATATTAATTGTTCATTGCACATCATTTATTACAAATTTGCACGCGTTTATTCATTTTCGTAATTAGTGAATTTTTAAAAGTGTATTTTGGTATAAACGACTTCGGTTCAAAATTTCTTAGGATAAACAATAACGATGCCCTTGCATTGTTTAATTTTATTCGCGCAAGGACTTTGAATTCATTTCAAAGACAAATTCAAATACAAAGTAAGATAATGGGGGGGCAGAGGAACGTGTGTATAATTGCTACTTATTAATGATCATTTTTTTCTGTTGAATCACCGGTCTTTGTTGTTCAACCATTTTAAGTTGATAAAAATACATTCCGGAAGGTAATTTTTGGCCAGCCGCATCTATTGCCTTCCAGGTGAAATACTGAAAACCTTCTGAAAAGGGACCGTAAATGTCTGATGCTATTTTTTGACCAAGCACGTTGTAGATATCCATTTTTAGACTGGAGCTAAACGGTAAATCAAACGCGATGGAGGTTGATAATTTAAACGGATTAGGGTAATTCTGATATAAATCAAATGACGCAGCTACCAGTTGGTTCTGTGGAATCGACTTTTTCTGAATGACCTGAATTGCAGAAATTTTCCAATCTTCCGCAATACTTGTAAATTTAATATTTAGCTGATTATCATCAACATGTGCAGTAAATGTTCGTGTTGTTGCATAATCATGCCCAACTTCGGCAAAAACATCAAAATGGGGCAACACTTCATTTTGCTCGATGAAAACACTAAAAATTCTGCGCCCGCTTTCCCGGAAATAGATTTCAGCAAACATCAACATAATTTCATAAAGTCCATTTTCCACATCAAAATTATAGCCGGACATTCCCCAGCGTTCTGATTGAAATAACACATCATCTTCTGTGTTAGCAATCGGATCAGATGATGAAAAGGCGCTACCGCCAAGATATCCGCAACTCCCTGCGCTGTATGGTTGGTCTGCTTGCCATAAGTTCCCGCAAGTGTCTACATAATTCTGGGAACTGCCACAATTGATGCGCGCAAAATAGTTTTCTGTATTCGTATTCGGCTCAGTAATTGCCGCAGTCACGATAGCGTTATTATAATCCGTTTGTATCAAGATATTATGCGAATAATTACCGGGTTGAAGATTTGTTCGCGCAGCCACCAGAAGAATCTGTTCGGATTGACCGCCCGGCAAGACGCCCTGTTCCGGTTCGATCGATGAAATCCACTGCGGGATCGTTTCAGCATTCACTTGCCATGTCAGGGTTGAATTACCGATATTTAGAAGCTCGACTTGTATGCTATCATCCGATGCACCAAAATCAATCGCTTTTGGAGCCACGGCAAGCTCTGCATTTTGTTCACGAATATTTAGCTGAACATTTACATAAACCGGACTATTGCTTGCATTGTCCGAAGAAATCATAATCCGGGCTGAATAACTGCCCTTATCCAAAGAAGTTATATCGATAGCGACCATTAACTGTTCCCCGGCTATTCCGGTTGTATTATCTAAACTTAACCAGGGTTCATCTGGATATTCAACTGCGCGCCATACAAGAGAATCTCCGCCAGCATTGTCTACAGTAACCGTTTTTGTACTAACATTGTCACCCCCTTTCCACATTTCAAACGATAATGTGTCAGGTTCTACAGAAATAGCAGGTTTCACAACTGCGTGCAAAAGGAGGACAGCATCATCATCATACGGCGACTGGTATCGATGCATGGAGCCGCCAACAACTTTTTGCGTATCATTGTAACTGCCGGTTTGCGGATTAAACCACTTTGCCAAATAGATACCAACATTTTCTCTGAGATCAACATTCACTACACCACCATCCGGCAAGTATATCACATAATCAATAACGTCTCGTGACAGACAAAATCCGTTATCCACCCGCTCGTTTTCCGGCTGCATTTCCCACCAGTTCAGGTTGGTGAAAAAATCATATAGTATCGTCATGTAGTTGGCGCCAGGAGCTTTTAGATAATCGACATCCACAGTGCGCATTGTTTCCTTGTGCCCATAGCTCGGAAAACCACCGCCAACTGCTGTTGCCCATGCCGATTTCCGAACAATATCTTTGGAAAACACCTTGCCTTTGTACTCCATTTCTTCATAACCGAATTCGATGTTCACCACAGGTAAATTTTTATTCCTGTCTTCAATGAGTGCATTATTAATATCATTTGCGTCATAATGTCCGGGGTAATCCGGAAATTGCTGGATAATAAAATCGAACCACGATTGTCCGACAAAAATGCGACTTGTTCCCAGATTATCCGGATCAGCATGTCCGGGATGGTTTGAGATCAGGTGGCCATAAGGATCGCGCTCATCGATAAATTCTCCGTGGTCATTATAATCACTTATTTTCCCGGATTCATCAAATTCACCGACAATTACCCAGTATAGCAGCGGGTATGCAGCATATCTGGCGATCAGGTATCGTTCAAGTCGTTTATATTCTTCTTTTGTAAATTCTGAATAATGCTGAGCCCAGGTGATGAAAAAACCGAGTACCATTTGCTTTTCATGCACATAATCAACCCGCCTGTCCATCCACTGCAAAAAACCAGGATTGATTTTTTGTTCTTCCTGAGAAATCCATAAATATCCACCTTCATTCTTTGGATTGTGCGTTCCAATGGGTAACCCTCCGGTACCGAGCACAAAATGAATATTATTGAATTTTTGTGAAATACGTATATCGATTAGTTTTTGAAAAACCCCTTCTGAAAAGGAAGCCGCATCGCTCATCATCAACCATGATGTTTCTCCCATCCAGAAAAAAGGCCCGCCGTTACTAAGTTTAAATGTATAGGGATAATAACCATTCACGATTAACATTCCTGGATGCTCGGACTCGACACATTGAAAACTACCGCTCTTCCTGTTGAGCCCCGGATCATCCGAAGATGTGGTATAAAAATACTCTCCGATCTCGGTCGCCATAATTCTTAGTTTCCAGATATTCCCGCCGTCCCAAAATCCGTCGACTTCAAATTCAGTTCCGGACGGAGGCGTTACCCGTGCCGAGAAACTGCCCTCTGTGTATGGATTATCATACGAATTTTCCGAAGTGAATTCCAGTTCAATTTTATCAAATCGATTAACTTGTTCTGACTTGAACCCTTCCAAAGCAGAATTTTGAGACGCCCGCGTCAGTAAGGGAATTAATAATTGCAGATATAACAAAATCATTACCTTTTTCTTGAACATCATATTATCTCTCATTCGTTTTGGTGTGAAATGTGAAAAAAAAGACCTTTTAAAAGACCAACATTGAAAGTTGACTCTTAAAAGGTATCTCCATGAATTGATATGTCACCTACTTTTTAAGAATCATCTTTCTGGTAAGAAAGACCCTGGTTGCAGATTCGGCCTCCTCCATTGCTTCAATTTGATAAAAATAGACGCCTGATGGGAGCAGTTCCCCATCGTTTTTATGTGCATTAAAAGTGAATGTTTGAACCCCGGGATTCACCGCTTGATAAAGCTGCGAGTGTACCCGTTGTCCCAATGCATTATAAATGGTTATTTTCAAATCAACCCGACCTGGCAATTCCAGTGTAATTGATGTATTGCGTTTAAATGGATTCGGAAAATTTTGATACAGGTGAAAAGATTGTGGTATGTCCGCATGAATGATCTGGTCAATTTCTTCATAATCATGACCTGAAATCACACCACTTGTCCTGATAAAAATTGCAGAAACACTTGGTTCTTCACCATGTTTTATGAAACGAACATTCAATTGCCTGTCATTTACATCTACTGTAAACTTTTTGCCAAGCGCCTGATATCGCCCCACTTCTGTAAACACATCAAAATCTGTTACTACATTTTGATCTTCGATTTCAATATCAAAAACGCGAAAACCAGAGGAATTATAATATATTTCAGCAAAGAATAAATACACATCATATTCACTGTTCATCACATCAAATTTATATTCAGAAATATCGTTCCTCTCGTGTTGAAAAAGATCATCATCCACTGTTCCGCCAATCTCGTGATCAGTGGTATTTATATATCCACCGACATATCCCCAATCGTTTTCGGAGAATGCTTTATCTGCTTCCCATGTATTTCCTGCCGCATCGACAAAGCTCTCGCCACTGCCACAATTCACACGTTGTTCATAAATCTCCAATTTGTCAATCACGATCCGCACGAAAACATTTACATTCCGGTCATTTGAATGCACAACAATATTTCCGTCGTATTCACCCGCTTGCAAGCCCAGTCTATTAACCTGCACCGTAACGGTTGATGAGCTTTCTTTTTCCGTGACGCCCTGCATGGGAGTTATTGAATAAATCCATGATTGTAATTGATCCGCTGGAATTTCCCAGGCAAGCGTATCGCCGCCAAGATTGTTAATTTCAAAGGTAAGGCTATTCTTTGTGCTGTCAAAATCAAGCTGGGATGGAATTAATGAAATAACAGGAGGGTCTGATGGTACAACCATTTGAATTTGAACATTCCGATCGCCGCCGTTAGATGTGATTAAAATGTCGCCATTGTAGTTTCCCTCCTCAAGCTCATCTCGATTCACATTCACTGCAACAGCTACTGAATCACCTTTTCCAAGTATACCACTGTATGGAAAAACAGATACAATCCAGCTTTGATCTGGATTTTTCTCTGCATACCAATTTAGTACTTCGCCACCATTGTTACGAACGATGAATGTGTTGGAATTTTGTTCAGCATCGAAACGAATTTCCGTTGGATCGACAACGAGTACAGGCGGCTCGATAACAACCATTTGAACAGCAACGGTTTGTTCACCACCATTGGACGTAATCTGAATCGTGCCAGTATATTCACCGCCGCTGAGCCCGTCTCTGTTTACGGTTACAGCCGCTGTTTCCGTTTCACCCTGGGATAATGCGCCGAATGCTGGTTCAATTGATGCTACCCAATCGGTTCCTGTGCCATTTGACGCATTCCAGTTCAACGTGCTTCCGCCATTATTTGTCACCTGAAACGTCAATATGTTTTTATCTGATTCAAAATCAAGAGATATTGGATTCACTGTTAAAACAGGATAATCCGGAACATTCATCTTTACATTAACGGGATAAATATCATCGGCTGCATGGAGGTTCAATTGAGTGGAGTAATTACCTGTGGTAACTCCATCACGCAGAATCGAAATCTGCACAGATACAGTTTCACTGCTATTTAAATCGCCGCCATTCGGACTGATCGTTTGAATCCAGGACACAGATGGTTCTTTTGTTAATTGCCATGAAAGCAGCTCGCTGGTTTCATTTGTGATATCCAGACTCATGGTTGTTTTCGTGGAATCAAAATCCAGCAACTCGGGTAATGTTGTCAACAACGGCTCAAGAAAGAGTGACCGTACTTCAATAGCAGATACTTTTGCAACATCTAATTTAGAGATAAATTCTATATACAATTTTTCATCAGTCACTTCAACAGTGAACGCTTTGGACGTGGCCACATCGTGTCCGGCTTCAGCGAAAATATCATAATTACTGATTACGGTCTCATCATTCAATTTTATATCAAATAAACGCTTACTTTTATTTTCATAATAAATTTCTGCAAAATGAAGAATAACCCGATACATACCGTTTCGAACATCAAATTGATACGCTGTAAGTCCCCAACGTTCACTTTTGTATAACAAATCTTCAGTCGTCCAATCAATCGGATCGCTGGTGGAATACAATTGTCCACCGATATAGCCATAATTTCCCGCACTATAGGCGATATCGGCTTCCCACTGTTGTCCCTTGCCATCAAAATAAGCATTACCACCGCAATTGATACGCGCGAGAAAAGCAGGCGTAGTTGAATCCGTGATAACAGTAAAATAAACCTTTGGTGAAAAAATATTCCGCATCTGATTCGGATTCACTGTTTTTACTTCCCAATTTCCCTCAGTTATTCCGGACAAATCAAATTGTGTTTCGAGCTGCGTTGTGCTTTGACAGGTAACATCAGACGCGAAATATTCAGCGCCTGTTTCATCCTTCAAATATACCTCAGCACCATTTAAAAAATAGTCGCCGGTAACAGTGCACGTAAAGCTACTATCAAAAATAGTTCCCCACGCTGGATTAATTTCATGCACCAGCGGCGACCGCCCTTCAATGGCATTCTCTAGCGCATCGCGCCATTTTTGTGCCATCACCCGATAGCCGGTATTATTCGGATGCCAGGTTCCGCTCATTAAATCTGTTTCCCAGTCCGGATAGCTTGTAAAAGCATGCCACATATCAACGATTGTTACGTACGATCTTTCCTGTGCAATTTGCGGAAATTTATTATTCAACTCAATAATTCTGGGATAACGCTTTTCTCCGAGAGTCGTGTTTTGCAGGCAGGGAATGATCTGTGCTAAAATCACATGAATATTCGGATCAAAATCGTGAATTAAATCAAGCATAAGATTGATATTCGTGTAGCAACTATCCGGGTTGATTGGCCACGGCAGATCATTAGTACCAATGTGCAGCAAAATCACATCCGGTGGATTCGCGTCCAGTATATCCGGTAGAACAGCTAACAAATCACTTGACATGTAACCAGGATAGCCTTCATAATGCCCGCCAATATCATACTTTTGGCCCACCATGTAACTATCCCAGTCCAAATTATACAAAAATTGTTTTAAATGAATCCGATAGCCCCCACTGCCTGACATCAGTGCTCCGCTGTATCCATCCGGTGTTAAGCCCAGTTCCGGATTTGCTTTATTTGTGCCATCCGGATAACTTAAATTTGCAGCAAGAAGAACACCTTCAGTAATTGAATCGCCTAACGGCATTATTTTTAATTGTGCATGTATTGAATTATATTTGAAAATAAAAGCGATCAAGATAAGTAGCCACAATTTATTTTTCATATAATTCCCCTCTGTATCCCGTATGATTTTCCATTTGTATCTCTGCTCATTAACAATAATTGTCGCTTACATTCACTAAAAAAGAACATAGCATATTTGGTAATTGGTCATTTTCTTAAAATCATTTTTCCTGTTTTGACGAGTGATTTATTTACACCGGATATCTCAATTTCATAATAATACACTCCGGACGGCAATTTTCGCCCGGATTGATCAATTGCGTGAAACGGAATATACATTGATCCTTTATTGTGATAACCAAGATCAGTATTTCTTACAACCTGCCCCAACATATTAAATACCCTTAAATTCAGCCGGCAATTAATCGGTAGATCGAAATGAATTTTCGTTAAATCCCGGAACGGATTGGGATAATTCGGATAAAGTTTAAATTGATCCGGGTTATTCATGCCCGAATATTCCTCGATTTCCGAAAATGGTGAAATTCCCGATACTTTTAGAGCGGCGATTGATGCCGCTCCTACGATTGAAACAAAATCAATATTTAGTTGGTTGTCCCAAACATAAACTGTAAATATGAGATCCATTGCTGCATCATGACCTGCCAGTGAAAACACATCCAGGTTTTCAACAATCAGTGAATCTTCGATTTGAATATTAAATAACCGCTTATCTGTTTCGGTGTATTGTATTTCTGCCAGACGCAGCCAAATTTCATAAATGCCGCTTTGGACATCAAAGCGGTAACTTTCCGATCCCGCACGCTGTATCTGAAAAAGTGAGTCATCCTGAGTACATTCAATAGAATCAACTGTGCTCACCATTTCACCACCAATATATCCCCATTCTCCCGGAGAGTATGCAACGTCTTTTTCCCAGACTCTGCGAAACTCATCATAATATCCAGTACTGCTGCCACAATTTAGGCGCTTCACATAAAAAGGTTCATCACCAACATTCATAATGATCTGAATTACCTGATCTCCACCGTTTGAATGTAACAGCAAACTTCCGTGATATTCGCCCTTTTCTTTTGTTTCTCGATTTACTAAAACAGCAATTTTTGCTTTATGCCTGGGTATCAAAAAACCGCTTTCCGGGATGATATAAGTAATCCAATCAGTGGCTCCCTTTTTCAAACAAGACCAGAAAAGTGTATCTCCTCCGCTGTTGTAAATTTGAAAAATTTTACTGTTTTGAGTATAAGCAAAATCGAGGATGGTGGGCCACACTGATATCTTTGGCGGATCAGGTACTGACATCCTGATATTCACTTCCTGTGTATCAGCGTTAGACAATACAAGAATTGTACCACTATAATCACCCGGCTCAAACCCGACTCTGGTTATAGTAACCATAATCTCCTGTAAATCGTCTGTAATAACTGTTCCGGAATCCGGTTCGATTTCCTCAATCCAATTTGGCCTTCCTTCTTTTATTATTGACCAGGTTAATATCCCATCTCCGAGATTGCTAATTTTAAATTTCATTTCTGCGACATCAGCTCCAAAACAGAGAGAATCAGGCGAAATCAACATTCTGGGGATTTCAATAAATTGATTCGCAACCGTCATAATTATAGTAAGTTGTATAAAGCCACCATTCGAGTTGATATCAATTTTACACTCATAATTGCCATCCTCTAATCCGTCCCTTTCAATAGTCACTGTTACGCCTGTTTTCTCCCCGCTTAAAAGATTTCCGCTATCCGGTGAAATTGTATCAATCCAATCATTTTCAGTATCATGGCCGATTTTCCAGGATAATTTTCCAGAACCTGTATTTATTACCATAAATGACAATTGTGTCTGAGTTGTATCAAAATCGAGCACCGCTTCCGAAACGGACAATTCAGGAACTCCGGCTGCTTCAATCGATGCAAAAATATCAATATTTCCGCCATTTGAAATGACAGAAATCACACTCTCGTGAATTCCCTCAGTAAGATCATTCCGGTCTGCCTGAACAAGCAAACTGTCGCTGTTCCCGGGTTCTATTATCCCGGAATCAGGGATTATCGCAGAAATCCATGCGGGAGCTAAAGGGTTTTTAATATGCCACTCCAGAATTTGTTCTCCCTGATTTTCCAGATATAAATTAGCTTCGACATGATTTAATCCAAAAAAGATGCTATCCGGCTCGATGTAAAGAAGCGCTTGCTGCGGAACACACATTGAGATTATGATTTCTCTCGATCCAGCGTTTGTCAGTACTTTTAATTGGGCTAAATACTGGCCAGGTTGCATGGCGTCTCTGTTGATTTTGACAACAACAGATTGCGATTCGCCAGCGAACAAACTATCGCTGCCTGGCGTCACGTCGGTTATCCATTCGGCCAAAGAGTTTTCATCAATGCTCCAATACAGGGCGCCACCGCCATTGTTCTTAATTGTAAATTCTATCGATGTGGTCTGAACGCCAAAATACAAACTATCCGGCTGAACAACTATTTTCGGTGATTTTTCTTCAACAATGAGTTTTACCGGTACCGGCACAGAATTATTGGTTGCATTCGGATCGCTTATTCGGATATTTCCTGAATAAACGCCTGCTGTTAACCCTGTTATTTCAATAAATACGGAGACCCTATCTCCGGACTGGCCTGAAGAATTGAGCAAATCAATCCATGGTTCATCAGGGCTTTCTTGCGCGATCCAGTGTAATTCTCCTCCGCCATCATTTAAAATCAAAATATCTTTTGGAGCAGGATTCGCTGAATCCTGCTTTGCAAAAAACAATAAAGAATCCGGGTTTACTGCAATTTCAGGAGCAGTAACCGGATTTAACCAAAGAACAGCGTCGTTTTCAAACGGCGTGGTGAATTCCTGCCAGTCATCGCCGTAAATATAGCCACTGTCTGCATAAGTACCATTAATCGGATTATACCACCTGGTCTGATATGAAATAGCCTGATTTCCGAGATCTAATTGAAAAATCCCATTGCGCGGAAAATAAGCAATTATATCCGACACAGGCCCGGTCAAACAGAACCCGCTATCTGTCAGCGCATTATTCGGTGCATACTCCCACCATTGTTTATCCTCAAAAAAGGTATACAAATTTGTCATATAATGTGCGCCGGGACTATCCACTGCTTCCGGCTCTATCATCCGAATTGTACCGGCATGGCCATAGCTGGGGAATCCACCTCCCATAACGACAGCCCAGGCATATTTCCGAACCCGCTCCGCAGAAAATATATTCCCCTGGTAACTGGCCAATTCATAGCCGAACTCATCATTGACCACTGGTTTGTTATATATTCTATCGGTTAATATATATGCATTCACTTCATCTGGCGTAAAATTTTTTCCGGAAAATAAGTATGGCAATTGATGAACGATATAATCGAGCCAATTTGTTGCTGCAAAAGCCCGATTGGTTCCGATGTTTTCAGGATCCGCATGTCCCGGCTGAATTGAGACCGGGTGAGGATACGGATCGGTTTGTTTAATAAGCTGACCATGATAATCATATTCATCCGGATCGCCAATTTCATCAAATTCTCCGGACACAATCCAATAAAGCAGCGGAAAAGCTGCATATCGCGCAATCAGATACGATTCGAACCGTTCAAAATCTTCCCGGGTAAATGTAACAAAATGTTGAGCCCACGTAATATAAAATCCAATTGCCATTTGAACAGAATCCATATACATGAGACGTCGGTCCACCCATTTAAAAAAATCAGGATTTATGCGCTGGTTTTCCTGGGAAAACCACAATTGCCCACCCTCATTTTCCGGATTATCCGTCCCATAAGGCCGTCCTCCGGTTCCCAGTACAAAATGTATATTATTAAATTTTTGTTGTTGTCGAATATCAATATAGTTTTTAAATATCTCGCCCTCATACGGCACGGCATTACTCATCAAATACCAGGCAGTTTCTCCCATCCAAAAAAAGGGTTTTCCATTACTCAACATAAACGAATATGGTTTCTCCGGATTTACCATCAAAATACCATCCCGTTCTGAAGCAATACATTCAAAATCACCGAGGACGCCATGGAGACTTGAATCGTTTGATTGAGTTATAAAGCTCCATGTTCCGGGTGAAACAGGCATTATCCGAATTTTCCATATATTTTCCCCATCCCAGAACCCGACGATTGTTAGCATCTCTCCGTTTGGACCAGTTACGTTTGCTTTTAACAAAACATCGACATAAGGATTTTCATGAACGCGATCAGATTCGAGGCTAAACTCGAAATATTCATAACAACCAACTTTGTCAGCATGATTTATTTCATTAGCAGATAAAATTCCAAAATTAATATCACAAATAATTTTAATGAAAATTACATAACTTAAAATACGACGGCTCCGATTTTTCACAACAGCACACTCCATGCTTTATTTGGTTAAACGTTATTAAATGAATTATCGTGAAGAATGGTGCATGAATCGCACCAATTGCTGACTCACTAAAAAAAGGGGGGCGAATGGTTGCGTTCGGGAATGAATTCGCAAAGTTGACTTAAGTAACTGTAGCAAAATCTCTAAATTTATGGAATAATAATGCATAAAGCTTTGCCATGTTTAAATTTCTGGCAAAGCTTTATATTGTTTAACAGCCGGTATTTGTCGCGTTATTTTTTAATGATAATCAAAAGACCGGCGATAATCCCAATCACAGCTAATATCTGGTTACTATAAGAAAAACTTAAATTTATCAATGCAATAAGCCCCTGAAGAATTAACCAGATTCCTAATAAAAACATGCCCAGATAGTTTTTCATTTTTCCCTCCTATTCTCAATTACTCGGTTATATAGTTAAAATATGCAAAATTCACCATAACGTCATGCAAACTCACCCAATCAAAGATATATTAATCGATGACATCAGATTCGATTTTACTTACGATAGGAATAATTTTGTCCGGCCAAATTTTACATCCTGGTGTTACAATGGTATGCGCACCAATTTTTACATTATCTGCAACAGCAATGCCAAATTGTGTCAGTCGGGTATCAACATCTTTCCCTTTCACAACAGACTTGATATGCTCTTTGTTTGGCAACGAAGAAATAAAATGGCAGTTTTCACCGATGTACACATTCTCTCCAATCACAGAATGCCCGATCACAGAATTAGCGCCAATACGACTGTTGTTCATCACGATTGACGCGCTGCAATAGCAATTCAGCCCAACATTAACTCCACTTCCAATGGTCGTATACGGCCCGACATAAGCGCGTGATTGGACGACAGAATTCTGTCCGATACTTACCGGGCCGGCAATATGTGCTCCCCGTTTAATGACGCTACCTTTTCCAACCTGTACAGTTGCATCAATAATCGCTCCGTCTTCAATTATACCTTCGTTTCCACCCTGCCATTTATTACGATAGAAATAATTTTGTATTTTCAACAAATCCCAGGGAAAACCGGTGGGCAGCCAATATCCGTTCAATGTAACTACTTTTACATCTCGCTTTTTAGATATATTAAAAACCGCTGCCGGTAATTCAATTTCACCGCGTTCGCTTGGTTTCAAATTTTCCAGCACCGGAAAAATATCCGGTTCCATCACGTAGCAGCCGACATTCGTAAGGTTGCTGATGGGTGTTTTCGGTTTTTCAACGAAATTACGCAAATAATCATCCTCATCTTTTTCAACGATTCCATATTGTGACGGGTCGTCAACTTCCATCACGAGCACCGCATAATGATTTTTCGCAAGCATTTCCATATCCTGGCGGGCAAACAAGTCATCACCGTTAAGCACGATAAAGCGATCTTTGATGTACGATTTTGTTTGCAGCACTGCATGCCCTGTCCCCAATTGTTCCTTTTGTTCCAGATGAATCAGTTTTAATCCGCGATATTCATCACCCAATATGTCTCGTATCATTTCCTTTCGATAGCCAACGATTAAAATAACTTCGTCCACCATTCCCACCAATTGATCGAGATTATAATAAATCATGGATCTGTTTATCACAGGTAACAGGGGTTTTGGTCTGGTTAATGTTAACGGATATGTTCGTGTACTCTTTCCGGCAACCATTATGACAGCTTGCATTTTTCGTTTTCTCCCAACTTTATTAGAATTTCAGGTTCAAATATGAATATAGTTAATCGTTCAAAAAAAGAATTAAGTTTTTATTTCTTTACACCATAGCGTCTTTGCGATAAATATTTATGAGTATTTCAGATGAAGTAAAATATACATAAAGTTTTTCACTATTGCAAGACTTTATTTAAGTTGACGCCGCGAATATCATAAGGTCTTTTCTCATAAAATTGATAAAAAAATACGCCCTTTTTCATTCCAAAATATGTGGAACTTCTTGAATGAACGCTCGTTAAAATATGCAATATTTTCAGAACGAAGGTCATAAACCTATTTCATCTTAACGTTTTCGCAATATATTATTTTTGCATTGATTATTAAGTTTTCATTAGCTAAATTTATAGTAGTAATAAATGGTTACATCTTAATTTCAAAGAATGGAGACATCTATGAGTCTTAAGAAACAATATTTAAAGAGCAAACCAGTATGCAAAGTAACTTTTAAAGTAACAGCAAAGGAAGCTCGCGGTGCACAAAAAATTAATCTGGTCGGCGATTTTAATAACTGGGATCAACAAGCCACACAAATGAAGCATTTAAAAGATAACTCATTCACGGTTGTCGTTGATCTACAAAAGGATAATGAATATCAATACAAATACCTTTTGGATGGAAAACACTGGGAAAATGACTGGCAAGCGGATAAATACTTATCATCCCCTTATGGTGAAGAAAATTCGGTAGTTGTTGTATGAGTGCCGCGGAGTATAAAACGTATCTGAAAAATTTTATACGATAAAAAAACCTCCTTCAAATAATTGCATATTATGCACATTAGATTCGAAGGAGGTTTTTATTTATGCAAGATTTTTTAATCAGCCCATAAAATTAAGCTTGTTTCATGCGAATGCGCTAATTTATCGCTGCACGGCGTTACCCGAACAGTATAACCATAAAGTCCGCTGGTTTTGCAAATTATATCTCCGGTAAAACGATAGACGCCATCTCCATTATCTTCAACACATTGCATTTGCTCAATGGAGCCATCCACTATCGTATTTTGCGGATTGATATACCCATGATAGATTTCGACACAAACATCTTCAGGTTTTAAACTATCCAGATATACTTTGGCGTCAATTTTCAATTCAGTGCCAACTCGTTGTTCAATGGAGCCATTAGTCGAGGTTTCCACAAATTTAATTTTTGGCCAGTTCTTAACAACATTCACTTTCCACTTCGTAAATTCCCGTGCCAGTTGCTGATTATTTTCATCCAATGACATAAATTTTTTAAAGGCAGTAAGATAAAACTGTTCTGAATATTCTCTGACCATTCGATTTGTATTAAAATCAGGACATATTTTTGACATTGAATTTTTCATTATTTTGATCCATTTTCGAGGGATATTATCTCGCCCCCGATCATAAAACATTGGAATAATTTCTTTTTCCAGCAAATTATAAATTGCCTGAGATTCAACATCATCCTGATAGTCGAAATCATCATAATCTTCCCCAAAGCCAATAGCCCAACCAATTTCGGGAGCGTACGCTTCATCCCACCAGCCATCGAGAATGCTCATATTGATGACACCGTTTGCTCCGGCTTTCATTCCGCTGGTACCGCTGGCTTCCATATACCGTCGCGGAGTATTGAGCCACACATCGACGCCCTGCACAAGGTATCGCGACACATTGATATCATAATCTTCCAGAAAGACAATATTTTGTCGGAAATCTTCCATGCGCGCCAGATGAATTAATTTCCGAATAAGCTCTTTGCCCGGATTATCTTTTGGGTGTGCTTTTCCGGAGAAAATGATCTGAATAGGAAAATCCCTGTTTCGCATAATGTGTGCCAACCGCACCGGATCATGTAACAGCAGAGTCGCCCGTTTATATGTCGCAAAACGCCTTGCAAATCCAATTGTAAGAGCTTCCGGATTTAGCACTTCGTCCGCTTTTTCAATTTCCGACGGAAGCGCTCCTTGTAATTCCAACTGTTTGCGAAGCCGTTTTCTGGCAAAAGCAACCAATCGCTCACGACGTCTTTCATGCGTTCGCCATAGCTCCTCGGCCGGAATACTTTCCACTCGTTTCCAGATGGTTTGATCCGCCGGCTTTTTTCGCCATGCAGGCCCTACATATCGATCGTATAATGTCGCTAAATCCCTGGAAATCCATGAGCCAATATGAATTCCATTCGTTATTGATGTGATTGGTAATTCATTTACCGGAATTTTGCTCCATAAATCTTTCCACATGTTGCGGGAAATATATTTATGCAATTTACTGACCCCATTAATGTGGCTTGCCAGATTTATAGCAAGAATTGCCATTGAGAAATCAACAGTTTTGCCGGCAGCTTCTCTTCGCCCCAATGCTAAAAACTCATTCCGGGACATTTTTAATTCTTCATAATATGATGCAAAGTACTTATCAATAAGTTGAACGGAAAAACGATCGATTCCGGCAGACACAGGCGTATGTGTGGTAAAAATATTTCCGGCTTTGGTTAACTCCCTGGCTTCTACAAAAGTGCAGTTGAACTGTTTTATCGTAGTACGAATACGTTCTAATGCCAAAAACGCGGAATGACCTTCATTTAAATGAAAGACATTTGGCTCAATCCCAAGTGCCTTTAATGCACGAATCCCACCAATCCCTAACATGATCTCCTGCTGAATTCTCTTTTCTCCGTCCCCGCCATACAATACATCGGTAAGGTCTCGATATTCTGCAGAATTTGCCTGAATGTTTGTATCTAAGAGATACAGGTCAACACGGCCGACTTTTACACGCCAAATTTGAGCGGCGACTTTCCCGTTCGGATATTCAACTTCGATCGTAATCGGAGAACCATCTTCGCTGCGTTGTAACTGGATCGGCATCGTATGAAAATCATTTTCAATATAATGCTCTCCCTGCCAACCATCGGCGTTTAAATATTGATGGAAATATCCGACTTGATAAAGTAAACCAACACCAACAAGCGGAATTCCCAAGTCACTGGCCGATTTTAAATGATCGCCGGCTAAAATTCCCAAACCACCGGAATAGGTTTCCAGACACTCTGTCAATCCGAATTCAGCAGAAAAATAAGCAACTTTTAGGAGATGTTCTTTGCCATACGTTTTTTCAAACCAGGTCAGCTCAGTCAAATAATCTTTCAAGTTTGAATAAACTCTGTCAAGATGCGCTAAAAATCCTTCATCTTCTAATAATGCTTCCAGTCTATTTTGTTTCACCTGTCCCAACATTTTGATTGGATTGTGTCTGGTAGCTTCCCATAGATCCCGATCGAGCCTTCGAAATAAATCAAGAGCTTCGTGATCCCAGGTCCAAAACAGGTTGAAACCGATTTCTTTTAATGGCTGTAGTTTATCTGGTAGTATAGGCACTATTGTAAATGTTTGTATAGGTTTCATTACTCTCCCTTTTTAAGGCTTTGTAAATAAAAAGCTATGAATCGTTTTCCAATTCGTACAGATCGAAAACGACGAATAAATATCTGTCTATATATTATTCGTTTGTTTAAGAAATTTCTGAAGGTTCATCTTACAAAATTTGCTGTTAAATTGCAACACTTTTTTAGTAAAAATCCAACGCCAAACGTCATTCAATCGTGTTACCAAATTATTAATTTTTTAGCTTGACATTTGTTTTAAATAAATATATATTACCATAAAACAAGTAGTTAACTTTTATTATTATATCAAAGTTAAGGAGATAAACATGATTCAAAAACGAAACAACACTTTAAATTTTTCATACTTTTTGATTTTACTGATATTCACGATTCTTGTTCCGATTGTTTCTCACAATTCTATTGCAGAAGAAGCCAGGCCGTTACTTCGATTTCCGGATATTCATGATAATGTTATCGTGTTTGTTCATGGAGAGGATATCTGGTCTGTACCTGCAACCGGAGGCATTGCCGGTCGTCTCACACTGAACGACGGCGAAGAACGATTTCCCAAAATATCGCCTGATGGAAAATGGATCGCTTTTACAGGTGAGTATGACGGAAATGGCGATGTGTATGTGATGGATATGTATGGAGGGAATATCACCCGGTTAACATATCACCCTGGCTACGACGAAGTTGTGGGTTGGCATCCGACGAAAAATAGGATAATTTTCAGATCAAATCGGGAAAGCTTCAGTCGCTTTTCTAAATTATTTTTGATTTCCCCGGATGGAACGAATATAGAAAAATTGATCTTGCATGAAGCAGCAATCGGCAGCTATTCACCTGATGGCAGCAGAATAGCTTATAATAAAGTATCCAGAGAATTTCGCACCTGGAAGCGGTATAAGGGTGGTTTGGCTCAGGAAGTTTATATTTATAATTTCAACAATAATGAAAAAAAAAACATTACAAATTTTGATGGTACCGATAGAATTCCAATGTGGGTAGGCGACACGATTTATTTTAGTTCTGATAGAGATCGTGTTCTAAATATCTACGCGTATGATACAACATCTGATCAAATTACACAAATAACGAATCATAAAGATTATGACGTCCGCAGACCGGATTACGATTCTAAACATATTGTATACGAGGTTGGCGGTGCTATTTGGTTATTAGATCTGGAAACCAAATCCACGAAACAGGTTCCTATCGAGATCCGCGCGGATAAACCGGAAACACGCCCCTATTTTAAGAAAGTGGATAAATTCATAACCGACTTCCATTGTTCCCCGGATGGCGCACGGGCACTTATTGTGGCCAGAGGGGACATTTTTACCGTACCTGCCACCGAGGGTCCCACAAGAAATTTAACTCGTGATAGCAGCTCCCGCGATAAGGATGCTGCCTGGTCGCCTGACGGTAAAAAAATTGCCTATATTTCCGACAAAAGCGGTGAGTATGAAATTTATATTCGTGATGAGAAAGGTCGGGAAAAAGCAGTTCAATTAACAAATTTGCAGCGCGGCTATCGGCATACGCTATGCTGGTCACCGGATAGTAAAAAAATTGCTTTTGCCGATCAAACTCTGCGCTGTTACTATATTGACATCAAATCAGAAAAAATTACTGCAATCGATAAAGCAGAATACGAAAATATCGACGTCTCGCTTGAAAAAAAGCCGATTCATGACTTTGCCTGGTCGCCGGACAGTCGTTACATTGCCTATTCTAAAATGGATTTTGATCTTGTTTACAAAATTTACATTTATTCCCTTGAAAAGGGCAAAACTCAGTGTGTGAGCAACGGTTTGTTTAATGATTTTAATCCTGTTTTTTCGACCAATGGCGAACATTTGCTTTTTATCTCGAACCGTCGTTTTAATCCAACCTTTTGCGATTTTGATTGGGAGATGGTTTATAAAAAAATGGCCGGAATTTACGCACTCACGCTTCGTAAAGATGGGCCATCGCTATTTCCCCTAAAGAGCGATGAAGTTGATCTTTCAGACAATGACGACAAATCAAAAAAAGAAGATAAAGATATCCGCGTGACAATTGATTTTGAGGGCATTTCCGAACGAGTTGAAGCATTTCCTGTGCCCCGCAATAACTATCGCGATCTATGGGCCAATGAATCCGGTATTTTCTATTTGAATAAAGATGATGGAGATTTTAATAAATTTGAATTTCGAAAAATTGGTCCGAGAAATCTGTATACGTTCTCTTATGAAAAACAAAAGGAGAGCCTGATTCTGGAAAAAATCGACGGCTATAAACTTTCTGCGAATGGGTCTCACATCGTTTATCAAAAAGGAGATAAAGTTGGCCTGATTTCATCTGATAAAACCACATCTCCGGGTAATGAACTTGATTTATCGGGTTTGGAAATGTGGTATAATCCGATAGCAGAATGGAAACAAATCTTCAATGAAGCCTGGCGCATGGAAAGAGATTTTTATTACGAACCCAATATGCATGGTATTGATTGGGACGCAATGAAGATCAAATACGGGAAGCTGATACCTCATGCGTCCTGTCGACAGGACATTCGTTTCATCATCGGAGAACTAATCGGCGAATTGAACACATCGCATACTTATATTTACGGCGGCGATAAAAAACGACAGGCTAAAAATGTGTCGGTTGGTATGTTGGGCGCTGATTATAAAGTAGATACGGTCAATAATTTGTATCAAATCGAAAAGATTTTTAAAGTACCGGACTGGAGCAGAGTAACTATCCCGCCATTGGCGAAACAAGGCATTAATATCAACGAAGGCGATTATTTGCTCGAGGTGAATGGCGAGCGGGTCACTGCTGATAAAAATATATATAGCTATTTCCAAAATTTAGCAGAGATGCAGGTTTCACTGCTCATCAATGACAAGCCTGAATACAATGGGGCACAAGAATACATTGTAAAGCCGTTAAGAAATGATGCAATTTTGCGTTATCAGGATTGGGTTGAGCACAATCGAAAAGTCGTTGCTGAAGCTTCAAATGGCCAGATTGGATACATGCATCTGCCGGATACATACACCGGTTCTGCCACAGAATTTCCGAAATATTTCTATTCTCAAACCCGGAAACACGGATTAATCATCGATGGACGATTCAATGGCGGCGGCCTTGACCCGGATATTTTCCTGAGTCGTTTAGACCGGAAAATTTTGTCGTATTGGACAAGGCGTTATTCTCATGATCAAACTGCTCCGCTGTTTGCTCCGCAAGCACACAAAGTTTGCCTGACGAACAGACAGGCTGGTTCCGGTGGTGATGAGCTGCCTTATGAATTTCAGCAAAAAGGAATGGGCCCGGTTATCGGAACCAGAACCTGGGGTGGTTTGGTCGGCGTTTCCATGTTTATCGACCTGATTGACGGCGGCGGTTTAACAGCGCCTGATTATCGTATCTATGATCCTGATGGCAAATGGGTTGTGGAAAATGAAGGCGTTCAACCGGATATACCAGTGGATCTTAATTCTGCTGAAATGGCTCGAGGATATGATGCGCAATTGATGAAAGGTGTGGATGTTTTGATGAAAAAAATTCAGGAAAATCCCATTACATGGCCTCAGCATGAGCCGGTTCCTGAAGATAAATAATCAAATATGAACTTTTTGAGTTTTTGCAAGTGAAAAAATGTTAACTATTTTTTAAGCATAAAAATTTAGACATAATCCAAATAGCTTATCATTCCGGCATAATCCATCGCGAATCCTGCTGCTTTTGATGTGCCGGAATGATAAGTATCATAATTTTATTCCCAATGTAAAAATCAGGCAAAACATGATAATCAATCTGTTATAATTTATTATACTATGTTAAGCGCTCGAAATGTTTTTATAAACATAAGAGGTTATTATGATACATAAAGCGAGATTACCACTATTTATATTTTGCCTGGCGCTAATCAGTTCATTATTAGCGCAGGATGGCAATATACCCTATCCGATAGAAAAAATCGAAGAAATGATAATGAGCGACAGCATCGAAATAGCCATTCCCCGTGATATTCGCTTTAAGGGAGATAAAGCAAAATTTGCAGTATTAAAACGGTATAGTGATGGCTTTTTTATAAATGTTAAGATAAAAAAAGCAGCAAAAGGCGGAGAAGCCACAAACAATCAGCCGCGATACGAAATCGCTGCGTATAAAATTCAAGAATTATTTCTGGATACAAGCGAATATGTGGTTCCGCCAACACTTGGGCGTGGATTCACGCTTGAAGAATTTAGCGTGGTGGATGAGGATGCAGAGCCCACATTTAAAAACGCGAAAATTGTTTTTTGTGATGTGCAATTCTGGTTAAATAATGTTACAAACGATTTTGTTTTTGACACAAATCGATTCAAAAAAGATTCATTGTACGCGAAACACATCGCTAATTTAAATATTTTAACTTATTTAATCAAACACAGCGATTCAAACGAAGGCAATTTTTTAATATCAAAAGATCCGAATAATCCCAGGGTGTTTGCTGTGGATAATGGACTTGCGTTTGGTGATGCAATCAGTCAACGGGGTTATGAATGGCGGGATTTGCGTGTAAATAGATTACCGGAACAGACAATACAACGATTAAAAAAAATCACATCAGAAGATTTGAAAAAACATCTGTTAGTTGTCGCTCAGTTTCGGATTGAAAATGGATTATTGATTCCGGAGCCGAAAACCGAAGCAATTAAAAAAAAAAAAAATAAAGGGGTGCGCATAACAGATGATACGCTTCAACTGGGCTTAACTGAACGTGAAATTCAAGAAGTCTACTGGAGATTGAAAGACCTGCTGGAAGAGGTGGAATCGGGCCGCATTAAGACGTTTTAATTTTTTGGTGAGGATTTATGACGGCGTTTTATGAAAAGAGAGTGTGCAGTTTTATTCTTTTAATTCTATCGATTTTAATAACATATTTCACTTCTGTTCCGAATTTACCGGCAAAAGCTGCTCCCAAATTCCGGCTCGACGGCGAATATGGTTTATGGGTTGAGGATAAAAATGACTCCATTGCTGTTCATTGGTTAACAATGAAACCAGATTCAGGATTCTTGAAAGTGCTATACCGCGATAAATTGATTTATGATCTCACAACCCCGGAGAGTTATGCACATCGCGTTGTATTTCCGGCCGAGATTCGCGATGAAATTATTATTAAATACGGTGGAATTAAAAATGAACAGGACAAAAATGAAACGCGGCTATTTCTAAATTATGAACCATGTCGAAAATGTGTCTGGGAAAATGTCGATTCCATATACGTGGTGGGAGATGTACACGGCCAATACGATCAATTAACTGAATTAATGAAAAATGCAAATGTTATTAATGCTGATTTTAAATGGCAGGCAAATAAAAGCCATTTTGTTTTTTTGGGTGATATTTTTGATCGTGGCCATGATGTCATAAAAACACTGTGGTTCATTTATCAATTGGAACATGAAGCGAAACGACAGGGAGGCCATATTCACTTTCTGTTTGGAAATCATGAGCTTCTGGTTTTACAAAATGATTTGCGATATACGTCTGGTAAAGAACGCCTGGTCGCTCAATATCATCAAACCACATATCCTAATCTGTTTAATTTAAAAGAAAGCGTGCTTGGAAAATGGATGGGATCAAAGATCGGCATATTAAAAATCGATGATATCCTTTTTGCTCATGGTGGCATTACGCCGGAGTATGCTAAAAACTACTCAATCGAGTCTTTTAATGATTCACTGTTCCAATTCCTTCATGAAAAAGAATTTGCTTTTCTTCAATCAGATAGTGTTACAACAGTGCGCGGGAAAAAGCAGTTATTTGACCAACGTTATAATTTTTTTCTGAATAAACATTCTGTTTTTTGGAACCGGGAATATGTGCTCAAAAATAATCTTAAGAAAAAACTGAATTTTGTACTTGAAATGTACGATGCAAAACTAATGATTGTCGGGCATTCTGCTGTACCGACGATCAAAATAGGTTACGATGAAAAACTTTTAGCTGTGGATATTATGAATCCGGTTACAGAAATGCTTTTCCTGTTACGTCAGCCTGATGGGAAGCTCAAAAAATTCAGATACACTATTAATGGTGAACGTGAAAAACTACCTCGATATTATCTGACCCCGTAATCAATTAATCAATAAAATGAAAGGATGGCTGATGCTGCGAAAGGTATTGCTACCGCCACTACTTATTGCCGTCTATTGTGTTGTGTTTCGTTGCGCCGCCCCGATTCGGGAAATAAAGCTACCACCACACTATGAAAAAAAACCCAAGATTTATCAAGAAGCGTATAAAAAAACCACACGATGTATCCTCGACAATATTTCAAAAAAATATCAGGGACCGGTTCCGGTCAACACAAAAATTGATTCTATTTATATAACTAAAGATGCATTGATATTAGACATCTACTTTTCGAGGCATTTTTCATATCAACCATTTCGACCCTATCGTGTTCAAGAAATTTATGATCTATTCTCTTTTTACCTCGGAAAAGAATTCCGAGATTACAAACTAACGCTTTATTCCCTTGCAACACCAATCGAGGAGCTTATTCCCAATTATTATCGCTCACAAGACCTTAAAATTGACACAACCCGAATGCCGCGCGAAAAATATCGAGCGCTGCATCCAATTAAATTAAACCTCAATAAAAGGAACTGGCTCCCTCAAAAAGGACTATTTAATCGAAATATTGCTTTATGGCACAGCCATGGTTTTTATTATAATTTTGAAAAAGATCGTTGGGAATGGCAACGTCCCCGGCTTTTTAATACAGTAGAAGATTTATTGCCCATGTCTTTTGTGATCCCCTACCTCGTCCCAATGCTTGAAAACGCCGGAGCAAATGTGTTTATTCCCAGAGAACGCGACGTGCAGACAAATGAAATTATCATTGATAATGATACACCAGACGGCGAGAAACTCGGACATTATGAGGAAACCGGAACAGCCATAATGACGACTGGCGCAAGCACTGGTTTTGCCATTGGTTCTCCTCCCTACCAGGCAAACGAAAATCCATTTCTTTTAGGTACTTACCGGGAATGCCGTTCCGATACTGTAAATTCAGCGGAAATTCAATGGGTTCCGATTATACCGGAGACAGGAGAATATGCAGTCTATATTTCATATCATGCGTCACAAGACAACGTGAATGACGCCCGCTATATTGTTCATCACAGTGGCGGTGTTACCGAATTTAGCGTAAATCAAACAATCGGGGGCAGTACCTGGTTATATTTGGGCACATTTAAATTCCACAAATCCGCTTCTCCGGATTCAGCAAAAGTCATCCTGCAAAATAAAAGCAAATATTATGGAAAATTGGTTTCAGCCGACGCCGTCCGGTTTGGCGGAGGAATGGGTAATATAAAACGCGGCGCCCGGGTGAGTGGCTATCCGCGGTTTGCCGAAGGCGCCCGCTATTACCTGCAATATTTAGGGATGCCAGATACCTTAATTTACAATCTAAACGGTGATTCATCAGATTATCGGGATGATTATCAGTCACGGGGAGAATATGTGAATTATCTTGTCGGCAATCCGTTTGGTCCGAACAAAGATCGCGAGACAAAAGGGTTGGGCATCCCGATTGATCTGTCCATGGCGTTTCATACGGATGCGGGAATTGACGCCAGCGATAGCACCATTGGTACGCTAATGATTTATTCAATAACCGGTGCAGATACTCAGCAGGTATTTCCCGATGGTATGTCACGACTGGCAAATCGTGACCTTGCTGACATTATGCAAACTCAAATTATTAGCGATATCCGTCTGAAATATCGTTCGGATTGGGAACGCCGCGCGCTCATGGATGCAGATTACAGCGAGGCTTATCGACCGAATGTGCCTTCCTGTTTGCTGGAACTGCTATCACATCAAAACTTCAAGGACATGCAATATGCCCTTTCGCCGCAATTCCGTTTTGACGTCTCACGAGCGATTTATAAAGGAATGCTAAAGTTTATCGCGACGCAATACCAGTATAAATATGTGGTTCAACCACTGCCTGTATCGCATTTCCATCTCTATTTCTCGGATTCCGCGGAAGTGACATTAAAATGGCAACCTGTTAATGATCCGCTGGAATCGCACGCGAATCCTGAAAAATATATTGTTTATACCAGAACCGAAACCAATGGCTTTGATGAAGGCACGCTTGTTGACATGCCATCCTTTGTATTTAGCGGGATGGAGACCGGAAAGATTTACAGTTTTAAGATTGTTGCAGTAAACAAAGGTGGCGAAAGTTTCCCATCAGAAATCCTTTCCGCATGCTGGAACGGGAAACCAGTTCCGTCCATTCTGGTTATCAATGGATTTGATCGCGTTGCACCGCCTGAGATCATCAGCAATAACAATTTTAAAGGATTTATGAATTTTCTTGATCCCGGAGTTGCGGATAAATATGATTTTAATTATACAGGTAGTCAATTTAATTTTGATCCGGCTTCCGAGTATCATAGTAACGATGCGCCGGGACATGGCGCCAGTCTTGCAAATTATGAAACCAAGGTCGTTGCCGGAAATACGTTTGACTACACCTACATTCATGGCGACGCCATCAGAAACTGCGGATTCTCTTATGTGAGCAGCAGCGATGAGGCAGTGATGAACAATAACGTTATGCTGGATGACTTCGATGTGCTTGACATTATTCTCGGAGAAGAAAAATATACACCATTTCCTCAGATGATATCTGCATACAGCGCTAATCTGCCAATTGAACATGATTTTACCGCGTTTCCATTACGGTTTAAAAATGCAATCACACGCTATTGTGATAATGGCGGTCGTGTTTTTATTTCCGGCGCATACATTGGCAGTGAATTGGCCAATCAGATTCATTCGACAAAAGCTGATTCCGTGTTCGCTCAAAAAGTACTGAAAATCAAATGGCAAACCGATCACGCGGCTGTTACCGGACAGGTGTTCTCGGTGGATTCGCTATTTCTTCCTTTCCAGTTCCAATTCACCTTTAATACAAAATTACTATCACGTATTTATGCGGTAGAGTCACCGGACGCCATCGATCCGGCATCTGGCGCCAGAACCATCCTTCGCTATTCGGAAAACAGATTTAGCGCGGCAACGGCCTATTCCGCCAAACATTCCATTATTGTGTTCGGATTTCCGTTTGAAACAATTATGGAGAAAGAAAATCGAAATCAGATCATGCAAGCAGTCATTCACACGCTTTTATTTAATTCACACTAACTGTAAATTAGCGCGATTCATCATTAATCTGAACTTATTGCTAATACTATAGAATTAGTCAAATGCATAAAAAATATCGTACCATATTTTTAATGCTATGTCTCCCTTTTTTAGCTTTGCATTCTGCAGAAAAAAAAGCCGCGTTTCACGGTATTGTTATTGATCTTCTTTCCAGAAAACCAGTTGCCGACGTCCTGATAAAACAACAGAATAACCAAATACGCATGACGAATGAAAAGGGTTTGTTTACAATCAGTAATCTTGATCCGGGTTTTTATACATTCGAGTTTATTCAAATAGATTATCAACCGTATGTGCTTTCGCAATTTCTAATTTCCGGGACCGAACGCCATTTCCAAATCATCGAATTGATCCGGGCTCATGAACAGGGCAAAGTTTATTACATCGGAGGCGTTGAAGTTACGGCTGCAACAGAAGTATTCCAGAAAAATTTAGCAACAACATCCATAATTAACGCAAATGACATCGAACATATCCAGGCAACCAATCTGGGGGATGTTCTGGATTTGCTTCCCGGTAATGAAATCTCACTGCAACCAGCGCTTACCACGGTTAAACGTGCGCGAATCCGGGATGTGCGAGATAACATGAGATTTAATAGTTATGGAACCGCAATTATCATTGATGACATCCCCATTTCCAACAGCGCTAACTTACAGAACGCTTATTCAGTTGCTAACAACAATGTTGCGACCAGTGGTGGCACGGGCCTGGATTTACGTGAAATACCGGCAGATAACCTTGAATCCGTGGAAGTTATCAGGGGAATTGCACCTGCAAATTACGGAGATCATCTGGAAGGTATTGTAAAAGTACACTCCAAAATTTTGGGCCAACCGTTTCATCGCCTTAAATTGAAAAATAACCCTGATACAAAAGAAGTGAACCTCGGCGGATTGTTTTCCGCATTGAACGGAAATATCAGTTATAATTTCAACTGGGCACACAGTCTGAAAGATATCCGCAGGGATTATGACAACACTGACCGTTTATCCTTGCAATTGACGCAAAGACATCATTTTGCTGATAATAGCATTCTCCTGGAAAACATGTTTCGATTCACGAAGCTATTTGAGGATATTGATGAAAATCCGGATGATCCCAATCGCTTAAAAACACATAATCACGGCTTCCGTTTTGTCTACGGTTTGAAAAGCAAGTTTCAGTTTTCTCAATCTGTTACAATGAATCAAAAATTTTATGTGAATTATCGCAAAGTAGATGCATTTAAACAAAATTATAATCCGGCTGCCACTCGGTTGATTTCTCCGATGACTACCACAGGGACAGATTCTGCCCACCTTGTCACCGAGCCGTATCTTTATCAATATTTTACAAAAGGGGAGGAAATATCTGCGGGTGTGGATATTGATTTGCAAAAGCGTTTTTTCCTGTCAAAATTGTACCATCAATTATCAGTGGGACTGCAAATTCGCTATGATGATAATTATGGCACCGGAAAAGTATTCAATATATTCAAGCCGCCACAAATTGGCGATCGACCGTATAGTTTTAGCCAGGCGCCAGGGCTTATTAATCAGAGTATTTACATCAATAATGAGATAAACGGGCATTGGGGAAAGGATTTGGCATTTAATATCGGCCTGCGATATGATAATTATACCAACACCAAAACCACGATATTGAAAGGTATTAATGGGAAATATCTGAATCCGCGGATAAATCTGGCTATTTACCTGACAAAATACTCAACCCTGAGATTTGGATATGGCGTGTCATCCAAAGCACCGGCGATTTATTATATCTTTCCTGATCCCGCGTATTTTGATTTGAACGACTATTCAATCAGTGAGCAAAACGAGTCAACGGTTATTTCCAGAAATGAAATTATATCAACTTGTAAATTCAGCCAGGATAATTTCAATCTAAAAGGCATAAAAGAACGCAAGCTTGAACTCAGCTTCGATCATCACGGCCAGTATTTATCATTTAGTGTCACCGGATTTTACAACCACCAACAGGGCATCCCGATTGATTATGATGTGCCGGTTTTACTTCATACCTATTATCGACCCAATTATCCGTACACAACAGGGACAACGATTCAGGATAGTTTGATTGCTTCATACAGACGTTTTGAAAATCTCGGCTGGAACCGCCAGGATGGGATTGAATTAACAATCGTCACACCGGAAATCGACCGTATCCATACCAAGCTCCTGTTACAGACAAGTTATCATCATGCTCGTTTTGGCAATTCAGGGTTTATAATGGGCAGCGCCCATGATTATATAATTCCGTTTTATCAATCGCCAACAAAATGGCTTCAAAAGTTAATTATGACGTTGAAAATAAACTATTATTCCAGACCATTGGGAAGTTGGCTATCATTTTTGGTTCAATACATGCCCCATTATCGCAGCAAATTTAACTCCCGTGGAAAGGGATTTGCGGTTGCCTATTACGATCTGATAAATGATGAACGCCAGGAAATCCCTTCTTCTGAACAGGTGAACCCTCAATATGCTTATCTGCGACATTCAAGTTCACATTCAGAATTTCGCTTATATAAAAGACCAGCGAAACTACTGTTAAATTTCCGGTTAACAAAATCTCTTTTTCCTGGTGCGGAATTATCTCTGTTTGTAAATAATTTGTTGAACGACCCGGCGTATTACTCCTCAGAAAGCAATCCGAAAATAAAATATGCCGCGAATCCTGATTTATTTTGGGGGATTGAATTTAGTACATTAATAAATAAATGGCCGCACTTTTTTGTCGAGGCTCCAAAATGAAGCCGATAAATACTTCTCCTGAAAAATTCATAGCCACAGGGCTCAAAGTACACAGATTTCTTATTTTCAAACGTTACGCAAACAATAGCAGCTCGAGTTTTTCTTAACTCAGCTTGAAAAGTAATATACACACACGTTGATTTTCTCTGTGACGTCTGTGCCTCTGTAGAAATTTTTGTGAATAATGCAGGTTCTGTCATTACAATGATTGCTGTTCTAAAAAAACACACATATTTATTTTTGATTGTGGCGCTTTTAAGTGTTTGGATGTGTCGCACAAATGAACCGACTGGTTTAGACCGCTCTGTTTGTATGCATTTATATGTTGTTGATACAACGAAAATCATTGAAAATGCCCCTGCCGTTCCACTCGCGGATGCGAATATTCGGGTAATCCTTACAGATTACGATGAATCTCATTTATATCGCACTGATGCAAGTGGATACCTTTATCTGGCAAATATTCGTTTGGGACATTATCTGATCCAGGCAGAAAAACAATATGAAAATTTAAATCGTGTTGGTTCTCTGGATATTGAATTATCTGCTCCAAACACTGAATATGTTGATACGATTTTTGTGACTATTGAAAGTCTGGCCGGAATAGTTATCAATGAAATCTATTACTGTGGGCCGGAAAACTCAGGACGGTTTTATAACGATCAATATATTGAACTTTACAATAATTCTGACGAGGTGCACTATCTTGATGGCCTGATTATCGCCAAGGTGAAACCAAAAAGCCAAGCAGATGACAAATTTCTGACAATCTACAGCTATCGATTTCCAAGCGAAGGGACGTCGTATCCGGTTGCTCCGGGTCAATTTGTACTCATCGCTCAAACAGCACGAGATTACATCGCTGATGGCCTTGAAAACAGCATTGATCTTTCCATTGCTGATTGGGAGTTTTACGATGAAGCAAGCAACGACGTAGATAATGCCGCAGTAAAAAATTTGCCCCGAATGGCAACTGTAAAAGACGAAGGATCCAATGATTTTTACATGAACCTTTACGCCGGTGAAATCTGTCTTATAAAAGTCGATTATGAAGAACAAATTGAAATATTTTATGAATATTATACCTCATTCGATGGCAATACAATTATTTATGAATATTATCAATATCCGTTTAAATGCGTTCTTGACGGGGTTTCTTATCGCAAAGATTTTTCTTATGAAAAAACATTCGATGAACTGATTGATCGCGGTTTTGCCGGCTATAAAATTGACAGATATTCAGGCCGTTCCATTGAACGACATGCACCAGGATTTGGTACGCCTGGCTACGATACAAATAACAGCGCATTCGATTTTGTAACGATTTTACGGCCAACCCCAAAGTATCAACACGATATGAGTGCGGTGATACCCAGATAATCGATAGTTGTTTTACTTTGATTGCTAAATTAAAAGCTGGTAAATCTCAAAACAAATTATAAAATCCACTAAATTACAATATTCAATGATTCATCATGAATAAATGTCTTTTTCCATACTTTTTTGCCTGCCTCCTGTTTCTGCGCGGAGTATCCACCCTTACGGGATCAGACATCCGTTTGAAGTCAATGGGATTTACCAACATCGCGCTTCCGGATAATGACAATCAGATAAATCTCGTTGATTTTGGAAAAAACGCTGCCTGGCTTTTACGTGATCAGCAAAACAATTGGACACAGTTGGAGGGAGCAGGGCATTATCAACATGGTTCATTTCACCGGTTGTATGATCCGGGAAAAACGGTGGGATTATCCGGTCGGTTCATTGTTTTACAACATTTTGGAGAGAATAGCGTTTTTTACGGTAGCATCGAACATAATTATTTAAACTATCATAATGTGTATTCTTCCAGTGATCGCGATGCTTATGCAGAACATCCCTTTCGCGTAACCGATTTAACCACAGGCAGAATTAACAGGTATGGTCCAAAACTTCGGATGACGTACAATAGCGCTTTCTTGAAACAACAGCTTCTCTGGGCCGGAACAATCTCCTATCAAGTCGAAAGTGGTTTGAAAAAAGCATTGATCAGGCCGGAAAATGTTTGTAGAAATATCGGACTGGGGATGGCGGTTGCGTTTATTATTCATCCGCGAATATCGCTGGGTGTTACGCTTGATTATACGAATTCACAGGAAAATAACGATTACGCACCGCCGGAATCCTTTCTATCATCACATCATGAAATCAGCTTATTCGTCAGCGAGCGATATAGTATTCCTCTCGGAGAAAATATGGACATAATCAAACGTGGTCAACAATTTCATTTTGGCGTGCAATCTGTCTTCAAGTTGAGCAGTGGTGCAATCGGACTCAATTTTCAGTATTTTTCAGAAGATGTGAATGTGCAAAAAGAGATCGGACATTCTCAACAGGGAACCGGAACCTGGTATCAACAGGGTTACGTCATTGAACTCATTTCCCGGCAACGCATTGGACAGACTCCTTTTTTTGGGGGGCTGGCAATCAAATATCGATCTGCTGATAATTTTTCCCGGCATTGGAAATATCCGATAAAATTAGCAGAAAACAGCATTCGCACCAGTTTCTTTGGCTCTGGCCTGGCCTACTCCTCTCCTCAATCAAAAATAAAAGTAGCATTGCAATATTGTTACGAAATTAATCGCTTTAATCGAAATGATACAAATAGCAAACTATTTGCTGATGGTTTGAAAATCGATAAAGGGATACACATCGGGCTGGAATACGCGTTTTCGGACTTCTATTTTCTCCGAACCGGCTTTCGATATTATCGAAATACTATTGATTCTGATTTGCTCATTTTTAGTGAGTATAAAAATGCACATTGGCGTTCGGCTTATACATTTGGATTTGGGGTTGTCCGAAAAAATATGATACTCGAGTACCATTTTCAGTATGATTTTGATAAAGAAAGAATTACAGTAAATCCAGACGATCGAGAAGGTTATAAAATTGAATGTGTTATAAAATTTCTTAAATAACTTTCATCCAACTTAATTTTCATCAGGATTAAAAAATTTTTTCATTGCAGAAATGTCTGAATTTTTCGCCTTTTCAAGCTCGCCCTGAAATAAAACCTTTCCGTCATCCATAAAAATAATTCGATCCGCAATTCGGTTAATACTGGCTAATTCATGAGTCACAATAACCATTGTCATATCCAGATGATCACGCAGCTTGAAAAGTAGCTGGTCCAGTGCGGAAGCAGTGATGGGGTCCAGTCCTGCCGAAGGTTCATCGCCGAATAAGATAAGCGGGTCTAATGCAATTGACCTGGCAAGTGCCGCGCGTTTTTTCATTCCTCCGGAAAGTTGTGAAGGGAACAGATTAAGGGCATGATCTAATTCAACAAGATGTAATTTGCCGCGTACGATTCGGCGAATCAATGACGGGCGTAAATTGGTGTGTTGTTCAATCGGAATGGAAATATTTTCACCAACACTGAGCGAATTCAATAACGCACCATTTTGAAACAATACCCCGACTTTGCGAAGAATTTCATTAAATTCATTTTCTTCCATAAATGTCACGTCCTTGCCAAATATTCTTATCCGGCCGGCATGAGGTTGATACAAACGAATGATATTCTTGAGCAGAGTTGTCTTGCCACAACCACTTTTTCCCAAAATCACAGTGATTTGATTTGGAAAAATCCGGACATTCACATCTTCAAGGATTGTCTCTTTACCGTATTTTGCAGTTAAATTTTCGACTTCAATTATTGGATTCATCTCACATAGAATTTAGTTTTAATCCAAGTTCACAACAAATTATAAGGGATAAACACTTTTTTATTGAAGGTAAATTAATTTTCAGTTTATAAATATACGAATGGGTCACTATATTGACAATTCGGCTCTAACTATTGAACTTAGACCATGTTTTGGGCAATAATCCACCAATTTTGTTAAATTTGAAGTGAACCTGGTTAAATACTCTTCGAACAAAAAATGACGTTCAACGCACTTTAACGCCAAATGGTCCGTTTTTTAAAATCATTGAAAGGGGGCTCTGTGCCTGGCATGAAGTCAGTTCAACATTCATGATTTATATAAGACTTTAAAAAGGCTTCCCAAAATAGAAGATAAGGCCGAGAATGGAATCAGCAATGATAACATAAAAAATAGAAGCGACAACCGAAGCTGTGGTTGCCTTACCAACTCCCTCTGCTCCGCCTTTCACCTGCATTCCGAAATAGCAGCCAACAATAACAATAATCCATGCAAACACAACACTTTTGAACAGGCCGGTCATAACATCTTTCAGAAAAAGCACGGTCAATAATTCATTTATAAAAGCAGCCGCGCTAAGTTGTAAGTAAGTGATTCCAATAATGAAACCGCCAAAAATTCCCAGCAAATCTGCGAGAATAGTAAGCAACGGCATTGTGAGAGTTATCGCGTGGAATTTCGGAACAACGATAAATCGAATCGGATTTAATGCCATGGTTTGCAATGCGTCAATTTCTTCTGTAACGACCATTGTCGCAATTTCCGAAGCAATCGCCGAACCGCTTCGTCCGGCGACGACAATAGCGGTCATAATCGGCCCCATTTCCCGCAACATGGCAATTCCAATAAGATCAGCCACAAAAATATTCGCGCCAAATTGTCGCAACTGCGCCGCGGATTGCAATGCTAAAATTAGTCCGATTAAAAAAGCGATTAACCCCACGATTGCAAGTGCATCCACACCAATTAACAAACTCTGATGAATAAAAGCACCTTTACGCTGACCTTTTCGCCTGAAAAGGCCAACCACACTCCAGTAAAAAATATCCGCAACAAGGTACAACAAAGTGATCACACTATTTTTATTCTGACTTAACTTCGCATCAAGAATCTCGTAAAATCCCCACCTGGTTTTAGGCGCTTCTTCTGGTAAATCGCGTGTTGTAAAACTTTCGATTGAATCCTGAATATCTTGGGGGACATTGACGAGCTTGATTTCATGAACTGCAGTAGAATAATCAATAATGATTTCATCCAAAAATGCGACGCCGGCGCTATCAATTTCCTTAAGATCAGAGAGATCAAAATCAAATGGTGCGCCTTGTTTTAGCATCGGATTCAGCTCTTTCCGGAAATCTTCGATTGTTGCAGTCATCAATTCGTCGGAAAAATAAATGACATTTTGATTTTTATACAGGTATGCCATATCAAAATATAACGTAAGAGTAACGGAATAATAAAATATTTTCGTATTGAATATAAGATATAACTGTCTTATCTTTTTTAATTCGAAGAGTATAATCGATAGAAATATTTTTTGATACTCGTATATTTATATTATTTTCCCAGTCATAAACAATTTCTTCATTTGTATTAGACGGTAATAAGATATCAAGTTCAGAAGTGATCATCATATTTCGGAAGATACGGGAATTTCCGATAAATGAGGCTTCTGGCCCTTTTAAATAGGCCGACGGTTTACGATATAATTTAGTATCATCCACATCATCTTGATTAAATAAATCCCTGTTTATATTCTGGCGATATCCCATTCCAAACCTGATATTGAAATTTGTTCGCAACGATTTAATCAACCGTAAATTTAGTCCAAATCCTTCCTTCAGTTCCAATGGCGAAAAAGTCGGTGATAACGTTACATGCTTAATATATCTTCGAACGTGTTCAAGTTGTCCGGCTTCATCATAAAAGTAAACTTCCTTATTATCGTCATAATAATATTTTGTATCGAACAGATTTGTTTCGGCAAAGAAGCGTCCGTAAAACCCAACACCAGGTAAAAAGTAATAAATGTAAATATTTTTGATACGAATATTATCCAGGAAACTACGAAAAGAATTTTGATCTTTTTGCATATTCCAGCCTTCTTCGATTACTCCGCGAGAGAGAAAATAGTGTTTTGGGGTGCTATATCGGATATTATAATCCAGTTGAGCCACAAAAGCCATGCTCGCTTTTTGCTCCTTTGTTGTGAGATCATTTCCCCGATTTAGCGTAAAGCTGCCATAGAGAGTACTATTTATCATCCAGTTTTTAATTTTACGATCAGTGGTTCCGAATTCCAAAATTCCCGCGCCACGAAAATCTTTGGTCTCGCTATCCATCACGATAGTATATTGGGTCAAATCTCCTGGCAACACCCGGACGGTCGCGAAGTTGACATAGGTGTTGACGTTCTCACCAAGCTTAACAATTTTATAAATGCCAGGAGGTAGAATCCAGGTTTGCAAATTTTCACCAAGCTGTTCGTCTGCTCCCGAGCCAATTCCATAGGGTTCATTTTTCGGGATATGAAATAATTCATACGGTTCATTCATCCAATCCCGTGTTTCATCAATAATTCGAACCGTCAGACCACCCCAGTGGGGTTCAATAATTCGTGTTTCTTCTGCTTTCACATTTATTTTTTTGCGCATTAACTGGTCAAGTGTCCCTGAACCAAATGTGATTGTGTACGTACCCGGCCGAACCCACACACTGTGCCCCATTTTTTGGGCCTTAATGACAGAATCATCTTTAGAAACGTTATAAACTGGCTCAAAATCGGGATTTGTCATCGCGGGCATAAAAATTCGTCCCAGCCCTTTAATATCGTCCTGAGCTTCCATATCTAATTGAACTTTAGGAGATGGCGCTAACCAATTGTATTCTTTTTCATTCTGTGTAACACCCAGCGAGGATAGCGTCAAAATAAATATAGTTGCGAATTGTTTCATCCTACTTATTACAAATTTAATAAATTAGTATCTGGCCGAATTTGATGAACCTTAGTTCTTTTTCTTTTCGATTATTCGTTGTTCTTTAAAATATCGGATTATTTCACGGACAAAATTATCGACTTCTTCTTGTAGTATATCACTGATTTTTTTGGCAAACAATTCCATTCTAAAAACAGGCATTTCCTCTTCCCTGTCAAATTCATGGCGAAGTAATGTTTCATAGCCATCGTAAGTGCGTAAAGATAACTTCATTGCAAAGTGTGCTGCAGTGTAGGTTTCATGGTCAAACTTTTCTAATGCATCGATATTTCCGACGATTTCATAGTCTGGTCTCTCATCCAGTAATTCCCGCTGACATTGATGAAAGATTCCATATTCTGAAATATGTTGAGCGATTAAATCGGAAATGGTAGTCTGTGGACGAATCGCCCATAAGTTATAACGATAATAATCCAACCGATGGGCCGAATAGCGCACCACGATATTGACGCGATCAAAGGTGCGTGGTATTTTCATTGTTTGCACCTGTACTTTTTTGGGAATCGGGGGATTTATGGTTAGACTTGTGTCGCGTAAAACAGGTCGATAATCCAGGATAAAATACTTCGGATGAATTGCTTTCGTCATACAAGTTAAAAAGAAACTCGCGATAATTGTAAAAATTCCGGCATACGCCAGCATATATAGCGCTCGATTTCTCATTCTGTTATCGTCCTTCTATTTCAGGCTGTTGACTGCTTCTTAATAACAAAGAGGGATTTTCGCTTATCATGCGTGTAAACTCATTAAAATTCTCCAGACTTTCGCGAAGAATTTCGGCGGAGCTTAAAATATCATGCCTGCTTTTTAGAAGAGTGAGATCAAGATGCGTAAACGTCTTGTCCGTTTGTTCAACTGCTTTTGTCAACTTGGCAATAAGTTCCGATATTTTAGCTTCTTTTATTTCTGTTGTTATTTCCTCAATATTTTTAACACTATTTGTCAATTCGGCTGATGAAGTTATGGTTCTCAAATCATTCACTAACAATATTGAAGAAGATGTTAATGAATCCAACTGAGCGGAAAAAGCAGATACATTTTTAATTGTATGATACAAATTAACTTTATTTGTGTCTAATAGTGTTTGAAAAGTTTCCAGTGTATTGCTGGTATTATCCACAAGTCGATAAAATTGGTTTCGGCGACTCGCCTCTGTCATTTCAACAATATTATTAAGAATCAGATCCAGTTTTTGAGCGATAACCTCAGCCTGATCAGTCATCGTTTCGACAAGAGAAATTCCTGATTTTATATAAGCACCGGGTTCCAGTCGTTCTGCTTCATTGGTTCCGCCCTGTAACTCAATAATTTTAAGACCAGTGATTCCAAAATAGGTGACCATTGCTTCTGTATCTTCTTTAATTGGTACTCCTGGCTTTACAGAAACTTTAACAATAAGAGAGGTAATATCCTGTTCATCAATATAAATATTCTCAATGCGCCCGACACGGATACCTCTGTATCTTACTGCTGACCCAATTTCAAGTCCGCTCAATGAAATATTTTTGTAACGGATGTAATACTTTTCTCTTTTTTCAAATATGTGTTTTCCTGTAATAATAATAAGCGAACCAATTAATATGGAAAACGAAACAACGAGAAAAATAGTTAGACGAATTTTCTGAGCTCTGGATACCATATTTCTTATCGTGAAAGTAACTGTTCTATTTTAGATATAAAAGATGATAAATTAATATCTAAAATTCTAAAAAGAAAATTATTATACAATCGTAGCCCTCTAAACACACCAAAATACACAAAATGTTATTTTTTTTATTTTGAATTAAGCACTATTTCATGTGTTTCGTGGGCAATAAATCTAATTTTTCATTATTATAATTCATTTTAGAAATTTAGGTTAATTTTACTATTTTTTTAATTAAAAATTCGTTTTATAATTTTAGGGAATATATTAAAACATCCCTTAAAAAGCAAGATAAAATTTGTAAAAACAGCGAAACAAAAAACGCAACGCTATTTTAAATTACATAAAAAGGCTTTGTCATTTAACTTAACCTTAATTATTCATAATTATTTACCGCAGAGCCGCTATGCGCAAAGAAATAATACGTTAATTCTAATAATCCATCAAAACTGAGTTATGTAAATACGTTTGTTTCAGAATACTGCTATCATCAATGTTCTTTAAATGAAAACATCAAAAACGTTATTTTGGATCCGGCCAGGCCGATAAACAATCTCGAACAACAAGCCTTTAAAAAACTTAAACTTAGTGATGCGAGCTTCTTCGTGGTATAATGAATCCTGGGCTTGCAGTTAAAATTCCCGGACTGACAAAAACAGACAACAATTATTTAGAAAAAAAGCATTACGTCGCTGCTCTTTCGCACTATATGAATTATTGCGATTAATAAAATTGCATTGATAATTCTTCAGGCTAACAAACATTAACGTTCAACAAGAAGAATATTAACAGTATTATTCTCTCCGTTACGTAAATATTTAACAGTGATTTTATTACCAGGTTCATGGCTTTGCAAAACATGATTTAATTCATAAATTGATCTAATTTCCACATCGTCAATTTGTGTGATCAAATCACCTGCTTTAAGACCGGCTTTTTCACACGGGCTACCAGCGCTAACACCCGACAACTTCAATCCGTCATTTCCCTGATACGTAAAATCCGGCACTGTTCCTAACCAGGGTCTGTTTCCTTTTTTTCCCTTACGAATTGCGCCTGGATGCTGTTTCTTTGTTGAGACTGATGATTCAAAAGACAACGCGTCTGTCCGTTTTGCTAAATATTGACCAATATCGAACACATAGTTGGTAATTTTTGTCAATCCCTCGAAATTGATTTTATCAACATCATCACCCGGCTTATGATAATCCTCATTCGCCCCGCTAAAAAAATGCAATACCGGAATTCCTTGTGTATAAAAAGCCGCATGATCCGACGGACTGTTACCATCTGGTTGAAGGATCAATTCCAGTTGGTGCTTATGATTATATCCATTTAAAATGTGTTCCCACTGTGTAGCCGTACCACTACCAAATATGATCAGCTTATTATCTTTCATCCGGCCCACAGTATCCAAATTTAGCATGGCAATAACGTTATCCAGAGGATACACCGGATGCCTGTTATAATAGGTTGAGCCGATCAGTCCAATTTCCTCTCCTGTAAAGGCGATAAAAACTATCGGGCGTTCTGGTTGTGGTTCGGATTTCGCAAATCGGGCGCTGAGTTCTAAAAGCGCAGCGACACCAGACGCATTGTCATCAGCGCCATTGTGAATTTCGTGCACACCCGGCGCTTTCGATGATGGCCCCCCATATCCAAGATGATCATAATGTGCGCCAATAATCAGCGGCGCGTTACTTAACGAATCATTCGAGCCCGGAAGTATAGCAATCACATTTTCTAATTCTACTTCCTGAGCTTTTAGATCCACTATCATCTCTGCTGTGATACTTTCATCGTTATTTGTTTTGTTCGACTCGATATTTTTCGTTAACATCTGATATTTATCTTTGCCGATAGCATCTTTCAGGGCTTCATTTGTTATGTGTATGACAGGGATTCCAGCATTATGATAACCATATCCATCACGAAGCGACGGTAAAATTTCATTAGGTTCATTACGAAAATCACTATTTACAAAAATAACTCCGACGGCTTTGCGTGTTTTCGCATGAATCGTTTTTCGTATCAGATCGCCATGAATTGATTTATCCGGTGCATTTGAAACATTTGTAGAATTACTATCACCCGGAACGCCGGTGAAAATGAGCGCGATTTTCCCTGCAAAATCAGTATTTCCAAAATCATCATAATTGATCTCTGGTGCAATAATTCCATATCCGGCAAAAACAACAGGCCCTGAAACAGTTCCATTGTCCGAAAAACCTGCCGCACTATAGTGTAGATTAAACTGATACGATTTACCATTCAATTTCAAGCGATTGTTCTCACCCGCGTCGACGCCGATCTTGACATTCATTTTCTGGAAATATGTATCTTCGTTGCCACCCGGTTTTAATCCATATTTTTGAAAATGTGCTGCAATATAATTGGCTGCTGAATCAATGCCTGCTGTGGTTGGCCCCCTTCCCTCCAACTTATCACTCGCTAAATAAGTTAAATGAGCGACAAGCCCGTTTTGATCCAGCGCGAATAGCGACGGAAGAAGAATAGATAACAATAAATATATAATAATCAACTTGTTAAGTTTCATAATCATTCCTGCTCTTTATTTTCAATTAGAAAATTTAATTTTTCGAATAAGTGGCGATTTTTCAATGTGCCACTCCCCTTTTTGTATATTTTGTGCTCCTTTAAAAACAAGATAACCGTATTTTCCATAATGTGGTAATTTACGACTGACTGAATCCATCAAATCAATGCTATTTATGTGAAGCAATGTCATAGAAAATTCCGGGCTTTTCGGATGTTGTAAGGTAATTGCCCAGGAAAATTCCTGGGAATTATAAGAATCTTCATTCAAAATGATCCCCTGTTGCGTTACAGAAAATTGGGTATCATTGGCCGGAACCATATCCTTGGTCAATATATTGTTCATATCCATTAACCATACCGCTCGATTTAACAGGTCATTATCCGTGACATCACTATCTTTTTTGATGACGACCTTGTCGGTTTCGTTCCAATGGTTCGCGATATTTTGGTATGCATTAAATGTATTCTCATCCACATTTTGCGGAAGAACGATAATTGCCTCAGCAGCGCCATAAGTCTGGCTCAAAGCTGTCGGTATTTCCGAACGGTGCAACTTTCGGAAAACATCATATTGCGGATCAACCGATACAGTAATTGGTGGATTTTTAAAGTCGAATTGAAATTCATTGCGATTCGTTTTTAATTCCAGCACAATAGTTGTATCCAGCGCACTGCCAGTAAATTGAACAGGAACATGCAGGCGATATTCTGGTATATTTTGTGCCAATACTAAACTGACGTGATACTGTTGTTCAACTCGTTCTGTTTTCACGTCTTTAATTGTCAGTAAGGGTGCGCCAGTCCGATTGATCCATTGATCAAAAAACCATGACAGATCTTTTTTATCGTAATGTGCGGCAAACTCCTTCTCAACATCTGCCCATGATGCAACCCGAAATACATAGTTTTTATAAAAGTCCTGGATTGATTTATAAAAATTGTCCTCACCAAGCAATGTATACAATTGATGAAAAATCATCGCCGATTTACTATATCCCACTGCCTGAGTTGCCGGATTGTGACGTTCCTTGAATTCCGTCAGTGGAAAGTCTTTTTCTTTCTGCACATAATTCAGATAATTTTGCAACATAGACCGCCGGTAATCTGCATCCTCTCCCCGTTGTTTTTTATAATAATGATCTGCCATATAGTTGGTCAGACCCTCGCACCAGTTTCCTTTTTCCCAATCTACATAAACGCTGTTTCCCCACCAATTATGCAAAATTTCATGGCCATACGATGTATGAATAATAAAAGGTAATCGAATAATTTGGCTACCGAGCAGCGTAAATGAAGGCATTCCGTATCCTGTTGGCCAGAAGTTTTCAACCAGTGCAAACTTGCGGAACGGATAATCCCCGATTTGTTCGGAATACATATCAATGAAACGCTTTGTCGCAGCGCGGTATCGGGCGGTTAACTCCGGTTCTTCCTGGTACGTATATGTCATTACATTTACACCATTATGATCTTCTTCAGTGATGATATACTCACCAGCGACCAGATAAGCTTCTTCCATTGGTTTATCACACGTCCACTCATTTATCTGAAAATTGTCCCGAACACCGCGCATCGTTTCGCTGCCCTGCGAAACACTATACCATCCGACAGGAAGTCTTGTTTTTAATTTATAAGTAAACCTCGTCTTTTGTTGAGTAGGAATCCATGCGGTTGCACCAGCCAAATAAACACCCCTTTTCTCAATCAAACCGGTTGTAGTGGCAAAACCACGGGCATATTCTTGTTTTGGTGTATGCAAACTATCAAAAATGGTTCCTTCAAATATAATGGTAAAAGAAGCAATAGAATCACGCCGATGTGATGTTACTACATAATATTGATGTAATTTTTTCCCATCGTGATCGAGCATTGCAGGAAAATTTTGTTTAAATTGTTCAAAGCTAACCTCATTTAACTGATATTCAGGACTTTCCTTCAATTCCACGGTATGATAGCCGCTATTCAGAAAAAAGCCAACTTGCTTTTGCATCCGGGTCACGTTAACCTGATCAGTCCCTGTTATGGAATGATCCGATGGATTTAAGGTGACAACAATATCATGATGAGTAATGACCGGGTTTTCTGACACGCGGTCAGTGCAAGAGAGTAGAAATAAAATAAAAATACTTGTAAAAATTTTATGATACATTTTTCTCCTTCTCATGTTAAATATCTCCAAAAATTCAAAATGATAATTTAATTTCTAAATAAATGGAATATGCATTCCAAAGTGAATCGCCCATGTGCACATCAGGTGCATTTATGCGATTCACTGCAAAGCATAAATACTCATGAGGCGCACAACTCCGGCCACAAATAAAATAGCTATTTATAATCAGATTACAGATTCAATTTAAAATTTTAGGGTTCATTTAATATAACCAAATTTATTTGCTAAAGCAAGGTATTTGAACAGAAGGCAGCTTTGTTCAAACGGTAGGATTATCAATGAATCATTTTTTGAAACGGATGTATTTCCCTGATATTATTGACGCTTTTCCTGAATGATTTTTTGGACATTTATTCCATAATTTTTTATTTTGGTATGAAGGGTTTTATAATCAACTTCAAGTAATCTTGCGGCTTTATTTTTGTTTCCACCGGTTTTAATTAATACTTTTTTAATTGCCTGTCTTTCAACACTCCCAACGACACGTTTTGTCAACTGTTTTAGTGAACAGGAATCATCAAAAGAGATGCGGCAATAATCTCGTTCCAGATTTCGAATTCCGGGTGTATCAAATACCAGATGTTCTGTTCCGATAATTTTATCGGCTAACAGCACAGATCGACGAATAACGTTTTTTAATTCACGCACATTTCCTTTCCATGCATAAGTCATTAAATTTTTTTCAGCTTCGTCGGTAAAACCATTAATATTTTTATTTAATTCTTTATTCGTTTCTTTCAGAAAACGCTTTGCGAGAAATAGAATATCGTTTTCACGTTCACGCAACGGAGGCATTAAGATAACAAATTCGGCAAGACGATAGTAGAGATCGTTTCGAAAATTGCCTTGTTCAATTAATTTAACTACATTTTCATTTGTTGCCGCAACAATGCGAACATCCACATTAATCAGTTTTTTCCCCCCCAGATGCTGGACTTTTTTTTCTTGAATCAAGCGTAATAATTTTTTTTGTACCTGAAATGGCAAATTACTAATTTCATCTAAAAAGATCGTACCCTGGTTAGCCAATTCAAATTGACCTTCTTTGCGCGCATCCGCGCCGGTAAATGCGCCTCTTTCATACCCGAACAACTCACTCTCGACAAGAGTATCCGGGATTGCACCACAGTCAACGGCAATAAAAGGGCCGTTCCTCCGTAAACTTAAATTATGAATCGCTTGTGCAGCAATTTCTTTTCCGGTTCCGCTCTCTCCCTGAATAAATACAGTAAAATCTGTTGAAGCGACTTTTTCGATTTGCAAATGAATCCGTTTTATAGAAATACTGCTTCCCATTAATGATTCCAGCGTGTCTCGATACGCTAACTTCTGTTTTAAGTCCTTTACTTCCAACGATAGAGATCGTGATTCCAGCGCCCGTTTTACGGCTAAAATAAGCTCCTCATTTTCAAAAGGTTTTGTCAGGTAATCATACGCGCCTATTTTCATTGCGTCCACGGCTGTTTTAACTTCACCGTAACCAGTTAAAATGATTACCATTATATTGGCATCAATTTTTTTGATCCTTTTTAATAATTGAATTCCATCCAGTTTTCCGGGGAGCACCTGATCTAAAAGAACCAAATCCGGCGGCTCTTTTTCGATCATTTTTAAAGCAATATCTCCACTTTCCGCCTGTTTCACAGAAAAGCCAACTGAAATTAATAATTCTGATAAAAATTTTCTGATATCGTGTTCGTCATCAACGACTAATATCTTATTCAATGGATCACCTCTCTTGTACCTGTCAATTAGTCATATCGACGAAAATTTTAAATTATTTAATATCTTTAACTTTTTGATTCATGATATTATTATTACCGCCAAAATTCTAAATTAAAAGATGCATTTTGTATCCATTCAATAATTGATGGTGTGCATCAAAGCTTTCGGATTCTCTTTAAATTTATTGATTAAGACGCGAATCTGTCATATCGGGCGAAGTCGAGATATGACAACATCCATTAGAAAAATGAAGATATATTGGGTATAC
>CAZCJL010000028.1:26236-63947 GCA_964498785.1 uncultured Cytophagia bacterium | reverse complement strand
TTTTTGTAAAATGTCATTCCGGGCTTGTCCCGGAATCTCCTAATTATTAAAAAGTCAGGGGATTCCTGCATTCGCAGGAATGACGCCAAAAAATGACTTTTGATACAGCCCCGGTTCTATTATGACGCCCCGCGCCCTGTCAATACCGCCGGGATCGTCTTTAATAAAATCTTGAAATCCAGCCAAATCGACCACTGATCGATATATTGGAGATCCATGAGCACCCAATCATCAAAGTCCTTAATATTATTGCGACCGCTGCATTGCCATAAACAGGTAATTCCGGGCTTCACCGACAATTTACGGCGATGCCAGCTTTTAAATTTCTTGAGTTCGGTAACAAGCGGAGGCCGGGGACCGACCAGGCTCATATCGCCTTTGAGAACGCTATAAAGTTGGGGTAATTCATCTAAACTGAATTTACGCAGATACTTCCCAACTTTTGTGATTCTGGGATCATTCTTCATCTTAAAAACAATCCCTTTCATCTCATTTTTCGCCTCAAGCTTTTTTTTGAGCACATCCGCATTCTGCACCATAGTCCGAAATTTATAGCTGATAAACTCCCTTTTATTAAGACCAACAACTTTCCAACGATAAAACACTGGCCCTGTTGATGTCAGTTTAACTGCAATCGCAATCATCGAAAAAATCGGCGCTAAAATGATCAATCCGATCGTTGAAATTGAAATATCAATTAATCGTTTAAAAACAATTTCCCACTCATTGCGTGGTACTGTTGAATACGAAATAATGGGCACCCCGTGGACAACTTCAACTTCAGTATGAGAAACCAGACCACTGAAAAAATCAGAAATGATTCGTGTTTGCACACCCTCTGTTTCACATTGAATCAGTAAATCCTTTGCTTTTTCAATTTTTCCAACAGGTAACGCAAATATAACTTCCTCAATATAATGATTATGCAATACTTCCGGCAAATCATTCAACTTTCCCAACACTTGCCTTCCCATGAATTCAGCGCCAGGCTCCAGTCCGTTGGCATCTAAAAATCCCACAATATCCAGTCCCCAATCCTTGCATTTTGCAATGATATCATAAATGCGTTTGGAATTATGGCTATCGCTAACAACAAGCACAGGGCGGCGATTAAATCCTCGATCGCGCAGGTATTCCAGAATAATTAAATACAAGTACTTCTGAAAAACCAATAAACAAAAATTTACAAAACCAAAAAACCAGATAAATGTACGGGAAATATGATTGATCCGAAAACTGTACAAAATCATTAGCAAAATAACCTCACCTGTAAGAACTGTTTTCAAAATATTCCGCAATTCATTTCTAAATGAGGTATATCGAAAATTGACCGAATTGTTATTGAATTTGATTAAAATCATCCAGATCATCATGATGGGAGGGAGCAGTGGTAAATGCGAATAAAACGATATTTCACCACCAAATGAATAAATATTGATCAGTAGATCCCGAAACGGGAATGTTAATAAAAACGAAATAAATATGGTAAAAAGATCCAGCATTAAAGGAACGCCAGGTGTCAGTCTAAGATGCTTCCGTAACATAAGTTGTTTACCCTAAGATGTTTTTCCGATTCCTCTGTTGTCTACATTTTTGAAGTGTGAATATACAAAAATGAATTCAATTTATCAACTATTATTTGTAATAATTACATTTTTAATATAGTTTTAATTATATTTATCCTTGTAAGACATTGTTAATTATAGTTCATTTATTTAATTATTAACATTATTTAATAAACTTAAAATTCTTAAATAACTATTTTATCATAACTCATTGAAGTTCCTTCCGATGTTGCAAAAACTATGCAACCATATTTATTTTATCGAGAATGTAATTTTAAACTTCATTTTTACCTCCATTTTCATTATTCAAAATTCAAATTTATGATGTTGTTGAAAAAGTCTATTTTTCAAGAATCCCCCAATGCGTAAGTGCAATATTAACGTTATCAAAATTTATGATAACTGACTAAATCAACCACATCATTTATTAGTTAAGATTATTTCTATCGACATTTTGGTGGAAAAATCAAGCCGACGAGTTGTAGAACCCCTAAAATTTCTATGAAGTTTACTTAACTGATGCCCTATTTTTCTAATGTGTATTACAAATTCCGCAATGAAAAGCCGGATTTTGAAAATAGCACGACATTTTACTGATGGGAAAAATCCCTGCGCAATATTCATCTCGTAAGCGCATTACCATGAAGCGAAGTCACTATTATTCATCCCAAATCGGTATTATCTCCACAGAGCCTGTGCCTGTGGTGATTTAATAAAGTACAAAATCCGGTTTAAGTAAAATGGTTCAGCAAATGCGCATATTAACTTAATGGCAATGCCCGTCTGGGACAAAAAAAATTCCCCACTTTTTTATAAAGTGAGGAATTTTTCTAATATAAACCACAGTATCAATTTCATTCGTCCCTCCCCGATCCCCATCATCGTTCCACGCGATGAAATCGGTCAACCATCACTCAAAACAATACTCTCCACGCATAAAATCTGTCCCGCCACGGACCAACCGAAAATAGCCCACCATTTCACAGGGTGTCCACGAACTACCCTTGCGAAGGTTTTTCAAAACGGGACAAACTGTATATTGATACATATTCATGAATTTATCTAAATATTGTGTTGTCGCGAAACCTTCGCAAGGGTTTTCCCTACGATATCAAAGTTCCTGGACAGCCTGTTCAATGGTGGGAAAATTTTTCACCCACACAATTTCGTCCCGCAAGGGACGATTGAAAAATTTTCTAAATTAAACGAACTATCATCAAAATTAAAATTAATTCCCGAACTTGATCTTACAAACACGGATTAACGAACTTTGATTTTTGAAATCCCTAATAATTTCCCTTATGAATAAGCGGATGCGTATAATACCCCTTCACACCCGTCGGCTTCGCATGGCGAATCTGATACGCTAACTCAATTGATGGCCTCGCATCTGCAATCCCAAATCCGCCGCCGGCTAAAATATCCTCATAAATTTTGGTGTGCAAGTCCGTAAAACCCTCGGAGAACTCCACTTCCTCATTATCGATAACCAGACTGCGGAACGTGGGCTTACCTGATGTCTTACAATCCTCAGGTAAATCATTTTTATCCAGCGATAAAAACCATCTCACATTCGCCCGCTCCAATTCCAGAAATCCGCTCATTTTTTTGGGGTCTGCATAATGCACCTCGGAAAACTGCACCTTCCCGAAAATCCACAACAGCATATCGAAAAAATGAATCCCGATATTGGTAGCCACGCCGCCGGATTTTTCCAAAATCCCTTTCCATGAATAAAAATACCACTTGCCCCGCGATGTAATATAGGTCAGGTCAATGGTTGATTTCTGTTTTTTGGTCGCCTCTTTTTTTGCCCTTTCTTTTAAAGCCTGAATGGTTGGATGTACCCGCAACTGCAGCACATTATAAATCTTGTGCTCATACGACGTCTCCAATTCTTCCAGAGCATCCAGATTCCAGGGATTGAGCACCAGCGGCTTTTCACAGATGGCATGGGCGCCGTTCCTGAGCGCGAATCGCATGTGGGCGTCATGCAAATAATTGGGGGAACAGATGCCCACGTAATGAATCTCCCGTCCCTGATCCTTACGCCTTAGTTTATCCACATGGCGGTCGAAGCGTTCGAACTCCGTGAAAAAATCCACATCATCGAAATAGCGGTCTAAAATCCCGACAGAATCAGAAACGTCCATAGCAGCCACGAGGTTATTGCCGGTATCTTTAATCGCTTTCAGATGCCGCGGCGCGATATAGCCGGCCACGCCGATTAAAGCGAAGTTTTTTGGCTTAAATTTTTTCATTTTATTGGCTTGCTTACAATATACAGAAATTCATGGTCGAACTCAAGAGTAAGAGGCGGTTTTTACTTATTTGTAGCAAATTTCACCGCTCTTTTAAGTTGAATTTTAGCAAAAGTTATATTTTTACCTAAAAGTTATAATCACTATTTTAGGCTATATTTTCTATAAATTTTTAATAATTTGGTAGTTAAAAAATCCCAGTCTAAATACTGTTCTGCATATTTTCTAGCATTAATCTCTAAACAATTTCTTTGCTTGAAATCAAACAATAGTTTTTGTATTTCCCTTGCAAATTGAACTGGATTATCATGTGCAAGTGTTCCAATTTTGTTTTCTCTTAAAATTTTTCCGACATCCCCAGTATCAGTTGCTACAATGGCTTTTCCGGCAGCCAAATAGTCATTAATCTTTGAAGGCCAACGTCCATTGCTAGCGATAGAATTTTTTAATGGTAATAGTAAAACATCACACGCGCTGAGATATAAATTAACCTTATTATATGATAATGGTCCCGTTAAAATGATATCATCTTTTTCATCACAATATCGGCCTAAATTAATTTTTGTATTTCCAATTAGATAAAGTTGAATATTTTGATTCTGTTTCTTTAAATGTTTGAAAGACTCAAAAAGAAGAGTTGCATCTCCAGGTAATAAAACGCCAAGGTAGCCCAATAATTTATTTTTATTTTTGTTCAAACCAAGTTCTATCTTCGACTTATCTTGAGCAAGTACTTTTATCTCACCTACGTTGGCACCATGTCTTAAGACAATAATTTTCTCTGGATTAAATCCTAATCTAATTAACCTTAGCTTCAATGAACAGGATATCACTGTAGCAAAATCAGCAAAACGTCGAAATTTTTCTTCAAAAAGGGTTTCAATCCAGGCAAGCGTCCACAGGAAAAACTTACTTGAACGTTCATTAATCGTGCCACCTCTCCCCCACCAATCTGCCCAATCTATGATGAGAGGGATACTATGATATTTTGAATAAAGTAATGCTGGTAAAATTACATTAGGTCGAGAATCAAAAGCATGTACTATATCATATTTCTTTTTCATCCCAAACAATATTCTATTTAATATATTCCATGGACAGAATCCATTCCGAAGCTTTCCAATTAACAAATCCGGAAACAGGAAAATTTCTACCCCGCTATCAATTACCTTTTCAATTTTAATTTTTTTCGATCGTGATGTCGTGTAAATAGTTACATGATGTCCAAAAGCAACCAAAGACTTTGCAAATCCAAAACATCTTCTATAAGTGCCGGTTCCTACAACATTGTGATTTATCATCAATATTTTCAAATTTAACTATCGTTCCTCATTTTAAAATTTTTTATTGCAGAACAATAAATCTCCATTAATAAATCATAATTTCTTTTTGAAGAATATATTTGTTCAAATTCTTTTCTAGCATTCCTACCCATTATAACTCTTTGTAACTTATTATTCGATAGATACTTAATTTTATCACTTAAATATTCAAACTTTCCTGGCTCAAAATGAAGTCCAGTTTGTCCATCAGTCACAATCTCACCAAGAGAACCAATTCGAGACGCGATAACTGGTTTACCATGAGCAAACGCTTCTACTACTACTAATGGAAATCCCTCATACCAGATTGAAGGAAGAATCACAAATGCCGAATCCCGCAAATATGAAAATACTTTTTTGGAAGATAAATTTCCCACAAATTCGATATTCATTATACTTTCATTTTTTACAATCTTTTCTAAATTGGTCTTTTGTGGACCATCGCCCACAATTTTTAAGGGTAAAATTTTACCTTTTTGTAATTGAAGTTGCTTATAAGATTTAATAAGCGTAATAACACCTTTTTCTTCTGAAAGTCTTCCTAAAAAAATACAAAAACTCCCTTCTTTCTCAATTGGTTTCTCTGTACAAGGGAAAAAATTTGGTTTCACAAATAGTTTATTAGAGGGTAACCCCCCTTCAATAAATTTATATTTCGAGAAGTTTGTTAGAGCAATAAATGCATTAACCTTAGTGGCCCAAGTATCGATCTTTCTATGAAATTTTAGCATCCGAACAACTGCATAGGTTTGAAAAATTGAATTTCTGTAACAGCGGTGTAAGGAAGCGTAAAATAAGTTATGATTTATACATTTTTCACATACTCTTCTTTTTCGTAATAATTGAGCTCCTGGACAAATATACCGATAATTATGCAATGTTTGAACGACAGGTACCCCCCCATCGATACATGCATAGTAGGCTGAAGGAGTTATTAGAGGAAATAAATTATGAAAATGAGCCACATCGGGTCTAAATTTTTGTATATATTTCTTTACACTTTCATACGATTCTTTTGACCAAGAGACCTTCCAAAAATATTTTATCTTATCTTTTAATGAAAAATCCTTTATTTCGTTATTATCGCGTAGATAGCAAAGCACTAAGTGACCGTTTTTTTCTAATAGCTCTTTTTCTCTTTCAACAACCCCGTCCTCACCTCCTCGAATCTGATATTTATTATGAAGTTGTAGTATTTTCATACTTTTATCATCTATTATTCTTTGATTACAATAAAAATTCTCATTTTCGGTTAACAAAATTCACTGCTGAATTATAGATTCTATTTAATTCATCTTCCTTTGTTTCCCACGTATACAAATTAATTAGCTTTTTTGCGTTATTACCCATCTTTGCTCGTAACCCATAATCATCATGAAGTAATTTAAGCGCTTTTGCGGTTTTTTTTATTGCATCATCTGGTGCTGAGGCACTTATCTTAATTCCAACATTCTGATAATAAAGTTCTTGTAAGCCTGGAATATCCAAAGTTATAATGGGGAGTCCTAAAGACATAGCCTCATTCAAAATTGAGGGTATTGGAGTTTCTCTCAGACTCAAATAAAGGAATACATCACTACTTACCAATTCATTAATCAATTTCTCTGAATCAAGCCATCCTAAAAAACTAACATTATCCTCAATTTTTAATTCGTTTACAATTTTATGCAAAGCATCAAACTCGCTTCCATCTCCAATTATCTTTAAAAGAGCGTTTTCATTATATGTTTTTAAATATTGAGCAAAAGATCTAATCGTGAGTCTTACTCCTTTACGATAGACTAATCGCGATGCAGTCACTATCACAAAAGGATCCTTATTGTCCACCTTTTTCTTTGAATGCCCCTTAAAACACAGCCCCCCAGAGAAAACCCATTTGACTAATTTGTATGAATATTTTTTAGGAAATAAGTCGTGAGCTACTTGTCCCGTAATAATAATTGATTTCGCTTTATTGTAACTATATCTCGTTAAAGGATTAACATATCTTCCCAAAAAGTAAAATATTTTTCTTAATTGTTCTTGAATAGCACCTTTACATCCAATTTCTGAATAAAATTCTTTTGGAATTGATTTTACACCAAAAACTGGTCCCCAAACGAATGGTATTGGAAGAAAAGAAAATAAACTCGGCTCCCATATATTCGCAAAAGTTGCGTGATGCGCCAAATCAAATTTATGAATTTTGTGTAACCTTAAGGCAAAAAAAAAGGCGGCCAATTGCCAAAGTATATGATAAAAATAAAAACCACGGACCCCCCTTTTCCAGAATCTCATCCAACCCGGTAAATCAATATAGACAAAATGGATATTTGGATCATTATTATCACTTAAATAAGTTTCAATGAAAGGTCGATTATTTTTTCGTGTGAGCACCCAAATTTCATGACATTTTGAGGCTAAATTCACAATTTTCCAACCTACTTGGGGGTCAGATCCTTTGTGTGGTTCACATGCATAAGCTGAAATGAGTATTTTCATTATTTGCACTTCGCCAATATAAAATTAGTATCTGTATTATTAAGCTAAAATTTTTTTGCTTTTATAATTCAATAACATTGTTGTTACTTCTTTTGCCACAGATCCAAGAGGACGATTATTGTCTATAGTTACAACATTAGATCTATTCATAAAAATTTTTCTATAAGATTCCAATTGTCTTGATATTTCATTAATAGACAACTCTTGCTTTCTCTTGAAAATTTCGTTTGATGACCCACTAATAAAAAATATTATATCAGGTTGTGGAACAATATAATTAAAAATCTTAAACAGCATTCGAGGCAACTTAAGCCCATACCTTTTCGGATCAACTAAAAAATCACAATAATACCTATCCAACACAACAAGAGTTGTACGTATTTTAGGTATCCACAATTTTGGAAAAAATCCAAACATAAAATCAAATAGGTAATAAAAAAACCTAATCAAAGAAACAAATGTGCCACAGGATTTTTCTATACTTTCTCCATGCGGAATTAATGTGTTCGCGAAATTTCTCCTTAATAACTTTCTTAAAGGTGGTAGGAAATTAGGTCTCCAATGTGTGTATTTAACACTCCAGAAACCTTGTTCACAGTTTTTGATTGCCTTTTCAGCAATCGTAGATTTTCCAGAACCATCCGGACCAACAAATGCTATTATTAGACCTGATGGATATCGGATACGTTCATACATTCGACTTACAAAAAAATAGAGATAGAGCATTATAGAATGCGGCTTGCGAGTGAACCTTTTTATTATCAAGCTTGACCGATATAACTTTATCTTCTCTTTAAACTCCGATACATTGTCCCCATCAATAATTTTTAGTATTTGGATAGCTCTTTTTTTACCTATATATTTATTTAGCAAATCAAATATCTCAGTAGCTGATTTTCGATATAAATCTTTAATTTCTATCCATTGTTTATTGCTTATCTTTCCCTTAACAATTCTTTTAATAAGTAGATAGCACAGTTGAAATGATGTATCCAACACATAACAATCAACTATTTTTTTTCGATGCTTCAATAAACTCTTGCTATCAAGATGATATTTATTAAGCCTGCAAAAATCATATAAGACATCTAGTTTGATAAACTTTGGGAATTGGTCGTTATATTGCGTATACAGATAAATAGCGTAAGAGTAAGGAGTGTCATATCTAATCATCTGATACAATTTGAAGCCTGTTTCATTCCCTGCTTCCTCTATCATTAATCGGAGCTTAAGGGGATTGCGGTCTACCACAATATCTAAATCAGTAGTGATCTCTATGGGAATACTGTCGTGACCGTGTAAAATGCAATACTTACAGCCATTTCTATCAAGGTTGTCAAATAGTTTTTTTAAAAAGTCATGAATTTTATTTGTATAAATTTCCTCTGGTAAATTTTTAATATTCAGAGATGGTAGATTAATATTATTTTCCATGTAATAAATCTTCAATTATGTAATGATAAACTTACAGGTTTTTAATAAGCCTGCTTAAGAAGGGATACCAGACCTGAAACGGTTTGTGATCATTTTGGTTTTCAATATCTAAAAATAAACGATCTAACAAATATAATAAAAATAGCGACTCTAGGTACCTATGTTCTATCTCATATAAATCACTAATTTCTAACAACATTTTATTGTTTTTAGTGTTATTAATAAATATATTTTGATAAATTTTTTCCATGGAATCCTTTTTAATTAATCGTCTAGACTGAACAATGAAATGAAAACAATCAAATAAAGGTGGATAATTGAATTTAGCCCATTCCCAATCGAAGACATACAATCCTTCTCTTGTTTTATAGGTATTCCATGGAACAAAGTCTCTATGACATAAAGAAAAAGGCAATATGATATTTTCAAGTGTTGACCTGATCGAATCAAAAAGATTATACAGCACTTTTTTATATTGATATTTTGACACACTTTCTAAACGAACAGATAATTCACTCCAGAACTCCGTTTGCGTTATTCTTTTTTTTATCAATGTAATATCATGAATATCTATCAGCCAATTAATATGCGTTTTCGTAAGCGAATTTCCGCTGAAGCTCAATTTCTTTACAGGAATATTTTGTATAGTAACAAAATGTCCTTCCCAAACATCATAATCTATTAGAGTTGGGACATATCCATATTTCAACGATAATTCTTTCAACTTCATTAAAACCTGTGCTTCATTCTCTAGATAAGAAGCAGCGATCTTATTATCAGCAATCTTCGCAAATCCAATCACACCGCCACGACTATTCATTAACTGTAATGTCGCTTTAGAACTATTCCCCATAGCTCCACAATAAATAGCTATCTGTACATCATTGACATTAAGTTTATTCTGAAAGTATTGTTTCAAGCTATGTGTAATCCCGTTTCTATAACTTATTTCAAAATTATGAGTAACATACGGAAGTATTTTTTTTTCTGCTACCAATGTAATAATTTTTTTTTTTAGCCGTGATATTAATGGGATTGTGGTATGAAGTTTAAAAGATGCTACAATTACGGAGGCAATTTCTGCTGGTATTATAAGCCTATAAAACTGATACGAAGGTAAAGGTATATATTTCGTTTTGTTTTTATAAATCGTTTTAATAGATGATCTTAAAGACTTAAATGCCTTTATTGAAAATATATTCCTATTAAAACTAATTAAAATTGCTCGCGCTTTTGATAGCTTCTTAATATTGGCATGAAACAATTTTGTCAATTCTAATTTTTGAAAAAAGGTTGTATCAATAATTAATATATCTAGGTGGTCAAGTTTTTCTATTATCTTAGAGTTATCATAATGTATAAAATTTATGTTGTTAAAGCTAGATAATCTTTTTTGGATATCATAATAATAATTATTATCTGTAAGTACATAAACTTGTTCAACAGACATGCTTAGACTAATGATTTCACCTACATTCCCTCCTAAAAACACTACCTGACTTTTTCTGTCGATCGGCAGTAAATACTTCCAGCTCCCCCGCCTTTTATCTGATTTCCAGTCTTCCATTCTAATAATAACTTTGCCAAAGGTTGTTATTCATTTAAAATCTCTAACAGCCAATTACTTGTCATTTTAATCGAATCCCAATCATGATCAATATCAGCAATTTCATTGCTTACTTTAGATGAATATGTTGTGCAAAATTCTGCACCGGATTTAATAACATTTTCTATTAAATGATACACTTCTTCTTTACTGTTGGCAGTTGGTAATCCTGATATCAAAGTCAACCGTTTAGCTAAATAAGGATGCATAATTTGTATAACTGGCTTGTTACAGACCGCTGCTTCCAGGGCGGCGGTGCTACCTGTAGTTACAACAAGGTCCGCCTCAGCAATTAGTCTTACTATATTTGTTTCTCCACTCTTTATTGTAACGATAGAATTATCCAACAATCGGTTATAAAGCTTTATTTGATTATCATAACCTCGTTTTACTTTTAAATCAATAATAATATCTAAGCCTTTATTATTCCTTATATTCAAACAATTTTCAACAAGCCACTTTAAAGATTCATCTTGGCTTGTATATAGTTGCTTATCCCCATACATCGGGAAGGTGGATGGCAAACAAACGATTTTGAATTGCTGGCTATCTTTTTCAATTATTGTACTTTTTACCTTTTCTTTGAAAAAAGCGTGACGCGGGCTACCAATAACTCTTGCTTCCGTAAATTTTGAATGACAATTCTGAACAAGCCGATCTTTTACAGCAAATCCATATAGACCCCAATAATCAGAAATAGCACCAAAGGCTTTATGTAAATATTTTTCAGAGGAGGTATAACTTAGAATTTGTTTTATGAAACGTTTTTTTTTACTTTCTAAAGACCAACCAAACTTTCCAGGCAGAGATACAAAAAAGCCATCTTGGATTGCAACACTTTTAATTCCGATTTTTTTTGCTTCTCTCAAAATTAATCTTTGAATTGCGCCACCATCCTGTGCAATAACTAAGATACCTTTTTTGATAGTTTGCAAATATTTTTTCCACTGTGGTAGTAAATATCTTTCTGAAAAGTTTATCTTATTAATTTTATATCGAGGGATTTTCTCAATTGAAATATCAGGAGTCCATGTTTTTATGTTTCTTATTACATCTTCATCCGGTTTATTTTCCACATCAAAAAATCCCTTTAAGAATACAAACTCCATATTAACACCCGCATTTTTCAAAGTATCTAAAAGAGGTAAATATATAAGCCAATGATTATATTTTGATGGGACGAATAAAATTGTTGGTTTATCCATCTTTTTTAAACCAAAACAATCCGAGACTGTATTCAAGATTTGATAGTTTATCGATTTCAATGTTTCGATGTAGTAAATTATCAGAACCAATACCAGACAATTCGACCAACTGCATCTCGTCAAACGCATCGATTATATGTTGCGGAGAAAATACACGGTGACAATTAAATGCTGTGTGATGACGTCCAACAGGTACTGATATATAAAGATTACCACCTTGTGCAACTTTTTTTTGTAATTCTTTGATCGCTTTTTTTGAACCATCGGGATCTAGTGGATCTCCATACCTTCCGAGTCCTATGTGTTCAATTGTATGCAAGCAGGACATAGATTCAATTGAATCATTTTCAAACGGTAAATTTAAAATGCTACCTTGCCTGAACTCAAGATTATTCAAATTACAATCAAAGGGTCTTAAATCAATGAAAATAACCTTTTTTATAACACTTAACATACCTAAAAATAAAGTATTGGATCCAACATCGACATGCGTATCTGCTTTATTCTTAATAATTAATTGAAAAGCCCAAACATTTTGATACAACGATTCTTTTCCTACCCCTGCATCATCAGTTGCCTCATGTATCCTAGGATCTAAATCCAAGAATTCAAGATGTTCTGAATTTTCTAATCTCTTGTAAGTTGCCAAGTCTATGAAGTATTTAGCATGTCTCGGAAATGCCAAAATTGCTCTTTTTACATTAATAATAGAATTTACAAAATATAGTAGCAACTTAAGTGATTGTATTAACTTATTCTTTCTATTTACTTGCATACTTTAGTTTCCACCATTAGCACTAAGAATTCTTTCATATACTTCCATCGTCTTATGTGCAATAACATCCGGATGCCACCTGCTTTTTGCTTCCCCCTTGGCTTGTCTCCCCATTTTTTCACGCAGTCCTTTATTACTACTCAAAATGCTAATTTTCTCTGCAAGTTGATCAGTGTTTGATGGATCAATTAAGAAACCGGTTTCGGAATCCCTAATCATATATGGAATACCATCAACATTCGATGCAATAACAGGTTTACCTACAGCCATTGCTTCAGAGATGACCATTGGGGCCCCTTCTTTTTTGGAAGGCAATACTACATAAGAACAATCTTTCATAATATCAGCTAATTCATTATTCTTTTTTGCACCTAAAAATTCAACCCGATTGTTAAGATTATAATGCCTAATCAATTCTAAAACATTCTCATAATATTTTCCATTGTTTGTTGTGGAGATTATTTTTAAATATACATTGCCTACTCGATGGACAGCCTCTATTAATTCAATAACAGATTTTCTATCATCTATTGTACCTATAAAAAGTGCAAATGATTGATCTGATGTATCTGTAACTTCAAAAAAACTTTTTGAAATAGCATTTTCTATTAAATATATATTTTTTTCATTTTTAATGTTTTCAAATTCATTATTTATAAATGGTGAAATGCTAATTATATTTTTAGCATATTTGCTAATAAAATAATTATATTTTGCTGATAGCAAACCAAAATATATATTCTTAAAATTATGATTATAACTCAATTGAAACGCTTCAGCCATATTGCGGATATGCAAATGAACTGTTAATACATGTGAGATTTTAGAGGATACTGCAAAATAGCCATATATATTCATTCCCTGACCGTGAATTATATCGAATTGGTTATTTTCCAGATAATTTCCAATCTTCTTACTATCCGACTCAAATAATGTACAATATCTGTTCAATCTACCGCTGTTCTGCAGAAAATTATATGTCACACCATTATTTTTATATTCATAATCAGTATCAAATTCGCTATTAAAAGTAACTACATGGACGTCATTATTTTCTATTTTTGATAAACCTTCAGCAAGATTTGTGATCCATGTATAAGGATGCCCTGTTTTTAATTTATATTTTTCGGATAGAACTTTAGGCAATATTGTACTCGGATAAAATGGCGTTAATAAGGCTATTTTCATTTTCTTACCATTGAGATTAATAAAATATTTAAAAACTATAGCTTGTTAATTATTATTTTGGTCATTTCATTGGCTATTATCTTGTTACCATTTTTTGACGTATGATGTTCATCAATAAAAACAGTTGCATCTGTTGTAAAAATACTCGTTAAGTCATAACAATTTTTTTGATTAGAGAAATAGATTTTAAACTTTTGGATGCAAGATTTAACAAAATTCGAATATAACTCGTTTTGATCAATAGTTTCTAATATTTGATTCTCTTCTTGTGACAATTTACATTTAGTAAAAATCCATGGTTCAAGCGCAAATATAGTTTTAACACCATATTCTCTTGCAATAGCCTCAATCACCCTTTTATTTTTTGCATATAGCTTAATTGTTCTATCTATTTGCTTCTCAAATAAATCATTTCTTGAGATATCGCTATTCTTGTGATTATTCCTCAGTCTTTTTATTATAGCACGAATATTGTATCCATATTCTTTCAATTTTCTCCCATAGTCACTTTTTTTTAATTTTATTATATAATTCAAATATCTGGGCAATAGAATACTATTATAAATGCTAAATCGAACGTACGATATCGCAGGTCGTAAGAAGTTGTAATTATTATCTATTGCATATAATTCTTCATAACTCCGCAAAAATTCACTAGCGCCATCTACAAAAATGGCAATATCGATATCATTCCTTTCTAAAAGTTCAATAAATAAAATCATCTCCTGGGTACTTGTGTATGCACCAACCGCATAGTTATTAACTACATAATTCACATCATTGGTTAATTCATTCAATCGTTTTGCTAGGAATGAAGGCACCGTAAATTCATCGCTGCCAGATGGACCTCCCCACATAGTTGAAGTACCAAATACCGCCACATTTTTGACAGGTAAATCTTCATCTTTAGTATATTGAATCGTTTTTCTGAAGCCTTTCTCATCAGTTGAGATATATTTACCATTAAAATTTGGCATAGCAGAAAAATATCGAAAATACTCAAATTTAGCATTGTCCCATATTTGTTTCTGTTCCTGATATAATAGTTCTCTATCAAGTTCCTTAAATAAAGAAGATTTTAAGTATGCAGATTTAAATTTACCTTTTACCGCCATCGTATATCCTAAGTTAATTATAAATTAGGCCTTACCAAGCAATATGAATCTTCAGAATAAATACTATCTAGTCCGAAACTTGCTACTACTTTCAATATTTGATCCACATTAGGAGGTTTTAATTTATTTTTCCAACTAGATACTAACTTTCGCCTGTCTCTTAATTTGATACCCTGTTTTTTTGTCATTCCTGGTTTATATCTGTTTGTTAATTGAAAATTATGTAAATTAGTTTGCAAATTATTAAACAGAATGCTCCACTCTTGTTCATCATCAGTACAAAGTCTCTCATAAGTTAAAAAGGTCCAATCTGAATTTGAGAACTGCTCAAGTGGAATATAATTTTCAATACACCAACGTAGTGCCAACCGTTCAATTCTGCTATTGCAACTATTGATTGTATCACTAAAAGGTCTTAAATAAGTATCCATTAATTCCCTTTGTTGTAAAATGAGTTCAATTCCATCTTCCCAACCTAAAAAATATTGGGAGGCAACAACTGCACATGGATGTCTAATCAGAAAAATAATATTCAATTGTGGAAAATTGGCTTGAATATATTTTAAAAATAAATTCATTCGAATATCTTTAATTACCCGACCTGCATAATGAATGCGGCTGTTTCTTCTATCTCTCCAAGAACACCTTGGTAATTTTCCTTTTAACACTCCTTCAATAGAATCTCTCAGTAACGCGTTATTTGAATTTTCTGAGATAAATAATCTAAATTCCTTAGATATTCCTTCATTATCCGGATGGTCATATTCGCTGAACAAGAACCTCTGATAGTCATCGTCGAGAGTATTAGGCAAGAAAGGTTCAAATATAATACGTTTAGAAGTCGATTTCTCAATTAAATCAGCAAGCCATGTGCTGCCACTTCTTCCACTACTTGCCAGCAATATTGCATTTTCAATCGTACTATCTTTATCCCGATAAAGCGTCTTAATAGTATTCCTCTTTAACTTGCTATATCGACCAAAAACAATATTTTTTACATTTACTGATCTCATAAGCATTTAGCTTCCTACTCTAATTTTAGGAAAACCAGTTAGTAAACTGAGTATCACACGGTTTTCGATGATTGCATTTTAAAAATTCATCGATTAGATTTTTATTATTAGATAATTGAATGTGATTATGGGTAAATATGTTTTCGACAATCTCAAATAAATTTGTGGGATCAGCTACTACTTCTATTTCATCTTTAATTTTTGTAACAATGTCGTTATCTATTCCACAATCACATAAGATTATTTTTTTTTGTTGGATAATTGCATCGAATAGTGCATCTGTAAAGGGACCAACAACAATAACTAAATCGGAAATTCTAATTATTTCATCAGCAGGTTCTGTTATTAGATGTATAATATTTAGCTTTTTGTATTGATCATATAATTCATAATAATCTCTTCCTGGATGGGATTTAAATATTATTTTATAGTCGCTTCCCAATTGTCGCAAATCAGCACATGCATTCAAAAATCTATATGTTTTTTCCATGGAAAGCTTCACTTCCCACTTAGGGAACAAGCCGCACCCTGCCTGGATATTTCTTGTAATAATAGTAATTACTTTATGTTTATTTATATTATAATTGATCTTGAATTTCTCAAGATCATACTTTTTGTTATTTAAAGTATAACGATTATCATCTATTTCTAAAATATTCTCAGATTTTATTCCCATGTTTATAAATTTATTGGACTGGAATCTTCCAGTTGCCAAGACATAATCATGATAATTATATAACAATTTTTGATTATATGGAATCGTGGCATGTGGAAGAATGATCGTCTTAACGCCTAAATTTTGGAAAGCGATAGATAAAGAAATTGTTCTTTCCTGATGGGCTTGAGATATAAGCATCATCGTTGGCTTAAATAATCTGTTGTTTTTTCTAGCACGTCGTTTTGCTAACATTTTCGATTTGATATATGTAAATAATAATCTATCCCAATGAAATTCTAAAAATGGATTCTGCAATATATCTAAATTCAACTTCGTCTTTTTTTTATATGCATAGAATTCAGCTCTAGTTGCTTGTAACTTCCTTTTGATTCTTTTCTTATTCAAGTATTGCCTTACCAATCCATTATTAAATATATCGATATATTGCAACGTACAACGCCAAAGGTTCAAAATTTTTAAGTTAGATTTCTGCTCTAACTGATCAAAGAACCATTGAAAGCGCATTTTTTGTTCTCGTTCAGACACAAAGCTCAAGACCAACCTGTTTCTATATTTCAGCGAATAAATATACCAGTACGGCCACAATGTAATACCAAGAAAATATTTCAATAAATAATTCAAATAAGCACTCAGTTTCTTTAACAGTTTACCATCATTACTTTTGTAGTTATGCTTGAAAAATTTTCTGTACGATATTCCTCTCATCTTACACATATACTTAATCATTGAATCGAAAACTGTACATTCCCATTCACCTTCTATACAATGGCGTGGATGGGGATAAGTGAAACAAAAAATCTCTCCCGGTTCCTCCTTTTCAATTATTTTCTTAATGTATACTTGTGATGCCAAAGCTTCATCCAAAAAGAAAATTAGGTCGAAAATAGGTAAACGATAATAGGCGTCACCTATTCTCTCTCGAAAAAACGGCATCCAAAATTTATCGATAATTTTTTTTCCTTCTGTAAAAGCTTCCATCAATTCAGTATCGGTTGCATAATCCCAAATTGGAGTCGCTTGAATTCCTTGCTCTGACAATTTATAAAGAGCAGCGTATGAGGCTACGATAATTTTTTTATCTTTCAAATATCCAGAGCATTCAGCTTGCTCTAAATCAGAAATAGACTTCAAAAGGAGTATCTTTTTCATAACCTTACTAAGCCTTCTCCAAGTCATTTTTTTTATCTTTCCAATCAGAAAGAATGTGCTTGACCATCCATAAGTCAAAAGCACTATTTATTTTAATACTCTCTTCAGGCAGCATTGTAATATGCCCCACATTTTCACCAATAAGTTTATTATCACGAAATATGTCAGTTTTGCTCATATAAATTGCGCTATTTTCTTTGTAGACTGCCTTCCTTTCGGTTCGAATCTCTCTGGACTTCTCAATCGGTTCCAAACCGAATTTTCGATGGTGATAGCAATACGCCAGTTCCTCTTCGATAGAGATTACCGAATCCACATCAAAAACCACCATCGTGTCAATGGCTTTGTCAATATGATTTGCAGTTCGTAACGGGGTATTGATGTATAGCGTGCAAACCGCCTCAGGTTCATAATCCTCTTTTTCTTTCAAATGAGCCAACACAAAATTGACAATTTCATACATCTTGGTTGTGGAGCTCGAAAGTGAATCTGGTCTTTTCAAGGGAATGATTTTCTCGAACTGCATTGCATAGTCCCGCACCTTTGCGTCATCCGATGCCAATACGATTCGATCCAGCAGTTTTGATTGTGTCGCTTCATTGAGCGTGTACCACAACAATGGCTTTCCGGCGATTTCCTGGAATGGCTCGCCGAATTGATAAACAGAGTGGCTGGTAACAGGAATTAATCCTAAAATTTTAGGGACATGCCCATTCTTTTCGACAAATTTTCTTTTTATTTGACGCCTGGTGTCTAAAATTTTGTTTTTCTTTTTTGTTAAGCTAACCGGATGCTGCCGATAGTAAAATAGCGGGATATTTACATTATACGGTTTGTGTCGCTTAATGAATCGCAGCCATAATTCATAACCGTCCTGACAGGAGAAATCTTCCATATAGCCACCGATTTGCTGCAAAACTTCGCGTCTGAACATGGTGCAGGCGCCATGCGCAGGCAGATCCAGCAATTCAACTTCTTCACCTATTTTCTTGCGCCGGACTAAATTAATTATTTCCCCTTCAGGATCAATTTCGTAATAATCAGGATAGACCAGATCGATGTCCGGTTTCGTGTCCAAAATATTCGAAAGAATCAGCAGCGCATTTTCGTCCAGGATATCGTCGGAGTCGAGCCGCATGATGTATTCACCCTGTGATAATCTCAGTGCGATATTGTTTGTTACATTCAAACCCTTATTTTCCTGATCGAGTATCATAATTTTATGTTGATTTCGATACTCGTTGAGTACTTTCAGAGTATCGTCTGTGGAGCCATCATTGATGATGATCAACTCCCAGCCTTCCATTGTTTGGGCTAACACGCTTTTAATCGCTTTGTCGATATATTTCGCATAATTGTATGTTGCAATGTAAATCGAAACCTTTGCCATAGTCCTTCATCCATTTTTCCAATATTTATCGATTTTCGGGAGTATTTCTCCCGCCTGTTTCAATATCATTATTTTTGCTTCTGCAAAAGTCAATTCCTTAGCCAAATCGACACCCGTCTGTAAGTCCCGTGCCCAGCAAAAACCTAACCGCTTTGCTTGTTCATTTTTAATATTAGGCGAAACTAAAATTGCTTTTATCCGCTTTGAAATTATCCGACCGACTGCGACCAATGTATACGCTAATAATTTTTGTTTGAATTTACCTGTTTCGACATCCTGGTATATCAACTCAGGATTTTTGAATCCATATTTTTCAAAATCAGGAAACTGCGGGGCAATCCCTTCGGGACACTCGGCTAATAAGATGATCACGCCGTTATCCTTGCAAACCAGGTCCGCAGAACACACAGCTTTTATGGATTGACGGAGATCAATATCCGTGGGATAAGCTTCCGCAACGACAATATCGGCTTTTTCCGGCACCCTGACTCCGTAGACCTCGTCTGCTTTTTTAATTCCCTGCCGTTGCGCAGCGTCGACATCCCCGGCAATTAGATCATAGATTTGATCCCCATTGAATAAAATCGAATTAACGATAACATCAAGACCGACTTTACGACAGACGCTGATAATCGCCTGGCGCACGCGATTTTCAGCATTCCCCAAAATTTCATTCATATTATATTGCAACGCCGCCCAATGAGTGTCGGCGATTGTCTTTTCACCACCGATACCAGGCATGATTGTCTTTCCCCCTCCGGAGTAGCCGGCTGTGGCGTGGGGAATGATGCTGCCCACCGAAATAATAAAATCTGCTTCTATTGCCAGGCGATTGATGATCACTTCAAAGCCAAGTTCACACTGTCCCAACGACACTAATTGGCGCGGATCATCCCATGCATGATTTACGATTCGATAATTCTCGGCAATCTCTCCGCCAAATTTCTCCCTGATTTCTTCGCCTGTCATGGCACGATGGGTGCCTAAACCGATCAGTATTGTAATCTGTTTATCGGTTATGTTTGCTTGTTTAAGTTCTTGTAGCACAGGAGGCAATATCCTGGTTAGCGGGGTCAGTCTCGTGTTATCGTCGGTTACGATAAGTATGTTTTTTCGACCCCGGGCTAATTCACTGATCGGTGGCGTTCCGATTGGATTCCGCAATCTATCGGCAATCTCGTCGTCGGTCAATCCGTTTGCGGAGAAATTATGAGGGCAGAAACTGCCAATTAATTTATTGGAATCGACTTGTAGATTACCGAAAATATTATTAGATAGTTCAATTGTCAGCATTATTAGCTTTCGATCATTTCCAAATAAATTTTTTCGTCCGGATTAATGTCTTGGTTTGCTCGCTTACCTACGATTTGATCAATCATGTCTCCCGGCAATCCATCACCCGGACGTTTCATGCCTAACATAGCTTCAGTAATAATATCGCCGGCTTTAATTTCAACCTCTGCCACAATACTTCTCCGGGCGCTGTGCCAAGCTTTCTGTTCGGTTTTGGCAATTCCGAGTGAACCATCTCCCATAACGGTTTCTGCCAGGCGGATGTTTTGCACCATGTTCTTTAAATCATTGGGATCCACTGCAAAGAAATGTCCTGACCCAGTCATCGACCGATCTAACGTATAGTGTTTCTCAATCACCCGCGCACCGAGTGATACGGCGACTGCAGGAATGACCATATTCGGATCAGGCTCCGTATGATCGGAGAGTCCGATAGTAATGCCAGGGAATCGCTCTTTCAATGTTTGAATTCTCAACAGATTGGCATCTTCATTCTTCGTGGGATAACTCAAGGTACAGGCGAGCAGGATCAGTTGATAATTCCCCTGCTCAAAAATAGTCATGATCGCTTTTTCAATTTCTTCCAGCGTAGAGGCTCCGGTTGACAAAATGATCGGTCTGCCGTAACGTGCGATTCGTCTCAAATGCATCAGGTCGCGAATATCACATGAGGCAATTTTGAACAACGGCATTCCGATTTCCGCCAGCATATCCGAGCTTTCCGCGTCGAACGGGGAAGAGAATCCGATAATGCCCTTTTCAGCGGCATAGTTGAACAGTTCCTCGTATTCTCTCTTGCCAAAACGATCCAGCCTTCTGTAGTAATCGATCTGTGAAATCTTTTCCTTTCCCCAGAACGCGACAGCGTCTTTGGTCACCAGTTTTTCAGCCTTGTACGTCTGAAATTTAATGGCGCTGGCTCCGGATTCGGCTGCTTTATCAATCATCTTGTAAGCCAGGTCCATCTGGCATAAATGGTTGCATGCGCCTTCCGCAATAATAAAAGTGGGTTCATTCGGACCGATTTTATAATCGCCGACTTGAATAAAATCATCCTTCAAAACAAGATTGCGTTCTGCCATGTAAAAATCGTACGGCGTATGTATATTCACACAATCATCCATGATCGCCGACGGATAGATTGTCGGAGCTGCCTGAATCGCTTTCATGGTTAAAATTCTTAGCGCCCCGTTTCGAACACCTATTGCATCGACAGTGAACAGGTCATCGATTTCCTTCTCCTGGGCATACTGAATAGCCCAATCAAGGTTTGTCTTTCTATCCGGATGATCGGGTTGTATTCCGACGACATGAGTGATGCTATCATCTCCGATCCGTTCCAACGCGTGACGATAGACGTCGATTAATGGAGCTTCTTTCAATGAGTCGTCTCGCCGGATCACTTCGACATCTTGTGCTTTTGCTGAACGTTCGACTCTGTCATCATCTGTTGAAATGTAAATTTTCGATATGTTCTTTGATGTTTGTGCATATTCAATCGCCCGGGCTAACAGCGATTTCCCATGTATCTCTAATAGATTTTTATTTTCCAGTCTACTCGACTCACCTTTTGCGGGTATTATCGCAACGATCATATACTTTTACCCCTTGATTTTTAGTGAATGAATTTTAATAAAATGCTTTGAAAATCTTCGACGTAGTTCCAGTCGTCCTTCTTTATAAGAGCAGTATTTTACAAATTTCTTAAACCGTTTTATCTTCCGATTCATTTTTATCGGAAAGGTTTTGTAATAATGAATTGGTAAATAATATATTTCACTGATTACTGACCGCATCGAAGGAAATTCCATCCATAATTTCTTATCTCGACTTGGATTATTAATCGGATTTATTCCATATTCTTTAATAAAATTAAGATTGAATAATCTATTTATTTCATCTTTTCGTTGAACGTGATTTTCAATTGCATTAATTGAGGTTGAGTACGAATTATTGACCCACCTTCCATTTAACAGATCACGCGTCATTATATCTCCAGCGTAACAAGCTTTCTTTTTATTTGGAAAAGTGGTTTTAAGATAATTATAAATCTGCCACGTAAGATCATCATCAGCACCACTTAAACCTTCAAAAAGATAATTACCTAATCCACCAATTTGTTTATATACATCTTTCTTAAATCCCAAATTCGTGCCTTGAACAGCTGTTGTTGAATATAATTGAGGGATCCCATTTGCACTTATGATTCTTCCTCGAACAAATTCATATTTTGTAAGGTACTTATCATAACGAGCTAATGAATCTTTTAGAATAAATGGATTATCATCATCGAGTGCAACAATCTTTTTATATTGGGTGGTTGAATATGCTCGATGCATTAATCTCGAACGATAATACTTATTACCGCTATTGATATATAAGTATCGATCAACTTCCAAACCTTTCAATGCCTCATGTTGTTTAATTTTTAATTTTGACAAGTCTATAATCTCATTTTCATTACTTCCAAGAAAAGATAAGCGAGGAGATCCATCGTCACATATGATAATTTCTACTTCAAAATTTATATTTTGCGAACGAACCGATTCAATTGTTTTAACTAATACTTTTTGGAAATATTCACTATTAGTCGGAGGAGCATAATGTGTAATTACTACCGAAATTCCCATTTATTTTCTCCTTAATTTACTAATAATTGTTAAAAAATAATTCTGCATCAATTTAATTATTAGATATTTAAAATTATCATTATTCTTGATTTGCTGTAAATTTATTGAGCGAACTATGAAATAAATTTGCTTTATTATTGATAATTTGTAAATTGGAGATATAATGGATAAGAAATTATTGGTAATCCACTTTCTCTCAGGTTGTGATAAGTTATTTTTCAATGTAAACTTAAAATAGATATTAAACAAGCTTTTATAAACATCGATATTATCTAATAGAGTAAAATCTCTATTACGAACAAACTTAAAAATATCTTCAATTTTTGTAAGCTCTTTTTTATCCACAATTTTTAAGATATTTAGCATTGAAGTATTCATAGAAGTTTTTAATTGTATATCTCTATATCTTTTCCCAACATTTGAATCATGTTTTCTTAGTATAACTAAAACGTTGGGTTGCTGTCGAATTATGGTATGCTCACTCAATCTTGACCATAATTCATAGTCTTCACTATGTAATGCATTTTTTGAATACCCCCCCAAATCAATTACTAATTTTTTTCTAAAAATGACGGTCGGATGCATCAGAGATGTTTTAAATAGTAAAATCCATTGATTACCATAGTGAGTTAATGGTCTTTGTGGCTCTGAGATAAAATCCTTCATTTCGTTGACGTTCCTTACACGGCTACCAAGCACACCGACTTCTGGATGCTCATCCATATATTTCACTTGAAATTGGAGGCGATTTGGCAAACAGATATCATCACAGTCCATCCTCGCAATATATTCGCCTCGTGCTAATTCAAGACCTTTATTGAGCGTCGCAATCAATTTGATATTTTTGGGATTATGAACCACACGAATACGTGAATCTTTATATGATTGAATAATCTCTGCACTGCGATCTGTCGAGCCGTCGTTTATAATGAGAAATTCAAAGTCTTTGTAAGTCTGGTTTAAAATACTTTCAATGGCTTCTGCCAGGTATTTTTCACCATTATAAACAGGCATTAATACGGTAACTTTCGGAGTATTTTTACACATTTCGTCGCGTTGAATAATTATCAGGTTAGTTTTTCACAGCAATAATATGCAATCCGTGGGAGAGCAATTCACTGGATCCACTATCATTTACTACAATACGTTTTAACAATCGCATAACAAATGGCTGTAATATATCTAATTTTATCTCATCCCACCTTGATAATTTTGCATATCTTTTCGCAGTACTTCTAATTCGTCTAAATTCCTGCCCAATATACTCAAAAAAATTACCATTATAAGATAACTCTTCGATCTGAAATCCATACATGGGTAAAAATTTTTCAAACCAATATCTGCTGTACCCGTTGTAAAAATAATAGGGTGCAAAGTGAGTTAATGAACAAACAGGTACTGTTAAGATTAATTTTCCACCTTGTTTCAATATTCTGGAAAATTCTTTTATTGCCAAAATTGGTTCAGGAATGTGTTCAAAAACTTCAATGCACATAATCGCATCATAATAATTATTTCCAACAGGAATATCTGTGATATCTGACACTATATCTATCTTAGAATTATCCCACTCACCAACTTGCTTTCCACTTCCATCTCCCTGGCCATCATATTGTGCAAAATCCTGGGAAGTATAATTAAAATGTTGACAAAATTTTTTATATTGAAGTTCTCCTGCCCCGGCATCTAAAATTTTTTTGCCTTTTTCAATTTGCGAAAGAACCTGTTCAAGCCACACGTCGCGATTTAATTTATTTGTCTTACCAAGATTATTATCAAATTTTGATGTTATTTTTTTCACCATTCTCATTGTCATATTCTCAGCCAGTTTGAGGGTATTAAATCGGATGTATCGATTGCATTATCATTGAACCATTTTTTAGGAGCAATAACTATTTTTTCCTGATTTTTATTTAACCACGCTCCCCACCAACTGAACGTACTATTTGCAATAATATTATGTTTACAATGACTCATCAACCGCAGGTCCTCATAAGCTTTATCTGCACTGTTGTGATCGACAATCGTGGTCGGAAAAGATAATTTTAGATTATTTTTTACCCAGTCGATATCATCACTAAAAATAAAAAAATGGGGTGATTTCAACTTCATTGAAATCTGTTTGACACAGGCATGATAATACGATAGATCGCATGACCCATGTTTCTCATTTGTTTTTGAATTATTAACATAATCACAACGCCGTATGTGAACGCTCACTGATTCAATTGAACTGATCATGTCATCAACTTCCTTGTCCTTCCCCAGTTGAACATTTTTAACAGTAAATTCATCGAGAATTATATTTTTAATTTTATCAAAATACTTCTCACTTTGCCAATAGCCATCTAAGTAGATATTTTTATCCAAATCTAATGTATCTGGCATAAAGCTAAATTGACTTTCTTTTATGTAGCGTTCCGTGTATTCTTTTTTGGTCCTGTTTCTATTCAGAATATTCTGTCGAAAAAAACCATTCCTTTTGTATATCAGATTCTTAATTTCGTCAGGAGTCGCAAAATTTTCCTGAATATTAAATGCAGATAATGAATACTTGTGGAGTTTGTATTTTTCAAAACCCGAAATATCAAGTTTCACTACGGTATCGTTTATTTCAGCTAAATGGCGTGCTACTGCATACTGAAACAACTGATTTCCTAATCCACCAATTAATCTTGTTATGATCATTTTTAGTATTTTCTAAGGCAACTAATTAAAATTTGCAATTCTGCGTCGGTTAGTTCGGGATAATTGCCGAAATAGAATCCACACGAATGGATTTGGGATGTACCCCACAAATCATAATACGTCAAAACATTTTTTTTATAAAAAGGTTGTTCCTGAATATTTCCGGCAATCATCGGTCTGATTTCCACACCAGCACCGGAAAATTGAGAGATGTAACGTTCCCTTATTTCCGGCGTCCTGCATAATACCGGAAATGCAAAGCTGGAAAGCAATTTTATATGCGAATGATCCAATACAATCAAATCAGCATTTTCTTTAACAATAGACTCAAGCGTCAAATAATTTTTTTCGCGAATTAGAATGTTATCCTTCAAATACTGCAATTGTATCTGTCCGATAAAACCGGTGATTTCTGTTGGTCTTAAATTGTAGCCAATATCATAGAACGTATATTTCGCATCAAACTCAGAATAAATGTTGTGCTTTTTTCTCCATTTATGCTGCTGAGCCGCATTTAAATTACGATCCCAACCATTCGCTCTTACTATCTTCAGCATTTCGGCTATTTCCTCATCATTGGTGCACACCATTCCACCTTCGATGGTGGACATGTGATGTGCAACAAAAAATGAAAAACTTGCCATTATTCCATAGTTGCCTGTCTTACCTGATTCTAGTTCAGTTCCGAGTGCTTCACAATTATCTTCAATTAAGATTATATCACGATCTTCACATAATGAACGAATATTGTCCAAATCACCAGCAAAGCCAAGGGCATTAGTAATAAATAACGCTTGAATGTCTACTTCACTTAATCGCTGTTCTAATTGATTAGACATAATATTTAATGTACTGGTATCCGTATCTATGGCAACAGGTTTCATCCCGAGCTGAATTATCGGCATAACATTTGTCGACCACGTTAAGGCGGAGAAACCAACTTTATCTCCTTCTTTTAATCTGCCTAAATTTTTTATCGACTGCATCATCGCTAAATTTGCACTACCACCGCTATTAAATAGCACTGCCTCTTTTGCACCCTGATATTTAGCAAATTCTCGTTCGAATTTAGCACATTGTTCATCCATACTCAAACGCTTTGCCTGGAGAATAAACTCTGCCAGCGCTTTTCTTGTATCAATTTCATTAATAAACGTATTTTTCATTAATGGTATCATGATTTTTCTTCTTTTCGCGAGCGATATTCTTCAATAGTCAGACGGATTCCCTGCTCCAGGTCCATTTGCGGATTAAAACCAAATCTTCTCATACCAGAGACGTCCATACATTTCCGAGGCATCCCATCTGGTTTTGAATGATCCCAATTTATAGTACCATTGAATCCTGATAGTTTAGCTATCAAATGTGCTAAGTCTCTTATAGAAATGTCTTCCCCCCAGCCAACATTCATGATATTTATTGAATCGATATGTTGAATTAACGATATTACGGCAGCAGCAGCATCTTTCACATGCATGAATTCGCGCCTGGCTTGACCGGTACCCCACACAGTTACACCCTTTAAGTTCTTGTCCACTGCATCGACAATTTTTTTTACCAAAGCGGAGAGTACGTGAGAATGCTCAGGATCGAAACTATCATTGGTTCCATATAGATTACACGGCAATATCGAAAATCCACAAAAACCATACTGCTTCTTATAATATTCGATCATTTTTATTCCGGCAATTTTGGCTAAAGCGTATCCTTCATTCGTGGGTTCCAGTGGACCTGTCAGCAAATATTCTTCTTTCATAGGTTGTGGGCACTCTCTTGGATAGATACATGAACTACCCAAGAAACAAAACTCTTTTACTCCATGCCTATAAGCTTGATGGATAACATTGTTTTGAATGCGCAAGTTATCGTATAAAAATTCTGCCGGATACATCATATTGGCTTTTATACCCCCAACCTTTGCTGCTGCCAAGATTACAACCGCTGGTTTTTCATTTTTAAAAAAATCAGCAACAGCCAATGAATTTCTCAGATCAAGCTCAGCCCTTGACCGTAAAATAATGTTTTGATAGCGTTCTTGTTCAAGTAACCTGACTATCGCCGAGCCAACCATCCCGGTATGACCACCTACAAAAATTTTGTCAGTTATTTCCATGTTAATAATTATTCCGTCTTTTAAAAATTATTATCTGGTATCAATTTCCAATCTGCAATTTCATGTACAACAGCCATTGGTTTATTCAAGGAACGCTCGCCTTCATTTTGAATCACATCAAATGATATTGCCGATTCTATGAAATCCATTGTGACAGTATGATGTCCAGGTTGCCCTATCCATACTGTAACATAATATCTTCCTGGATACAAATTGATCTTCTTTAGCGTAGCTTTCAATATGAACTTCTTTTTGCTTTCAAAATACTCGATTCCTGAATCTTTAAAAACTAAATGATAAACATTGATTCCATATTGATTCATAATTACCAAGGCAGATTGAAACTTTATTGAATCATGTATCGATTTTAGTCCGACTTGTATGCTCCATGCCTCTCCTAAAATAAATTCACAAGTTTCTCCCCTATTTGGACTAACTAACTTAATACTTTCAATAGCGATCGGTTTTTGCTCTGTAGGGCTTCTATCATTAAATTTTTTAGCAGCGTGCAAGCCTTTTTCACTATTTAAATTGAGATACTTATTTATACAAGTATCTGTATCTCCTTTATACAAGATTCTACCCTCGTGAACTAAAACACACTTTTTTACCAAGTTACGTATTGCGCCCATATTATGACTCACAAATAAAATTGTTCTCCCACCCTTGCTTACATCCTGCATTTTTCCGAGACATTTTTTCTGAAATTCAGCATCGCCAACAGCCAATACTTCGTCTACCAAGAGTATTTCAGGCTCTAAATGCGCAGCAACGGCAAATGCCAATCTAACATACATCCCGCTGGAATACCGCTTTACCGGTGTGTCAATAAATTTTTCGACTTCAGCAAATGCTACAATTTCATCGAACTTTGACCTAATTTCTGATCTCGTCATTCCCAAAATGGCGCCATTCATATAGATATTTTCGCGCCCACTCAATTCAGGATGGAATCCTGTACCCACCTCTAAGAGGCTTGCGACCCTTCCCTTTAATCTTATCTCGCCTTCAGTTGGTTCAGTTATTCTGCTCAATAATTTCAAAAGTGTTGATTTACCGGCACCATTTCGACCAATTATTCCGACAACTTCTCCCTGCTCTATGGTAAATGACACATTTTTAAGCGCCCAGAATTCCTTCTCGGAATTTAATTTCCCCGGATTCGTTTGTGCACCTTTCAAAGTTTGGATTTTATTTTTAAAAGCTATCGCCAGTTTATCCCGCAATGTATCATTTCTTCGAATAAAACCCAGTTGATATTTTTTACCAATATTATTACATATTATAACTTGTGAGGACATAAGTGAACTTCCTTTTTAAAAAACTATCAATATGAATGTCACTTTTTCGCTTTTAACTCAATCTCATTTTGTAAATTCACCTGTTTCGTGTTTCATTATCCTTATGTTTGCAACGGACATCATAATCGCTGCGGCTATCCATGCAATAGCAAAACTCCAATTATCGAAAGCCATAGGACTGGCCATACCTGCAATCCACCAATCTGCAAGTAAACCTATTCCACCGATTGCCAGCATAGATTCAGTTGAATTTGTTGATAATTTCAAACTTTTAATGTAATTTTTTATAAAATGGAAGTGTATCAACACAAAAGATATAAAACCAAGGAATCCTGATGAAAGATAAAAAAACAGGGGCATATTATGTACACCGGCGGCATTTCCATCCGGGATATAATGAAAGCCAAATAATCCTACCCCAAAAAATGTACTCATCACAAGCGGAATCGCTGCCTCCCAGGCTAAAACTCTTGAGACGAAATTTACTGCTTCCAATGGATTTGCAAACAGCTCAAGACCGTGCTCGGCATACATTCTATCTGTTGAAGAGGCAGCTGAATACCAGAAAATGGCGACCATACTCACTAACAAGACAGATGTTTTTAAAAATGAAAATGTAAATTTACTTTCTTTGCTATATCTGCTCAATAACATAATCAATACCATGGAAACTCCGGCCGCGACAAATCCCCCCCTTGTTTGAGCCTTTAACACAACCAATGAAAAAATTAACATTAAACAACCACTTACCAAACGCTTTGTTTTTACGGGGTGATTCATCCAAAAATTAAAACTGAATATCAAAAAAATTGAAAAAAAATTACCAACGGCTGCCGCATGCATACTTAAATTTCCGAATAAAGGCAAATTTACTGAATAACTCAACCTAAGTGTATGTGCTTGCTCTTCAAGTAAAGCCCCCATTCCAAGAAATCTTTGTCCAAACAGTACGATTAACCCCAGAATACCGGCAGAGTACAGAAACTGCCATAAAAGCTTTTCACCTTGAATTTCATTCTTAATAACATACATACAAACAAAAGTTATCAATCCTGGAAAGAAAAATACTCTTCGTATCTTTAGAAGCTCCTGATGATGACCATGCGAAATATAATGAGCAATGATTGCTCCTATTGGTAATAGTATAAATAAAATGAAAGGGAACCTAGCGAATGTTTTTTTTATATCTTCATCTTTTTTTATAACAACAGCTCTAAATATAATATAACCTGCAAGACTCCAAGCGACAATTTCTAACAAATAAAATGACGATAAAAATGGAAGATAACTTTTTAAACCAATTGTTGTTGGAATCCAAAAGCAAATTATCCCCACTGATAAGAGCGTGACCAGACCATAGCGTCGAACAAAAAGCGGAATACTCAATGCTATTGGAAGAATAATAAATCCCCTTACAGTTACATTCATACCTTTGGTTAAAGCAGTTCCGAAAAGTTTGCCTGCATATAATAATATACAGATTAAAATCACTGCTTTTAGAAAATTATTTGTTTTTGATTTTTGCATCTATATTCTTATCTAGGCTGATGAAAAAACCGAGCTCAACAAATTTAAATAATGTCTGCAAAAGTTTTTTCGGTTTTCAAAAAATAATAAAGTCCACTTATTAGAATTAAACTCATTACAGCAGTGGAAAGAATTAAACCTGTCCAATTAGGTTCAATTTTGCCTCCCAATAAACACCAGCGAAATCCATCTATTAAACCTACCAAAGGATTTAATGAATAGATGAGCTGATATCTTTCAGGAACAACTGATGAAAGAAAACCAACTGGGGAAATATAAAGTCCCATTCTTAAAAAAAAGGGGATTATGTGTTTTACATCTCTATACGCAACATTTAAAGCAGTAAACCATAAACCTATCCCAATAGCAATAACTACAGCAAAAAGAAAAAACAAAGGTAAAAAAAGAATATGTATCGTGGGAACAAATTTATACCAAATCATAAAACCGATAAATATAGTAAATGCTATCGCAAAATCAATAATTGAAGCAATGACTGAACTAACTGGCAAAATCAATCTTGGAAAATAGATTTTATTAACCATTCCTGCGTTTGCGACAACAGCTAAACTCGATTGGTTCAGGGCTGTTGAAAAGAACTGCCATGGTAGAATTCCGGCAAAAGTCATAATTGGGTACGGGATTCCGTCACTAGGAAGTTTCGCTACTTTCCCAAAAATAACAGTGAGAATAACCATTGATATAACAGGTTGAAGCCCAGCCCAGGATATCCCCAATGCGGTTTGCTTATATCTAATTATGATATTGCGCCATGCAAAAAAAACAAACAATTCGCGATAGCGATATAGCTCTTTAAAATCTAAAGGTATAAACCCTTTAGAAGGTTTAATAATAGTGGTTTGCTGATCTGATTCAATTAATCCCATTTAACACCTGCCTCACTTTCGAAGCGTTCTATAATAATTGCGAATTAATTATAGAAAAACTGTAAAAATACTGATAACTTTATAATATTTTTGGATATCTTCAAATTTATACGCATTTTATTAAATAATTCATCACTTTTATATATTTTTTACGCTTTTAATGTGCATTAGAAATGATTTTCAAACCTTTTTATCTTGATTCAATTTCCTATACCACTCAATGGTATATTTTAATCCTAATTGCAAATCGTGTTTCACCTGAAATCCAATTTGTTTTCTTGCCAAACTGGTATCAAGCATCCGTCTCGGCTGTCCATCAGGTTTAGAAGCATCCCATAAAATGCTCCCCTTAAATCCAGATAATTTAACTATTGAATTTATCAGTTCCTTTATTTTAATTTCAAAACCAGCGCCAATATTGACAGGTTCAGGTTTATTATACTTTTCCGTCGCTAACACAATTCCTTCTGCTGCATCTTCTACATAAATAAACTCCCGTGATACCTCTCCAGTCCCCCAGGCTACAATTTCGTCCTTACAATCTCTCACTGCATCCACGCATTTTTTTATTAAGGCAGGTATGACATGTGAAGAATTAGGATCAAAATTATCTCCCGGGCCATACAGATTTACAGGCAACAGGTAAATGCCATTAAAGCCATATTGCTGTCGATACGCCTGTAGCTGCACCAGGAGCATTTTTTTGGCCAGGCCATACGGCGCATTGGTTTCCTCAGGGTAACCGTTCCATAAATCGTCTTCTTTAAAAGGAACCGGTGTAAATTTAGGGTAGGCGCAAATTGTGCCAATGCATACAAATTTATTTATATTAAACCTACGGGCATACTCAATGAGTTGGATTCCCATGATGGCATTGTCATAAAAAAACTTACCCGGATTTTCTCTGTTCGCGCCAATTCCCCCGACCACAGCCGCTAGATGGATTACGATGTCAGTGCGCTGTTCTTCATACATTCGTACAACATCTTCTGTTTTTGTCAAATCATACTGATCAATATCCGCAATGTTGACATTTTCAGCGCCATGGTCATAAAGCTTTTTGATCACATATTTTCCAAGAAAGCCGTTTCCCCCGGTGACTGTAATCTTCTTGTCTTTAAAATAACTCATCGTCCCTGTCCGTATATTTTTTTATCATTTTATAATTCTTCAAGATCAGACTGAACCATCAATTTTACCAGATCGGTAAAATTCACTTTGATTTCCCATCCCAATTTTTCTCTTGCTTTCTGAGGATTTCCGATAAGCAAATCGACTTCAGTGGGTCGGTAATAATTTTTATCCACCTCCACTATCACTCTTCCATTTTTTGAGTCAATTCCAGCCTCGTTTTCATTCTTTCCTTTCCATTCCATGTCGACACCAATTTCCTGAAATGCCAATTCTGCAAATTCCCGCACTGAATGCGTTTCACCAGTTGCCAGTACAAAATCATCCGGCTGGTCTTGCTGCAGCATTCTCCACATGCCTTCAACATAATCAGGCGCATATCCCCAGTCTCTTTTTGCATCCAGATTTCCAAGATACAGTTTATCCTGTAAATTCATTTTAATTCGTGCAACAGCCCTTGTAATCTTTCGTGTGACAAACGTTTCGCCACGACGCGGGGATTCATGATTGAATAAAATTCCATTACAGGCATATAAATTATAAGCTTCTCGATAGTTTTTAACTATCCAGTAGGCGTAAAGTTTGGCGGCCCCATAAGGGCTGCGAGGATAAAAAGGGGTGTTTTCCGTTTGTGGAATTTCTAAAACCTTACCAAACAACTCACTTGTTGAAGCCTGGTAGAATTTGGTTTTTATGCCGACTTCACGAATTGCATCTAACAAACGAAGCGTACCCAGACCATCCACTTCTGCGGTATATTCAGGAACCTGAAACGATACCTGAACATGACTTTGCGCTCCCAAATTATAAATTTCATCCGGGTGTATTTTTTCAATCAATCGACTTAAATTACTCGAATCGATAAGGTCACCATAATGTAAAATCATCTTTCTGTTATTCACATGGGGATCTCTGTATAAGTGATCAATCCGTCCCGTATTGAAGGAACTGCTGCGCCGAATTATTCCATGGACCTGATAGTCCTTCTGGATCAATAATTCAGTTAAATATGAACCATCCTGTCCGGTGATTCCTGTTATTAGCGCTGTTTTCACTTTATCCTTTCGGTGATTGGTGGTTCGATATTAGATATTCGATGTTATGATAATCTATCTCACTTATTAGAGAATCGGTTCCTGGTATAGTTTAAAATAGGGTAAAAATTTTACGGTGGTGTTGTTAATTTTCAATTCTGAAGTATAGTCTAAATTGACAATATAGGCTTTTTCCGGTTCATAGGCCTCAATGAAATTCCTGAACGATCGGCTTACTCGGTTATTTTTCAGGCGGGAACATTTTGTTTCGACGGGAATAATTTCATCGCCCGAATGAATGATAAAATCCACTTCTGCCTGATCTGTTGTTCGCCAAAAATTGATTTCTGCAAACGCGTTTTGATTTAATTCCTGGATGATATTAAACACAAAATTCTGGAAGAGCAGCCCGGCGCCCTCGATGAGATGTTCCTTGCCAAATTGATTCAGGGCAAAATTTCTCAAGCCAATGTCATTAAAATAGGGGACGGGCGATTTTTTAATTTCCTTGCGTTTATTTTTAAAAAATGGAGTGATGATTTTGATAATGAATGTATTTTCCGCATACCAGAGATATTTTTTCAGCGTTGGAACGGAAATGCCAACATCTGCTGCGAGCGTGCTGTAATTTAAGATTGATCCGGTGGCATGCGCGAGTAATTGAATCAGCCGGGTAAATAATTCGGGACGGTCAATATTCAGCAGATAGGCCACGTCTCGTTTTAAGTAGCTGCTGTAAATTTCGTTGATTAATTGGCTCTTTTCCAGTTTTTCGGATTCAACAACAACGCGCGGATAGCCTCCGCAGGATAAATATTCGTTCAGAAGCAGTTCTGTGTGCTCTTTTTCCACCTCAAAATAATCATTGAGATTATTTTCGTAGCGATAGTCAGTTCTGAAATTGACAAATTCCCGGAAAGATATGGTGGATAATTCGAACGTTCGTTTTCTGCCGGTCAGGGATTCGTGAATTTTTTCTTTTAATTCCATGCTGCCGGAGCCGGATATGATAAATTTGTAAGGCAGCTTCCTGTCGAATAATCCTTTAAGAAACAAGCCGCTATTTTCTTTTCTCTGGATTTCATCGATAAATATAAATCCGGGATTTTCTCCGAACTCCAATTTAATTTTTTGCAAGAATTTGCCTTGGGACTCGACATAGCTGAAATCGGTTTCGAAGTCGAGATTGAAAAACAGTGTTTGTTTGCCCTGTTTATCTAAAATATCTTTGACTTCCTTCATCACCGTTGTTTTCCCCACCTGGCGCGCTCCGGTGATAAGCGTCATTTCTTTGGCAGAAACATGGGACAATATTTTCGGCAAAATTTGTCGTTTAATGTGCATGGCTTAATATTTTAGACGATATATTTATAAACAGACTTTTCATTTAATCGGGTTATAAAATAACCCCCTGTTCTATCTTTTATATTGTAATTGATTGAAAAAGTTCCGTATGAGTTGGTGATTGGTGAATTGGTGATTCAATGTTCGTTGTTTGATATTCAATACTAGATATTTGATTTTGGATTTTCGTTTTCCTCAAATTCACAGCTACATCGGTTATCCGGCATCTGGTGTCTGATTTCTGATATCAGGTATCCTCTATCTGTAATCTGATTGCTAACATCTACGATCGAATAGCCAGGATCGAGAATCATTCCACAATTTTTACGTCCCGCAAATCGATGTCCACGGAAATCGCCTGCATGATGCCATCCAGCCGCACAACCAGGCGGTAGCTGTTTTTTATTTCGATGCAGATTCCTCTTACGCCTTTGAGCGGTCCCTGGACCACTTCGATTTTCTGGCCAGGTGTGAGATAATCGATGTGGTCGATGGTGTGGCATCTTTCCAGTATGAGTTTCACGGCCTGAATCTGAGAATCAGGAATCGTCGCCGGGATATTATTGAAGGCCAAAAATCGTACCACGCTGTCTGTCTGCAACACCTGAAGCCTGTTTTTTAACGCTATTCTGACAAACACGTAACAACTGAACAATGGTTCTTCAATTGTTTTGTATCGGTCGCTCCACTTTCGCGATAATTTTTGAAGCGGCAGATAGGTTTCAATTTTTTTCTGTTTGAGCGCCTGATATACTTTTTTTTCATGCCTGGGCCGTGTGGAAATCGCATACCAGTTGGGATTTGTGTTCAGGTCGCCGAATATTGTCTTGGTAAGTTCGTTCATTGACTGTTTAGCTCCGGGCATAGCTCCGCCCTGTCAGTCCCATACCTCTGGACAGACCAGGGAAATTTTGATGTTCGAGACTCGATTTTAGTTATTCGAATTTCGACATTGGAGATCAGATTACAGATGACGGTATCTGATTCATTTTTCCTGTTTCAAACTACTGTCTTGCTGACAGAACATAATCGTTCTGTTCATACGCCTCGCTCAGGTTTTGGCGGGCGGCTTTTTTTCTGCCGCGCCCACTTCGGTGTCTTTTAGCGCGCTGGAGAATTTTTCTATCTTCTCGCCAACCGCTGTTAGCGTGGCTTCATCCATTCCGTAATTCACGAGTTCGGCGGCGTTGTCCCGGGCATTATTATAAATCGTATTCGCCCGGTTCAGCAAATCCACATCACGTTTCCCGTCTCACGTCCGCAGTTCGTAAATGCTCCTGATGCGTACATGGGAACTGCGCTCCAGCATGCTCCGTATCGCTTATCCCGTATTCTATATCACTTCTCACGTCCGCAGTTCATAAAGGAACTGCACTCCGGACTTTCCGGATCCCGTCTCACATCTTCGCCTATTTTAACGCTCCGTTTTCCACCAACTGTTTCAATCCCTCAAAAAAATCCACCGTCGCGCCATACCCCAAAAACTGCCGCGCTTTACCGATATTTGCCAGCGAATGTTTCACGTCGCCGGGCCGGGGTTTTTCGTAATGTGGCGTTATATCAGATTTGGTTAATTTATTAATGTTCTCGATCAGCATATTAATTGTGATTCGCCTGCCAGAGGCGATATTAAATACCTCGCCGGACAGTTGTTCAAGTCCGCCGCCACAGGCTAACAAATTGGCTTCGACGACATTTTTTACAAAGGTGAAGTCCCGGGATTGTTCGCCATCGCCGAATACTGTGGGCTGCTGCCCTTCTTTAATTAGTCTGATGAATTTGGGAATGACCGCTGAATATTGTGACGTCGGATCCTGCCGCGGACCAAAGACGTTGAAATATCTGAATATCACTGTTTCCAGGCCGTATAATTTGGTAAAAACCTGGCAGTACTTCTCACCGGCTAATTTGGACACCGCGTAAGGTGACAACGGTTTTGGCAGCATGTCTTCTGTTTTTGGCAATACTTCCAGATCGCCATACACAGAAGACGAGGAGGCGTAAACAATGCGTTTTACTTTTGCCTCTTTTGCCGCATTCAGAATGTTCAGCGTTCCCACGACATTCACTTCATTGGAAGTAAGCGGATCTTTCACCGATCGGGGCACCGAAGGCAATGCTGCCTGGTGTAAAACAAAATCCACGCCTTCCACGGCTTCCCGCACAATGTGATAGCTACGGATATCTCCCTCAACTAACTCCAGCTTATCCAGCGCCGCGCCGTTATTTTCAGTTTTAAAAATATCTTTTATGCCCGACACATTCTCCCGTTTTCCGGTAGCGAAATTATCTAAAATTCGAACATTTTCACCACGTCGTAACAACTCTTCAGTAATATTTGACCCAATAAAACCAGCTCCGCCGGTCACCAGAAATAAAGCCATAAACCAACCCCTTGTAAATTATCAATTATGAATGCTTTTCCAATTTTTCAACCCTCTACATAAATCCCCATTTGGGTGAATTATGTATGTTTTTCCTGTTTTTCAATTCTCTACATAATTCCCCATTTGGGTGAATTACGCATGTTTTTCCTGTTTTTCAATTCTCTACATAATTCCCCATTTGGGTGAATTACGC
>CAZCJL010000028.1:0-26136 GCA_964498785.1 uncultured Cytophagia bacterium | reverse complement strand
ATGTTTTTCCTGTTTTTCAATTCTCTACATAATTCCCCCTTTGAAGGGGGACGATTTCGCCACAGGCGAAATCAGGGGGATGTACGCGCAAACGTGCGGTTCATAAATGCTCCTGAGGCGTAATAGGCGCTGCACTTCAGCACGTGCCGGATCACGTTTCTTGTGTTTTGCAATGCATAAAGGCATTGCACTCCAGCACGCTCCGCACCCCGTCTCACGTTTCCCGTCTATCGTAAATATTTATTAAAATAATAAGGAAAGACACATCAAGGTGTCAGGGTATTTTTTTCAGAATTCCCACCCTGTTATTATCTTGTATTCCTCCTGGATGCTAATTTAATAATGTATTATGAATACAATTTTCCGAGATTAAGCAGATGTAATCACTTAGGCGTAATGGTGCAATCCATACCACGATATCTACCCTTGCGAAGGTTTAAAACCTTCGCAAGGATTTTTCCAACAGTACAAAAGTTCCCGGACAGGCTGTAAAAGGATTGCACGCCGGAACACAAAAAGTTTTATGACGCAATCAGTTTAATTTTATAAATGCCTTCAAATTATTCATGTAACGTTTGGTAAATAAATAATTTCAGACATCTTACAAAAATATACCGTCTTGCGAATGCTGAAAAAACACCCTACATCTCGACAATATTTCGTTTATTATAACTTGATTTGGAAGGTTATAGTGAAGGAACAAACGTTTACTTATTGTCGATCTACATTTTCTGATGTTTTATAATACAAATGAATTTTATTAGAAATCATCGCCCTTTTTAGCGCGCATCCGCGTCGGTTTTCCACCGAATCTTTCAATTTCTTTTGAGTTATCTCCAAAAGTCGCTTTTGCAGCGTTACGAATTCTCTTTGTGAGATCCCAGACGTCTTTCAAACAATCATTACGGCTTTTAACAGCCTTGCTTCGTTCTTCCTTTAATTTCTCTGCCAGGTCAACTTTTTCAGTTGCCACTTTAATCTTTTTTTCAAAATCATCCATAGATAAATTCGGTACATTCAATTTATCCATTAAATCTTTCCAGCCTTTCACTGCTAACTCGGCCTGTCTTAATGTGTTGCGCGGAAAACTATCACTTGCTTGTTTCATGACTCTATCCCTCTATTAAATTAAACCTACAACTAATTCACTTCTATATTATTTTCTATTGTCCCTTTTGGGCATTGCCGTCAAGCTAAAACGCTATTATCCGGAATGATTTATTTTTATTATTCACCCAAATGGGTTTTACACCTTACCTTACCACAGGAGCTCGTCCCTGTAGAGGGTCACATTTAACCCACCAATGAAGTGGGTTATTCTTAACTGTCCCAAACGGGACAAACAACATTGTAGCTCTCACTAATTCTCAAATTATGAACACGATATCAGGCGCTTATATGGTGCTTTTTACGTTTGGATTCATTTTTACTGCCATAATAATAATGATAATAGTAGTAATAGTATGACCCATACGTCCCTTCGATATTGACGACATTTAGGAGGGCGCCTAATATTTTTTCTTTACAAACGTTCTGCAAAATATTATAACTTCGTTCAACGGCAAATTTATCGGTATAACCCGATTTCACAACCAAAATAACGCCATCCACTTTTGCGCCTAATACCACAGCATCGGTAACAGCGATGACTGGCGGACTATCAAACAAAATAATATCAAAATTTTCTTCGAGCGTTTTGATACATTGGTTCATCACTTTCGATCCCAACAACTCGGACGGATTTGGCGGCAAAGTTCCGGATGGCATTAGATACAAATTATCAATACTGGTTTCAAAAATTGCCTCATCCAGCGGAATTTTACCAATCAAATAGTTAGAAATCCCTTTATCCCGATTCATCGCAAAAACAGAGTGCAAGATAGGACGTCTTAAATCTGTATCCGCTAACAAAACTTTGGATCCCATTTGCGCCATTGTAATCGCTAAATTGGCAACTGTGGTTGATTTTCCCTCCTGTGGTCCGGAACTTGTTACCAAAAATGTTTTAATTGGTTTTTCAGATTGTACTTTTGAAAACTGTATACTGGTTCGCAAACTTCTGTACGCTTCGGAAATCGGTGATTTCGGAGCGAAATGAGTAATTAACCTTGATTTAAATGCAGTTCCGTTTCGATTATTTTTTAGGCTCGCTTCATCTGGTTTATATTTTCGACTATATTTACCGACTGTTTCCTCAATTTTAATCACTGGTATTGACCCGAGCACCGGAATTTGCAATTTCTGAATATCCTCGACATAGCGAACAGAATTATCGAAATGCTCAATTAAAAATGTGATCCCCATTCCCAGACCTAATCCAAAGATAACACCTAACATGATATTCATTTTTTTCTTTGGCTTTACAGGATTAACCGGTGATTTCGCGGGATCGATAATGCGAACATTGCCAAGCTGCCCGACCTCGGTAATCCGGGATTCTTCGTACTTCTCTTTCATCATCAGCGTTAATTTTTCATCTAACTTGGCAGAGCGCTCAAGTCGCGCCAGTCTCAAACTTTTTGATGGGACTGATTCAAGATTGCGATTATATTCATTTACTATTTTTTTCAATTCATCGACTTTGGGTAGCAAAGACTGGACCGTTGCTTCAAGTTCCACTTTTCGCTCTAACAATGTTTCGGAAAACGTAATCGGATCGATGCCAATTTCGGAGGCTGCTAATTTGGCAATGCGCGCTTTAAATTTTTCTGAAAGAAGTTTTATCTTCTCCTCATAAGCTCTGAGTGTCGGATCTTCTTCGGTGTACAAATTCCTATTGATCAGGTTGGCGATATACCGTGCTTTTTCCGATTCCAAATCTGCCATCTGTTTTTTAATCTCTTCGATGAACGGATTGGCTAAAACCGCTTCTGTATTAAAATTTTGTTTATTTTTATCCAATTGATCATTGACATAATTGAGCCGTTTTTGAGTTGATTCCAATTCAAGCAAAGCCCCTCTGTATAATGTCTCGAATTCGGTAATCTTTTTTACAAGCTCCTCAGTTTCTGCCGGCAAAGCAACGACCTTTTCTCGTTCTTTATATTCTTTTAATGCGACTTCAGATTCTTTTAATTGATTCTGAATGACGTCCAGTTGCTCTGCTAAAAAGTCTTTTACTTTACGGACCTCAGCCTGATTTTCAAGTTGATTTTGCTGCTGATATACTTTTGAAAGTGTGTTGGTAACATACGCAGCTTCAAAAGCTGTGGGGGCATTCACACTAATTTCAACGATATCCGTGTTCCGAACCGGATTAATGGAAATACTGCTTAGAAGAGTGCTGACCGAAGCATCAAACCGCTTTACATTCCCTTGTTTATCGTGTTCGTCTTTTTTATCTGATGAGCCCCAAATACCGGCAATTTTATTTTTAATTTTGAACACAAATCCATTTTTCCGATGTTCTTCATCCAACCGATTTCCTAATATGACAAGTTTGTCAGCATATTCCGACTGTTCCAGTTGGTGAATAACTTTCTCGGCTAACGTGCGGCTGGTGAGAATTTGCACTTGATTATTGATCATTGTTTCTTTCTCACCGAATCGTGTAATGTTGAACAGTGTTTGTTCGGCGGCTTTGTTCTCTCTGAACATCACCTTTGCAGTCGCCGTGTAAATTGGAGTTGCTGTATATGTATAATATATTACAAAACCGAGTACAGTAAAAAATGAGATAACAATAATCCATCTGCCCCGATAGAGTATTCTTAAATAATCTTGAAGTGTTATTTGTTTTTCTCTTAAATCTTCCATGTGTTGTATATCCAATTTACACAATTATGAATAAAAATATCAAGTTCTAATTATAGAAAAAAAAAACACAGTAGTCAAGCGAATTTATGAATCTTAACAAATCTTAATATATCCCACAATTTAGAAAATATCGCGCATTGCTTGCCATTTATTTATTATGGTTGATACAATTCATTTCCCATTTTGCATACTATTTATTTTCGTTAATATTTACTTATTATGGACAATATTTTAAATGCAAAAAAAAGCCTGATCATCTGATACAAATACTAAGATCAGGCCAAACTAATACGTGATCATATTTTTCAAATAACTTTAAATGACAAAAAGTTGTGTCAATTTTGATTTAAGAAAAATTCAATAATTCACTATATTAATTTAACCCTGATGATCGTATAATCTAATGATTTCATTCATCAAAGTCCAATTAAGATTTCTTAACGCATATCGACTACTTCTACATTATCAGGGATTTGCAGGGAAAAAACAGAATCTTTTAAATTTTGATTTACATTAATAGAATATAAGCTGTATGTCGTCATATTTCCATTGATATCAATGTGCTGAACTTTTTGGGTCAGCCAGTTATCTTTATTGATCCAGATTTTCATTTCACGAATAAACTGATTATCTGTTTTAGCAACAAGGTCGACAACATGGCAGATTGTATTGTTGTATTTTTCTTCATGCAGATATTTGGGATTATAATTTTTAGAGAATTTCAAAAATATTTCCCGTGGTAAGATAACCTCTTCTGCATTACTTACATTATCAATAATCACCTGATTATTGGATTTCGAGAATGTCCATAAACTTTGTCCATCAGAAACAACAATTTGTCCTTCGGTTTCGACACGAAATTTATCTGTTCCCTTAATAAAAATTTTTCCGCCCTGTTCCTGTGTTTCGCCAGCCAGTTTCCATTTAAATGATTGTGTAAAATCTGCTGTTAAACTTTCGATATCATCATATTTTTTTTTCACTTTATTGATAATATCTTCAGCATCAACAGCCCAGGTGTTATTAATAGCAATGATAAACAGAATAAAAATGCCTGTATGTATAAAAATATTTTTCATAACTATCTCCGTTAAATAATTCCCAATTCCTGTAATTCTTCATCATCCACAAACACTTCCCGGGGTTTACTGCCATCTGCTGGTCCGACATATCCTGCAAGCTCCAATTGATCAATAATTCTGGCAGCCCGTGTGTATCCGATTTTCAACCGTCTTTGCAACAATGACGACGAACCTTGTTGATGTCGAACCACGAGTTTGAGTGCTTCATTAAACAATTCATCTCTTTCCTCTTTTTTATTACCATATCCTCCGAGAGAATCGCTATCCTCTTCAGTCGTGAGATTCGTTTTTTTAGTTGTAGCAGGCTGTTTTTTAATATGTTCAATAATTCGTTTTACTTCTTCATGAGAGATAAAAGCGTTATGAATACGAATTGGTTCCGCACTTCCTGGCGGCAGGAACAGCATATCCCCTTTTCCGAGCAATTTTTCTGCGCCGTTCATATCGAGAATCGTTCGGGAGTCTGTTTTTGTGGTCACCTGAAACGCCATTCGGGCCGGGAAATTTGCCTTTATCACCCCGGTAATTACATCCACTGATGGGCGCTGCGTTGCGACGATAAGATGAATTCCGACGGCCCGCGACATTTGCGTGAGCCTGGCGATTGGTTCTTCAACTTCCCGTGCGGCAGTCAGCATCAAATCGGCCAATTCATCGATAATCAACACAATATAGGGTAAATGCTCAAATTTTTGACCACTTTCTAATTTCGCGCCAGGATCCGTTTTCAGCCAGGAGTTATAATCATCAATATTCCTGACGCCTGCATGCGCCAACAACTCATATCGACGTTCCATTTCCCGTTCCAGGCTTCTTAATATCACAACTGCATTTGACGGAGATGTTACGACTTCTTCATTAATATCATCCCGATAAATCAGATGATGGTTTTTCAGCGCCTTATATGGCGTTAATTCAAGGCGTTTGGGATCGATCATTGCGAGGTGCACATTTTGGGGATTCGATTTAAAAAGTATACTGGAAATAATGGTATTCAAACACACGCTTTTCCCGGAACCCGTTGCGCCAGCGACTAACAAATGTGGCATAGAAACAAGATCTTCGATAAAGATATCGCCGGCAATTGTTTTTCCAAGGGCTAAGGGTATTCTGGCATTCGATTGTTTAAATTGTGGTGAATCGATGATTTCCCGCAGAAATACCATTTTTGGTTTTCGATTCGGAATTTCGATGCCGATTGCAGCTTTTCCCGGAATTGGCGCCACGACCCGAATGCGTTTGGCGCGCATCACAAGCGCCAGATCATCGGCGAGGCTGGTAAATCGGTTCACTTTAATACCGGGCGCGGGTTCAATTTCATAACGAGTAATAACTGGGCCCGGATTAATTTCAACGACTTTTCCCTGGATACCAAAATCAGCTAATTTTTCTTCCAATGTTTTGGCGCTAACCATAAACTCATCCCAGCTAACCTCATCATCATCTTCAGGGATTTGATCCAACAAAGCTACAGAAGGAGCGACGTACTCCCGATCATCATCTTCTTCATCTTCAAAAATACCTTCCCCTGACGGCGGTTCTGTAACTGTTTTCTCCGGTTTGGGATGAGTGATTTTAATTTTTCGTTCTCTGAATTCATCGTCTGGTTCTGATTCCGTTACTCCGGGTCGTCGAATCGGAGTTTCCTCACCTGTCTCATAAGGCGTTGTTGTACCATTGTCAACGGCTGGCATTCTTTTTCGAACTGGCTTAAATTTTCGGCGTCCTCCGGTTCGCGAGATATTAAAACGGTTGGCAAAAAAATTGGTAATACCAAAGTATAAATCACGAAACGGTTTTAACAGTGCATCAAAATTAATATTGAAAACCGTTACGATTGTCACAATTACGATCGTCAGAAATATCAGGACAGTACCAATTTGCCCAAAATATTCATAAAGAAAATAATTTGTTAATCCACCCATCATTCCCCATCGGTGATTACTGGCGACTTCAACTATTTTATCTGATGGGATCATTTTGGGTAGCTTGATAATCGCCCAGCCGACAGAAAAAAAGAAAGCACATAAAATTACATAAAATGTTTTTTTAAAAAGCCCTTCTATTTTTTCTTTTTTAATAAGATTGATCCCCCAGATGATCATCAACAGCGGAAAAATAAAGGCAGCATATCCGATTGTTTTAATTATCAGATAATATGAAATCCAAAAACCAACCAATCCCATGCGATGCGTTACTTCATTGGCCTGGGTGGGAATTGGCTCTGCCGGATTAAAATAGAATAGACTTATTATCACTAAAAAGCCTAATGATATCAATAAAAATCCGGTTATTAATTCTTTTCGATTATCCATGATACTTAAATATACCTCAATATGGACGTTTATAAAATGGTGTTTTTACGATTTCTGCTTTTATTTTTCTTCCGCGAATTGAAATATCTAATTCTGTTCCAACTTTTGAATGTTTTACTGCGACATATCCCAATCCAATTGATTTTTGTAATATCGGTGAAAACATACCACTGGTAACAAAGCCAATTTTTTGCTCGTCAACAAGTATATCATAGCCTTTTCGCGGGAAGGCTTTTTCCTTTATTTCAAATCCGATTAATTTTCGGGTCACTCCTTCATCTTTCACTTTTTGAATGGCGTCCCGACCAATGAAATCCCCTTTTTTAAGTTTCGTAATCCAGCCCAGCCCCGCTTCCAGGGGATTCGTGGTTTGGTCAATATCGTTACCATATAAACAGTATTTCATTTCAAGTCGTAATGTATCCCGCGCGCCCAACCCGATTGGTTCAATATCAAATTCCTGTCCTGCTTCCATCAATGCATTCCAGATGTGGACCGCATTTTCAGGGGCTGTCATTATCTCAAAGCCATCTTCTCCGGTATATCCGGTTCTGGCAAGCATTACCGGCTTATTTGCCAGTTTAATGTCGCTAAACCAGTAAGAGTTGATTTGAGATATATCTGCTGATGATAATTTTTTCAGAACAGGAAGCGCATATCTTCCCTGCAGAGCCATCAGTGCAAATTCGTCGGATCGATTGACGAGCGTCACACCTTCACTGACATGTTTACCCAGCCACCGGAAATCTTTATCAATATTCGCAGCATTCACAACCAGTAAAAAGCGATCCGGATATTTGTAAATGAGCAAGTCGTCAACAATACCGCCATCTTGATAGCAGATGGCAGAATAAAGCGCCTGATAATCATGGATTTTGGAAACATCGTTAATTGTTACATATTGCAAAAATTGCTCTGCATTTTCACCGGAGACTTCAAATTCTCCCATGTGCGAAACATCAAAAAGACCGACAGTTTCCCGGACACGAGAATGTTCATCCAGGATTCCTTTATATAACACAGGCATATAGAATCCGGCAAATTCAATTAATTTTGCATCTGCTTGTTTATGAACATCATACAAAACTGTTTTTTTTATTCCCAATTTAACATCCTTTAAAATTTAAAGCTCCGAACACAGATCAGTATCTTCTCAATATTTTATGGTAGATATGGGCGATTGCCTCTATGTCGTATTTAAACAGATTCCGTAGGTGTCACTTCTCGACTTCGCTCGATATGACAGATTCGCGTCTTAATCAATAAATTTAAAGAGAATCCGAAAGCTTTGATGCACACCATCAATTATTGAATGGATACACAGATCATGATTTTACATGATTCACAGCCTGCTCAATTCGCTCCAGTGCTTTTTGAATATTTTCAATTGAATTTGCGTAAGAAAGTCGTAAATATCCTTTTCCATATTTACCGAATGCAGTTCCTGAGAGCGCTGCAACGCCAAATTTTTCAAGTAAAATATCGACAAATTTTTCGCCATCCACGTTTAATTGGGTAATATTCGGAAAAACATAAAATGCTCCATGGGGTCGCAAACAACTTATACCTTCAATTTCATTCAGGCCATTCACAATCACATCCCGTCGGCGCTTAAATTCGGCCACCATTTTGTGAACCTCGTCCTGCGGACCTTTAATTGCTTCAATTGCCCCATATTGCGAGAACGTGCAGGTACAGGAATTACTATTAATCTGCAATTGCTCCACTTTTGCGGCCAGTTCTTCGGGCATAATTCCATATCCCAACCGCCAGCCTGTCATGGCATACGTTTTGGAAAAGCCGTCGAGAATAATTGTTTGTTTCTGCATTCCCGGAATGGAAGCGATGCTGAAATGTTCTCCCTCATAAATAATATTTAAATACACCTCGTCTGATAAAATAATAATTCCTTTTTGGAGAGCAATTTCAGCGACTTTTTCTATATCGCTTTTCGATAAAATTCCGCCCGTCGGATTTTGTGGAGTATTTAAAATAATTAATTTGGTTTTATCGGTGACAAGTGATAAAAATTCATCAACATTAAAACTAAATTCCTTTTCTTCGCGAAGCGGATATGGCACAGCCCTGGCGCCAATAAAATTGATGACTGATTCATAAATAGGGAATCCCGGATTGGGATACATCACCTCATCTCCCGGATTAATCAGCGCGAACAATGAAAAAAACATGATCGGTTTTGCTCCTGGTGTAACAACAACCTGCGACGGATTAATATCAATGCTTCGTCGTGCTGCTGCGTCTTCAGCAAGCGTTTTGCGTAATTCAGGGATTCCTGGCGCGGGCGAGTAATGCGTATGCCCGGCTCTTAATGCCTTTACTGCTGCTTCGATAATATTATTTGGTGTGTCAAAATCCGGTTCACCAATTTCCAGATGAATGACATCTTTCCCGGTTGCTTCCAACGCTTTTGCTTTTGCTAATACCTTAAAAGCCGTTTCAGTGCCAAGCCTTGACATGCTGTCTGCAAAATTCATATAATTTTACCCCTTATTTTATTAACGTTTCAACTATTGGTGGTTGTACAAAATAATATTATGAATCAGAACTAATTTTACCTAATATAAAACCACAAATCAATCCTAATCAATTATAATATTTCATCAAAGGTTCTTGTCTTTTACAAGATAATAAAATTCCCTTTCATTGTCAAGGGTTAATTTATTAGCAAGGTAATAAAATTATTGAACATACAAAAACAATAGAGTACGAAAAGGGGTTACCAAATTCGTCGTATATCATTAATGATCACAAAAACCATAAACGCCAGCAATAATGCCATTCCGATTTGCTGGACAACAATTTTCGTTTTATCGGGCAGCGGTTTTCTAATGATTGCTTCAATGAGTATGAAAACCAGGTGTCCGCCATCAAGAACCGGTATTGGCAATAAATTCAGGAAACCTAAATTCAGGCTGAGAAACGCCATAAAAATGAATAAATTGCCAGCCCCGGAACGTGCGCTTTCACCGGCCATTTTGGCGATAACGATAGGACCGCCAAAGGCATTTTTAAAGGATTCATTTCCCGAGACAACAGACTTTAGTGAACGATAGACCAACCGAGTGAGATTTATTGAGTACTGCGTTCCCATATAAAATGAATAAAACAGTCCGACATCCCGCGAGACAGTTAAAAAACTTATCCCAATTCTTCCGGTTCCGTCTGTTGGTTCTTTCATCGGCGTTACTGAGGAGGATAGTATTTTGCCATTTCGTTCCCATTCGATGGAGACTTCCTGGCCCGGAATTTTATGAACAATATCGGTCAGATCGTTCCAGGTGGTAACGGGTTGGTTATTCACCGTCAAAATTCGGTCTCCTGCTTGAATTCCGACCTGGCCGGCCGGGTAATCATTTAAAACGTCTCCAACAACCGGGGGTAATGTTCGTTCAATGGTATCAAAAATTTCCGGTGCGACAGTTTTTAAAAAAGTCTGGTCATTCCGTTGCCAGGTGACATTGACCTGGTCTTTTCCTTCAATTATTTCACTGACCTGATTCCATGTATCAACTGATTTGTTATTTACCGAGATGATTTGATCGCCTTTTTGAAATCCGGTTTGCTGAACAACGGAACCGTGTTCCACATTACCAACAATCGCCCCCATTGGTTCATTAATACCGGAAATATACGTTGACATACTAAAGATAAACAGAGCTAACAGAATATTCATCAGCGGCCCGGCAAAGATCACCAAAAATCGTTGATAGACCGGTTTTGACATAAATTCCCACGGTTCGCCTTTAATGGAATCTTTTTCCATACTTTCATCAATCATCCCTGACAGTTTTACATATCCGCCAATTGGAATCCATGAAATGCAATAATCAGTATCACCCACTTTTTTGCCAAACATTCTGGGTGGGAAGCCCAGGGAAAATCTTTCGACACGAATACCAACAATTTTGGCCATAATAAAATGGCCAAATTCATGAATGAATACCAACACACCTAAAACAAATATAAACGCTAAAATTGTAATCATATAATTTCTCCTGTATCAACAAACATATTTCACACAAGACTGCTTAGTGCATAAGCGCGAGAACTCCAACTTTTGTTATTTTTGGGGGACTGGTTAGCTGGAGACGAAGCAGGACATTGTATGTTTACACTCACACACTCAGTAGTGATAATTAATCTAATAAAATCGAGCTTGCAAACACAATACTGAATTCACCTCAGAACTCTGTTTATAAGCCGGATTACAAATGATAATGCAGTATCCTCTCGGAGTAATATTATTTCCGGAGGATACTGCTTTAATTCTACTCGGAAGCAGCAATATATTATCTGAAGTTAATTCCAGCGCCAGCACTTATTCCCTGAGCAACGCCGAAATTATAATCGACATTTATAAAAAGAAGCGGAAACGGAGTAATTTTCACACCGACATTTCCTCTAAAATTCGTTTTATTAAATGATTCTTTAAAATCAAAGGGCGGCGGCAGCTCTACAGTTAATTTTGTATAATCGAGACCGGCGCCGGCATAAAACGAAATAAATGGCAGTCCTTTACTAATGACCAGCGCCGCGCTTATGTTATTGACATCTCCTAAGTCAAACTCTTTTGGCATTATCAGATAATGATAAGCGGCAACAACAGCGACTTTTGGCAGGGCAAAATTTTGCAGCAATCCGTATTTTGCACCCAATCCGATGAGGGTTACATTACCTTCTGCATCTCCCTGTCCCATCGGAAAAGTTAAAAACCGTCCCATTACTTCAACGTTGCCGAACAGGCCAACACCGGCGTGCAACATGGGCAGTGGAATAACGGATTCACCTTTGAGCGGACCTCCCTGGAATTCGTAGTCAAGTCCCGGCAACGGAGGTTGCTGATCATCGGTCACCCGCATGGCAGTGAGCTTTAAGCCGACATCAAATCCCATAAAGCCATGGACGTCGCCGGAATTATACAGTCCGCCGCCGGAGAGAAAGCCAAACATGTCCATCAAAGGATCGACGGCATCTTCCAGGTTCTGTTCCTTTGTTTTGGCTGTTGCAGTTCCCGGCCCGTAATAATCACTGAGATTAAAATTGATATCGCCCTGGGCAAAGGAGATATCCGCGATTGCCACAACTAAAGCGATGGCCAGCAGAGGCAAAAATATTCTTTTAATCATCTTTTTTCCTCCTGATCTTTTTATATTTATCTATTAATTTTTTAGCCTCCTGAATTTCAAGAGGTGTTAGTTGACCTTCCCAAAATTGAATTCCAAGTTTTCGCTGGAAACCATTTTTAATTCCCCACATAATTTCTTCATACTTCTTCATTGTTTTGCTGATTTCGGAAAGAGAAATTGTTTTATGCTCCATAAATTTCCGAAATATTTCAACATTTTTCCCTGTTAATTTAATGATATACTCTCCCAATCGAAGATGTTCTACCCCAACCAAAATGGAACCATGTTGGAGAATTGAGCTTTGATACCTTCTTTGGGCGCTGCCGACGAGTTTTTTGTTTTGGGCTGTGATTTCATACTTTGCAGCGCTGGAAAAACAGGGAATGTTCGTTCGCATATTGAGCGGCGTATCAGTTGCGCGTTTAGCCAATTCCGCATTGATTCCCATCATTTGCAACCCTTCCACCAATCCCTCGCTGATAATATTATAAAGCGTCAACGTATCATTAACAAACAAAGGAGAACTTGCAGGTAATATCACGCTATAGGTAACTTCTTCAGCGTGAAAAATAGCTCGACCTCCTGTTGGCCGTCGAACAACATCAATATTATCCTCATTACATTTTTCCAAGTTTATTTCATTTTCATCTTGATTATAACCGATAGAAATTGCATGCGGACGCCATCCATAAATACGAAAAACCGGTTTATTATCTTTTATGACACTTATCTGGCTTAACACCTCGTCGATTGCCATGTTCATAAATGCGTTTTGAAAACCAGTATTCAGAAATCTCCAGCTAGTGTCTTTCATCATCTTAAAACCTCGTTCAAGCCAGTATTCCAGTGCTCACCGCTGGCGATAAAACGAAACGAATCTCATGCAATTATTTTATTATACCTCGCTGTGAATTTTCAATAAATTGGATAACATTTTTGATTTCTGGTGCTAATTCAACATCTTCCTTAATTCGAGTAAGGGCCTGAGATACGTTTAGTTTGGAACGGTACAAAAGTTTATATGTTCTTTTTAATAGCGAAAGTGTCTCCTTGTCAAATCCTCGACGGGTTAATCCGATAATATTGAGCCCCGCAAACGTGAGCGGTTCTCCGGCAGCCAAAATATAAGGAGGGACGTCTTTATCAACCCGTAACCCGCCGCCGATAAAAGAATGTTGTCCGATACGCACAAACTGATGGATTGGATCCATTCCTCCCACGCTGGCAAATTGTTCAATTTCAATATGACCGGCGAGATTAACAGCATTCGCCAGAATAACATTTTTGCCCAGGATACAATCGTGCGCCACATGAACATACGCCATTAACAAACAATTGGCGCCTATAACAGTTTTATATTTATCATCAGTGCCGCGGTTCAGGGTACAAAACTCTCTTATAATCGTATTATCTCCTATTTCGAGAGTTGTTTTTTCTCCTTTATATTTTAAATCTTGTGGATCGGTACTAAGCACTGCACCATTAAAGACTTTGCAATTTTTGCCGATACGTGCGCCATCGGAAATTAAAACGTTTGATGCAATTTTAGTGCCTGACTCTATTGTCACATCTTCTTCAATTATTGTAAACGGGCCAACCTCCACATCCTCAGCCAGTTCAGCATTTTTATTGACAAGTGCAGTTGCATGAATTTTTGCCAATGTATTCTCCCTCGTTTTTTCAACCATGTAATTGCAGTATCTTTTTTGTATTATCTGTCGACAACAGCAGCCATCAGTTCTGCTTCACACACCAGGTCATCAGCGACAAATGCTTTTCCTGCCATTTTACAAATCGATCGTCTGTATTTAATCATTTCCAGCTCAAACCGTATTTGATCTCCGGGTAGAACTGGTTTCCGAAATTTTACTTTATCGATATTCGTAAAAAAGACCATTTTGTCTTCCGGATTTGTTTCGACGTTTAACAGCAAGATACCTCCTACCTGTGCCATTGCTTCGACAATAAGGACACCTGGCATAATTGGATAGCCCGGGAAATGCCCGACAAAAAATGGTTCATTCACTGTCACATTTTTGATGCCAATAACCCGCTCGAACGGAACCAGATCAAGAATTTTATCGACCAGCAAAAATGGATAACGATGTGGTAAAATTTTCTCAATTGCATTGATATCCAGGAAAACACCCTTTTCCGGAGCTTTGCCCTGATATTTGAGCCGTATTTTTTTCTTCTCGATTTCTTTACGTAAAATTTTGACAAGTTCCACATTTGCTGCATGACCGGATCGTGCGGCCATCACATTCCCGATAATCGGCACCCCCAGCAGTGCAAGATCACCAATTAAATCAAGGGCTTTATGTCGAACTGGTTCATTTTTGAAGCGGAGTTGTTTTCCGTCTAATATTCCATTTTCACCGAGAATAGTTGATTTTGGAATTTTAAATAGTTCTTTCAGTCGGTCAAATTCTCGTTCATCGATTGTGCGATCCAAAATAACAATCGCGTTATCGACATTACCGCCGCGAATTAATCCCTGTTCTTTCAGTAGCTCTACTTCGCTTAAAAAGCAAAATGTACGAGATGGTGCATATTCGGTCAAGAATTCATCTTCTAACGAATAGAGGGACGTATATTGTGTTCCCAGGGCGGGATTTCGGTAATCAACCATAAAAGTGATCCGAAATGTATCCGAAGGAACGACGACGATATCAATACCCCGTTTTTCTTCTGTATACGAAACGGTTTTTTCAATGACCAGATAATCTTTCGGGTAATTTTGTTCTTCAAACCCGGCATCGATCAGAATATTAGCATAAGGCAGCGCACTACCGTCTCCCACAGGTGGTTCGTTTGAATCGAGTTCCACGAGGATATTATCAATTTCTAATCCAGCGACAGCAGCCAGCACATGTTCCACAGTATGAATGACTATATTATCCTGGCCAATGGTTGTTCCGCGTGAGATGTCAACAACATGATCAATATCTGCCAATATTTCGGGACAGTTATCAAGGTCTGTTCGTTTAAATCGGATACCAGTATTTGGGGGAGCCGGTCTAAATTTAATTGTTGACGGATTTCCGGTATGTAAACCTGCCCCGGAATAGCTGATTTCCTTTTTAATGGTGCGTTGTTTCTTTAACATTTACTCAGACACCTATCTATCTTTAAACAGTTTCTCCAGCTTTGAAATCTTTTTGATTAAATCGGGTAGCCTCCGGATGGCAGCTTCTTCTCTTTTAGCCTGCATAATTGGTCTGGCAGGATAGCCAAAAAAGACTGCGTTTGCGGGTAAATCTTTTGAAACACCGGATTGTGCTCCAATTTGCGTATTATCACCGATAGTAATATGGCCAACAAAACCGACCTGACCTCCAATGACAACATTTTTACCAATTTTAGTGCTTCCGGAAACTCCAGTTTGTGCTGCAATCACTGTGTTTTCACCGATCACGACATTGTGCGCGACTTGAATCAGGTTATCAAGTTTTGCTCCGTGTTTAATTCTGGTTTCACCCATTGTCGCACGGTCAATTGTACAGTTCGAGCCAATTTCCACGTGGTCTTCAATAACGACCGTACCGACCTGCGTGATTTTATGATATTGTGTTCCTTCGCGCGCGAATCCAAAACCATCGGAACCAATAACAGTTCCGTTATGAATTATCACATCATTTCCGATGATAACACGCTCGCGTATTGTTGTGTTGGGATACAAAATAACATTATCACCAATATTTACATCATCGCTTATAACGACTCCGGGATGAATACGACAGTTTTGCCCAATCTTGCACCGCATTCCGATAACCGCATTTGGTCCGACGGCAGTCCCTTCCCCAATAGAACTACCGGGATCAATTACTGCGGTCTGATGTATTCCGGGTTGCACTGTTTCCTGCTTCGGATGAAACGTCATTAAAAGTTTTAAAAATGCAACATACGGATTTTCAGTTCGAATAACTGTTTTATCCGTTTCAGGAAAATCTTTGCTTACAAGAACTGCCGATGCGTTCGTGGTATCGATATATTTCTGGTATTTCGGATTTGATATAAAAGAAATTTGCCCATCTGAAGCTTCATCAATTTTCGCAATTCCAGTAATAGCGACAGAAGAATCGCCTTCCAATTCACCAGCAACCAGATGGGCTACCTCTGTTATGTTAAGTTGCATAAAAATCTCGTTGTTATAAGATCAACTAAACGATTAGAATTATTCTTTGACAGCCGCGGCGCCTTTATTTAACTCTTCAAGCACCTTATCGGTCAAATCTTGTTGCTCGTCACCAGCATAGAGAATATTGCCAGCCACGGTATCAAAAATATAATCGTACTTTTCGTTATCGCCAATTTTTTTGATGACAGCATTAATCTTCTCTAAAACAGGCGCCATAAATTCTTCCTGTTTTTTATAAATCTGACCATTTCCGGGCGCCCATTTTTCTTGCTGAAACTGCTGGATCTGAAGATATAAGTTTTGAATTTCCTGAGCCTTTTCAGCTTTTTTGCTCTCACTCAAGAGAAGACTTTGAGATTCAAATCTTTCTTGAAGATCCTGTAACTCTTTTTGCATTTCCATGCCTTCTTTTTCCCACTTTCTGTTCAATTCATCTATTTTATTCTGAGCGTCGATTGCATCTTTAAAATTGGCCAGAATTTTTTGCGAATTGATGTAGGCAATGCGATTGGACTGAGCAATAGCTGGCGTAATAAACGCGACCATTAAAAACAAAGCAACCCCTGCAATTAAACCATTTTTGAATCTCATTCTAATCCTCCAAATATTATAATTCATTTAAATTAGAAACTTCTTCCAAAAACAAAGTGCGGATGCCAATCCCCGTACTTATCGTCGTTGGCATCCACTTTATCAAAACCATACGCATAATCAAAACCAATAATTCCAATCATTGGCATGTAGATACGTGCACCGATTCCAGCAGAACGTCGCAAATCAAACGGATCGGTATCACTCACCTGAACCCATGTATTACCACCTTCGGCGAAAAGCAAACCGAACATAGTGGGATTCGGAATTATCGGGAATCGAAATTCGAATGTATATTTAAACATCGACTTTCCCCCTTCGGACGTGACGACACCGGAAAGTGGATCTTCATATCCTCGAAGAGGGATAGAACTGGACATGCCTTCGCCGCCCATAAAGAAGTATTCAAGGTATGGGATTTTTGAATCATCGGCAAAGCCATCCATAAAACCTGCGGTAACACTGGAATAAAACACAAATTTCCAAAAAGAAGGAAAGAACCATCCCGCTCGTAAAATGTGTTTATGAAATCCCACATTTCCGCCCAGGGGTCCGCCGGCAAATTCTGTTGAAATGGAAAATTCCGATCCCTCTGTTGGAAACTCCGGACGATTTAAGCTATTACGGGAAATTATTTGCGTAACACTGCTGGAAATAAGCGGCCATTGTTCTTCAATAATGTTACGCGGATTGTAATTAATAATCTGTTCTGAAAATCCCCAGAGTTCGGTTTGATCGAGGCGGTAAATCCAGTCACTGCGGAAATAGTTATCCGGCCATCGGAGACGTCTGCCTAACCGAAGCGACCCACCGCGACTCCGTTGATTATAACCGTAATAGAATCTTCCTTCTCGTTTTGTATCGTATAAACTAAATCCTGCAAGAGTGGGAGTGTCTAATAACCACGGTTCAGTAAAACTTACCTGAAATGATCGATAATATCGACCAAAGTTCCAATCGAAGCTGAGTCGTTGACCGTTACCGAACAGGTTATTCATGGCAACGCCAAGGCTGCCAATAAGTTTATCTCGTTCACTCCATCCGGCCGACATATTTGCTAAATCGGTTGATTTTTCTTCGACTTCAAATTTCAGGTCAATTTTTTCTTCACCAACGGGCCAATAATCAATTTTAACATCTGAAAAATAATTCATCACCCAAACTTCTCGCTGACTTCTCTCCAGCGCCGCTTTACTAAAAGTTTCTCCGGGTGCAATCCTTAATTCCCGTCGGATAACTTTTTCTTTTGTTCGCGTATTTCCGGCGATATGAATTTTATTTACCTTTGCCAAACTTCCTTCATTTACAAAGAAGTGAACATCTACAGTATCTTTGGCTACCGGAATTTCTTTTGGATTTATCATCACCCAGATATATCCGGCATTATAATAGACAGTCCCTAATTCTTCAATGACAGCTTTTTGTAATTTTTCCAGACTATATGTATCCCCGCGCTTAAAATCCACAAGAGCTTGCAACTCTTCATTGGTAAATAATTTATTTCCCTGCCAGGTAATATCGCCAAAATAATATTGTCCCCCTTCATCAACCATTATGTCAATAAATAAATCTTTTTTCCGGGAATCGAAATAAATAGAATCGTTCACTACTTCTGCATCTCGAAATCCTTCATTTCGATAAAATTCGATTATTTTTAACAAGTCTTCTTCATACTTTTCTCGATCGAAATCAGCGCCACGCCACCAGCGATCTTCTTTTGTCTCTTTCATTTGCTTCCGCAGTTTACCATCGGAAAAATTCTCATTGCCAAAAAAATCAATTTTCTTAACCTGAACCTTGTTTCCTTCTTTAATTTTGAGACGAAGAATCACCCGATTATCTTTTTCTGCTTCTGTCTTAATTGCCTCGATTTCAGCAAGCAGGTATCCTTTGTCCTTATAAATTTTCAATAATTTTTTCTTTGCATCTAAAATATGTCGGGGTGAAAGTACTTGACCGCGATAAAAATCCAACTCTTTTTCGATGTCATCTTTTTTTAACTTTTTATTGCCCTCTAATTCAATTTTCTCCAACCGTGGATTCTCTTTTACTTCAATTGTCAGATATGCCCCATCTGCTAACTCACGATCAACAACAATTTGTATATCCGAAAAAAGATTCAAATTCCATAAATTCTTAATTGCATTCTGTATATCTTCACTGCTTACCTCTTTACCCGCGGCTAAGCCGGAATTAATTTTTATAATATTTGCATCTGCTGTTTTATGCCCATTAACAGTCAATCCCAATATTTTGATGGATTGCTTTTGGGCAATTGCTATCGATGAAATAAAATATATTATAAAGAAAACAATTAAAATTTTATTAACGCTTTTTACAATCATCAGAAACTCCTCTTTAGGGATAATAAAATACAAAATTTTTATACAATTGTAAAGAGAAAAATAACCAACTGCAATTTTTTTCTATTGTATGGGAAATGAATGTCTGAGAAATATACGCTTATCTTCGCGTTCAATCAAGAAACTGTTGTAATTATATTCCATTTCCAATAATAAATTTGAATTAATTCGGTATTCAAGTCCCAGCCGGTGTTTCAGACCAAGCTGTTCTCCGTGTTGTCGATAATTCATGTTGGATTCCAGTTGTCCGGTATATGACAGAAACACACGCTCTGCCAGATATTTTCCAACCATTAGTCTGCTACTTCTCAAAAGAAATAACTTTGAATTATTATTAACGATTTCATCGCGCCATAAGTTCATTTCAATAAGATTTCGCGCAAATCGGGAACTAAATCGAACCAGATCCAGGTTAAGTGTACGTTCTAATTGACGTTCGAAAGGCCGAAACAGCGGTCGGAAGAGATAATTATCCGTGCTAATTCCGATAATATCCGTTGCTTTTTCCCGTATATTACTTGCAGAATAGCCCAGAGAAGCGAGAATTTCACCATCTGTTAAACCAATGTTCGGGTTATCGGTGGTAAGTTTAAATTGTATTTTCCCCCAACGTCCCCTTGTTTGAACATACCCGCTCGCTTCATCTTCAAGTAAAAGTGTGAGAAAAATATTGTGCGGAACACCAAGTGAATCCGCAACTGTGACTTTTGCATTTCCGTACACCACAGGCATCAAGGTACTTTTATCAAATTCGATACCTGCCTTTTCCACCCGAAAATCAAAATCCAGATAATCCACATTTCCATTGGTAGACTCTGCTTTCCCCTCGATTGCAAAACTTTCATCATCAATGATTCCGGAAAAATCCAACCCGCCAACACCGCTGTCAATTAACAAGTTTACATAAACTTTATCCACCCCGCTCGGGATTTCTTTTTCATAGCGAGTGTCTTTACCGGCAATTGCCAACACATTCCATTCAACAAGCTCAAGCAATCTGATTATTGGGCTTTCAGCCATTCCCGGCGTTTCTGCAAAAGGATACATCAAATTGACATTACGCAGCTTGATTTTGCCTCTTACGACCGGATTCTCAACCGGGCCGGCAACATAAAATTTTTCACAACTATCCCTGCCAATAAACTCAAAATTGCCTATTTCACCCTTTTCCATTAACGCGGGAACATGAAGCGGGACTCCCTTACTGGTCGTCATTATTGACCACACACCGAAATCAAGCCCTAAATCCTTTATTACAAACGGCGATAAATTTCGTTGACAGCATATTTCCGAAGCTTTATTATTGAAAAACGAAAACTCTCGCTGTTTCACTTTACCACGAATATAATCGACTTTTACAAAGCCGTCTGGTTCTACGATTAACTTCACTGAAATGTCATTTATTTTAGGAGCGACTGCGCCCAATTCCAAAAAACCGTTTTGCAACTTGACATGGCCGCTTGCAATCGACAGATTACCAGGACTACCGGTAAAACGAACATCCCATTCACCGTCACTTCTTGTCTCCTTAAAAAAACCAGTAATTTCCGGTAAAACAGATAATAAATTTCCGTTTCCGTTTAACCGGATGTCCATTGTATCAAGAGATGAAAACGGGATTAATCCATCGCCTTTTATTGTGAATTGATTTTCCCGTATAACAAGAAACTCTTTCAAAGAAATTCCGGCAATATTGCTGACATTCTCCTTTGATCTTCCTAACTTTGCATGTATTGAATCAAATGCAAATCGCGAAAATTGTCCTTTTCCGATTTCAATATCTCCGGTGATTTCCAGATCATCCAATGCCCCGAGAAGCCTCAAATTTGCATCCGCCTCTCCGAAAATTAAATTTTTATGTTCAGATAAAGATTGGACCAGTACATTCAAATCTATTTTACGCCCGGTCAGGTGAATATCCGCTTTGCTAATATCTGAAAAATAACCGCCATTTCCGGAGAAAAGGTCAACGCCATTCCGTCGCAGTTCCATTTGATCGATATTAATATTTTTATCAGCATAACGAATTCTCACATCGCCGTCATAAATGCCAACATTATTTAAGTAACTATCTCGAATATTTAGCGTCCCCTTAAGAGCCGGATTATCCACTGTGCCACTGATATCAAATTCACCGTCCACACTACCCTGGTTAATGAAATCCGGATTCAGAGTAAACAAATTATAAATATGGTTCAAATCGGAATTCTGAAATACTAGCTTTCCTTCAATAGACTGTGGCGAGGATAAATCAATTTTTCCGCGCGCGTTTAATATATTTTTGATTTTCAATTCATTTATGCTTAAAACATCATTTTCCTTGACAAGAGAAACAGCGCCTTCATAATGTTGTTTTCCGAAAACAGCTTTTAAACTGCTCGTAATTCTCCTCTTCTCCTCAGGCCCTCTCATCCAAATATTCACTTGACTTGCCCTGCGTCCCAAATCTTTTTCATCTTTCCATTCAAACGTGCTAAACACATCTGTCCGATTTGGTTGAATATAAACCTCAACAGTCGATGTTTTAAAATCAAAGGGCTTTTTTAATGATTGATATTCCGGGAATTGAAACAACAATTCATGAACATTTTTGAAATTAATTTGATACTGATGTTCCTTTTCCTGAAAATTAGCAGCGCCATCGATATTAATTTTAAATTGTTCTGAGGTTGTTGAAAAAGTCAACAGATTTTCCTTAAATTGAAAATGATTTACAAGCGACGTGGGAGAAGAGCCTTGAAATACCGGATCACATTCCACCCGCATTTTGCCATTAATTTCACTTAGATGACCCCATAAATTTAATTGTGCATGGCAATCACTATTCGCAAAAGATGCAACATTTAACATTCTGAAATCATCCGGCAGTTTTCCATCCAAATAAAACTGAAAATTAATCAGTCCTTCAGGAGTGGAAAAATCTATTTGTCCATCTCCCTTTATTAAATTAGACTGATGTTTGCTATAAAAATGTTTTACCTCAATGACAGAATCCATATAAGAAAGTGTAAATCGGACGTCATCAACATGATGTTTATCAATTTTAAGATGCGGGCAACTTAAGTGAGCTGTTAGCATCGGATTTTTATACGAATTCAGAATAGACATATTCAATTCTGAATTACCAGCGAATCGAATTTTTGTTTTGGGTTGAAAGTAAGCCTGGAATTCAGCAATATCAAATTCCCGGGAAAATACATTCAAGTTAAATTCAGGATTTAATATATTTTTGATACCACCCTCAATCTCGACGACAGAACCGTTGAACTGTTGATCTGATTTATTAACAATAAAATCCCAATTTTTAATTTCTGCATCAAGATTAATATCTGTAATAAAAAGATTTTTATTCTTGATGCGGAATGCACCATCTTTTATTGTCAAATCCCCGTTTACATCAAAGCCCGCGTTATTGTCCTTTTCTGTAACAACAATATTACCGTTAATGAGCCCCTGTTGAATATCCAGATAATCTGGGATGAAGAATGGGATTCTTTCTCGCCATTGGAAATTAATTAAATTTAACTTCAGGAATTCCAATTTTTCATGAATAAGATCGATTTCCCCATCCAGCCTGAGATTCAATTGATTCGAGTGGAAAATTTTCCCAACCATCCGTGCTTTTGCATTTTTGAGATCCCGGGTACTAACCCAGCCACTAATATCATTCGCCAAAATTGTCTGTAAATCAAGCGAATCGATATAAACGATGGACCCTTTTGAAATAGTAATTCGTTTGAGGAAATCAAAATGTCGTGCTTTATCAAGGTAGCCATGATAACCATTTCCATTTTCCAGGCTATCAACAATTGCAAAATCCATGCTTGTGCTATCATTATGGGGATGATATTTAATTGTTAATCTAGGATTAACAAACAAGATATCTTGCGGAGATTTTTGGGGTTTGAAACCGTTTTTAATGAGATTAGCAAAGTTATATCCAATGCGTAAGTCTTCGATATACAAGCTATAATAGCTATTATTGGATTCAATTTGCACGCCTTTTAGATGAACCGCTCCCAGTGCCATATCGAGATATTCAATATCACATTTGTCACCTAGAACTGGTCTGATTTTTGAGACCAGATAATTTTTTATTCTTTCATTGGCCTTAAAAATCGTCCAACCGTGATAAATAATCAAAGCTGTAAACGTAACAATCAGCGCCAATACGAGAATCCATGGTCTAGATCTCATAAAAATATTCTATAAAAAAATGGCGATTCAGGAGCAGAGACTGGGAATCGCCAGGTTCAATCAATAACTATTTTATTTCAGGGAACTCTCTATTCTACTAATCGCTCGGAATAACATTCACTGACAAATGAGACAACCTACGTTTCTTATTAATTTGACATAACTTTAACGATGCGCAAATCATCAAAGTTCCTTTGAAATCAGCGACATCGATAACAGCGCACGAAGCACCAAACAACATCAAACACAATGAGCAACATCCATATTACTCACTTGATCACTAATCATACCAAATCGACGTTCCCGAAGTTGATATGACTCGATGGCATGATAAAATTCTTTTTCGCGAAAATCAGGCCAAAGCGTATCTGTAATATATAATTCTGAATACGCAATTTGCCAGAGCAAAAAATTACTAATACGAAATTCCCCACTTGTCCGGATCACCAAATCCGGATCTGGCAAATCGCATGTAAACAAATGTTCGGAAATGAGTTTTTCATCAATATCATTTATATCTAAAAGACCTTTTTTAACCTTTTGCGCGACTTGTTTTATCGCACATAAAATTTCCATGCGACTACTGTAATTCAGCGCCAGGTTCAAAATTAATCCATTATTCTTTTGCAGCGCCCTTACTGCATATTGAATGCTCTGACGTGTAATTTTGGGCAACTGTTCAACAATACCGGTCACGCGGAGTTGAACGTTGTTTCGATTTAATTCCGGGACTTCATCTTTTATAGTTCTCACCAGCAATTTCCAAAGAGATGACACCTCTTGCTTCGGTCGTTTCCAATTTTCGGTGCTAAAAGTATAAAATGTAACGACTTCAACACCTAATTCTCCGGAGGCTTCAACAATTTTACGAACTGAATTTACTCCTTCGGCGTGACCATCAATCCGATCGAGTCCCCGTTTACTCGCCCATCGACCATTGCCATCCATAATAATAGCAATATGTTTGGGCAATTTTTTTCTGTTGAGTATTCTTTCTTTAATTTCTAGTTCCATCAAATCATCCCACGGTTGAAGCTCTCTATATTTTAATTGATTTAAGTAAAAAGGAGCGAATAATGGTTCACGCTCCTTTGAGACGTACTATTAATATTACCAAATTTAATGTAAATTCAAATAAATGTCAAGTGTATTTTCAGTTTCTCATTATAATAAAAAAAGGAGCAACTCTATTGATGTGCTCCTTTTTTTAGCAAAACCTAAATCTTATCCCGAATCTCTTAATAGATTAGAGCTCATCTGCTTTTTTAAAAGCTGCTTCGCCCTTTTCTTTCTCACCTGCATTGATATAAGCAACCCCCAAATTTGTCCATAATGCCGGATCATCTTCTTTTTCTTCAATGGCTTTTTCTAAGTAAGGAATCGCTTTTTTATAATTTTCAATGGCTTGATTTCTTTTTGCGATAAATTCATCTTCAGTCATTTCCTTTCCTGCCCGGAGAGGTTTCATGTGCTCTTCCGCAACACTCAAATAGGCATTTCCGATATTCAGGTTCGCTTCATGATCATCCGGAGATATTGTAAGTACTTTTGCAAATTGTTCAATAGCCTTATTATAGTCTTTTTTCAAATAGTACAACCGACCGAGATTGAACATCAAATCAGTATTGTCAGGATTTTGCGCCAAAGCTTCATTATATGCCTGAAACGCTTCGTCCGGCTTGCCCATGGAATCGTAAGCAAATGCTTTTTGAGAAAAGGCTTCTAAATTATTCGGTTCAAGTGCAAGTATTTTATCCATTAATTCGACAGTCTTTTCATATTCCTGGTGATCGTAATACAAAGAACCAAGTAGCAGCATGACTGGTATATCGTCGGGATCAGCCGCAAGTACTTTTTTATAACTTTCAATTGCCTTATCCACCGAATCTAATTTTATATAAACAAATGCGATATTTTTATAGGCATCCGTTCTATCGGGATTGATGACCGAGCAATTTTTAAAGTAATCCAACGCTTTCACGAAATCATCGGCCTTTACCTGGCCAACACCGTTGTTAAAATTTTCAACCCAATATTTATCTCTCAGATAATTAATTTGTTGTTCACTCGTCTGGTTAATTGCCAAAGATGCTTCAAATTCTTTTGCCATTTTTTCAAACGCACCCTTTCGACCATAAGCTTCGCCTAAAAGTGCGTGAGCTTCAGCATCATCAGGATAAAGTTTTACAGCTTGTTCCAATTGTTCCTGAGCCTTTTCCCAGTCTTCTTGTTGTATATACACTTTAGCTGATGTTAGCTCCTTGGACTGGCATCCGAATATTGTAAGCATTGCGATAAGTAACACACTCACCAGCAATATTGAGTGCACTTTTCTCATTTTTTGTCTCCTTTGACTTATGATTTACAAAACATATTAAATTGAACCAATATAAGAGAAAAATAAACTTAAATCAAGGATTATTTTTAATTTTTTTGTTACTATTCAGCATAGAGCTGTCATTCCTGCGGATGCAGGAATCCGCTCAGATATCTGTTTTAACGAAATCATTGTATAAGTCTTTCCATTCCGGATTCATGATGTGG
>CAZCJL010000027.1:0-64399 GCA_964498785.1 uncultured Cytophagia bacterium | reverse complement strand
CCCGCTAAAAATCCCGCAGTGGCGGGAGGAATGACAGCCCGTTCCGACATAGTTTTAAAAGTGTCTGGTAGAGAAAATTGCCATAAGCTCGTGTGGTTTCGACAAACAAATGATGTAACAGCCGCCATAACTCAGGAAAAAAGAATGAAAAAAATGGAAGCCGGAATATAAGGAAAATGTCATTCGAGACATGAATGATGTTGTTGTGATTTCTGCGACACGCTATATTGATGCAAACAGCAAAGATATAAAGTTACCGCTCGGCCTTGGCAGTCGCCATGTGGCGGCTGCATCCATTACGAACAAATCGGACGCAGTAGCCGTCGTTGTTTCGGAAAGCTCGGTAGTTCGAATTGTTGATAACGGGAAATTCGTCGCGGAGATAATCCCTGAATTATGGCTCCTTCAGAGAGTTAATTCCGAGGGTGAAGAGCAGAAGAGTTCTCATAAAAATAAGGTAACTGATTCAAAGCAAAATTAACCGTTACTATTAAATGTAAAACCCTCACAGACACCGGAAAATATTTTAATCCGTCATTGAAGTGAAAGTGAGGAATGCCAGATATACGGGGGCGAGGTACATAAAAGCACAATACCAGGACGATCGAGTTACTGTACCCGGCAAATATGTTACTGTTACGCGGATTTTCAAAAAAGCCGGAATGGCGAATGCCGGTCGATTGGAGAAATTTGGCGCGTAACGATTTATTGATAATCGTTTTATCGAGGTCTACTTAGTAGGCCGATAAATATTTATGACAGGAGGATCAAAATGCTAAATAAACAAAGGAATTTAAATAAAATAATGACGTGTGTTGTTATTTTATCATTTTTAATAAGCCAGGGACTCTTATTGGGTCAAGAAAAGAAAATTGATGATGCGAATATCACAATGGCTGTCGATAATAATTTGCTGTTTGATGATGGTGTTCAATCTCATCGAATCGATATTCAAACCAACGCCGGCATCGTGACGTTATCCGGAACAGTAGATAATCTGCTGGCAAAAGAACGCGCTGTTCGCATTGCAGAATCTGTTAAAGGTGTAAGAGCTGTTATTGATAAAATGCAGATAAAAACAGTCCAAATCAGTGATACAAAATTAGAAGTGGAAGTAAAATATGCGCTGGCTACAGATCCGGCAACCGATTCCTGGAAAATTTCTGTAAAAGTTAAAGATGGTATCGTGACACTTAATGGAATAGTTGAATCCTGGGCTGAGAAAAATATCGCCGGATATGTTGTTAAAGGAGTAAAAGGTATCCGGGAAGTAAAAAACAAAATCAATGTGCATTTTAAAACAGATCGTTCCGATTGGGATATAAAACAAGATATCCGAAAGCGGATGGAAGCAAGTATTTGGCTGGATGAAGGGTTGATTGATGTAAGTGTGAGAGACGGCAAGGTCGCGTTAAAAGGGACAGTCGGCAGCGCTCTTGAAAAAAGAATTGCAGCAGAAAAAGCATTGGTAAGCGGCGTTCGGTTTGTAGAAGAACAACTTGAAGTGAAATGGTGGGCCAGTGGTCAAATGCGACGCAGTGAAAAATATGTTCAAAAAAATGATGACGCCATCAAAGAGGCTGTAAAAGACGCCTTTTTACACGATCCTCGTGTGTTTTCTTTTAAGATTGATGTGGATGTAGCGGATGCTGTTGTAACCTTAACCGGTACTGTTGATAATCTAAGAGCCAAACGCTGCGCAGAAGAAGATGCCAGAAATACAATCGGCGTTTATCGAGTAAAAAATCACATCAAAGTCCGTCCGTTAGAAATATTGAGCGATTCTGCGGTAACTCAAAAAGTAGAACATGCATTAGTGATCGATCCGATTGTTGAGCGTTACGAAATAAATGTGTTGACCATTAATGGACGCGTTTATTTAAACGGACGTGTGGACACGGAATTTGAGAAAAATCATGCTGAAGAAGTTGCTTCCAGACAGCCGGGCGTCCTTTCTGCCGGGAACAAGCTGATTGTCGAAAATATATGGAAACCAAAAACTGACTGGGCTATTAAGGAAGATATTGAAGATGAATTTTTCTGGAGCCTTTTTGTCGATGGCGATGATATCAATGTAAATGTGGAAGACGGTCATGTGATTCTCTCTGGTGCTGTTGATTCGAAATATGAAGCACAACTGGCAGTGCACAATGCGTTTGAAGGCGGTGCACGCAGCGTTGCCACCAGTGAGCTGAACGTGAAAAATGGCAAAGATGAATTTCATGAAGATTTTTACAGATATCCCCATGGTATTCCTTACTATTATTAATTCATTGTAAGCTTCTAATATCTTGAGGAGAGGAAATTCGTCATGTTTTTAATGGAATTTATGTTTTCATTCATTAAACGGTAAAATTAGAATGCAACAACATCAGAATATCGGAAAAATTATATCGGTACGAGGAAGTGTTATTGATGCACAATTTACAAATAAACTTCCGGATATGTATCATTTGTTAAAAATCGAAGCGCAAGAAAACGTTTTCGTGGAAGTCGTGTCATTGCTTGATTCAAAGACAGTGCGCTGCATTGCATTGTCACCTACACATGGAATCGGACGCGGTGATGATATTTTTGATACCGGAAATATCATTACCGTTCCGGTTGGACGCGAGGTGTTAGGAAGAGTATTCAATGTTTTCGGCGATACTGTAGATGAGAAGGAACCGTTGAAAACCAAAAAACGATGGAGTATCCACCAGAAACCGGTGCCGATTTCCGAACGTTCAACAACATCAGAAATTTTTGAAACTGGTATAAAGATCATCGATATTTTATCACCTCTTGAACGAGGTGGCAAAGCCGGATTATTTGGCGGCGCTGGCGTGGGAAAGACGATTCTTATTATGGAGATGATCCACAATATGGTGGGACAGTATGAAGGCGTAAGTATTTTTTGCGGAATCGGTGAACGGGTGCGTGAAGCAGAAGATTTATATCGTGAATTAACAGAAAGCGATATCATTGACAACACAACAATGGTGTTGGGGCAGATGAATGAGCAACCGGGCGCACGTTTTCGTGTTGGGCATTCAGCATTAACTATGGCAGAATATTTCCGTGATCAGGAGAATCAGAATGTTTTGCTGCTTATTGACAATATCTTTCGGTTTATCCAGGCAGGAGCAGAAGTATCCGGTTTAATGGGCAGATTACCATCGCGAGTTGGGTATCAACCAACGCTTTCCACAGAGATCGCTGGTTTGGAAGAACGGATTTGTAACACGCAAAATGGATCGATTACGTCGATCCAGGCAGTGTACGTTCCGGCAGATGATTTTACTGATCCCGCGGCTGTCCATACATTTACACATTTATCGGCCTCGATCGTTCTGTCCAGAAAACGAGCCAGTCAGGGGTTGTATCCGGCAGTGGATACACTCAATTCAAATTCGAAAATGCTATCGCCCAATGTCGTGGGTGAAGATCATTATAATATCGCTCAGAATATTCGAAGAACCCTGGCAGAGTATGAAGATTTGAAAGATATTATCGCAATGCTGGGTATGGAGGAACTATCGCGGGATGATCAGTTGACTGTCCGGCGGGCACGTCGATTGGAGCGATTTTTAACTCAGCCGTTTTTTGTGACCGAGCAATTTACCGGAAAAGAAGGCAAATTAGTTAGCCTTGAAGATGGTCTCAAAGGGTGTGAACGCATTTTAAATGATGAGTTTGAAGATTATCCGGAACGGGCATTTTATATGATTGGTGATATCAGCGAGGCACAGAAAAATGAAGCTTAGTATTTTGTTACCGACAAAAATTTTGGTAAAAGAGAATATCCGAAAAATGGCTGCCGAAGCAGTCAATGGTGCTTTTGGTATCTTGCCTCGTCATGTGGATTTTGTAACAGCTATCGTGCCTTGCATTTGTCAATTTACCACAGAAAACGGAGAACAAAAATTTATTGCAGTGGATGAAGGAATTCTGGTGAAAAGAGGTGGTGACGTTTATTTATCAACACGGAATGCAGTGCGCGGTGCGAATTTAGGAGAACTTGAACAAACGGTTCAAAATGAATTTTTATCGCTTGATGAGCGTGAAAAGAAAGCGCGTTCCGCCGCCGCAAAAATGGAAGCTGATTTAATTCGCCGGTTCATTGAAGAAGAACGAATAGTATGAACAAAATCATGTGCGATGCTCCTTCAAAGTGCGTCGCACATGAAGGACTCATTCAAAAAATGAAACAATTCAATATAAAAGAAAAATTTCGCACGGAAATTAAAAAAAAGGAAGAGCGGAAGCTGAAAGGCGAAATCGAGAAAAATAAACAGGCACTCTGGTATGGAATCGGCATGTTCGGTCTGGTTGGGTGGGCTGTGGTTATTCCGACACTATTATTCCTTGCAATTGGCATTTACCTGGATACAAAAATACAGGATAAAATCTCATGGACGCTCATCTTTCTATTTATCGGAATTGTAACCGGTTGCTTAAACGCATGGTTCTGGGTGAAACGGGAAAGTCAAAATGAATAACATTACAGCCGATGTTTCGTTTTTAATAATGCGAATGAGAGGCTGTTTTATGCAGTAAGGAAATGATTTGGGTGAGTGAGCAGTCTCTTCAGATGTTTTCGCAGCACGAGTGCTGGTTTTTGCAATGACGTGTATATTATTTCCGATCGTTATCCGAAAATTTCTTAACCTGCATTATTCACAAAACGTGCCACAGAAGCACAGAGGTCATAGAGAAACAACAACGTGTGTGCATATTACTTTTTAACCTGAGTTAAGAAAAATACGAGTTGCTATTGTTTGCGTAACGTTTTGAAAATAAAGGCTCTGTGTGCTCTGAGCCTCTGTGGCTATGAATTTTTCAGGCTAATAAATGGTCTCAAAACGAAGGGAATTGATACTATGACAACTGTACTTTATTTTATAATCGCGTTCATCATCGGTTTAATAATCGGCGTGTTTTATTTTCAGCTACTATGGCTAACGGTCAGCAATCTGCCGAAATCAAAAAGACCGTACATGCTTTCAATTGTTAGTTTATTCGTGAGATTGATCATCGTATTTCTTGCCTTTTTTCTGATCATCACAATAGGAAACTGGCAGCATTTGATAGTCTGTCTATTGGGGTTCGTTGGAGTGCGAATACTTTATATTAACAGAATTAAACGTGACAACATAAAGGAGGAATAAACCATGAAGCAAATCGGAAAATTATTATTTTCAGTCGCATTTATCGCCCTCATGGTAACATCGTGTGAAGAAAAAAGCATTGTTTCTTTTGGCCGGGATTGGGAAGTTTATGTGATTGCAGAAGAAGACGTTTGGAATGAAGCAGCGCAATTTATCCGCCCTGCGCTTGAAAAGAAACTGATGACGCCGATGGTCGAAAAGGAATTCGTAGTGGAACATGTATTACCAAAAAATCTGAATGAATATCTTCAAATGCGGAATTTATTGCTTATTTCGGTACTCAATTCAGATTCCAGAGTAAATGATATTTTACAACAATCAATTGATAAAGATGTTTATCGAAACATTGTTGCTGGTGAGGAATATTTATTTGTAACAAAAAATCAGTGGACAACAGATCAATTTGTTATGATCCTGGCTGCGCCGGATATGGAATCGCTGGTTGCGAATGTGAGAATCTATCCTGATTATTTGTATACATATTTCAATGATTTTCGAAATGCACGCTTAAAAGACGCGTTGTTCTTTCATACACAGGGACGCCCGGAAAATGAGCTGAAAGAAAAATATGGCTGGACAATGAAATTGCCTTCAGGATATCATATCGAACTGGAAGATACGACAGAAAATTTTGTCCGGATTAACAAGATCGATCCGGACATGAATATTTTTGTACACTGGATGGAAAGTCAAAAAAGCCTCAATTTAAGCGAAAGCTGGGCATTGGAAAAAACGAACTGGATGATCTCGCATTATAAAAATGCTTACCTACAAAAAGGATACTATTTTACAACCGAAAATCGGTTTCATAATCAAAATGCAACGTATATCATGGGATTGTGGCAAAGTGATACGGAATATATTGGCGGCCCGATGTTTACTTACGCTTTTCGTGATAGTGAAATTGACCGGGTATATGTTGTAACAGGACATATTTATGCGCCGGATCGCAGAAAAGAGCCATATCTGAGAGAACTCGAGCTTATTGTGGATACATTTAAATCATTCGGAGCGGAATAAGATGAATATCAGTCCTGATTCAATTATTATATTTACGATTGGCCCGTTTACAGTAAACGGAACGATATTCTTCACCTGGATTGTGATGGCGCTGATGGTGCTTATTTCATGGCTGGTTACGCGAAAACTCGCTGTAGAACCAGAGATATCGCGCTGGCAAAATTTACTTGAATCAATTGTATCGATTTTGCGAAATCAAATCCGGGATATTACCCGGCAGGAACCGGATCAATATGTGACATTTATCGGAACGGTTTTTTTGTTCATTTCAATAGCGAATTTTATGGCATTTATTCCGGGCTACCAACCGCCGACAGGTTCAATCTATACTACGGCCGGGTTGGCGCTCTGTGTTTTTTTTGCCGTACCCTATTTTGGAATACGAAAAAGAGGATTATTCGGTTATCTGAAGCACTATATAACACCGGTTGCCTTTATGTTACCGTTTAATATCATCGGTGAACTTTCCCGAACACTGGCAATGGCGGTTCGTTTATTCGGGAATATCATGAGCGGAACGATGATCGTCGCAATACTGTTGACTATTGCCCCGTTGTTCGTTCCGGTGTTAATGGAATTATTAGGATTGTTGATCGGACAAATACAGGCATATATTTTTGCAGTGCTGGCAACTGTGTATATTGCTTCTGCAACAAGAACATATCAAAGCAAACAAAATCATGTTGAGGAGGAATAGTGGATGGAAAGTATTAATATCATTGGTCAAATTAGTATCATTACAGCCGGAATTACCATCGCGATTGGTTCAATCGGTCCGGCGATTGGTGAGTCAATTGCACTGGCACGCGCGCTGGGAGCAATTGCCCAACAACCGGATGAATCCAATACAATCACGCGAACGCTATTCGTTGGATTGGCAATGGTGGAATCAACGGCAATTTATTGCTTTGTGATTTCCATTATTTTAATTTTTGCAAATCCCTTTTGGAATCATATTATTGAGGCAGCCGGAGGATAATGAATGAAAGTAGATTGGGTAACGCTGAGTGCACAAATAATCAATTTTCTGATTCTGCTGGCATTATTAAAAAAATTCCTTTTTGATCGCATCGTGAAAGTCATGGATGAGCGGGAACAGCGTATTTCTGACAGACTAAAAGAAGCAGATTCCAAGAAAGAGGAGGCTGATGAGGAATTACAGAAATATCAATCGAAAAATGACGACCTGGATCAGAAACATGATGAACTCATGGAAAAAGCACAAAAAGAATCTGAGCAAGAAAAAAAGGAACTTATTAAACGAGCCCGGGAAGATGTGGATTCAATGCGCTCGAAGTGGCGTCGTTCCATTGAACGTGAGAAAGACTCATTTTTGGGAGACTTACGTCGTAAAGCAGGAGAACAGGTTTATTCCGTGGCTCGGAAAGTATTAAAAGACCTTTCGGATTATAAAATTGAGGAACAAATTATTTCAGTCTTTCTCGATCGCCTGAGTGATTTAGAATCTGATGACAGAGACGAGATTGCGGGATTGATTCGGGAATCAAATAATAATGTGATTGTTAAGACGTCTTTTGAGTTGGAAAATGATTTACAGAAAAAGATCGAATCATCGATTCGTGAAATAATTTATGCTGAAGCTGCTATTGATTTTAATACGTCAAAAGAGTTCATCTGTGGGATTGAAATGCGAGTCAATGGGAAAAAAGTTGTGTGGAACATCGATAGTTATCTCCATGCTTTGGAAGAACGTTTTCAAGATTTGATTGAAAAAGAAGTGGATAAAACAGAATCAAAAGATAAAAAAGAGAAGAACGAATAATGGAAAATGATTCCAGGCAAATAAAATCACTATTAAAAGAGGCATTTACAACAACAGATAGAGTGTTGCAAGATTATGAACCGGCTTTAAGGACAGAGGAAATCGGAACGGTGATATCAGTGGGGGAGGGAATTGCACGTGTAAAGGGGTTGCACAGTGTCCGATCTGACGACCTGCTAAAATTTTCAGGAAATCAATTAGGCGTGGCATTTAATCTGGAACCGGAAGATATCGGAGTGATTCTGTTAGATTCGAGTTTTGAAATCAAATCCGGCAGTGAAGTCCGTCGCATCGGAAATGTGGTGAATGTTCCGGTAGGAGAAGCGTTAACAGGGCGAATAATTGATCCCATCGGTCGCCCTCTCGATGCGAAAGGACCAATTTTGGCAGCCGAATACCGCCCGATCGAACGACCGGCGCCGCCAATGATGGCGCGAGCGCCGGTGGAGGTGCCGCTACAAACCGGCTTAAAAGTCGTGGACGCACTGATTCCGATTGGCCGCGGTCAACGGGAGTTAATTGTGGGCGACCGGCAGACAGGGAAAACAGCAATCGCGATCGATACAATTATCAATCAGCACGATAAAGATGTAATTTGTGTGTATTGTGCTATCGGACAAAAAAGTTCGGATGTTGCCAAATTTATCGCAAGACTCAAAGAAAGAGCTGCGATGGAATATAGCATTATTGTCGCTGCAAAAGGCGAGGCGCCGCCTGGTATTCAATTTGTTGCTCCTTATGCCGCAACGAGTATTGCAGAATATTTTATGGATCAGGGACAGGACGCACTGGTCATTTACGATGACTTGACGCGCCATGCCCGGGCATATCGGGAGCTTTCTTTGTTACTGAGAAGACCGCCGGCGCGTGAGGCATATCCCGGCGATATCTTTTATATTCATTCCCGGTTATTAGAACGCTCAACGCATTTGCGGAAAGATAAGGGTGGTGGTTCGTTAACCGCACTTCCGATCGTAGAAACGCAAGCGCAAAATATCTCGGCATATATTCCCACAAATCTTATTTCGATTACCGATGGCCAGATCTATCTGTCACCGGATTTATTCCGGAAGGGAATTTTGCCTGCCGTGGATGTTGGTGAATCTGTTTCCAGAGTTGGCGGGAAGACACAGCTAAAAGCGTACCGCAAGGTTGCCGGAGATTTACGTTTATCATATTCGCAATTTGAAGAACTGGAATCTTTTGCCAGGTTTAGCACACGTCTCGATGAGGAAACAAAAAAAACGCTGGAACGCGGAAAACGCGTTCGGGAAATATTAAAACAACCGCAGTACGAACCACTTTCCGCTCCGGAACAGGTCGCTGTATTGTTTGCTGTTACCAAAGGTGTTTTTGATCAGATTCCGTTAAACAGAATTGCCGGGGCTGCCGCGAAAATACGACAGGCAGTTAAAGAAAAATTGCAAGACATTGCTGATAAAATTTTGAAAAATGAATCATTGAATGAAGACGAACATAACCAGATTTTGGACACAATTTTACAGGTTTTGGAACTAAATAAAACTGACGATAACGATGAAGACGCTTGAATCTCTTAAAAGAAAATTAGAAAGTGCAGAAGATTTACAATCCGTTGTAAAAACAATGAAAGCATTGGCTGCGGTCAGTATTCGTCAATATGAGGAAGCTGTCACTTCTTTAGAAGAGTATAATAAAGCGATTGAAATGGGATTTCATATTTTGATAAAAAACCAGGAAGGTACAATGCCGTATCTTCAAACAGAATTTGAGTCCAATTTTGGTGCGATTGTATTTGGTTCGGAACAGGGCATGTGCGGTCAATTCAATGAACAAATCGCTTCTTTTGCACTTAAAAAAATCAACCAGCTTCAAGAGAATCCGGAGAAGAGAAAAGTGTTAACATTAGGTCCCCGCGTCATCCCCTTGTTGGAAGATGGCGGTTTAAGAATACAGAAAAACTTTTCATTCCCCGGTTCTGTGGACGAGATTACATGGAGTGTGCAGGAATTATTGCTGCGAATTGAAGAATGGAGATTTGAAAACCAAATCGAACGTGTGACTGTTTTCTATAATAAAAAACAATCAGGGGCTTCATATAAGCCGTTTATGTGGTCTGTTTTACCTTTTGACCATGATTGGATCAATCAGCTTCAAAAGAAAGATTGGCCAACGAATCAGTTACCCCTTTTCACTATGAAATGGGATGCTTTGTTAGCACATCTGATCCGGCAATATTTCTTTTTTCATTTGTTCCGCGCGATTACTGAATCATTGGCAAGTGAAAATGCCAGTCGGCTTGCCGCAATGCAGGCAGCGGAAAAAAACATTGAAGAAAAATTAACAGATATTAAAACTCAATATAATCAGCAACGACAAAGTTCCATCACCGGAGAACTATTGGATATTGTGTCCGGTTTTGAGGCTTTGAAGAATCAATAAACATGAATTTCAATTTACCAGCTAAAATTAAGAATAAAAAAGGCACTCTCCGAAAGATAGGATATGAATTCGAATTCTCCGGAATTGAGCTGCGCAATGTTGCAGAAATCATTATGCAACTATTCGGTGGTAACCATCGCGAAGTGAACCGATTTTATCACGAAGTTGAGCAAACCAGTATCGGGGATTTCAAGATCGAAATGGATTCAACATTATTGAAGGATGAATCTTATATTTCTGCTTTAAAAAAAATCGGAATCGACCTGAGTGAACATCCGTTGCAGGAACCGCTTGAAGATTTACTAAAAAATGTGGCATCTGTAGTGGTTCCGTGCGAAATTGCCGTACCACCGGTTGCGATAACAGAAATGGATTCTATAGAAAAGCTGCGTAGTGCATTACAGACACAGCATATTGAAGGCACCAGAACGTCGTTTGTAAACGCATTTGGTTTACATATCAACATTGAAATGCCAGAGCAGACAGCTAATACGGTTTTAAATTATTTACGATCATTTTTTTTGTTGTATGAGTGGATTTTCAAAGAATCGAACATTGATTTTTCACGCCGAATTCCACCGTTCATCAATGAATTCCCAAGCGATTACATTCTTTTAGTATTAGATCCGCTGTACAAGCCTGATTTGAAAATCCTGATTCGGGATTACATGAAATACAATCCAACAAGAAACAGGGCGCTCGATTTATTCCCGATCTTTGCCCTCATGGATGAGAACTATTTTGAATCGTTCATTCGTGATGAAAAAAACACTGCCAGACCGGCATTTCATTATCGTTTGCCAAACTGTCTGGTCGATGAATCAGATTGGCGAATTGCCACAGAATGGAATTTATGGGTAGAAGTCGAGAAACTGGCAGATAATCTATTGGAGATTTCAAAATTGAGTGAAGAATACATACACGTATGGGACACTACATTTATTAATTTTAAGAGCAAATGGTATCAAATCATAAAAAACTGGAAAAAGACCGGGGAAATCGTCGACCGGTAATTGCAGTGACATGTCCTGATAAGGGAGGAGATGTCGCATGGATTTTTATCAATATCGCGGTGAGGATGGCAGGCGGAAGACCAGTGCGAATTACACCTTCGCGACCCAAAACTGACAAGAAAATTCAAGGGCTAATTATCAGTGGCGGTTCTGATATCGATCCCCGCCTTTACGGTGAAAAGGTAGAAGATGTAATTCCGGATATCAAACAGGCGAATAAATCGATAAAGGGATTCATGCGATTTATCATCTCGCTTCTCTTTTTCCCGTTGCTTTATGTGTTAAGAAAGCTGTTTAGTATGAAATCCGTGAAAATAATTGACAGAAAACGGGATAAGCTGGAATATAAACTTATCGATCACTCGGTTTCGAATAATCTGCCCGTTCTTGGAATTTGCCGGGGCGCGCAGTTATTAAATGTGTATTTTGGTGGATCACTCTATCAGGACATTAAAAGTTTTTACACCGAGTCGCCGCAGATTCGAAGTATTTTACCGAAGAAGAAAATTCAACTCAAACAGAATAGCAAACTTGCTGGAATTTTACATTGCCGCACCTGCACTGTAAATGCATTACATCATCAGGCAATCAAAGAGACAGGAAATCGATTACAGGTCGTTGCCAGAGAAACCACCGATGTCATTCAGGCAATTGAGCACAATGATAAACGTTTTATTCTGGGAGTTCAGTGGCATCCTGAATTTTTACCACAAATGTGGCGTCAACGACAAATTTTCAAGCAAATGATTCATGAAGCGATCCCGGTAAAAATCTAATTGTTTGAAGATTAGAAAAAGTAATTTAACAAAACGAGGTCTCCATGAAAATTTTAACGCTGACAATGAACCCGACCATCGATATTAATTCACAGGTCGACCGTGTGAAGCCCGATAAAAAGTTGAGATGCAAACAACCACAATACCAGCCTGGCGGCGGCGGTCTGAATGTCTCCCGCGCAATCCGTAAATTGGGTGGTTCTTCTGAGGCAGTTTATCTGTCCGGAGGTGCGAATGGGAAGCTATTGGGTCAGTTACTTGAACAGGAAGGAATCGTCCATTCACAGGTTGTCATTGAAAACTTAACACGGGAAAGTTTTCATATCCGAGAGACGTCCGGTAATCAGCAGTTTCGTTTCACCATGCCAGGGCCAGAAGTTCTTAAAGAAGAGTGGGAAAAATGTCTGCAACAAATTCAGACAAAAAAGTCAAAACCAGACTATATTGTTGCAAGTGGAAGTTTACCCCCCGGAGTTCCGAACGATTTTTATGCACGTTTAGCGCAGATTAGTAAAAATCACCAGATTCAAATCATCCTCGATACCACTGGTGAACCGCTTCGCATGGCAGTCGAAGAAGGTGTATTTTTGATAAAACCAAATATGCGTGAAGTAAAAGACCTTATCGGAAAAGATGTCGAAAATGAAATTGAATTAAAGAAAGTTGCCGTAGACATATTGAAACAAGGAAATAGTGAAGTGATTGTCATTTCACTGGGCGCTGGCGGCGCATTTGTTGTGACGTCAGATAAATGCGAGCATTTAAGATCACCGACAGTGCCAATTAAAAGCAAAGTCGGAGCCGGAGATAGTATGATCGCCGGAATTGTACTGGCGTTGCCCCGCGGGAAAAAGCTCATTGATGCGGTGAAATATGGCGTAGCAGCCGGCGCTGCAGCCGTTATGACGCCTGGCACTGAGTTGTGCCGACTGGATGATGTTGAAAATATTTATCAGCAGATGAAATGATGAAGAATTCATTAATTTCTATAATGATCGTTTTTATATGTGTTTTGTCACACGTGATTTCATGGTGAATGTATGGTACAGTTTTATATTGATTTATTTTATCATCGAAATGACCACTATTTACTATGTTTTTAACCACCCGATAATATCCGATAAGTTTAGTCCTTTGTTGTATAAATTTATTTTGTACCATTTCTACATATTTGAAACTGTTTTAAATCTGTGTCGTGTACACAATATGCACACAACACTTTGGCATTCTAAATCTATTGAATAGGCGATGAGCAAATAAACAGATATTAAGTTCTTAATTTACAAAGATAAAAGTACTTATAAAATTATATGGCATACCGATTGCGTAATTACCATTAAACGAATGGGCAAAAGGGTTATGAAAAAAATTGAATTCGATACGGCAGCAGGAATTCTTTTTACAGATCAATATCAATTGACGATGGCTCAGGTTTATTATAAAATGGGCTTTCAAGAAAAAAAGGTGCAATTTGAACACTTTTTTAGAAGCTATCCTGATTACGGTGCGCATAAGGCAGGGTATTGTATTAATGCCGGACTTGAATGGTTTATCAACTGGATGCAGAACGTTCGGTATCGTGAAAAAGATATTGAATATTTGCGTAGTCAAAAAGCGACGTCAGGAAAACCAGTATTTGAGGACGATTTTTTGAAATGGCTGCGTGAAAACGGATCGTACGAATGTTTGACTGTTGATGCGATCCCGGAAGGACGGGTGGTTCATCCGAACGTCCCATTAACGATTATTCAGGGCCCGATGATTAATGCTCAGATTTTGGAAACAGCGTTGTTAAATCAATTAAATTATCAGATATTAATTGCAACCAAAGCCTCCCGGATAAAACAGCAGGGCAAAGGTCAATTATTGTTAGAATTTGGAGCCAGGCGAGGACAGGATCGGGGGGCGAATGCCGGGGTTCGTGCTGCACTTATCGGTGGCGCTGATTTTTCATCAAATGTGGGAATTTCGCATGTACTTGGGTATCCGCCGAAAGGAACTCATGCGCATAGTATGGTGCAATTGTTCCTTGCATTAGGCATGACTGAGTTGGATGCGTTTAAAGCATACGCCGATATTTATCCTGACAATTGTATCTTGCTTGTGGATACCATTAATACATTGGAGAGCGGTATCCCTAATGCAATAAAAGTATTTGAAAAATTAAAAATGAAAGGACATGAACCGATAGGGATTCGCCTGGATTCAGGTGATTTGGCGCATCTAACCATTGAGGCCGCAAAAATGCTGGATAAAGCCGGATTCACTGAAACAAAAATCGTTCTTTCCAATGAATTGGATGAGTTAAATATTTGGCAGATTTTAACGCAAATAAAAGATGAAAGCATATTACAAGGAGTGGACCCGGATACACTGATACAGAGACTTGTTTACGGAGTTGGTACACGACTTATCACATCGGCCGGTTGCTGCGCATTAGGAGGCGTCTATAAAATGGTGGCAGTGCGAGATAAGGAAAAATGGATTCCTGCAATCAAAGTTTCAGAAAACATTGATAAAACTCCAAATCCGGGAAACAAGAACGTGTGGCGAATTTACGATAGCCGAAATAAGGCAACGGCTGATCTGATCAGTTTGGAAGATGAGGCTGTAAATGAAATGGAAAAAATAAAATTGCGCCATCCCACAGATCATCGTAAAAGACGTACGTTTGCCCGTAATAATATTCAAAAAATCGAGCCGTTGTTAACAAAAATCTATAAAAACGGTGAGGTAACCTATGATTTCCCAACAATTGACGATATTCGGCATGTCAGGGAAAAAGATCTTGATTATCTTGATTCCGGTGTAAAACGATTACTTGACCCGCACTATTATCATGTGTCGATTACTCCTACATTATGGGATGAAAAACAACGGTTGATCGATTCATTAAAAAATAATCATAGGAGTAAAAAATGAGCATTAATTTTATTCCACCAAAAACTGTAGAAGTACCGGACATTGATTTCAAAAAACGAGTAAATTTGCCGGCGAAAGAAACCGCTGTTATCATCGTGGATATGCAAAATGATTTTATAAAGGAAGGTGGCAGTCTTGTTGTACCGTCAGCCAGTGAAACAATTCCGAAAATTGAACGATTCGCGAAAAAAGCACGAGAAGCAAATGTAAAAATTATTTACACGGAGGATACACAAGTCCCGGGTGATCCTGAATTTGATATTTGGCCGGAACATTGTCTGGTGGATACATGGGGATGGGAGATAATCGAGGAACTTACTCCGCAACCAGGCGATCTGGTATGTCCCAAAAACCGTTATGATGGATTCTATGGCACCTGGCTGGAACATTTTCTTAGCCGGATTTGGAAAATCCAACATATCGTGGTTGTTGGCACTGTTTCAAATATTTGTGTTTTACATACTGCGGCGTCCGCTGGATTGCGCTGGTTACACGTTGTAGCCGCAGCCGATGGAATGTCGGCGTTAACAGACTTTGAGCAGGCGTTGGCGCTTCATCAGATTTCGACGTTATATGCAGGAGATGTAACGACCGCCCTGGATCATATTTATTTTTTATGATAAATAAATTGATATTTCAAAATATATGAATGAAAGGAGCAAAATTATGCCAATACGCAAAGCAAGTGCTGTTTGGAACGGAAATTTAAAACAAGGAAAAGGAAGTTTAAAATTAGGAAGCGGCGCTTTTGAAGGTTCGTACTCTTTTACATCACGTTTTGAAGATGGCTCTGGCACAAATCCGGAAGAATTAATCGGCGCGGCACATGCAGGGTGTTTTTCCATGGCGTTGTCAGCAAATCTTTCTAAAGCAGGATATGAACCCAAAAGCGTGCAAACAAGCGCTGAGGTTAATTTGGCAAAGGTCGCTGATGGATTTGAAATCGCATCAATTATTTTACGTGTAGAGGCATACGTGCCAGATATTGATGCTGCAAAATTCCTGGAACATGCGGAAAATGCCAAAAAAAATTGCCCGGTTTCAAAAGCGCTTTTAGGCGTCGAAATAACACTGGAAGCGAAATTAGCAGCTTAATTAGGGTTTAAATGAAAACTGTAATTGGTATTATATGACTTTAGCAGCATGCATTATTTTTGAAACAAAAGGAGATTTAACTGGCGTTAACAATAGAAAATATGTGATTGTCACATTGACAAAGCACGAGCAGCGTGGTTTAATGAATAAATAGATCCATTGAGATATATGATATTAGATTATCATGAAAAATATTTATAAATTTTCATATAAATCGGAAAAATGCGTTGGTTGGGAAATTATTCATGACCACAATATTTTTGGGTTAACGCCAGTGATTTTTTGTGATGAAATACGAAGAATATTTGCAACAAAAAGTAGCGTTAACAGGAGGACAACATGGTACTTCATGAAAAACATTGTAAGCCAGTAGAAGGGGGTACCAAACCGCTGTCCGGAGAAAAGGCCGCCCAGTGTGTGCAGCAGCTAACCGGTTGGGAATTGATACTAATCGAAACGCATAAAATAAAAAAGCTATTTGAATTTGAAAACTTTGACAAATCAATGGAATTTGTAAATAAAATCGCGAAAATAGCCGGCGAGGAAGATCATCACCCGGATATTTGCATCAATTACAACAAAGTTGAAATAGTGTTATCAACACATAAAATAAATGGACTTCATGAAAATGATTTTATTCTTGCAGCTAAAATAGATAATATTTGATAAAAATCGGAGATAAAAAATGAGTATAGCAGGAAAAAAAATTGCACTTTTTGTTGCGAACTATTTTGAAGATTTGGAATTATGGTACCCTAAACTTCGAATGCAAGAAGAAGGCGCTGATGTGGTTGTGATTGGTCCTACAGCAGAAACTTTTAAGGGCAAACATGGTGTTCCTGCAAAAGCAGATTATTCCATTGTGGATGTTGATCCGACGGATTTTGATGCGCTTATCATTCCCGGTGGTTACTCACCGGATCACATGCGCCGCAGCCCGAAAATGGTTGAGTTTGTAAAGACAATGAATCAGGACGGGAAAGTAATCGCGGCAATTTGTCATGGTGGCTGGATGATGGCATCAGCCAGAATTCTGAACGGTAAAAAGGCGACAAGTTTTTTTGCCATTAAAGATGATATGGTAAATGCCGGGGCAAACTGGATGGACGAGGAAGTCGTAGTCGATGGAAATTTGATTACTTCAAGGACGCCAGCCGATTTGCCTGCATTTTGTAAACAGATTATAAAAGCGATTCAATAAATTCAGTGAATTCCCCCGGAATGAGTGATGTTGCACTAACGCGGCAGAATGCTCATTCTCCCTCCAAAACTTGCGGCGCAACGAATAGATGCGTCGCAAGTTATTTTTGGAGATAAACGGGGCATGAATTTACGTTAATTCAAAAATGAGGCAATTATGCCTGTTCACAATAATGACATTTCTAAAATTTTCAATAAAGTTGCGGATTTACTGGAAATCGCGGATGAAAACCAGTTCCGAATCCGCGCGTACCGTAACGCAGCCCGAACTATCGCCGGGCTGTCAAAAAATATCGCTGACATAGTTGAACACGGTGAAGATTTAACTCAGTTTTCTGGTATTGGTGAGGATCTCGCCGGTAAAATTAAAGAGATTGTGGAAACCGGCACATTGAAGCAGTTGGAAGATTTAGAGGAGAAAGTTCCGGAAGATTTGAGTAATATGATGAAGATTGCGGATTTGGGACCAAAACGAGTGAAACAAATTCATCAGGAATTGGGAATTAAAACGCTGGAGGAACTGGAGCAGGCAGTCAAAAATGATGATATTAAAAAGTTAAAAGGGTTCGGAGACAAAATACAGACGAAAATTAAGGACAACATTGAACGGCGAAAAAAGGGTGGTCAACAGGAGCGTTTTAAATTGCATGTGGCTGAAAAAATAGCCCAACCATTATTGAAATATTTAAAAAATACAGACCGAGTGAAACAGGTCGTTATTGCCGGGAGCTACCGTCGTCACAAAGAAACAGTCGGCGATATTGATATTTTGGTGACATGCAAACGCGGCACAGATATCATAGATCGTTTCGTTAATTATGAGGATGTGGATACAGTTGTTTCCAAAGGAGATACCCGATCCACGGTTATCCTGCGTAATAATTTTCAGGTTGATTTACGTGTTGTTCAGGAAGATAGTTATGGCGCGGCATTGCTTTATTTTACCGGTTCTAAGGCGCACAATGTTAAAATCAGAAAAATGGCAAATGAACGGGATTTAAAAATAAATGAGTATGGTGTTTTTAACGGAGCTGACCGCATTGCCAGCGAAACAGAAGATAAAGTCTATCAAACAGTAGATTTAACTTACATTGAGCCCGAATTACGGGAAGATCTGGGTGAAATAAAAGCGGCTCAGGATAATAAATTACCAGAGTTGATTACATTAAAAGACATAAAAGGGGATTTACAGTCACACACAAAAGCAACAGATGGAAAGTTTTCGCTGGAAGAAATGGCAGATGCAGCAAAAGAAAAGGGATATGAATATTTAGCGATTACAGATCATTCGAAGCGGGTGACCGTGGCAAAGGGTCTCGATGAAAAAAGATTGCGGGCGCAGTTGGAAAAAATAAATGAGCTTAATGAAAAGTATAATGGTTTCAAAATTCTGAAATCCGTGGAAGTAGATATTTTAAAAGACGGCTCATTGGACCTGTCTGATGATGTGTTAAAAGAATTGGACATTGTGATTGCTTCTGTACATTACAATTTAAATTTATCAAAGGAAAAACAAACGAATCGTGTGTTGCGAGCAATGGATAATAAATATTTTAATATTTTAGCGCACCCGACTGGAAGGTTAATCGGACAACGCGAGCCGATGGATATTGATTTGGAAAACGTACTAAAAGCTGCAAAAGAAAACGGTTGTTTCGTTGAATTAAATGCGCAACCGGATCGACTTGATCTTTCTGATGTTTATTGTAAACTGGCAAAAGAGATGGGAGTAAAAATCGCTATTTCCACAGATGCTCACGCCCGGTCTGATCTGGATAATATGAAATACGGCGTGTATCAGGCCCAACGAGGCTGGCTCGAGAGCAAGGATGTATTAAATACACGAAGCTGGAGTGAATTGAAAAAATTAATCAAGCGAACCTAAAAAAGGGGAGGTGGAAATGTCATCAAAAAATAATAAGTTTAAGAAAAATCCTCCCACAAAATTTAAAGATCCCCAAAAACTAAATGAGGATGAAGCTAAAAAACAGGTGGAAGAATTACGGGAGGCTCTTGAGTATCATAATTATCGCTATTATATTAAAAACGATCCGGTTGTTTCTGATAAAGATTATGATGTGCTTTTTAAACGATTGCAGGATATGGAAAACGAGTTTCCGGATTTACAGTCGCCTGGTTCCCCCACAAAAAAGGTTGGCAGCGAACCTGTTGAAGAATTTAAAAAAGTTCAGCACAGTGCACCAATGCTCAGTCTTAATTCGGCGTTAGAAGAAAGTGAAATTCAAAACTTCGATAATTTTATAAAACGGCAAACTGATGGTAAAAAAATCGAATACGTTATTGAACCAAAATTTGATGGTTTATCGGTAGAAATCGTTTATGAAAACGGGCATTTTAAATATGGCGCAACTCGCGGAAATGGAGAAGAAGGGGAGGATATATCGGAGAATTTAAAGACGATTGGTTCTATCCCAATGCATTTGCGGAATAAGGAAAGTATTCCTGAATTTATAGCGGTACGCGGTGAGGTGCTGATGTCCAAAGGCGGGTTTCAAAAATTAAATAAAAATCGGGTAGAACGAGAAAAGGAGCCATTCGCAAATCCCAGAAATGCTGCGGCAGGCGTGGTGCGGCAACTGGATTCCAGAAATGTGGCAGATAAACCGCTTGATATCTTTTTCTATGAAATCATAAAATGCGAAGGCAACGGTTTTAAGTCTCATTGGAGTGCATTAAAAAAATTTCCAGAGTGGGGATTGAAAGTGAATGAATTAAATCAAAAAACACATTCTTATGAAGAAATACAGCAATATAAAGAGAAATTAAGCAGGGAACGGGAAAATCTGGACTATGAAATCGATGGAATTGTTATCAAATTAGATAATCTGGAACAGCAAGTGAATTTAATGATCTTGAATCAATTCAACAGGCAGAGGCGCAGGCGAATTAAAAAAAATACCGGAAATCGGGCCGGAAATGGCAGAGAGTATTGTCAATTTTTTTAATGAAAAAGAAAATCAAAAAATAATTCATAACTTACTCGATGCTGGCGTGGATATTAAAAATGTAAGCCAGCGTAAAAAATCAACGTTGGAAGGACTCACTTTTGTCTTTACCGGAGAACTCGACAATTACACCCGTAATGAAGCTGAGGAACTTGTCGAATCACTGGGCGGACGTGCAACGTCAAGTGTCAGCAGAAATACGGATTATGTGATTGCCGGTGAAAATCCGGGCAGTAAACTCGATAATGCAAAGGAGCAGGATACAAAAATAATCAACGAACAGGAATTTGAAAAACTAATGAAAGGATAACTGCAGAAATGGACGACAGATTGAGAAATTCAGAAAAAATCTTTATAACTCCTGAATGGTATGCCCGGGAGCAAAAGAAACGCATGGAATCGACACGGGGTAAATTGGTGATTGCCAGTTGCCGTTCCGGAGCATACATGGCGAGCAGCGTAGTACAGCGCTATAAAGAATTGTTGGCGGAAAACGGAAGTGAAGAAGACGTTTTGTATCTGGAAGATATTGATAAGCAATTTTCAGATACAGAAACATGTGTGCGATTAGAAAAACATATTGGCGGATACGACGTCTTTTTATTCCAGGCATTATCAGATCCGGTATCCGGTAGAAGCGTGGATCAAAATTACATGGCATTTCTGATTGCTGCACGTACTTTTCGGGAACACGGCGCGAAGCACATCACCGGTGTGCTGCCTTATTTGGCCTATTCCAGGCAGGATAAGCCCACCCGATTTATGCGGGAACCGACAACAGCAAAATTAATGGCAGATTTAAGTGTGCAAGCTGGTATCGATCGCCTTGTTGTTTGGCATCCGCATAGCTCTCAGATTCATGGATTCTACGGCGCAACCCCGATTAATTTGCTAAGTTCGCTATCACTCTTTCTTAAAGAGTTCGGGGAATTCAGGGATAGAGAAGATGTGATCGTTGTAGCTCCGGATGCCGGCGCATCCAAGTTTGTGACGCATTTTGGAAGAAAATTGAACATCAATAGTGCGATTGCTTCCAAATATCGCCCCAGCCCCGAAGAGGTGATTACCACAGAGATTATTGGAAATTTTAAACAAAAAAAAATCGCCATCATTCTTGATGATTTGATGAGCAGCGCCGGCACCATTTATTCACTTGCGCAAAAATTGGTGAAAGACAAGGGAGTTGAGCGAATTTTTCTCGGCGTGTCCCATTGTTTAAGTGCACATAAAGCGTTTGATCGTTTAAAAGAATTGCATGAGAAACATTATCTGGAACGTGCTGTTTTCACGAATAGCATTCCGCAAACAGAGTCTTTTCGTTCATTATCTTTTGTAGAGATACGCTGCCTTTCCGATGAATTAAGCCGAACGATTAATCGAATTCATTATAATAATTCAGTGAGTGAAATATTTTATCAGGCTTGATAAAAATTGTATATCAAAAATAAAATGGAGGATTTAGTGACATGAAGAAACATGGAATGATAGTTTTGATCATATTATTCATCAGTACAGTCGGATTTTTTGCATGTCCGCCACCTCAATCCTTGACAGACATCCAGGTCACCACCAAAGCAATTGCCGTGCTCCATCCGACGGAAGGGAATACTGTGAATGGGATTGTTACATTTACAACGGTTGACAACGGAATTAAAATCGTTGCTGATGTTAAGGGATTAGCTCCCGGAAAACATGGATTTCATATTCACACTTACGGCGACTGCCGCGCATTGGATGCGGCGTCTACAGGTGGACATTTTAATCCGGGAAATACAAAGCATGGTGCGCCAACAGATGCCGAACGACACGTTGGTGACCTCGGAAATCTTGAAGCTGACGAAAATGGCGTGGCTCATTATGAATTTACAGATACTGTGATTGCTTTTTTCGGACCGCACTCTGTCATTGGCCGCGCAATTATTGTCCATGCTGATGAAGATGATTTTACTTCACAGCCGACCGGAAATGCTGGCGCACGCATTGCCTGCGGTGTAATCGGAATTGCTGCGGAAAAGAGTGAGATAATTAATTAATTGTGCATTTTTCTTAAAAAACGAGCCGTTGGAATTGATTTTGATCCCAAAAATCGTTTTTTCATTTGATAGGGAAAATCTCTAACATAGCAAAGATTAGATAATTTGTATGAACAGAAAAATACATATTGGTACATCAGGCTGGAATTATAAACATTGGAAAGGGCCTTTTTATCCAGTCGATTTGCCACAAAAAAAGTGGCTTGAATTTTATTGTCAACATTTTCAAACTGTTGAAATAAACAATTCATTTTATAAACTTCCGGAAAAGAGAACTCTGGAATCATGGGCTAAAACAGTACCGCCAGATTTTATTTTCTCGTTGAAAGCAAATAGATATATTACACACATGAAAAAATTAAAATATGCTAAAGAGCCTGTCGAGAACCTGTTTAACAGAATCAAGATTTTAGGGGATAAACGCGGGCCTGTATTATTTCAACTACCACCGCGCTGGCATTTTAACGAGGAAAGACTAAATGAGTTTCTAAATAAATTATCGGATAGTTATCGCTATTGTTTCGAGTTTCGTGACGACACCTGGTGGAATGACGAAACATATCAATTATTGAAGAAGCATAATGTCGCATTTTGCATGTTCGAATTGGCAGGTCAACATTCGCCAAAAGAAATCACCAGTGACTTTGTTTATATTCGACTGCACGGTACCGGGAAAGAAGCGTACCAAGGAGAGTATGATTCTCAGACTCTTTCCGGCTGGGCCGGAGCGATCCATGGCTGGCATAATAAATCAAAAGAGATTTTTTGTTATTTTGATAATGATCAAAAAGGATATGCTGTGAAAGATGCGCTAAAATTAAAAAATATGTTAAGTAATTAACAGATTTTGAATTCAAAGGAGCACATCTATGAACAGAATGCCCGAAGTATCTGAAGATATTGAAGTTGTTAAAAAAACAACTTCAGCAAGCCAATAAAAGCATTTTATATTGCGCGGCTGAAGTGCAACCTGGTTTGTTGATGAAGATTATTTACCGCGCTTAAAATAGGACAGGCAGTGAAAGTCACATGATGGGAAAATGAACTCATTAGTGTGCCGGTAAAATGGTATAAAGATGAAAATACGGAACAATGAGATTGGGTAGAGCTGGAACAACCAGATAATGCCAGGTATCAATAATATTGTTTGAATTCATTCGATTAATTTTTTTTTTGCGAATAAAATAATGAAGTCAATATAACGGAGCATGGTTCCGTGTTTGATTTTTGGGAAGGAGTATCTCAGATGAATGTTAAAATAATAGCCACCCAAAATTGCAGTCAAAGACATGTCCTTCAAAAACGATTCAAGAAAATGAATGTACCGATAATCACGCTATTTATTGATGAAAATCCGGAGTTAATTCAGGAATATGATGTGATAGAATCTCCGAATATAGTTATTAACGGAGATGTTGTCTACCGGGCAGATACGGGCAAACCCCTGCCGACGATACCTGTTTTATGGCGCTTGTTAGATAAGAAGAAAACTTGACAGACAATGAAAATATGTTGAAATTTACTTAAAAATAGTACATATTAACGAAGTATGTAAATATAAACCAATTGAATAGTTAGACGGAGGGTTTGGTATGAGCATTTTAAAAAAGATTGGTCCGCTCTTGTTCGTTTTTACACTTGTTATCATTTTGTTATTAGTTGTTTTCCGGGACAAAATATCTCATAATACCGCTCATCAAAATATTTCAGAAACTATGATGAATACGGAAGCACAATACATAATGCCCATGGTAAAGTTGACACAGAATATGAAACGAATTACTGGCAAGATATCTGATATGTTAAACGCTGTCAAACCTGATGAGCAGCGTTGGGAAAATCAGCAATTGATGTTACGCAGTATGGAATCGATGGCATCGAATATGCGTGAAATGATGGATCAAATGAATGCAATGACCTCGAACCAAAATTTAATGAATAATACCGGGATACGGGAAAAAATGAACACGTTGCGGACGCAGTTGGAAATGATGCAGAAATCTTTTGAAAAATTTGTATAGACTGTCGATTCGATACAGAGCGAAATAAAGTCAGAGCAAATGTGAGTTATCCGCTTTTGAAGATTACATACGCCTGATGGGCGAAAAAAGATTTAATAAAGCTTCAAAGGCGCTGGAATCGTTGCAGCAATCCCTGCAGCAGTTGTCAAAACAGCAGGGGGATTCTGATTAAAAGAGATTGATGAATACATTTTTTTTGAGGATTTAAAATGAATAAAAGTATTGAAGAATTACTTGGCAAAGAAGCAGGTGATTTATTAAATCATCAGTGTCATACTATTCAAAAAGATCATCTTCTTTTACCTGGCCCGGATTTCGTGGATCGTGTGGTATCGTCGTCTGATCGCCCGGCGGCAGTAATGCGGAATATGCAGACGTTGTTTAATTCCGGGCGATTGGCAGGCACAGGCTACCTTTCGATATTACCGGTTGACCAGGGAATTGAGCATTCGGCAGGTGCATCTTTCGCTCCGAATCCGATCTATTTTGATCCGGAAAATATTGTCAAACTGGCGATAGAAGGCGGCTGTAACGGCGTTGCTTCAACCGGAAATGATGATCTGGCGCAGGCAATCCGAACGGCGGTTATAAACAAACGCGCAGGTGGCATGGGGTTGATCTCCGGCAGAAAATCTTTCCAAAAACCGATGAAAGACGGTATTGAATTATTGAATGCCATTCAGGACGTATATCTCAATCAGGACATTACCATTGCCTGAGACCGAGGTATTTATTAATTCCTGTATTTTGTATATTCAGCAGGAGGGTTCTCATGTTCAAAGATCGTGAAGATGCAGGGGTAAAATTAGCCAGAGCGTGTGAGGATTATAAAGACGAGGATCCGCTGGTGCTTGCAATTCCGCGCGGTGGTGTTGAGCCGGGTTATCATGTGGCTCGACACCTTGAGGCGGATTTTTCCATTATTATTTCCCGAAAACTTCCATTGCCGGATAATCCTGAAGCCGGATTTGGCGCACTTGCAGAGGACGGAAATTTGTTTGTTTTTGAGGGCGCAGAAAACTGGCTGCCCAAAAAGCAAATTGATAAAATTGTGAGAGAACAAAAGGAGGTAATAAAGGAGAGAATCGCTGTTCTGAGAGATAATAAACCATTGCCTTCCATTTCAAACAGAACCGTTATTTTGGTTGATGATGGTATCGCCATGGGATCGACAATGTATGTTTCAATCCGCTTATGTAAAAGAAAAAAAGCACGTGAGATAATAGTCGCCGTGCCAGTCGCCGATGAAGTTGTTTGCAGAGAAATGTCTAAAATGGTGGATAAAATGATCGTATTGGAGCAACCACCGGATTTTAGAGCAGTGGCTCAAGTTTATGAAAATTGGTACGATGTTACCGATGGTGAAGTCCTGAGAATGCTGCAACGAAAATTCTAAGATCAAAAAAACTGTTAATTTCGAATTGCCTGTTGTATATCATAAATTTAATGTTTATATTATGTTCTGAGATTTGAGTTTTAAAAATAGTTGTGTTTAATGAAAGCAGTTGCTGGTTTTAATTTATTAAATAAGAGGTAAATGAATGGCTTTTAAAAAAGATGATGTATCCATCGTCCTTTGTGGACCTGCGGGACAGGGAATCCAGACTGTGGAAATGCTGATGATTCATATTTTTAAGAATTCGGAGCTCAACCTGTTTGCCACAAAGGAATATATGTCACGGGTGCGCGGTGGAAGTAATTCAACGGCGCTACGCATTTCATCACGAAAAGTACAATCGTATGTTGATCGTATTGATATCCTCGTTCCGTTTGATTATGATTCATTTAACAGAATTAAAAAACGGATTTCAGAACAAACCGTTATTATTGGTGAAAAAGAAAAACTGGTAAAAGACAGTGAAAACAATGAATTCGACCTAATTGATTTGCCGTTGACTCAATCTGCAAAAGACGTGGGAAGCATGTTGTATTTAAATATCATTGTGGTTGGCATATTGTCAGCGTTGTTTAAAATCAAAAAGGAGATCGTTGATCAGGCGATAAAAAAGAGTTTTCAAAAAAAAGGGGATAATGTTGTTGATAAAAATTTGGAGGCGGTTCAAAAGGGTTATGAACTGGGCGACGCGTTAAGTTCAGGTAAAGTTCGCATTGAAATGGAAAAAGATGCTACTGTTAAAGATGAAATCATCATCAATGGGGGAGAGGCAGTCGCGATGGGAGCAATTGCCGGCGGTTGTAATTTTATCTCCTCTTATCCGATGACGCCATCGACCTCTGTGTTGACTTTCCTGGCGCAGCAATCGGAAAATTTCGGTATCATCGCAGAGCAGGCTGAAGACGAAATTGCCGCGATTAACATGGCCATCGGCTCCTGGTACGCGGGCGGTCGCGGAATGGTTACCACGTCCGGTGGTGGATTTGCTCTCATGGTGGAAGGCGTTAGCCTTGCTGCAATTCTTGAGTCACCAATCGTGATTCACCTGGCGCAGCGTCCCGGCCCGGCGACAGGATTACCAACGCGCACGGAACAGAGCGATTTGTTGTTCGCACTTTATTCGGGACATGGCGAATTCCCGCGGGTTATATTTGCACCCGGAACTCTCCGTGATGCGTTCTATCTGACGCAAAAAGCGTTCAATATTGCTGATAAATATCAAATTCCCGTTGTTGTGATGACGGATCAATATTTTATTGATTCATACCATAATATGCCCAAATTAGATGTGACAGCAGTTAGTAGCAAAAATCATGTTGTTAAAACAGACAAAGATTATCAACGTTACGCGCCGGCTAAAAACGGCATTTCGCCACGCGGAATTCCGGGCAATGGCGAGGGTTTGGTCGTTGTGGATAGTGATGAACATGATTATAGCGGTCATATCACAGAAGACCATGATATCCGCATCGAGATGGTGGATAAACGACTCAAAAAATATAAGACCATGCAGGATGATATGGAAATGCCGGAGCTCGTTGGCAATAAAAATTATGATACTCTCGTCGTTTGTTGGGGATCGACCTTTCCCATTGTCAAGGAAGCAATTGAACACGTAAATAAAAAAAATGTGGCATTGTTGTATTTCAAACAGGTTTATCCGGTTCCGAATGGGGTTTCTGACTATTTTCAGAAGGCAAACAATGTTATTATTGTTGAAGGAAATGCAACAGCGCAGCTTGCACACATTTTAAAACTGCATTGCGATATTGATATACAAATAAAAATACTTAAATATAACGGTTTGCAGTTTTCTGTTGAAGAATTGGTTGAAAAACTGAACAAATCAATCAAGTAAAAGGATAGCAAAATGAATAATAATATATATGACATGGGTGAAATTGATATTGCCTGGTGCCCGGGCTGTGGTAATTTCGGAATTCGCACAACACTAATGAATGCGTTGGAAGAACTAAACATCAAACCACAAAATCTGGTTATGGTTTCAGGGATCGGACAGGCGGCAAAAATGCCGCATTATATTCGCTGTAATACATTTAACGGGTTGCACGGCCGGGCAATTCCACCGGCAGTTGCGATTAAGGCGTCAAATCCAGAATTAACCGTTATTGCCGAAAGTGGTGACGGGGATATGTATGGCGAAGGTGGGAATCATTTTATGCACAATATTCGTCGTAATCCGAATATCACGAATATTGTACACAATAACATGGTTTACGGATTAACGAAGGGACAGGCATCGCCGACAAGTCAGAAGGGATTTCATACGCCGGTGCAGGTAAATGGCGTTATTCTGGAGCCCTTCAATCCGATTGCAGTGGCAATCGCACTGGATGCATCATTCGTTGCCAGAACAAATATCGGAGACGTTGATCAAACCAAACAGATTATAAAAAAAGCGATTATGCATGAAGGATATGCGCTGGTGGATGTTTTTCATCCCTGTGTTTCATTTAACAAAGTGAATAATTACACATGGTTCAAAGATAATACATACTATCTGGAAGAATCGCACGATCCGACAAACCGGGAACAGGCATTTAAGCGAGCGACAGAAAAAGAGAAACTTCCGCTTGGAATTTTTTATGTGAATAAAGAAAAGAAATCGTTTGAAAAAAGTCTTAATGTGTACCACAAAGACACGACACCTGTTATTCATCGAAAACGGGATCTCAATAAACTTCAGGATTTAATCGAATCAAAAGTCCATTAAGTATAAATAATAAAATGAGGGTTATAAAATGAAAAAATTAAGCGATCATGTCCAATCAGCAGATTGGAAAAGTGAGAAACATGTACCTGTGATTGATTGTCCGGATAGCATTAAAAAAGATGAAATGTTTGATGTGAAAGTTTCACCGGGCAAAGAAATTGCACATCCCAATACAACGGAACATCATATTCGATGGATATCGTTGTATTATTATCCGGAAGGCGATAAGTACAGTTATCATGTCGGACATTTTGAATTCACTGCGCATGGTGAATCAACAGAGGGCGCAAACAGTGGACCGGTTTATACAAATCATCAGGTGACAGCGTCATTGAAAGTTAGCAAGCCAGGCATTATCCATGCGATTTCTTATTGCAATATCCACGGATTATGGGAATCTTCCAAAGAAATAAAAGTGCTGTAAATAAAGATATTTCTGGGAAAAAGTGGTCTCAAATTTTAAAGGCCACCTTTTTACATTATTTTGACGATTTTATCTTCAAAATCGTAAATATTTAAAGGAGATGTACACGAGATGGATTTTTTAAATTTGCAGCGTTTTTTAGAGTTATCAGAAATAAAACATGATCATTGTATATCGATTTACATTCCAACCCTGCGAAAAGGGGAAAATATAAAGCAAAATGCAATTCGTTTTAAAAATGCGTTGAATAAAGTAAAAACTGAATTAGAATCACGTAAGTTGCGGGACAAACAGATTGAACCGTTTATAAAGCCAGCCGAGGAATTGCTGAATGATTCTGTATTTTGGAGTTATCAAAGTGATGGCCTGGCCGTTTTTATCACTCCGGGCGACTTTTTTTATTATCGTTTTCCGATAGATTTTAAAGCGCTGATAATTGTGTCCGATCGGTTTTATCTAAAACCATTAATTTCTATGTTTAGCAATGACGGGCGATTTTTTATGCTTTCCCTGAGTCAGAAAGATATTAAATTATATGAGGGTTCACAACACAACATTAAGTTAGTCGATCTGAAAAACATCCCATTAAATATGGATGAAGCGTTAAAATATGATGATCCTGAAAAACAGTTACAATACCATACCGGAACCCGCGCCGGTAAAGGTCGTCGTGCCGCAATGTTTCACGGACAGGGAGCGGGAACCGATGCTTCTGTTCACAAAAAGAATATTCTTCGTTTTTTTCAGATTGTTAATAAGGGGATTCTCGAATATTTAAAAAATGAGACATCGCCGTTAATCCTCGCCGGAGTGGATTTTCTGATACCGATTTATAAAGAAGCGAACTCATACGCTCATCTCATCGATGTGGCAATCCAAACGCATCCGGCTGAACTGAGTCTGGAAGAATTACATTATCGTGCATGGAACGCAGTTTCTCCATTTTTTAAAAAAGAACAGGAACAAGCGCTTTCAAAATTCCGGGAATACAAAGATAAAAAGAAAGCATCTGCTGATATAAAAGAAATAATACAGGCAGCGTTTACAGGAAAAATTCAATACTTATTCATTACGACGAAGCATCAAAAATGGGGGACTTATAATGCAGATACCATGTCAGTGGAGATTCATGATGAACGAAATCAAAATGATGATGATCTGATGGATTTAGCCGCCCTTCAAACAATCGGGCAAAAAGGGATTGTTTTTCCATTAAAGCATGAAAACATGCCTGACGGGAGTGATATCGCGGCAGTATTTCGATATTAATTGACAATGAAAGACGTTAAGACCGCATATTTAAACACGTATTTAAATATGCGGTCTGTCGTTATCATGCGGGGGCTGTTTAATCAATAAAATATTTTAGCGTTGTTTGTATTATCATCGGGCCAACAACAGTTTAATCGTTCGGACATTATTTTTTGTGATCAATCGGCACAGATAAATGCCGCTCGGGATTTGAGGCGCATTCCAGGTAACAGAATGATTTCCCGGGGGTAGCATTTTATCCAGCAACATTTCTACCTGACGTCCAAGGATGTCGTAAATAGCAATCCGTGTTTTGCCAGCAGTCTTGAGATCAAAATAGATGGTCGTTGCCGGATTAAACGGATTGGGATAGTTTTGGAACAACCCGTTATTTTCTGGCAGTGATTGCTGATATTCTGTTATAGCCGTAAATACCACTCCGGGCAATTCACGACCCTGCCCTCTTTTTTCTCCCAGTCGATTGCATAGATAAATATTAATCCAATCAGGTCGTTCAGGAACCTGTCCCTGCATCACTAATTTTTCCCATTCACCGTCTGTCAATCGTTCAAAATTTTTGGTTATTTTATCATAAAATGAGAAGACCGGCCCGACGAACGCCATGGGTTCGTACTCGTTCGATGGTGCTTCTGCCAGAAATACGCCAAGATTAATCATCCCGGTTGCGACATGCAAAACATGTCCCACCTTTGACCCGAACTGATCTGTGGGCTGTGTGTGAACGTCTGCAATGATATGATCGAATTCATTAGCGTCCCACGGATCATAAAACAATTGTGCGTACCATCCGTCAAACGGGGGTTCGCCGCTTCCGCCGCTCCTGAAAAGCATACTCTTAAGAAATTCATTCTCATCATGATTGAAAGCGACACGGTTCAATTCTTTTTGAGCCAGAATTTCCAATTGCTTCATGGTGCTGCTCAGCCTGGGAAAATAGTCCTGTATTTGTTGCAGATATGTACCGTTTGAACTAAGATCGGACAGAGATGATGCTGCCTGTTCAGCAAAATTCGCAATCTGGCGATAAAATTCCGGATACGGTTCAATATAAGAATGGGGGAATGAACAGGCAGTGGCGCCGGTGTAAGATTGTTTGGCATAAAGCAGATTATCATGTCTCAACTGCGCCCATGAGGTAAGCTGTGTGTTTATTTTTTCCTGTTGCCAGGCCACAGTTTTCATGAAAAACGGATATCCGCCGCAATCTGCCTGTGGATTCAATAATCGTATTGCCTGCAGCCAGGCATTGTACAGGGATTGATTCCAGAAATCAGGATCATACGCATCCACCAGATAACGGAGTGCGTTTAGTTGAGATGCGTATTTATATGTATTTAATTCGTCGGTTAATAATGGTAGGGCATTATTATTTCCCAATACGAACATTGCATCCAGCGGATCGGGGAGAGCACGCCAGATTTTTTGGTTATTGTAAATAATTCTGTCGAATACTACATTGAATAAAACATAAGAATCAATAATAAAGCGCTGGCCGCATAATCGAAAAGAGACGGGCAATTCTCCGGGTTCGGAATTGAACGGATCCATCAACATAAAACATGAAAGAATTTTTTGAGCCGAACGTGTAGAATTTTTTAGTGCAGTTTGAAATGAACTATATGTTTGATCATCCAATAAATCTATGGCACTGGTAATTCCCTGTTCCGTTATAATGTCATTGAGTTCATTAGGAGTCAGATTATCGCTCTCGCCCACGAGCAGGGTGATGAGCCGGTCACTTGTATCCAAAAGATGTCTTTGTTGGGATGAATTCAGCAACTCATTCAACAGAACAGCGCTGATATTCATACACCGGATTTCCTGTTCCGACCAGTCCGGCTCGAATGGATTGCTCGGTGGTGGCGTCAGGTAAAAGTCGATTCGTCCCAGCCACATCATTGCTTTGAAATATTTTTCCAGCGTCCGGTTTTCAGCGCCGTCCCAAATCTCACGGTCGTAATGTCCCCGGACTGTAAACTGGCTGAAGTCAATTTCACGCTCCCGTTCGGAGAATAACGGTATCGGGATACATTGTTCCGCCTGAATCGCATTCCAAACTGTATCAAAAAATTGTTGGTTTGCACAATGAGTGACTGTTTTTTTACCATCGATTAACGATTTTGCAACGGCAATGTAAAGATCAACATTTTTGAGTGAATTTTCCAGTTCCGGATGCGAAGAGTATTTGGAATAGATCGCCGGAAAAGCATTATACATGCCATTCAGAAACCGAATCAGATTCGGCTCCATGATTTCGAATTCAAGATACATCAAAATTTTATCGTACGATGCATGAAGTGCATGCAAAATTGCATCTGTTGTGATAAAAACGGGTAGATCATTTGCATAAATATCATGCAAAGCGCTGCCAAAACTGTGATGACTTAGCCGCTCACTGACGACAAACCGATTTTGGCGCAACAGATCCATCTCATCAGTTGTTAGTTGATACCTTTGCATAATCGAATCCAGATAGTCATAATTGCTGAATGAAAATGCTGTAGCGGCTTTTGAATAATACTGCTGCTGCGGCTGAAACAGGGAAAGGAGCTCTGAAGCGGTAAGATTTTTGTTCTGCTCTAAAAAGCTGAGATAAGCATCCGCATTAAAATTGCTTTGACTGAAAATTGGCAGCGGCAATAGCAGTAAGCAAACAAACAGTGAAATGAAACGTGGCTTTTGAATCATGACATACCTCCTGTCATATTAATAAATGCTATTGGCCACCCTGGACAGAATTAATTTACTAAATCTTTTTAACATTGTCAACATTTAAATGAGGATGCGTTCAGATTTCCGAAATCTTTGAGGTTTCGGAAATTTAAACTGCAAAAGATTGATGTGTTCGGTGGGCGATAGATAAATTAATAAAGCAAAAAAAATGCGGCCAGTCTTTGAAAAATCGGTCACACTTGTTTCGATAATAATGTTTGCAATTTTTTCCTTAAAGGATTTTTGTAATAATCACGGCGCCGAGCATAATTAGTATTGATCCCATTATTCGGTTAATCCATTTAAGCAATTTGGGTGTAAAAAATTTATTTGCTTTGCTAAAGAAAAATACTTTCAGCAAATCACAACCGAATGCAAATACAAATACAGCAATAAAAAAAGTATAAAACGAAGATGAATATATACCAAAATTGGTGCCAGCAATACTTAAAATACCCAACCAGAAAACAATAGCAAAGGGATTTGTAATATTTATCATAAAACCTTTTACGAAATACTGTATCAAATGCGATGATTTTGTTTTGATTGTCCTCGCTTTATTAGGAATATTAAATGTCACCTGCTTAATTAGTAAACTTAGTCCAAATGCAATGATTATAATACCGCCCATAAGTCCCATTATAAGTTTGTACTCCTGTTGCTCAAGAAATCGTGTGAATCCAAGATAACAAAGTGTTACCAGAAACACATCACTGGCGTACAAACCGGAAATAACACTTGCTCCGGCGCGAAAACCGCGATTAATACTGGCCTCAAACTGTACAAGCAAGACCGGACCGAATCCCAGGGTCAGCGATAAAGCAACAAGTGCTCCTTTCAATACAGCAATCATCATGTCAATCCATTTTTATTAAATCACAAAAATAAATTTTGCGCAAAAAACATTTCATGTTGCAAAATGTTTTCCAAAATTTAAGTTTTGGTAGCTGTTACGACAATATAATAAATAGCCGTTGTCGCAATTCTCATATAAAAATACGTATCCCGGAGAAGGTTTGCAAATAGTCCGGGAGCGATGGTGATTTTTTCAAAAAGGGAGAAATCACAATCGCTTTTTTTATTTGAAAAGTAGTGCAGAATATTTTTTTTATAGTACATATATATTTTAGAATGGAAATAATTTTTAAAAGACTAATAGTAAAATAGTGGTTAATAATTAAAACTGCGTAACCTAATGCGCCTCTTTTTTAAGGAAAAATTGAAGGTGTTCAGAACTAGCAATTTCAGATAAATTATATTCGCTATGAATTTTATTCTTAATAAATGTGAATAATTCATTTTGTAATAATATCGTAAATGAATTAACGTCTCATAATTTTCTGAGCAACCTGTTTGATGGAAAAAAGATAGCAGAGTATTGAATAATCGTTCTGTTATATTGTTGATAAATGAACGCGCCATTTGATTCAGGAATTGCATTCTTTTTGGTAACATGTTAAGGAATAATCGGATACCGTTTGTGAATAAACTGTGGATAACGTGTGGATAAGTTGAGGGTTGTTGTAATGTAATCTAAATGTAATATGTCTGGCGATAAATGGTAATCAATTAAATGTAATAAATTCAATGAAGTAAGAATTTTTAAAAAATTTAACGCCTAATGGATGTGCCAAAAATGCAAAAATTAAAAAATGTTAATAACTTGTTGTAATTGACTATTTCTCTGCAAGACTATACAATATATTGATTGATTCGATAGGCTATTAAATACTTTAAAAATAAAATAATATGCCAGAGTTAAAAAGCATATCATAAATCCGGAATTTCGCCAGTGAAAATAGTAAGCAGTGATGTCGATGTATCCAAAATAAATACTGTGGCATATTTAAACAGGGCGTTTTTGTAAAAAAAAATACTTGACTTTTGTTAGATACTGTTTTATATTTCGGGTATGCGAACTATTCGTATCTACGAAATAAATGCCAACAACTTTTTTCCGCTGAAATATCAAATTAAATAACTTTTTTGTGAGGAGAGCTAAATGAAATCAAAATCATTATTTAAAGCTGGGTATCGCACCACGCTAATTGTTTTAATATGTTCCTGATATTCGCATTTACCGGAGCGATGAATCTTTTGCATGCGGACGATGCAGGGATTATTCAAGGAAAGGTAATCGATGGTCACACCGGAAACGCATTATCAAATGCAAATGTTATGCTGGTCGGCACGGAACGCGGTGCAGCTACTGACCAGAAGGGCGAATTTGTCATTGAAAAAGTTCCTCCGGGTGCGTATGATTTGAAAGTGACTTATATCGGATACGAAACATCTGTTAAACAAATCTTTGTTGAAACAGGGAAAAAAGTATCAACTCAGTTTTCTCTGCGGGAAGATTTTTTTCAAACCCAACAAATAATCGTAACCGGCACTCGCGATGAACGGTTAATGGAGAGCGTTCCGGTTGTTACTGAATTAATTACTCGCGCAGAAATTGAGGAAAAGGGCGCAGAAGATTTGTCGGAAATTCTTGAAGACCGCCCCGGAATTACAATCGAGTCTGGCACAAGCGGGGAAAAATTTTTATACATGAATGGTGTTGATAGTCGGAGGATTTTATTTTTAGTTGATAATACACCTCTTTCCGGAAAATTAAACAATCGCATTCAATTAAATCTAATTGATTCTGATCAAATTGAACACATCGAAATTGTGAAAGGCCCTGGTTCAGCGCTTTACGGGAATGAAGCGATGGGCGGTGTTATTAATATTATCACGAGAGGATATTCTAAAGGAATGAAAATTAATGCTGATGCCCGTGCCGGTTCAAATGATCTTTATAGCGGTCATCTGGCGTTTTCCGGTGGCAAGGAATCGTTTGGCTATGCTCTGGATATCGACCATTATCAACGAGGTTATAATCAGGGCGCCTCTGAAATTGTAATCAAGGAAACCATTTCAAATAGCGTTAGCTCAAAATTGCGATACCAAAATAAGGATTTAGGCACGTTAGAGTTTAGTGGCGAAGTGCGACAGGATGAGCAAGCATCTAAATCAGAATCCAGGGGAAATTTAAATGATAATGAATCAGATGTTAAAAAGTATCACTCTTCACTTCATTGGAAAAAAGATTTCAATCGCTATTTTAATGCGAACATTTTAGGTTTCTATACTGATAATTTGAGAACCTATAAATCAGTGACGCGTAATTCAGCAAAACCTGCTTCTATTGACACAACCACAGACGTGTTAATGGGGTTAAAATCTGATTTTACGTACACACTTAATCATATAATTACATTCGATGCCGGACTTGATTTGTTATCAAATGATTATGAAAACGAGCGTTTATCCTCAGAGATTAACCGCAAGCAGACCGGTGTTTTTGCACAACTCGAAGCAACTTTTTTTAAAGACTTCACAGTTATTATGGGAGGCCGCTACGATAAAATTACTGATATTGACGGACATTTCAGCCCCAGATTAAGTGCAATGTACACTTTTAATAACGGATTGAAATTGAGAAGTTCATGGGGCGGCGGATTCAGGGCTCCGTCATTTATCGAATTATACAGTGATTTCACAATGCCGATTCCGGGAATGCCTCTTAAAGTCATCGGTAATCCGGATTTAAAGCCGGAAAAATCAATCGGTGGTAATTTTGGCGTTGAATATTTATGGAATTCATTCTTGCTGGTGAATGCAACAGTTTTCCAGAATGAATTTGATGATATCATCGTTGATGAATTTTATCCTGCACAATTTGCTTATAGTTATCTAAATGTGGAAAAAGCAACATTGCGCGGCGTTGAATTGCAAACTAGGTTTTATTTCTTGAAAAATTTTACAAGTACATTGTCATACAATTTTACAGATGTTTCTCAAAAAGACGAAGATGTAGCAATTTCACGGATTTCTCCGCATACTGCTTCACTGCGCATCAGTTATGGATTCTTCAAAAACAAGTTGAAGATTTCCGTTCGCGACCAGTTTTTTAGTGAACGGGATATTATGGTTGTTACAAGTCATGGCGGGGATTATACCAAAGAGAGTAAAGCTGCCTATAATGTTCTGGATATGACAGTATCGTATAAACTCAATAATTTGTTAACGCTGCGAGTGGGAGCGACAAATGCGACAGATTATAAGGACGAGTTGTATGGGCCGTATATCGGACGGGAAGTTTTTCTCGGAATTCAAACGACATTTCAAAAGGAATAACGATTAGTATGGAAGAAGCTCAAAAGCTGGCAGAACTGACGCCCAAAATTATGAATGCGTTTCATGATTTAGGCCGGCAACATCATCAAAAAAAGAAATTAACGATGCGACAATTCCAAGCGCTTATCATCTTAAATGCGAATGACACGTTGACAATTTCTCAACTTTGCGAGAAACTGAGTCTGGCGCCGTCTACAGGGACAGAGCTTGTTAATAGAATGATTTCTCTGGACTTTATAAAAAAAAGTCATCAGGGAAATGATCAGCGCCAGATTATGTTATCCGTGGCTCCGGCGGGAATGGAATTATTGCGACAAAGGCGACAGGCGCTGGCAGAAATGTTTGAAAAATTTATGAATCCATTTACTGAAGAGGAGCGAAAAAGTTTTGTGGGTTCTTTTGAAAAAATCTACAATTACATTCAGAAATACTATTTGTAATTTATTCAGAAAATAAAGTTGTTATTCACTATTAATATTCATTAAGATGCAGTCTGGTAATAATGAGACTGCATCTTTTCTGTCAATCCATCTGCCGCGAATAATCCTTCCATTTATAAATAAATTGATCGAATAGATATAATAAATTTAATCAGTTACAATGAAATACAAATTCGATTTTCATTTTATTAACCAACCATTTAAACGGATGTTTGATATTGTGCGAAAACGTTTTAAAAATTAAAATAATATTAAAGGTTGAAATTATAATTTAGATTGAGTATTATAATTTAGAGATATATTAGTTCACTTATGACGATAAATAAACAGAACTGAAAGGGGATATTACTTTATGTCAGATATAAAACATAAATCAAACACTGAAAGCGTTAGCCCAAATAAATCCAAAAAAACGGGGCAGAAACGACACATTCAGACAAAGATAATCGATGATGTATTCACCGATGCAGTAGAGATGGTTAAACCTAAATTTGTAGTGGATTATGATGCATATCTCAACAGACTTTGGGAAGCGAACCTGGAAATTTATGGATGCTTAAAAAATGGCGAAGATTTGGAACAAGCCCGTGATGCAATATATAATTATTTGGATAGGGCAGAACGTGATATCTTTAAAATCGATAATGAGCTGCACATTCTTGAGAAAGCGACAGTACGGGAATGCATCCGAGTGTTTAAAAGCATAATCGGGCCGATTAATGAGCAACGAACACAGGTGTCAGCTTTAGATTGTCTCTGGAAATTGGCGAGAGAGAAACGTAATGAACTTAAGCATGAGGTTTCGGTTGGTTTCTTAATGGAATTTATCAATCTGTTTCGCGGAGTTGCGGGCAGATCAAATATTTACTTTGAGTCGAAAGAAGCGAAAAAAGGAATCCCCGGTTTTTTACTTCTTGAAGGCCAGGGCGCAGCATTAGCTCGTACCGAAATATTGGATGATTTCGGTAATACAATTAAAAAATATTTCAAGAAATATCCATCGGGCCTGGATGATGACGTCATTAATTGGAGAAAAGACAATCAAGATCGGATTTTAACTTATTTCAAAGGAAGTGCGGATGATTGGCATAATTATCAGTGGCAATTAAAACATGTGATTCGAGATGCAAAACCGTTGTTGGATTTGATCAATTTAAACTCAGAACAGCAAGAGGCAGTGAAGAAAGCAGCGAGCAACCACATTCCGTTCGGAGTGACGCCCTATTATCTGAGTTTAATGGACCGCAATCCCTCTATTGGTTATGATCATGCGGTTCGTTCCCAGGTTATCCCGCCATTGGATTATGTGGATTTGGTTGTGGAACATAAAAAAAACCGGGATGTCATGTTTGATTTTATGGGAGAACATGATACCTCTCCCATTGCGTTGATAACTCGGCGATATCCGGGGATTGCCATTTTGAAACCGTTTAATACGTGCGCCCAAATATGTGTTTATTGCCAACGAAACTGGGAGATTGATCAGGTACTTGATCCGAAAGCAACACCTTCCAAAAGGGCATTAGAAGAGGCGTTGTCCTGGTTTGATAAACACAGGAGTATTGACGATGTTTTAATTACCGGTGGTGATCCGTGCATTATGAAAAACGAATCTATCCGAAAGATACTCGATATCCTCTGCCAAAAAAAGCACATCAAGAGGATTCGGATTGGTACGAGAACACCAGTGGTGTTGCCAATGCGCTGGACAGATGAATTGGTGAGCATCTTTAGCCGTTACCATGAACCCGGCAGTCGGGAAATAGCGATTGTTACTCATTTTGAGCATTCTTATGAAATTACACCTGAAGCGATGGCTGCAGTTCAAAAGATTAAGAAAGCCGGAATGAGTGTTTATAATCAACAGGTTTTTACATTAGAAAATTCCCGCCGTTTTGAGACTGCGAAACTGAGACGGGATTTGAGATTAATTGGTATTGATCCTTATTACACTTTTAATGCAAAAGGTAAAGAAGAAACTCGTCGATACATGGTTCCTATCGCTCGCATTCTTCAGGAGCGGAAAGAAGAAGCTCGAATGTTACCCGGATTGGATCGGACGGATGAGCCGGTTTTTAATGTCCCGAGGTTGGGGAAAAATCATCTCCGGGCATGGCAAGACCATCGTTTGGTGATGATCATGCCGGACGGTTCACGAGTGTACGAATTTCATCCATGGGAAAAAAATATTACTCCGGTCCCTCCGTATAATTACATTGATGTTCCGATTTATGATTATTTGGAAGAATTAGCTTCACGTGGAGAAAACATACGGGATTACCGCACAATCTGGTTTTATTATTAAAAGGACGCCTGAAATTCTAAAATGAATTATAATAATGATAAAATAGATTTATTGCCCGCGAAACACACGAAATAGTGCTTAATTCAAAATAATAAAATAACATTTCGTGTATTTTTTGCGGTGTTTAGTGGGCTAAGATTATAAAATAATTTTCTTTTTAGAATTTTAGATATAATTTAAATTCAGATTGAATTTAGAATTCAGGCGATATGAAAGTAGCATTTTTAAGCTGTCTTCATTTTTCCTCATAAATTCGGTGAATATAATAAAAAATAACATAAAGTGCAAATGAAAAGGTTTATATTTTCAATAAATGATCATTTTGGGATAATTTGTCGCAATGGATTCTAAGTAAAAGTCATATCAAATAGTTAAATACAGAATTGTATTTTAAGGAATCGAACTATGTCCAGGACGTGCTGGTTCAAAGGAATGGCATTTATAATGATGTTCTTTATATTAGATAGTCTGATTGGTCAAATTCTCAAGTTGGGTAATAATAAATATTTCATGGAAAAGTCCATGAGTGAATTCTATCAGCAGCAGAGTAATATTGAACTCCTATTTTTGGGGTCTTCTCATTCGTATTATCATTTCAATCCCATTTTTTTTGAAGAACAAATGGGGATCACCGCTTTTAATCTGGGAAGCGCTGGTCAAAATCCTACATCAACCTATTATTTGTTAAAGGAAGTATTCAGGCAGGGACATAAACCACGGATTATCGTTTTGGAAACGTCATGGAGACCTTTAACCGGCGATGATACGGATTTTTACTCTGCCAGTCGTGTCTTTCATGTCATGCACTGGTCTATGAATAAAATGGGATTATTTTGGAATTCGTTTTCATTTCCTTCATCATTACGATTGTTTTGTCGTACATTTCGATATCGACGAAATTTTTGTAATTTTTTTCTTCCGTCTGAAAATTCCAGAAAAGAGAAATACAGGTTGTATCTTTCCTATGTCGGAAAAGGATTTGTTACTTCTCCAAATCATACCACAGCCGAAGAATTAGCTATGCATGAATTCAGAGATCAAAATGTTGAATTTAATAGCTATCGAATTTCATACCTTAAAAAAACAATACACCTTGCACTGGAAAACCATGTCTGTGTACTCGGCGTGATTTCGCCGTTGCCTCCTGCTGTATTCAGGGATATTTCAAATTATCCTTTTATACATCAAACCATTGCCGCTATTTATGATTCTTATGGATTAAAATTGTTGGATTTTAATATCATCACGCAACACACTTCGCTTGTTGATAATGACGATTTTATAGACAGTAATCATCTGAACTCAGCAGGTGCAAAAAAACTAGACGCTTATTTAGCCGAATATCTCCAAAAGAATATCCTTCCATCTGGCAAATAATACTAAACTCTCTTAATATTAAGTCGATAGATGTATTATAATTTCACCTAAATATGAAGGAAGGTGTAGTGGCAAAAGTTTTAATAATTGATGATGATACTCAAATCAGAAAAGTTGTGCGCAAATCCTTAGAACGTGAAGGACATTTGGTGATTGAAGCGTGCAACGGAGCGGAAGGGATCGAGGCGTTCAAAAGGCAGCCTACAGATTTGGTGATAACAGATATTATTATGCCGGAAAAAGAAGGTATTGAAACAATCAAGGAATTAACTAAAGAATTTCCGGGGATTAAAGTAATCGCAATATCAGGCGGAAGCCAACACCTGGCCCCGGAATTGTGGCTGAATGTTGCAAAATGTCTCGGCGCTGTTCGGATTTTAACAAAACCATTTACTTATGAGGAATTAATTGATGTTGTTAATTCTGTGTTAACAGAATAATTTATCCGCACAAAAAAAATATGCCTACCTTATGAATATTCTGAGTCATAAATATTGATTCAACGTTGGATTTTTTCACTTGCATTTTAATAGAAAAAATTTTAAATTTGTATAATAAAATATTTGGTATATACAAATATATGAAAATTATCGAATTCTTAATGGACGATTCAATCCATAAAACACTATCCGACGTCATGGCTCAAGTAATACAGAAAATGATTATCATGGATCGGGCTGAAAAAAATTGCTATGGAGTAACGCTGTCGCAGTCTTATACGATTGACATACTTTATCAGCACGACCAGTTGACAATGAAAGAATTAAGCCAAAAACTTGGACTGGCGATTAGTACGTTAACCCGAATTGTTAATGTTTTAGTTCGGGATGAGATTGTTTATCGGGCACAATCAGACCAGGATAGACGTAAGGTTCTGATTGGATTAACTGAGAAAGGAAAAAAATTAGCAGAAAAAATTCAGAAGTGTTCATGTCAATTTTGGGCCAAAGTTTTTGATTCGATTCCCGCGGATAATTATCACCAACTTAAACAGAGTTTGAATATACTATTAAATGCGTTGAACGGTATGGAAAAATCATGCTGTTCGAAAAATGACTTATTAACAGATCGAGGGGAGGTGACAAGATGACACGTTTCACAATTCCACGAATTGCCCATTGTTCGGAAGGATGCTGTATATTGTCCTGAATATGACACAAAACTATTCATTTGTTTTTTGATGTTACACTTTCCGGGATTGTTGTCGTTATGAAAGCGCCAATCCCGGTTAATTTCATTTTGAAATTAATGTTATCATGAAAAAGGAGGTTTTTTTGTAAATGACAGAAAAAGAACAAATAAAAAAAGAATGGATCGATAAATATATCGTTCATTCATACGAAGTTGATATGAAAGGGCAGGCCGCAATTCCGGCGTTGTGTCGTTATATGCAGGAATCCGCCTGGCATCATGCGGAAAATCTAAGGGTGGGTTATTATAAACTGAATAAGAAAAATATGATGTGGGTATTGGCCCAGCAATTTCTGAGAATTGTACGATTGCCACAGTGGCAAGAGACATTGGAAATTCATACCTGGCCTTCGGGAAGAGGGCGTTTGTCGTATTATCGTGATTTTCGGATCATTGACGAAAAAGAACGGATTATTGCCGCAGCAACTACAAGTTGGTATGCCCTCGACATCGCCAGTCGCCGTCCCCAAAATATCGATGACTTTTTTGATTATGATTTCGATTCGATAGATCAAGCAGTATCCCATCAGTTGAAAAAAATTGAACAAACAGAAGATACGGAAAAATGTCAGGAATTTCAAGTATTCTATAGCAATTTGGATGTGAACGGCCATGTGAATAACACAAGTTATATCCAGTGGATTTTAGATTGTTTTTCGCTGGATTTCAGAAAATCACATATTTTAAAAGAAATTGAAATAAACTATTTGGCAGAAGCCGGCTATAATGAACGCATCCTTGCCTTGAAAGAAGAGAAAGAAAACGGAAATTATATCCAAACATTAAGCCGAAATTCAGATGGCAAGCAAATTTGCCGCTCGCGCACGAAGTGGAATTCAATTTATTAAAATGTTGTTTTTATTATTACATAATTCTATTTGTGAATACAAACTCAGTTTTAAAAATCGGTTTGTTTTAGAAATTTTAATCATTTATTTTATCCGGGCAAAAAAATAAAAAAATTGATTTTGAATGCATCTTTGATAAAGAATCTTATCCAATGAACCGTAATAAAGACATAAATTTAACGGAACGAGGCGCTTTGTTGGCAATTTATCCGGAGCGTGCCGAAGGTCACGCAGAATGATTAAAACAGACAACCGCTATTTAGAATAATGCGTTGCGTCCTGGCGTTTTTGCGGTTTATGAATTATTGAGGTTAGAAAAATATGAATAAATTGCAATGAATTTCTAACATGATAGAGTTGAATTTTAAAAAACTGGCTATCAAAATAATTCGCATGTCTGAAAGATGAACTAAGGATTTGATAACACGAGAGTTCGGGGAGTGGATTGAGTAGCGGTCCGGCTCTTGAACTCAAATACAGCAATAGAGCACAGCGCTTCATTTTTGGGCACGCATTAAATAGAATCCTGCAAAGAAGAGAGTGACGAAAGATGTTGTTTCAAAATTTTGCCGGAACTATTTCTCGGTAAACTGGTTACGATTTCAAAATCGCGCGGACGTTTAAATTTTACTAAACAAGTTTTACAAAATATTTTTAATTCTTGTTCCAGAAGATGTATTTTATTGCGGGGAACGATAAATGCTTTTAATACCTCACCAAGGATTGCATCTGGTACGGCGATTATGGCAACTTCTGCTACAGCCGGATGTTGGTACAGAGTTTCTTCTACTTCCTTTATATTAAACCGATTTCCACCGACTTTAACCATGTCATTTTTTCGGCCAATAATATATATATACCCGTCTTCATCGATTCGAGCGAGATCACCGGTATGATACCCATCCTCATGCAGGACGTTGCTGGTTTCGATTTTATCATTCCAATAGCCTAACATTATATTCGATCCTCTGGCAACGATTTCACCGATTTCACCAACACTCGCTTTCTGACCGTTTTCTCTAATAATAGTCAATTCAACATTCGGAATTGCTTTTCCGACAGAGCGTAATTTGCTTTCTAACATTGTTGGCTCTAAATAAGCAAGACGTGCTGATGCTTCTGTTGCTCCATACATGATGTATATTTTTTTATCTGGCATTATTTTCATTAAATTTTTTATCATCGCAGGCGCAAGCGCTCCGCCAGCCTGGGTTACATATCTTAAATCCGGAAAAGATTGTTTTGATAAATCAATATGATTTAATAAAATCGAAAATGTCGATGGAACCCCGGAAAAGCCAGTGATATGCTGGTTTTTCATTGTTTCTAAAATAGCATGCGGATAAAGAAAACGGTTGTCTAATACAACTGTCCCGCCGACGTAAAAATGCGTATGCAGCAATGATTTTCCATAACAATAATGAAATGGTAATACAACGAGTATTTTATCTTGATGTGTTAAATTTAAATATGAAACAATGGATTTGGTATTACTCACGATATTCAAATGTGAAAGAGTGACTCCTTTTGGTTTTCCTGTGCTTCCGGACGTATACATAATACATGCTATGTCGGCATCAATCATTCGCTCCGGAAGGAAATGATCAGGCTCTGTTTTATAAATCTGTACCAAATTGAATATTTCAATTTTATCTGGAAATGGATTTTCCAAAATTTGTTCCTGATATGTGATCCATTTTAAGGAATGAATTGAGGGTGCGATATCATAAATGAGTTTATTGTATCGATTTTGACTGATAATTCCGGTAACACGACAATCATTTAAAATTAGCGACAGTGATTCGGCAGTATTTTCGGTATTGAGCGGAACAGCGATGGCGCCGGACTTGAGAACCCCAAAATATGCTCCAATATAATCAATAGAATTCTTAAAGATAATGCCAATGCGATCCCCTTTGTGGATTAGCCGTTGTTGTAAAAAAATGGCAATTTGATTCGCCCGCTTATTCAATTGTGAAAATGTTATTTTTTTTTGATCATGAATAACAGCAAGGTGTTGCGGGTAGATGGATGCTGTGTTTTCGAGAAAATGATGAACCAGGGTTGAATGAGTGTTATTCATAAATGGAATTAATTTCTAATAGTTATGTGTATTTTATCTGAATTAGCTGATTTTTAAAATAATAATCATTATACACTCATTCTTAAGAGTTTGGGAACTTTTTTTATGACGATTTTAATATATCAAAATACTGAGATTGTGTTCAATCCAAATTCTAACAAGATAGTAGCGAACAGATATTTTGAATTCAAAAATATTTATGGAAATTTAAAATTAATTTTTGTAGATTAATTAAAGATCGAAATAATGTAAAAAAAGAACGATTGTTACAGCAATTTTTTGTTTCAAGACATTTGAAATGTAAGCGAAAAATGAACCAAAAGGAGGTAGTCCGTGAAAATATATCACAAAGCAATCCTTGTCGGGTGTCTATTTTTATTACCCAAAATGCTTCTGGCACAATTCACAATTGATGTTGAGACCGGCGGTGTATTCAGCGGGTATAATGACGTCCGAATTCCCGGTGATACCGGGACGAAATTTTCATTGTCAGAAGAATTGGAAATTGATCCCGATATTTTCTTCCGTGCAAAGGCAACGTACTATTTCAATGATAAACATTCGCTGTCAATTCTCGCAGCCCCATTGACCATGAAATCCGGCGGAGAAATTAATCGCGATATTTTCTTTGATGGAGTAACATTTCCGGCAAACACCACTCTCGACGCTACATATCGTTTTAATTCGTACCGGCTTACTTATCGTTATGATTTTTATAAGAAAGAAAAATTGGAGTTTGGGCTTGGTTTTACCGCAAAAATCCGTGATGCGGAAATTGCACTTGAAAGCGATGAATTGTCGTCGAGCAAAACAAATGTTGGGTTTGTACCGATACTAAATTTTCGGTTACTTTGGAAATTTGCCGGGAAATGGAGCCTGTTATTCGAAGGAGATGCGTTGGCAGCTCCCCAGGGCCGGGCAGAGGATGTTCAACTCGCTTTACGGTATCAGGCGTCTGAACGGCTTGCTGCCAGGGCAGGATATCGTATTCTGGAAGGCGGTGCTGATAATAACGAGGTTTACAATTTTGCACTGTTGAATTATGCTTCATTGGGAATAGACTTTACGTTTTAAATCAATTTAGAAAGAGAACAAATGGACGAAAGTGATGAACCGATTTTCGGATTAGAATTTAATGTGTCTGAAAATGTAAGTAGCACAAAAAACAAATTCCTGGCAAAACAAATCCAGCAACTGGTCGCCGGACAATCGTTTTGTGTGCTGTGCACACAAGGGAACAATCAGCCTTATGGATCTCTAATTGCTTATGCGTTTACCGATGATATGAAGAAGTTTTATTTTACGACTCCGGTGGCAACACGAAAATTTAAGCTGCTAATTGAATGCTCGCGCGTAGCCTTGCTCATTGATAGCAGATCACAGCATGTTGATGATATGATGCAAGTAGCGGCAGTGACAATTACCGGAAACGCAACCCGAATCGAGAATGGCGACGAATACACTTATGGCATTAACTTATTAAAGAACAGGCATTCATACCTGCGATCCATTATCAAGTCAGACGCTACTGCTTTATTCCGAATTGATGTGGTGCGCTATTTCCATGTGACACACTTTCAGGAAGTGACACAATGGATTCCGTGAAAGCGGTGCATAATTTCATTAATACATGCTATCAAAGAGACAGTATTCCACATCAAAAGAATGTCGTGTAAAATTGTTTACGCCTTAGCATCTTGTAAATATTTATGAATATTTAAGATTATATACATTTTTAGGTATCCATTCAATAATTGATGGTGTGCATCAAAGCTTTCGGATTCTCTTTAAATTTATTGATTAAGACGCGAATCTGTCATATCGAGCGAAGTCGAGAAGTGACACCTACGGAATCTGTTTAAATACGACATAGAGGCAATCGCCCATATCTACCATAAAATATTGAGAAGATACAAAAAAACACCCGCCAGGATAATCGGGTGTTTATGTGAATTTGCTTTTCGACGAAATTCAAAATTCAGTTGTTCATTGCATGAACGAACTCGGAAATTTTTTCTTCATCAATTTTAGAAACGCTTTGATCGGTGTGGGCGATTTTTTTGATAATCATCTTTTCAAGAAAATTCATGCGCTCGAAGTTGAATTCACCGCCAAAAATTTCAGTAGCAATCGCATGATTCCGTAATTCAGCGGGAAACGCCTCACTAAACTGCTTGTCTGCATTATCGCCCTCCTCCATGCAACACAAAAACAGACCGATCCGTTTGGTCATCAGAGCTCTCAGATTATCCTCGCAAAATTTTTTAATTTTCGATTGCACCTTTCCGGCATGAATCGATCCGCCAATGATCACAGTATCGAAATCTGTTAAGTTTACTTTTTTGCGTTCTTTCAGATTTATCACATTTGCTGAATTTTTAAATCCATCATTCAGGTGAGTTGCGCACTTTTCGGTACATCCGTGTCGTGTCGCATAAATAATAGCTATTTTCATAAGCAATGTCCTGTTTTGTTAACGTTATTTTAGTGTATTGTTGTAAGCATAAACGCAGAACAATGAAATTAGTTTCAGTTTTGTCTGCATCCGGAACGTGTCGAAAAGAATTAGATATTAAAGCGTTATGACAACGATGTGTTGATCAAAAAGACAAAGGCCCTTCAGAATTAAAAAAAAGCAAATAGAACTACTTTTTTAATAAATGAGGATACAAATACGAGTAATCTATTAGCAAACTAATTCGAATCCATATTACGTATAAATTTCCTCGCTCAACTATCTTTCCCATCGTCTTTTCTTCATCGACTTATTTCCACTATTTCAATTCTGCGGATGCCTCGTTAATTTTTTTTGTTATTTAACACTATTTGAGCTTATTAAAAAATGCCCTTTTCCATTAAAAATGAACTTGACTTTATCTTCAAAAATTATTATTATTATTGTCTTTTAAAACCATAAGAGAATTGCAATTAAGCGACTGTAAAAATTAAGCGTGAGATAATAATTTGTCATCTGTGGTAAAAATGCAAAAAGCCTCGTACTTGACTATCATTTTTCTATCTGTTGTCGCTTCATTGGTATTTCCCCAAAATAATAATTTGAAATTCGAACATATTTCTCTTGAACACGGTTTGTCCCAAAGTATTGTGAATTGCGTTATCCAGGATCATTGCGGTTTTATGTGGTTTGGTACTAATGACGGCCTGAATAAGTACGATGGGTATTCTTTCTCAATCTTTAAAAATAATCCTGATGATCCTGCCAGCCTGGGAAGAAGCGAGGTACGGGCTATCGCAGAGATTGATTCCAATTCAATCTGGGCAGGAACATACGGCGGTGGACTGAACCAGTTTCATCGAAGGACAGAAACGTTTACGCAATACAAACACGATGAAAAGGCTCCAAACACGTTGAGAAGTAATTATATTTTGTCACTCTCGGCAGATCCCGTGAGAAAAAATGTGTTGTGGATCGGCACGGAAGGCGGTGGGCTTACACGGCTGGAAATTCTGCCTGACTCAGCAAATCATGGAAACACTGGTTCACGAAATATTTTCACGTCATGGAATTGCGATCCGGAAAGCAGTCTGACGACGACTTCCAACTCCGTCCAGTGCATTTATGCCGATACCACAGGGATTGTGTGGCTTGGCGTCGTTGGCGGCGGACTTGCTCGTTTTGATCCCGAGACCGAAACATTTAAATTTTGGGAAAACGATCCTTCCAACGCAAACAGCTTAAGTAACAATTGGATTAACACAATTTGCGAATCGCCTGAAGAATGGCAAAAAGGCAGCAGGTCGCTGTGGTTGGGGACACATGGAACGGGGCTGAACCGCTTTGATATTGAAACAGAAAATTTCACCAGATGGGCTTACGAAGCTGATAATCCTGCCAGTCTCAGTAACGATTATATTAACGCCATGTTTTTTGATAAATCCAATGTTTTCTGGATTGGAACGGATGGTGGCGGTCTCAATATTTTCAATCCCGAGACCAATATTTTTACCCGAAGTTTGAACCACCCTGCGGAACCGAGTAGTCTAAGCGGCAATATTGTCAACTCATTGTATGAAGACAGATCCGGCGTTCTGTGGATCGGTACGCTGGGGAATGGCGTAAATAAAATACAGCGAAACCGCCTGGATGCAATTAGGTTTTTTCATTGGAAAAATATTTCAGGTGATCCGGCGAGTCTCAGTCACAATGATGTGCGGGCAATCTTTGAAGACTCGACAGGCGTAATTTGGATAGGTACGTATGGTGGTGGATTAAATCTTTTTAATCCTGCCGATGGAACCTACCAGCATTGGATGAGCACGCCAGAAGATGTCGAGAACACCGATATCGATATATTTTATCCGCAAGTCAATAACATCATCTCAATTTTTGAAGATTCTTTCGCCAACCTTTGGCTTGGCACGTATGGCGGGAAAATCCTTCTATTTGACAGGAAAAAGAAAAAGTTCGTTTACTGGCCGTACGCGTATGGTGTCAATTCGATAGATGAAACTGGTTTAAATGAAAAGTATGTTTTATCATTTCACGAAATTCGCGCTACGAATAAAAGCTCTCTCTTCATTGGTACGCACGGAAGCGGGCTGAATGAAATGATTTGGGATGGCGGCACGAACGTGCTTTTTAAGTATTGGAAATATAGTCTCGAAAATTCGGATGGAATTAATAACAATGATATTCGCTGCATCTTTCAAAAGGATTCAGACGTGTTGTGGCTTGGGAGCGGCGGCGGGGGCATCAATGAGTTTATTCCCGGGAAAAATTCCTTTTCTTATTTCATGAATAAAGCCGGAGATTCAACAAGTTTAAGTAATGATTTCGTGCAAATTATTTATAAAGATAACTCAAACAATATTTGGGTTGGTACGGAAGGTGGACTGAATCAATATGTGAGCGCAAACAATACCTTCATTCATTTCAAGGAAGCAGACGGACTTCCGAACGATAATATTTGTGGAATTCTTGAAGACAGTAAAGGCAATTTATGGTTAAGCACGAAGAAAGGAATATCCAGGTTTAATCCGCAGACCAAAGTATTTCGGAATTATGATATTCATGATGGTCTGCAAAGTAATGAATTCAATCCCGGCGCTTGTTATAAAAGTCATACCGGAGAATTATATTTTGGCGGCGTTAATGGGTTGAATGGATTTCGGCCTGAAAATATTATCGATAATCCGGTTATTCCACCTGTTGTTCTCACCGATTTTAAGATTTTCAATCGATCTGTTCCTGTTTCTCAAAATAGAGAAACGCCGCTGCAGAAGCATATTTCTGAGTCCGGGGAAATTGAACTCTCCTACAGTCAAAACGTGTTTTCGTTTGAATTCGCCTCACTGGATTATAACAGTCCAACGAAAAATCAGTATGCCTACATGTTGGAAAATTTCAATAAAGATTGGTTTTATTCAGGATCGAGACGTTTTGCGACTTACACGAATTTAGATCCAGGCAGATATGTCTTTCGGGTGAAAGCATCGAATAATGATGGCGTCTGGAACGAAACCGGGACTTCGATTAAAATTATCATCACGCCGCCCTTTTGGAAAACATGGTGGTTTCGGGTGATTTTGCTTACCGCTATTCTCGCGATAATATATTTGATTCATTCTTACCGCATGTCCAAACAATTGGAGATGGAACGATTGCGAACCCGCATTGCCAGTGATTTGCATGACGACATCGGTGCCACACTGACAAAAATTTCTATTCATTCGGAAATTATCCAGACAATGCAGAATGCTCAAAAGATTTTGCTCTCTGCACAAAAAATCGGATCGATGAGTCGCGAGATAATAACAACAATGAGCGATGTCGTCTGGTCCATTGATTCAAGGAACGAAACGATCGGCGATCTTCTCGACCGCATTCGGGATTTGGGAATGAACGTTTTTGCCAAAGATGAAGTCTCATTTCATTTTGACGCTGAAGGATTGGACGCAATCAAAAAACTCAAGGTAGACCTCCGCCAAAATATCTACCTGATTGTTAAAGAGGCCATTAATAACGTCGCAAAACATGCACGTGCAACAAACGTACATTTGAAACTTATCAATTCTGATGGTGCATTTTTAATGTCTGTCAAGGATGATGGCATCGGATTCGATGAAGAAAAAATTCGTTATGGCAATGGATTGAAAAACATGAAAGAGCGCGCCAAACGGATTGCAGCTACAATAGAAATTTTTCATGAAAATGGAACAACTGTGGAGTTGAAAATGAAAGAGATTTAAAAATGGACATCCAACAGGAGAAAATAGAATCCGTTATCCCATAATCATGGTATTTACATTAAACCTAAAAGAACTTATATTAAACATTATGATAAACATAGCATTAATTGAGGACGACATTGAAATTGGCGATGCAATCCGTGATTATTTAAATTCAGTATCCGAATTTCGATGTGTCGTAAACACAGACTCTGTTGAAAGATTTCTGAATCATTTAAATGATGACAATGCACCTGACGTCATTCTGATGGATATTGGTCTGCCGGGAATGTCCGGAATTGAGGGAATCAAGGTCATCAAAGAAAAATATTCGGATATCGATATAATTATGTTGACTATTCATAACGATTCTCATCATATTTTTCAATCGTTGTGCGCCGGCGCTTCAGGTTACCTGCTAAAAAATCGGCCATTTCCTGAAATAAAGCAGTCAATTGAAATGTTGTACGCCGGCGGCGCCCCAATGTCTCCGCAAATCGCACGCAAAGTAATTCACTATTTCCAGCCCAAAAAATCAAAAGAAATAAAATCGCCGCTTACCTTAAAAGAAAAGGAAATCGTTGTCGGGCTTGTCGATGGATTGAGCTACAAAATGATTGCAGATCGGATGTATATTTCCGTTGAGACTGTCCGATCGCATATTAAAAATATTTACAAAAAGCTGCATGTCCACACTAAAGCCGATGTTATCCGCAAATCGCTTCATGGCGAAATATGATTTTATTACTTGGCTGTTCCTTATCACCTCTCCCTGAATCATAGAATCATCTATTTCTTAACCCAAGTTCACCTCAATTTCTAAAGGATAAACTCCTTTTTATAGAACTTAGGTTGATTTTTTGTTCACAAATACGTTAATGGGTCACTACATCTATTTTTTGAAGGTAAATATTGAAGTTAGCCTTTATTTTTGCCAATTTAAGGACATTTTCCAAAACAGTGTGGTGAACTTGGGTTAATTCTCCTTTCTTTAAAATCCCATCTTCATGGGATTGTAAAATGACTAATATTTTTGGATATTAGAGTTGGTTTGGAAGGATTATTTGTTTGCTCTCATTAGAGTTAAACTCATTCTTTGACCTTCCGGCTAACGGCGCGTTCGATTTGGCGGTCACCAATTAATTTTCAAAAGAATTTTAAGGAGAAGATAAATGAAAAAAATTTTATTATTATTTCAGATAATGCTGTTCAGCGCTATAGCCTTCGCAGACTTTTCAGTCTACCAGGGCAGCCAAAAAGATTACGGTTGTGATGTTGCTTATAATTCAACTAACAATGAATATTTTGTCGTGTGGCTGGAATCTTATTCAACTCAAATGAAAAGATTGAGAGGAGTTCGGATCAGCGAAAGCGGGCAGCCAGTCGCCAATTTTACAATTTCGGAGTATGCACAAGGTTTGCCGTCTGTCGCTTATAATTCTAAGCAAAATGAATATCTGGTTGTATTTGTTTCCGGCATTGCACCTGATTTGAGCGTTTATGGCCAGCGATTGTCTGCGACAGGTTCCGCGATTGGCGGGACAATTCAGCTATTACCAAACGCAGAGAATCCAACAGTTCTTTATAATTCTATTGCTGGGAATTTATTGGTTGTCGGAGAAGAAAAAATACCGGATAACTTGCAAACCGGGTACAGCTACACGAGATATTATTCCGGAAAAATCGGCGCCGATGGACAGCCGGTTGGCTCTGCGCAGATGTTCTATAATTCATACCCGACTTCATTTGTCGACACTGACGATATGAGTTACACGATCGCGTACGCGCCGGTCACATCAAGCGAAACGCCGCAGGGGCGTTATCTTCTTGCCTGTAATGACCCCGGAAATCTGATGATGCTGGATAGCGATGGTAACGTCATGATTACATTAACGAATCCGCAATCGGGAGAGATTTACCCTTCCGTGCCGTTTCAACAATCAAAAATTGGCATTGCTGAAGGATGGGACATCGCGTTTGGTTATTGGGATAACGAACCTGTCTTTTTAATTGTCTGGGCAGATCGGGACAATAATATGACATGGCAGGGCATGCAATGGACAGGAATCTGGGGAGGATTGGTTGACGCGGCTAAAATCGACTATTTGACAACAGAAAGTGTTTCCAATGAAATTTTCCCGATTTCAAAGATCTGGTCGCACTGGGCATATTCCAGTTATGCAGCAACGTGGAATCCTGCCGTGGAATACAGTTCTGTGGCGGGGAAATTTATGGTTGCCTGGCGGGAAACGCCGGGGTCGGATCAGCAAAATGATACGCAGGTCAATCACATTCGCGGCAATTCAATGGGATCGGCTGAATTTACCGGATCAGTTCCGGATAATATCATAATTTCAGCAACGACTGGCACCGAAGATCCCTTTAACCCCGCCTTAGCAGTGAGTTCAGCCTCGCCGCATGCGTTGGTTGTCTGGGAAGATAAACGGAATTTTGGAACCAATGATTTTGATATTTACGGCAATTTGCTGGAAACAACAGTATCAAATAACACGCCTGTTGGTGAAAATGTAAACGTCAATTTCGGCAGCGGGGTAAATGTTACTTTCAACAATGTCTCAAGCCCCGGCAATACAACGTTAGTAACGACCTCAAATGGTACGCCACCGCCGGGAGGATTTCAGATTGTCCCGTTCGGGGCGCCAATTTATTATAATATTGAAACGACAGCGACATTTACGGGAAGTATTGAAATCTGTATCAATTATAACGATGCCGGAATGACGCCCGCACAGGAAACAGCATTGAGGCTGCAGGTCTACGAAAGTCCCCCCGATCAATGGAAAGATGTTACAACGTTGCTGAATGCAACAACGAATATTATCTGCGGTTCGGTCAACCATTTAAGCGAATTTGCGATTATTTTCTCATCGGGGAAGCCGGATATAAATGTTACTCCCTCTTCGCTTGCAGCGTCAATTGGAGAAGGCGGTTCAACGGTCGAAAGTTTAGCCATCAGTAATTCAGGAGATGTCGATCTTTATTTCAATATAAGTGGTGAGAAATGGGAAAAAATGCCGGGCGCAGCCAGGGACGTCGGAGTGGGCGCCGATGGAGCAGCGTGGATGATCGGCACTAATAAAAATGACAATGGATATGATATTTATCAATGGAACGGCGTTGATTGGGACGCGATATCCGGTGGTGCGATGAGCATCGATGTTGGTTCGCAAAACCAGGTTGTTGTTGTCAATGAAACGAATGATATTTTGAAGTGGGATGGCAGTGACTGGTATCCGCTATCGGGAAAAGCGCTTCAGGTCAGTGTTGCTTCGGATGGTACGATGTGGGCAGTTGGTACCAAGAAAATTTTTGGCGGATATGAAATTCTGAAATGGAATGGCAACGGTTGGGATTTAATGCCGGGCGGCGCTGTGAAAATTAGCGTCGGTTCTCAGAAACATATTTGGTGCATTAATGAATTCAGCCTGGTTTATCGCTGGAATGGCAGTGATTGGGATTTGTTCCCCGGAATCGCCAGCGACATCGGCGTCGGCGCTAACGGCTCTGTTTTGGCCATCGGAATAATTCCTGCGCCTGGCGGATATGAAATTTTCAAATGGAACGGCTCGGGTTGGGATAATCAATATGGCGGCGCAGTAGCGGTCAGCGTTGGTTCGGCTGATCACATCTGGAATGTTGATGATTCTGGAGAAATCTCTCGATGGAACAGCAACGGAGCAGATCTGCCTGACTGGCTGACGGTCAATCCCAGTTCAGGCACAGTAAGTTCCGGAAGTCAGAAAAATATCTCCATGACGTTTGATGCTGCTGGATTAACACCTTCCATATACGAATTCAATTTATTCGTCACAAGTGCTGATCCCGATGAGTCTTTTGTAATCGTCCCGCTATCGTTGGAAGTAGTGCCTGGTTTGAAGCCTGTTTTATCCGTAAATCCAACGACGCTGGATTTTGGCGCTTCGCATACAAATCTTTCTTTCCAAATACAAAATACAGGTGGGGGCACGCTCAACTGGGAAGCCGTTGAAGACTCCGAAGTCCCCTGGATGTCTCTCAGCCCGGCAAACGGTTCGGGAAATGCAGAAGTTGTGGTCGTGGTGGATCGGACAAACATGGCAGCCGGCGAGTATAATGGAGCGTTGAGAGTTGTGTCCAATGGCGGTGAACAGGAAATGGCTGTTAAGATGACTGTACCCGATGGTAATATGTCAACCATTCGTTTTGAACCTAAAATTGCTGAAATGCACGTCGGAACTCCTGCCTCGGTCGATGTTGTGTCGGAAGGAATTACTGACCTCGGTAGTTTTGAATTTGAAATTGCTTATGATGGGGTTGTCGTGCAGATTGCACAGCCATCTGATGTTACGCTGGGTGCATTTCTTGGCAGCACCGGCCGTAGTATCATTCCAGTCGGGCCAAATATTGATAATACAAATGGATCTGTTGTCTATGGAGCAGCCAGTCTCGGATCCCAGACAGGGGCTAATGGAGATGGTGTTTTGGCTACAATTTTGTGGACACCCATGTCCGAAGGTACGACACCGATCGACTTGAAGAATGTAAAAATTGCTGACACGCAAGGTAATCAAATCGTGGTGATGGATGAAGATGGTGAAATTCAGGTGACAAGCCGCTTCTGGGCAGATGTTGACGGAGATCAGGATGTTGATATAATCGATATTCAGCTTGTTGCAGCCCACTGGAACACAAGTCAGGGCGATCCCAATTTCGACCCGATTTATGATGTTGATAACCAGGGACAGGGCGATGGCGATGTGGATATCATTGACGTGCAATTGGTCGCTTCATGGTGGAATAAACAGGTACCATCAAATAGTGATCAACTTCAAAATACAATCCTTGTAAAATCAATGCGTAATAAAAATGTGTCGCTGCAAATCAAGGCCAACGAATTGGCAGCTTCTGATTTGTGTCCTTCGTTGAGCGTGTTTGTCGAAAATGCGGAGGACATCGGCGCTTTCCAATTCGATGTTGTTTTGGAAAACACAGATGTAAAATTAGCGGGTATTCAATTGGGTGAATTTCTGTCGGTAAACGGAAATCATGTTACGACTCTTGGTCCCATAAAAGATGAAGTTGCCAATCAGTACGTGATAGGAGCTTTCAGCTATGGAAAAAATAATGGCGCTGAAGGAGCAGGCCTTTTGGCTGCCATCAAGCTCGAAGGAACAATCGATAATTTCATTCCTGTTGAAATTACGAATATCATCTTAACTGATATGAATGGACAGCAGATTGAATTGAATGCTATCAATGCTGAATATTTGAACTGGAACAACAATTTAGTGACACCTGAAAATTTTGCGCTGCATCAAAACTATCCCAATCCCTTCAATCCGACGACTTTTATCGGTTACGATGTACCATCTCTGGAAAATACAAAGCAACATGTTACTCTCAGTATTTTCAATTTGCAGGGACAACTTGTTCAGACATTGGTTGATGAAGAAAAAACATCCGGCGCATACAGGATTCAATGGAATGGGTTGAGTGCGGAAGGGATTCGTGTGCCATCAGGAATATATGTATACACATTGCAAGCAGGTGAATTTAAGACATCTCGAAAAATGTTATTAATCAAATAAACGGGTGAAGGAGAATGGAGAAGGGAGAAAGAATATTATTTTTTTCTTCCCGTTTCCCTCCTCCTTTCTCCATTTTTTTTAAAGGAGATTGAAATGAAAAAAGAATTACTTATTGTGACAATTGTCTTTGGACTTCTATCGTCTGTGCTACTTTATGGTCAGGACGTTACGATTCGAATTGATCCGGCAGAACAAATAGCGGAATCCGGTCAGGTGGTTTCCATTGATGTCATTGTGGAAAATGTGAACAATCTCGGGGCGTTTCAATTTGATATCGTATTCGATACAAATATTTTACATGTTAGTGCAGCAACGATGGGCGTTTTGCTCGGAAGTACCGGCCGCACGGTAATACCGGTCGGACCGGATATGGACAATAGCACAAATCCCGGAAAAATCACCTATGGCGCTGCTACTTTGGGTTCTGTTGCGGGACCGAATGGTAACGGGATTCTCGCATCTGTTGAATTCACAACGCAGGTAAACGGAAGCGCGACACTGGAATTACAGAATGTACAGCTAAGCGATGTTGACGGACAGACCTTGACAATTGCCAATCTCTTTAATGGATCGGTGATTGTTGGCTCTATACCAACGGGTACAGTTGTGACCAACACCAACGACAGCGGGGAAGGCTCCTTGCGCCGGGCCATCGAATTGGCGAACAGCAGACAGGAGAGCAGCGAGATCACCTTTGCCATTCCAACAAGCGATCCCGGTTACGAGGCAGAGAATGGCATCTGGCGAATCAAACCATTGTCTGAACTGCCCGCCTTAATGGATGCCTGGATGAACGTTGATGGCTGGTCTCAGGCAAACGTGGCGGGTGACTTAAATCCTGATGGGCCAGAAATTGTGCTGGATGGGTCTGCAGCAGCTCAAGGCATGACTGGATTATTGGTTGCCGCGGATGACGTTGCTATTTACGGATTAAATATTCAGAATTGCCAAAATGCCGGAATTTTAGTGAGCGGCGCTAAAGGCACGTTCATCACTGAATGCTTTATTGGTACGGATCATCGTGGACAGCATTCAGCAGGTAATTATGATGGTATTGTATTATCAGATGGCGCCCGCGAAACGCTTGTTGGCTCAACAGAAGCAAATCATGGGAACGTCATTTCCGGCAATTTTAGATTTGGTGTATTTATATCCGGGGCATCGCATAATTATGTCACCCACAACGTGATCGGGATTAATCAGGCAAAAACTGATACCCTTGGTAATTTGAATCATGGAGTCTCTATTCAGTATAGCAGTCATAACAACCACGTCCTGTTTAATTTCATTGGTGGGAATAGAGATGGCGTCGCTATTTTTAATTCAGACAGCACGGAGATTATGGGCAATTTGATTGGCACTGACAGTACATTTACATTGAAATTCAGCCAGCAAAATGATGGTATTTATTTGTGGGGAAATTCAAAGTACACGGAAATTATTCAAAACGTCATCGGATATAATCTTGAATTTGGTATTTCTATTGGCAGTTCCAATGCATTGTACAATCACATCAGCCAGAATTCAATTTCTCGCAATAGTGCAGTGGGAATCATGATATGGAGCGGCGGAAACAACGAGCTTGCACCGCCAACGGTTCTGTCGGTATCTGATTTACTTATTCAGGGGCAGGCTCAGCCAGAACAAATAGTTGAAATCTTCACCGATGAGTCCGATGAAGGCATGGTTTTTCTCGGATCAGCTGAAACTGATGTTGCCGGCGCGTTTTCGATTGAACTGAATGATTCCCCACTATTTCAAAATATCACTGCGACTGCAACAGATGCAAATGGTAATACTTCACGTTTTAGCGAACCGTTTACCATTACTGCTATTGAAGATAACTCATCTGAGAATGTGCTAACCGAATTTTTGCTTCAGCAGAATTATCCCAATCCTTTTAATCCATCGACAAAAATAAAATACAGTATTTCCAAATCAAGTTTTATCACCCTGAAGATTTATAATATTTCAGGCCAAGAAATTGAGACACTGACTAATAGAATGCATCCAGCCGGTGAATACGAAATAACCTGGTTACCAAAAAATTTGCCCAGCGGAGTGTATTTGTACAAAATACAAGCTGCTGCAAACAGGGAAAACGTTGGCCAATCGAAACAACTTTTTTCAGAAACAAAAAAGCTAATTTTTCAAAAATAGAATTTGTCATGAATGGATAAGTAATTGCCTCTTTTTTTACAGCAATTCATTAAATCTCATCCAACAAAAAACCGAATGCAGCAGTCAACCGCTGAAAGCGATTATTTCAATGCAGTATGGTTTGTCGTAGTCCTTAAATAATTCTGCCAACGCGAGCAGGGTGACAATCCCGCCGCCATCGTCCAGGGCGCCGGGCGTTCCTTTCTTGGCATTGATATGGGCACAAAAAACAAGCCGCGATCCACTGCAATTCTCCTTCCGGGCGATTACATTGGAACCTGTTGAAGGTATGCGCTTCGAAACAAACTGCAATTTTACCGCTTCTCCGACAAATTTTCGCAGTGATTCGCCATCCACATCTTTCATATACACAGATGGAATATCAAAATCCCCGTCTTCAAATAGCGGAAAGGGATACATCCCTCCGGCCAGTTCATAATTTCTCCCGGTTGCGGCGATAATACCAGCCGGCTGTTTTCCCTCCAGCGTAGCAATTATTTTCTGATGGGATTCAGGATTGTAAAACGGAAAATTTTTAGGCATCAATTGTTCCCTGGCTAATTCACCGTGAAGGAGAATCAATTTACCAGATACATCCTGCTTTTCGAGCGAGCTCAAAGTATCCGCTTCAACAAGCACTGTTTCTACGTCGATTTCAGGAGAATAAGGGCCAACATGAGCCGGGAAGGTTTTATCTCGGGTCTGCAAAAGCACATCCCCGAATTCCCAATCCATGCAATCGAATTGCGTCATTTCGGTCGTAAAACCGAAAGAGCGGACAATGTCATCAAAAAAAGCTGTGGCCGCCTGATTTCCCAAACTGCCGACATGACGGTTTTCTATTTCAATACATAGCTTTTTCAAATACAATTTTATTTTTGATTATTGGATTAGAGCCCCATTAAATATCCTTGCGAAGGTTTTAAACCTTCGCAAGGTTTTGTTTAAGCACGATCATTTAAGATTTCCAGTCAAACACCACGCCTATATATTCATCCGGCTTGTCTTTCAATCCAAAATACGCGGACGCAGCCTCTTCCGGTTTTAACTTGTGCGAATAAATCGGTTTGATGTGTAGCGATCCGCTGTTCATCAAATTCATGATGATTTCGGAATTTCGCTCGATGCTGTGTTTGTTGAAATCATTATGATGTGTCGGAAAGGTGAATTCCAGCGCGCTCTTTATTTTAATATTATCCAGTAAATGGATTTTCTGCAACGTCGCTGTCAAATTTGATTGATACTCGGCGCGGGGACTTCCCAGCAAAATCATTTCACCATTGGCAGTCACATAATTCAACGACTCTTCCACAACCGCCGACTGTCCTGATGCATCGATCCAGCAATCGACATTTTCTTTACCGGTGATTTCTTTTAAAGCATCCGTGACTTTTGAGCGTGTAACATTGATTGCGTATTGAATTCCACTTTGCAGTGCAATTTTAATCCGTGCATCGTTGATGTCTGTCGCCAGAACGGTTGCGCCCTGCAATTGTGCGAATTGCGCTGCTATATTGCCGATCGCGCCCAAACCGGAAACTGCGACGACATCCCCCAGTTCAATATTCGAGGCCCGTAATGCGGTGATGGCAATCCCGCTGATATGTGTAAACGAGGCGATATCCGGCGCCAATCCCTCCGGCAATTTTACGCAGACGCCATGAAAGCGATCGGTGATATCGATTTTAAAATGCGAAGCATGCGGACCAAAGGTGTACACAATATCGCCGAATTCGGCTTTTGTAACATTTGCGCCTTTTTCCAGCACTTTGCCGACGGCAGTATATCCCGGCGTATTTGGAAGCGGAAACCAGGACTCTATTCCCGATACGCACGCCATTTCCGTTCCAGCGCTAAGATGCGAAAACAGGTTTTCGATTATGATTTCGTTCGGGTTTTCAATCTGAAGTTTCTGCTCCTGTTCCACGACTCCGATTTTCCAGGGTTCTGTGACGTAAATTTTCTTTACTTTCATCTTCGATTCCTTTATTTGATTATCTTTCAATAAAAATTCGCAAATCCCACGGATCGATCACAATCGATTCATCTTTTTGAATATTCTGCTTCGTAAAAATATCCGCGCCCTCATCAAAATGATAAATTGTTTCTACCACCTGCGGAGAATAGTTTATCAAATAATGAACCTTTTTGCCCGATTTATTATCGCCATTTCGGATAATAACCGGAAATGCGTAATTGTGCGTCGGCTCATCGATCCCAGCTTGCACAACAACATTTTGAATGATTTTTTTCAAAATGGCAGGAGATGGCAAACTTGCCAGATAAGTCACTGTCCCATCGCCGAATTTATTTTGTGTGATTGCCGCGTATTTTCCCCAGTGCGGATGGTCATATCGGGCTAAAACTTCGGCAGATTCCGGATTCAATAATTCGCCCCATACTGAAACATAATTTTGTTCCTCGCTGACATCGAACGGATTGTCCTTTAGCGGCATTTTTTCAAAATTTGTAAACTGCTGATAATTGAAGCCACAGGCTTTCCGCAACACGGCGGGCATTCGATCTGTGCGCACCTGGACATTTTCATTGCAAAATCCGCTTTTAAAATAGAGCAGCAGGGAGCCGCCATTGCGTGCAAATTGATTCAATTTTTCCAGTTCCTGATCAGAAGCGACATAAAGCGGCGGGATAATGATCACCTTGTATTTTGAAAGGTCCGTGACGGTATGGTCCGCAAAATCGCACTCGATATTTGCTTTGTACAGGATGTCGTACAACTGGTGCACGATGTCATTATAATTCATGGAATACGAAAACGGGAACTCACGGAGTGCGGTTAAACTTTCGTTGCTGAAATAGATCGCGATACGGTTGTTTTTCTTTAAACTAATCAGATCTTTGCTGTATTCTTTGAATTCGGCAGCGATCTGTTGGGCTTCGTAATAGGTCGGATTCGGCTCCAGATCATGAGCGAGCAGTCCTTTCCAGTACGTCTCGGCGCTGTTATGAATCGAATGCCAGTGCCAGTAGGCGACCATGTTCGCGCCGGACGCGATATGGCTGTAAGCTTGCAAACGAAGTTGTCCCGGATAATGCAGTCTTTGCGAAGCTGAATTGAGGATGCTCTGCGCCGACGTCTCGATCACGAAATAATTATCCTGTTTCATGGACCGGGCGAGGTCGCCTGCCATCGCGATTTTCATGCCGCTGAGGTCATCCTGCGTTTTGTGATAAATATCGATGCCGGCAACATCCAGCGGCTGGCAGGCTTCAAAATGATCCACATCCGGCTGGATGGCGTAACTGCCGCGGCGCCAGCTCAGGTCGAAATTGTGAGTGATGAATTGATGCGGCAGTTTATATTCATTGACAATCGCCGCCTGCCACGCCAGAAAATCGGTGACCAGCTTGCGTTGAAATTTGCTGAATTCACTGTTCAGGCTGCCGTTAATCGAACCCATGGTCGATGGCATATCTTCCCAGGCATTGACCGAATTGCTCCAGTAATGAAAACCAAAGGCTTTGTTCATTTCCTCCGGCGTGCTGAATTTTGTCTTCAGATATTGCAGAAACTGCTTCTGCACATTTTCGCCTTCAGTGTGATAATGCTTGGTTTCATTATCCACCTGAAACCCGATCACCGCGGAATGGCGGTACGTATGTTCAATCAGCTTCCGAATGATTCGCTCCGCATAATAGCGATACACCGGGTGGGAGATATCCATATTCTGCCGGGAACCATAGCGCGCTTGCCCGTCCTTTCTATCTGCCAGAATTTCGGGATACCGCTTTGCCAGCCACGTCGGGATGGCATACGTCGGCGTCCCGATGATCACCTTGATCCCATGCTTGTGCATCACATCGAGAATGCGATCCACATGCTCGAAATTGAACACGCCATCCTGACGCTCGTGATAGCCCCACGTGGATTCGCAAATCCGCACCATGTTGATGCCGCACTCCTTCATCATCCGGGCATCTTCTTCGAGGCGTTCGTAAGGCATATATTCATAATAATAGGCAACGCCGTAAAGAATCTCCTCCATGTCAGAAGGGGAGAATTCTTTGCTAGTCGCAGAATTAACAATTAAAAGTGAAAAAAGAATTAACCAGAGAGTTAGATAGAGAGGATTCTGTTCGGCCATATTAATCTCCGATAAATTATAAGATTCATCTTTCGAAATTATATTGGTTGAGATTTCCGAAGTCTTCAAGACTTAGGAAATCTGATAAAATTCCTGAGAATGGATTGATTCTGTGCGGTAATGAATACTGATTTGCATTGTCATCGATCAGCAAGACTAAAATCTAACTATTTAAACTGAAAATGTCAATACAAAAATTGAATATCTGTAAGAAGCCGGGAATTCAGAATCTGTCAAAATGATCTCTGTTTTGCTTGTTAGTGAGCTGATTGAACGGCATATTTCGCAGCAATAATAGCAGCCTGTGCATCGAGTATTACGCGGTAAGTTTCTCTTGTTAAGATGTATTCGTTTTGACGTGCACTGGATTTTTGCCATGTTTTTTCCTGCGATGCCATCGCTTTACGCCAGGCTTCGTCTGAGCCCACATATCCCTGAAGACGTGCATTTTGAATTTTTAGACGCTCGGTTTGTTTGGTGAGAATGTAATATTCAAAATTATCCTGTAACGCGTCCGGCTTATCCAGACCTTCGTTTAAATCAGATGTTGTGCTGTATTCAAGCCAAAAGATTGTGACCGCTTTCTTGTGTAGCTCGCTGTCATTGATCTTTTTCACAAGTTCTGCCGCTAATTTTATCGGCGGACAAATTTTTGTCTGCTGATGGAATTTAAGCAGGTAGAGGGCTAATGCGTCTGCTTCACTGAATTTTCCTGAACTCATTTTTGTGCGGGAGCCGGGCAGGAATCCTGGCAGCGACATTGTATTGGCTTTAATTACTTCAAGCGCCATTTTGATGTCTGGGGCTGTCAGTTTAATTTCTGCCTTACCGGATTGTGTCTGACTGGTTCTGTTTTGCGGCTGACCAATAACCAATAAAGGAATCAGCACGAAAAATAAAAGGTGGGAAAATACAAATTTTAAGTTAAGCGTGTTCATTTTTTACTCCTATATTTTTATAATCAGATACACGAATTAATATATTGTTAAAAT
>CAZCJL010000026.1:0-65005 GCA_964498785.1 uncultured Cytophagia bacterium | reverse complement strand
ATCTTCATTTTTCTAATGGATGTTGTCATATCTCGACTTCGCTCGACATGACAGATTCGCGTCTTAATCAATAAATTCAAAGAGAATCCGAAAGCTTTGATGCACACCATCAATTATTGAATGGATACGAATCTCATTCCACAACACCCAATAAAGACAGACGCTTAGTGGTATTATCCGTCTTAGGCGGATCCGTCTCCCGCCAAGCGGGATCCTCAGAATGACATTTTTCTGAGTTCCTGGACAGGCCTTTTATGCATCGCAGTGCATCGTTTAAAGAGCCTGTCCAGGAACTTTGATATCGTCGGGAAAACCCTTGAGAAGGTTTCGCGACAACACAATATATAGATAAATTCATGAATATTCATCAATATACAGCTTGTCCCGTTTTTAAAAACCTTCGCAAGGGTAGTTCTTAGACAGGCTGTAAAGGCGATGCACACCAGCTCTTACGCCCGCCACTCGCGCTCTCTCTTGATTTCGCCGCTTAAAATATCGTACGCGACATTGACGTCATTCACTATCTGAAAATCGTACATCCCGACGCAGATAAAATCAGCGCCGTTCTCGAATGCGAACCGGAATCCGTCTTCGGGACGAATGGAGCCGGCTGCCAGCGTTTTGAACGCGATGAACGGCTGCGGCAGATTCTTCATGTACGCAATGGTTTCTTCTGTATTATAGCAATATTTATTATCATGCCAGGTTGGATGCTGCGCTGACCAGTAATTTTGATGATGCAGCGTCTTCATCCAGAAATCAGGATCGAATCCCGCATCCACGCACGCTTTGATGGTTTCAATATGATGCGCGCCGATACCGGCAATTACGTTATTACGGCGCATCAGGTCAAAGGCTTTTTCAATAGCACTGATATTCCCGTGCTTCATATAATAATCCGCGGTTTCGCCCTGAATATAACAGGCGCACGCGCCGTGATCAATTGCCATTTGAATACGATCCAGAAATTCCTGATACGGGGCAGCACTGGGTTGTCCTGTGGCATCATAATTCAGCCCGACGCAATCGGAAATGAACTGAATTTTCCCAATGCCGCGATCCCAGTATTCATTGATTGTTTTTGCGATCACCGGATTGGAGAGCAACGTATTCACGCCGCATTTTTCAGCCAGCAACAGCGTGGCGAAAATTTTATCTTTGTGATGATATGCCCGCACCAGTTGCGACACATAAATCAAATCCCGGGAATGCGCCCAGCCGGAGAGCAGATTGCCGCCTAAAATCAACCGACTGAATTCACGATCCTTGATTTTTGCCATCGGAATTTTGCCCTTTAGATCTTTCAGGCTCCCGAAGTCATAGGTCTTTATCGATGCGCCGGTCACCGCGTCGATGAGATGACGTTCTTCATAGCTTTTCTTGCGCCAGAATGCGTACAAAAACGCTCCGAAGAATGGCAGCGTGGCAATGCCCTTCAGCAACTTCCGCCGGTCCATGGATGCCGGGACTCCCGCAGTTTCTGCTGTTTCCGGTTGAATTTCTTTCTTCTCAGGCATCTTTTCCCTTCGATTGAAGATCAGCCTGTCGAGACCGATGATAGTACCGGTCGGAAAGAATGCCAAAACCGCCAGCGCCAGCATTTCGATCAGGTTTTTATTGACAATCAGATAATGTCCTTCATTCGGGACGCCGTAATCCAGTCCGATGAATGGCGGATATGAAATATAATACATCAGCAGCAGGAACAGACCGGAATAGATGGCGATCCGTGTGAACAGCCCCAGTATTAACGCTGCGCCGATGAACATCAAGCCCCAGATATTAATAAAATCCACAATTTGCAGCAAAACCGTATTCGATGCGATCCAATTGAAAAAGCCGGCAAAAATCCAGCGGGACATGGCAAGATACTCGGCAGATGACCAGCCAGGCGTGTACAATTTCACAAGTCCCTCGTACAGTAAATGCCAGCCCACGGCAACACGCACGACGATCAACATCGCGAGTTGCCACGTCGAGTACTTGGTTAATCTGGTGTTCATAAGTTCTTCCTTATGTTAAAATCAAAAATCAGAATTGCAATTTAATACTGGCTCTTTTTAAAACTCGAATTCATTCTCGCCCTCTGCAATTGTTTGCTCCTCTCCCTGCCACACAAAACTCCCTGTCAATCCCTCCGGCAGCTCGATTGTAAATGTAATTGATTTCTCCTCCTTCCGGTATTTCATTGAAATATCGCCGTTCGGATGCGGAACCGCTCCCTCGATGAAATTTAAATCTCCCGGATGGGGCTCAATTTTCACTTTTTTGAATCCCGGCGAAGAAGGTTGAATTCCACACACAATGCTTAAAAAGTCATAGTTCGGACTGGCGCTCCAGCCGTGACAATCGGAGCGTGATGGCTCCGGCTTTTCCGCAAATGTGGTTAATCCCAACGCCAGCATATCGGCCCACGGGGACAGTAATTTCAAATACAAATCCCCGCGACCTGTTTTGATCAGCGCCCGGTTCAGATAAAAGCGGTAGTAAATGCTGCACTGAATCAGGCTTGTATCAAACGCGGTTCGCTCGATGAATTTACCCTGTTCTGATTCAGGGATAATTCCAGCCAGAACTGCCATCACATTGGCATGTTGGCTAAAACTCTTTTTCAGCGGCGTGTCGGCGATGAATTGCTTTTCAGAATCCCAGCAATATTCGTAAGTCGATTCTCCCAATTCCCGGGAAATTTTTGAAAAATGATCGGCAGCGTTTCGCTCCCCAAATGCCTCCAAAATTTCAACTGTTAGATTTGCGATATAAACATATTGCAGCGTCAATACAGATGAATTTCCGGCATCCCAACCATCCGGCATTCCGCCGGTTTGTTTTTCCACATCCCAGGGCCACTCTTTTGTCCAATCCACAAAATTCCAATATGGGATTTTGCTGAACATACCTGTCCGGGAATCAGTGTATTGTTCATGCCAGTTCAAAATTTCTTTGATTGCGGGAATGAATTGTTTAATGAAATTGTCATCAGTGCGGTGCATCCAGTAATCGTGAACCATGCCGATCCAGAACAGCGAAAATGGCGGGATAATGGACGCCCGCTGGCAGGGATGCGCGCTGCGGGTCAATCCCTCCGGCGTGATGGAGTCATGAAACTGCCGGATCGCATTGCGCATCAGCCGGTCGTCGCCGGAAACGTACAGCGAAACCAGCGCCTGGATTCTGGTATCGCCGATGTACTGTAATTGCTCGTAATACGGGCAATCCATATAGTTTTCCCAGGCACACAATCTGGCGGTGCGCCAACTGACGTCCCAAATCTGGCGCAGCACATCGTCATCTGCCTTAAAAACTGCGTTCTGCTGAAACGGATATGCCGTGAACATATTGTAAAAATCTTCAATAATTAAAGGTTGCTCTTCCGTTTCAATATCCATAAGCGCGTAACGAAATGTTCGCCACCATAACGGTCGGAACAGGCGATTGTCGCCGCCATCCGCAATGAAGCGATCATAATAGCCGACAAAAACTTTTCCCTCCGTGATATTGCGATTTCCCTTTATCTGCCCCTCGCCGATCAAATTTCCGTGCTCATCCCGCTGCCCTTTTTCGAACAGCGCTTCAGCATAATGAATTTTGACAGAACTGCCTTTTCCACCACTCACAATCAGCTCCGGGATGCCGACGGTGAGCACGCTGTTATCCAGCAGCAGTTGCACTTTCTTGAATGGCGGAATTGTGACATTCACCTTCTCTTTAAAATCGGGAAGATTTTGGGAAAGTCCGCTGGACTGAATCATTTTATGCATTCGCTCCTTCCGCATTTCCAACATCGGGATGGAGCGTTCCATTAATCCCCATTGCGTACCCGTCGTCTCACTGTGCATTCTGGCAGCGCCGATGTCTGCCGCCTGCGTCCATGATTCGTCAGACTCAGGTAATTTCCAGTTCCAATCGTGCCTTCTGCCATCGATTTCAATGCACACCGGCGCGAGAAATCCACCGCGGACATCTTCGCCTACGACCACCGGGATCGGGCGGAACGCAAAGTCTTTGTGCGTTATCCATTGGTCAGAAGAATTGAGTGAGCTGTCATCATCGCACTGCAAAATGAATCCGGTTCGATTGGATAACTGTGCCGCTCCACTGTATTTTCCCATATTCCAGACCATCGCTGCGATCACATTATCGCCTGATTTCAGGAATCGGGCAATATTGTATGTTTCAAAATGCCAGTGATCCAAATCTCCCGTCGCCGGACCAAAACCAACGAACGAATCATTTACATAAAACCTGTAACGATTATCGGCTGACACATGAACTTTGAGTTGTTTCGGAAGTTGATCCAAAACTATTTTCTTCTTAAAATAATAAACTCCAAATTCGCCCGACGCACACTCCGGGTGCGAAATCCAGCGGGCAGTCCATTGTCCGGAAGACTCATCTGCCGTGACAGGATTCAACGATAAAATAAAAAGCAGAAAGAATGTAATGATAAGATGTCGCAATCTACGACTCCCTGATTTTATAACTTTGGGCAGGAATCACCATATCATCCGCCTTCCTGTCGTGGCTATCAAAATTGACAATGATTCGCACTCCCGGCTCGAATACTGTCTCTTCGACCTTAAAATCATCTGTGACAAACCGATGACTGATCATTTCCGACGTCCCGATGCGCTGATGCCATTCATCCACATGCGTTGTTGATTTGAAATAATCGTCGAGGTCCCAGTTTGAGCGGACAAAGAAATGCAGGAAGTAACCCCACAGCATATCTTCGAGCCAGCGCGGGTATTCATCCTCCGGGGACGGATGCCCGTATCTTCCCACAAATGCCGCGTCATGATATACCAGAGGCCATAGCGGAATCGTCTCTCCTTCGATGCGCGCGTGCCGGGTTTCGAACCAGTCGACATACGGCGTTCCGAAATCCGCAACCTCTTCACTTCCCAACAGCACGCCCTGATCTTTGAAAAATTTCAGGGTTGCTCGTTTATATTTAAAATCATCTGCCTTTGTCTGACGATTCTGTTTTTCATCAGATTGATATAACTGCATTGCGGTTGTGGTATCGATGAACATCGCCCGTGGCCTGAGCGTCTTAATTTTTTCCCAGTTCCGTTTGGCATACTTCAAGCCATATCTGGCGGTCAAAATGTATGACTGTCCCCCGCCCCAAACGCCGCCGATTTGCAGCGATCTATCCGGCAGGCGATTTACACCATTTGGAAAACTGGGCAGACCTTCGTAAATATCCTGATAATTATCATGAAGTCCGGTAAAGACCGATCCCTTCAGCGCCATGATTTTCTGCAATTCGGCAATAGTTCCCAATTGCGGTTCCGGCGGCCACACATCCGGATGCGATGCATCGTACCCGCCATTGATCCATCCGGCTATTTTGAAGAAGCCTTTTTTCAAACCAAATTTTTTAAATTCCTCGATACGCGGCAGGACATCGGAAAATTTATCATGGATCAAAATTTCGCCACCGTGTCGCCGCTGTTGCTGTTCTTCCGTCAACCAGAAATCTTCCGATGTCTTCTGCTTCAGTGCCGCAGAAGCAAGATTATACCAGAACGAACGCCCACCGAGCATATTATTCAAATCAGGATAATCAGCGATTTTATCTTTTAATGAACGGTAGATGCCCTGCTGTTTCGCCCACTTGCGATATGTTTTGGCGATCCCCACATATCCGCGGCTGGTGAATTTATAACGCAGCGTAAACGGGTGCGCCCATTTTCCGAGCGTTTTAGCGTATGCGGGACTCGCAGCTCGATTGGCGACCAGTGCGTACGCATCTTCAAAACCGTCGTCATAAATCATGATCCAGCCATTGTCATTATCCGCCTTCAACCCGCCGATCCAGCGCATATTCAGGTGCGTGAAAAACGTCTGCAAATAGCGCGGGTAGATGAACCGGCTTTCCGGTTCGCGAATCCATTGCCCGATTCCTTTGGGCAATACGAGGCTGTCCGAATAAACGGGCGGCGGGAACACGAGACTGCGAATGCATTCATCGATTTTCAAAATCTTCCAGACCAGCCAGTCATTTTCCAGTTTTACACTGCAGGTAAATGTGCCCATCACCCGGTTCTGGCGACCAAGCAGTGTGAACCGAATTTTATCACCGATCTTCTCGCCGCTGAATCGTCCCGGATACTGCTCGCACATTGATCTTTCCTGGCGCAGCCACACATGACCTTCCTCGATGGGACCGAATTCCTGAATCGCAACTGGTCCCATGTACCAATTCACATCGCTTTTTTTATTTTCTATTTCCGCCGAGGCATCATTAAATAGTTTAAATTTAATGGACTTATTTTCAAGAGTCAGCAGCAAATGCCGCTCTTTCTTCATTTTCGCAAATTCAAGCGTCTGTTCTTCATCAAACAGTGACGCCGGGATGCTCAATGCGCCACCCAGCGCCATGCTGCTTTTCAGGAATTGCCGTCGCTTCATTGATCGCTCCAATCGTAGCCCACTAACACACAAAAATACACGAAATATTATTTTTGATTTTGCTTTAAGCGCTATTTCATGCGTTTCGGGGACAAGAAATCAATTATCTAAATTTCGAAATTTAATTAAAGGAACTAATCCTAACACATTGATTTTCAAAATAATCAGGAGTGCGAAGCCTTTATGCATCGCATAAAGGCGATGCACTCCAATATAAACAGATAATTATTTGTAAATTCAAATTTTAATTTTAGAAATATCAATTAATGATACAAAATCATCAATTTCTGAACCTGCTGCTGTCCAGCCATTTCAGCTTTAATGAAATAGACACCCGCTGCCAGATGTCTCGCCGAAATCAATTTACGTACGTTGATCTGCTTTTTTTGGAACGCCGTTCGCAAAACCTCTCTGCCGATGATATCATAGATCTCGATATTTACCTGTCCACTGTAATCATTTTCCAGCAGCAACCGGATGTCTCCCTGCGAGGGATTCGGGTACAGTTGAAATGTCGCTTTGGGCGCTGCCGGATCATCAGAGAATTGTTCTACATCCGTGGTTTCGCCCATTAGCATTATGGCGCCAAAGCCATTGGCTTCTTTCCAGTGATCGTTGAAAGCAGATTCAGGCACCCACACCGACCCGAAAAAATTATCCCGCTTTTTCGGATCTTCGTTTGGATCATCGTTGTCGCAATACGCCAGACTCAATCCCATAATTTTCCCTGCCTGCAACTGAACTCGCGATGCAGCCTGATTATTGTGATCAAAGCTTTCATCATAAATTATCAATGAAAATTCCCACACATATTGATTTCCGTTTCTCTTCAATGCAAATTCGTGCAAATGATCAGCATAATCGGGAATAAAGTAATTGCCCCAGTCTGTGCCGGCAATATCACAGGCGACCATGCTCATCGACACTTCGCCATCCGCCGGCGCGACAGGCGTGATATGATAGGAAAATGCATTTTCAGCGTTTGATCCCCACTGAGTTGCAATATTGCCCGTGCCGTCGAACACGTGCAATCCACCGGATTTATTTTCATCGATAAATACTTCCACAACATCGTAATTGGGATAACCGCCGCCCTCACCGGGATTTCGGTTGTAAACATAGCCATCCACAAATGCATCATCTATCACTTCCACAACAAAATACAGTAGATTCTCCTCTTCCGACCAGACGACTTTATAGTGGCCGGTAAAATCTTCCGCCGGAACAGCTTCCCCGTAATTAATCCACACCTGATCAATTGCCTGCCACTTTGCCTCCTGCCAGCAGGCGTCATCCATCTCGCCGTCGATGACCGGCGGAATTGAAATTCGGCTTGCTTTGACAGTATCATCCTGCGCAGTGCCTCCAGGGAAAACATCGGTGGCAAATATCAATATAATTGACATTATCATTACTTTCAAACTATGCATTTAAGCCTCCATTCAGGACTCAATTAAATAAACATTTTGCTTAATTTTAATCTGAGTTTGCCTCTAATGACAAATTTGTTTTTCATTTTAAACCCGATATCAAACATCTTGTTTTACCAGTATCCTGCTTCCATTAATGCAATCATCCCCAGTAACCCACCCCACGAGTAAAAACTGTCGCTGTTTCGGACATCCCCGCCAACGCCAGTCTCCGCGTTATAATTTTCATAAACGCGCTGGTTTTCGAGCCATTCTTTCAATAACAGATTCAGCGATTTTTCCGCGAGTTCTTTTCGGGCTTTATCCAGATCATAATTTCTCAATCCTAAATAAACCAGAAAATTCATCGGCGCCCAGATTCTGCCGCGCCAGTAGCTATTATCCCCGAATCCCGGATCATCACGGGAAATAGAGGGAATCATCCATTCTCCGTAAAATTCATCCGGATTGAAAAAGTGTTCATCGATCATTCGCTGTGCTTGTTGCTGTGTGGGAACTTTGGCAATTAACGGATAAAAATTAGTCGGTGCCAGATGCGAACTCAATTTTCCCGTGGTTAAATCTTTATCCCGGTAAATCCCGGATTTTTCATCCCACAATTCATTCAATTTTTTAGTATATTTTTCTGCCCGCGTCCTGATTTCGTCAATATCTTCATCCCTTCCCAGCGCCTGTGCGATTTCAATTAAATGTCTGCAATCCGCAATATACAGGCTCATTAATCCCACTGAAGCCAGTTCCAGTTTGTACGTCTGCTCATTAAAGATGGCATCGTCGAACAGCGGCGAGTTATCCAGACCGGATTCGAATTTGGCTGCCTGTTTATTCGGCGGATCAATTTCCCGTGGATGCGGAAAAGTACCCCAGGAAAGATACCCCTGATTATCACGTGCGCTTTCCCACCATCGGTTCCAGGAGAGCAAATTTTCGTACACTTCCCGGAGAAACCACTTTTCCTGATACTTTTTATAGATCAGGTTGCAAACAATACTCCCCACCGGCGGTTGCGAGCGGTCAAAAGTTTTAACGCCAAAGGATGCTTCCAGATTAGGAACAAACCCCTTTTCGGTAACGGCATCAGTCATTGCAATTGCGTTGGAATACGCCAGGTCCTTTTGATCCAGCGCCAGCATAAAGGCAGTGAAATAAGTGTCCCAATCAAAAATAATATAGCCACCCCAGGCTTCATTCCAGATACGACTCACCGGAACAAGCGCCCGATCTTTTTGTGCATCGTAAATGATATTCCAGGCAATGACGGATTGCATCGCCTGATACGCGTCGATCAGATTTCCGTATTTCTCTGATTGTTGTTTATAGGTCGCAAGTTGTTTGTTGAGAATTGATTTTATCTCGGCAATACTGCGTTCTCTTCCTGTATAAAATCCGACCTGCTCGTTTGATTTAAAAGTGAGATACGGCGTAACAAACGGAAATTTCACATCTGTGGGTTCGCATGTCGCCCGGATCACATATTTTTGATGATCAAACCCGGCGATGATTCGATGACCATCACGTTGCAGCGTGCCTTTTTTATTCCATAAAATCCCGGTTTCCAAAATCAACACCGGCGGTTTCGGGGGGACTTTTTTAGGTGTATATAAAATGACAACATCGTTACCATCGCGGGCCGATTGGATGGTAGCTTTAAGACCTTCCCACTCCAGATCCAGTTCCGTGTAACTTCCATCATAAGCATGAGATTTGGGAATAATTTTTTCCGGGAAATTCACTTTGGGACTGGAAATGTAACTCTCGCGCAAATAATAAGGTCCGCCCTTTTTCTTCCGAAACACCAATTGCAGCGCCAGACCGTCGGGCATCTTTACATGCGACAGCACATTGGGATTGTTCCAGGTATTCCAGCCCTGTAAAACAGCTTTTTGTAAACTTTCATTATCACGAATAGTTTGGTGCTGTTTATTTCCGCAGGATATAATTATCAAGCATATTAAAAAGAAAAAATTTGATTTTTTAATCATGATACGAATCACCCAATATTTTTAATAAGATATCAAGATGCTTTGCCGCAAGTTGCACTGTCATTTTCGGCTGCGCGCCATCGAGCAGACAATCCAGAAAATGGACTGCCATTTCCAGATTATCATCTGTATGGTCCGACATGTCTATTTCCAGCATTTCCTTTTTCTCTCTGCCGTGTTCATCAATATAGAAATAATCCAATTGCACGGGATCCCAGCTACAAAAGGCAAACCGAATACTCGCTTTTGTCCCGAAAATCCGCGTCTCATTATCCGCCTCGAAATGAACGCCGCTGCCCCGTTCGTAATAATAAGTCAACTCATTATCAAATTGGAGATATGCCGCGCCGTGTTCCTCGATATCGCTTTCCGTTTTCGGATCAGGAAAAACTTTCAATCCGTTGCGGGTAAAAGAAGTTATGGATTGAATTTGTGGAACATCGCCAAGCACACCCAGATGAAACGACAAATCGTACACGCCCCAGTCGAAAAACGGGCCGCCGCCTGCCAGTTCTTTCTTCAGCGCCCAACTGCCGGCGGGATTGTACTCAATAAACGTTCCCCGCATCAAATGATTGTGATGAATATGGTAGACTTTGCCCAGCTTGCCGTCATCAATCATTTTCTTGACAAAACAGAATTTGGGCTGCAGCCGCGCATGGCGACAGGAGCATTCCACCACAATCCGGTCAGGATACTTGTCAACGATTTCCAGCACTTTGTTCATTTGTTCTCGATTGACTGCCATCGGTTTTTCCAGCAATACGTGTTTACCCGCTTCCAACACATCTTTCAGCATCTCATAATGTGTAGACGGCGGAGATGCAATAATAACAGCGTCCACTAATTTATCCGCCAGCATATCCCGGTAATCCAGGGTCCCGTTTTTTATTCCGTGCTTCTTCAGTTTTTCCGTCAGCGTCTTTTCGGTACGCGCGGCAATCCATGTCACCTCCCCGCGACCATCCTGACGAATGCGGTCGATATGTACATCACCGATCATTCCGGCGCCGATCAATCCGATATTTGCTTTAGCCATTAGTCACTCCTATTTTGATGTTCTCGTGCGTACGCTTTGCGTCAAGATTCAAGTACTGGCACTATTCCATCAACGACGCAAAGCGTCGATGAAGGCATTCCGACGGAAACCGTCGGAACGAGTTTATTAATTCCCCCTTTGAAGGGGGACGGTTTTGCCGCAGGCAAAACCAGGGGGATGTTATTCGCGGCAACGCTCCTCAATAGCACAAGTCACACAGCACCTCGCTTCAAAATTTACTATTTATTCTCCTTCCTCGCATTCATTTCTACCTGAATCTTCTCCATTTTCTTTTGATTCAAATTATAAAACGAAATAATAATCGCACAGGCAAATGCGCCAATTGCCGGATAGACCCCCATCATCATTTTCATGCCAAACAGACTTTCAGCAGATTGCTCCACATTGGGCTGATAGCCGTAAAACGACAACAGCCAGAGAGCAATCGCTCCACCCAATGCAATACCTGCCTTCTGCGCAAATGTCGATGCGGAATATGTGAGCCCCATTGCCTTTCTGCCTGTTTTCCATTCGGAATAGTCTGCCGAGTCCGCCAACATCGACCATAGCAGCGGCATTGTAGGACCCGAGAAAAATGACTGCACGATTTGCAAAACGAACATAAAAATGATGTCTTCTGGTTTGGCAAACGTATACAGAGAAATCGAACCGCCAACGACGATCATGCAAATCACGTACAGTAGTCGTTTATCGAAAATTTTCGTGAGCCATTTGGTGATGGTCAGCGAAATGATGATCGTCACCGAGCCGGATACCAGAAACGCGGCAGTCAATCCCGGATCGCCGACATAGTAGCGAAAGTAATAGGCAATCACCGCGCTGCGCACCGCCACATAAATAAGCGTGATTAATGATACGATGAACAAGATGATCCACGGTCGGTTGCGAAGCAAATCTTTCAAATCATCTTTTAAAGCAGACTGTTTTTCTGAGACCGGCTTAATTCGTTCTTTTGTCGAAACAAATGTGATCAAAAACAAGAAAATACACAACACTGCAAAGATCGACATTGTGAGACGGTAGCCTTTGGCATTGTTGTTTACTTTTAATTGATATGAAACCGGATCACCATCGCGATCTGCAAACACATCTCCGATATCGATGGTATATTCACCAAATCCAGACTGAATGATCACATCATCGATGGTATGCGTGACCACCGGGGGCATATTACCGGGCGTTTCAATAGTCACAGCGAACCGGGTGCTGGTGATCGCTCCTTTGTTATCATCTGCACTGACAGTAATGACTGCGGTTCCCGGCATTTTCTTTTTTAGTATCAGATGCGAATCCGTTATCAGCGCCGCAACGACAGCAGGATTATCGCTGCGAACAGTGTAAAACAATTCATCGTTGTCCGGGTCGTTAAAAATATTGGAAATATCCAGTTCTTCTGTAGAAAACAAACCAAACGTCCGCGCCAGATCGAATTTATCTGTTTCGATTTCTTCCTCAAAGGAGATATCCGGCAGTTCGGCCAGCAGTTCCGGCGGATTATTATGCAGCTTTTGTACGTGAACTGCAAAGGTGTTCGTCACAATTCCTCCACTTCCATCATCCGCAAACAATGTAACCCGGGCGCTGCCAATCCCCTGTTCTTTAATGATCAGCGTGCTCCCATCAATCTCCGGTTTAACAATATCATCCATGCTGCTTTTCACTATAAATTCGAGAGGATCGTTATCCGGGTCTGTGAAAACATTCACCACAGCAATCTGTTTTTCCCCAAATCCTTCATGCAGCCACATATCCGGAATAGGATTTTCAACTACCGGCGGATTTTCCCCCGGTAGATTGATCTTAAATAAAAAATCCTCCTGCACAGTTTCCCCAAGACTATCTTCCGCAGTAATCGTGATCCGGGCAGTGCCGGTTCCTACTTCACGCACAATCACCTGATTATTTTGTATCGATGCAGAAATCAACGATTGATTATCTACTCCCAGTTGGCTCACCATATACAGCGCCAACCCCTGAATGAACAATCCGCCGACAAATGCACCCACGAAGCGGTACGAATTCAGACTGGTACGTTCCAGATAATCCGCGGTCATCACACCGGACAGGGCTGAATAGGGAATCATACTCGCGGTGTAAATGATCATCATGAAAATGTAGGTTGCGTACGCGTACATTATTTTAAATGTCAGACTAAAATCCGGCGTCATGAACATCAGAATACCGCCGATGCCGTACGGAACAGCCATCCATAAAATGTACGGGCGATATTTTCCCCAGCGGGTCTTTGTGCGATCGGCGATCATTCCCATCACCGGATCGTTAATTGCATCGAATAGTCGCACAACAAAGAACATCGTGCCCACAACCGCTGCCGGAATCCCGAACGTGTCTGTGTAGAAAATCGGCAGAAAGAACATAATCGTCATCCAGATGATGTTGGAAGCGATTTCGCCAATACCATAACCGGCTTTTTCCCGTACAGATAGTTTCATTGCTTCAGAACTCATTGCATCTCCCTCATTCGCTTAAAACAATGTGATAATTTCCTCTTCCCTTAAATCCAATAAATGTGTATTCATCCATTTTTTGCATCGTGCTGTTCACTTTGGCGCCGGATGCGTTTTTAATGGAAGCAGACTGATCGAGATTTTTGAACACCAGCACGTTTACCCCATACGCGCCGATATTGAAAGTACCATCACTATTTATCTTATTGAGAACCACGGTGGATGCGACAAGGACATTCCTGTGATCAGCATTTTCGGTCATCCGAATTGTCAACCGATTGTCCCCGCGAACGAGCATTTTTTCCGGAATTTGAAACGATCCCGTGATCGCCTCTCGATTAAGCAGCAGTTCATCGATATCGCCCTGTCCCTCGAACGTCACATCGATTAGAGCGTTTTTATATTCATAATCTGTCAGGCTTTCGAGGTATTTCGTCGCCCGCGCCGCAATTCCGAACGGCAGTCGCCGGATACCGAAATTGGTCACCGCTGACAACCACGGCGCGATGGAATAGACCAGCGGTCGCACATCATGAAACGGATCGCCATCTTCCTGATCCACCAGCTCCGGGACAGCGTATGGCATGGGCAAATATTTCCCGGGGCGAACACTCTGCGGAACGAGATAATTTAGTGCAGCCATCATTTCATCTTCATCGTGGATTTCGGTGTCCATGCTCGTAATCAGCGCGTTGTACGCGCACAAAAACGCTCCTTTGGGCGACGTGCGCAAGTCTCGCAGCAGTTGATTTTTGATGTCGCGGTATTTTTCTGGCGAGTTTGGTTTGAACAATGGCAGCGCCAGCGCCCACCGAAAATCGGTGCGATCCATTCCATACGGATCAGCCGTGATGATATCACCACCTTCAGTGAGCAGATCGCCATAAGATGGGAGCATATCCGGATGATTGTAAAACCGGCGCATGTTCACTTCGAGGCGCTCGGCTTTCTCCAAATACTCAGCCGCCTTTTCGCCTTCTTCCATTGCGCTTAGCATCACATACACACAGTAATTCAGCGCATTAATATAAATATCGTACGAACGGACAATATCTTCGCCCTTATATTTCGTCTCCCACCTAAATGTCGGAGCGCCGGTGGCATTGTCCCAGCCATATCCGCGGCTACCGGTCAGCGGTGTTTCGCAATAGTGATACCTGCCGAACAGTCCCTTTTCCTGATCAAAGCAGTACTGCTCCAGCCAATCCAGCGCATCTTCCATGGTTTTCAGATACTCGCCTTTGCAAAACCTGTCATCCCCGGTTTGTGTCCAGTATGCAAAAGCAGGCCACACCACGAAAAACAATCCGTCTTCCTCCCATTTCGTAACGGGACCAGCCATTACCTGACCAAAGAATTTTCCCGCCGGCTGCTCATAACTAACATTTGGATTTTGCAGCGCAAAATTTATATGATCCGTCACCGGATTGACCCAGCCGGTGTAGGTAATGTGCCCGGTGTTCATCCCGCCATCACGATACCACAGCAGATAGTAAATGTACTGATTCGTCGACCGCATGAATCCTTTGAAATCCTGCATCGACAGTGCGACGCGGCGGCTCTTTTTCAGCAGCTTTTGCATTTCCGCTTTATTCTTTAATTGAAATCGTCCGCGCTGCAAGTCCCGCTGAATTTTGCTTTCGCTTTCAGCCAATATCTGCTCGATCGGCTGCTGCGCGATGTTGGCAGCAATTTCGAAAATCTGCTCCTGTTGTAATTCACCTGCGAGCACAAGAATTTGATTCGGCGTCAGATGCGCACGGGTGTGGATGCTTCTGCCTTTATCCAGAACAAGCTGCTGTCGAAAATAGCCATCACCGGGTCCCAACATTGCCGCTGATTGAAATTGTCTGCCCCGGTCATCATAATCGATGACAAATGCTTTCTCGCTGCGTTCCACCGTCTGACCGTACAGCTTCAAATCGACCATTCCGCCATTCTCGAACCAGACTAAAACCGCGGGCTGATCGTACACCTGCGCCAGATGCACTGTCTGATTTTTATAATACAGAATGCTGTGAAACGGATCGAAATCGCAGCGTTCGAACTCATGGAAATTCAGCTCCGGCAGCAAAATGCGGTCAAAAATATTGGTGTGATCATCGCGGTTGGAATAGTTTTTATCATAATAATCGAATGACTTCCCTGCCTGCGGACTGATCCACAATTGAAGCCGGCTGCGATCGACGCAATATTCGATGCGCACGCCCATCCGGTTTTGCATCAGTACAAAAGTCTCCGGATAGCGCACGCCATACTGCGAAGCATTCACCGCCAGTAATTGCTGACTGGGATCGATCTGATACGCCAGTAGTGCGTCCATTCTTTCAACATTTTTATCTTGATCAATTTGACTATAAGAAGTCGAAAATAAAATTCCCAAAATCAAAATTATTATTGCACGTTTTAAATTTTGGTACTTCATGTTAATTTCCTCAAATTATTTTTAAATCCTTTGTGGGTTTTGCGTACTCTGCGCCTCCGCGTTGATTTTTTTATCTCCCCATAAAAACAGCAACCTCATTCTCCTCTTTCATCATTTCAACCGGAATTAAATTCCCATTGATTTCCGAACCATTCACAACAATTTTAGAAACACCCTTCTGACTGCCATTTTTATTGATAAAGTTGATATTCAGAATTTTCCCCCGGAAATTTCGTCTCACGGAAAATTCATTCCAATTCGCTGGCACGCACGGATCAATCCGCATTCCGTTGTAATCCGGCTGGATTCCCATAATATAGTGCACTGCCGCATAATTTGCCCAAGACGCCGTTCCGCTGAGCCACGGGATTCGGGATGCGCCATAACGCGGACTGTATTTGCTGTGCGTGGACTGGCAATAAACATACGGTTCGATCTGCCGGATTTCTGCCCGGTTGTTGTACGCTGCAGGCATAAATTTCCGGTAATAATCGAACGCCTGATTTCCATTACCAAGCATTGCCTCGCACATCACTGCCCACCCCTGGGTATGGCAAAAAATGCCGCCGTTTTCTTTCATCCCTTTGTTCATCAGAATTGCCCGCACGATATTGAAATCCATCTTCTCAAACGGCGGATCGCAGATCGCAATTCCGTACTCCGTCGCCAACCGGTCTTTTACCACCGTCATGATCCCCTTTGCCTGCTTATCAGTAGTGTGACCGCTGATGATTGCCCAGGTCTGCGAATTGAGAAATACCGATCCTTCGTCACTTTCTCTTGAACCGAACACCAGCCCATCATACCGAAACGCCCGGTTGAACCATTCCCCGTCCCAGCAGTGCGTATCAATAGCATCATCCAATTCTTTCAGAAGTGACTTCGCCCATTCGGCTTCCTGCGGTTTTTTCAGCAACTCGCTGACTTCAATATATGTTTTCAAAGCGAACCGCAATTGAAACGCGACAAACACTGATTCACCGTCATGACCCAGTTGCAGGCAATCGTTCCAGTCTGCCCGCAATCCGCAGGGGAGCCCATGCGCCCCGGACCGGTCGAGATTAAACTGGATCGCTCCTTTCATGTGCCCAAGTACCGTATCCTCGCCCTGATCTGCGTACGGCAGGACTTTGTCATAAAAATCCACATCCCCGGTTTCTTTGACATACGTTTGAATTGCATTGAACAGCCACAGGCAATCGTCCGAGCGATATTTGCTTTTATCCGGCGCTTTTTCCTGCCCCTGTCGATGCGAAAATTGCTTGACCACCGGCATCGCGCCGCCTGTAGATACCTGGCCTGTAATCATCAGTTCCAGCCGCTCTTTTATCTCCTCCGGAATGAGGTGACAGGCGCCGAGAGTATCCTGCACTGTATCACGGTATCCCAGACCATCGCGTTCCCCGGCGTAAATCAAACTTGCAGACCGGGACCAGTTAAACGTAATCAGGCAATTGAACGGATTCCACATATTTAACATGCTGTTGAATTCCGCATCCGGGGTGTGCACCGCCATTCTCCCGATCCGCTGTCGCCAGTGTTCCTGCACTTCCCCGAAATCCGTGCGCACATTTTCCGGATTTTCATAGCGCGCTAAAACCTGTCTTCCGACTGTAGCAGCTTCTCCGATTCCCATGATCACTACAAATTCCGTGGATGCATCCGGTTCCAGATCGATATCAATTTGAAGTACACCGCAGGGATTATCACCAACCGCAAGCGAATTCGTACACTCGCCCGCCTGCACCACCTGCGGATTGCTGTAATTATTGTACGGACCAATGAACACCTCGCGATCTGTATCATAACCTGTCACCTGTGCACCGGCAACTCCCAGAAATGTATGCCGTTTCTGATCTTTTTCCTCAAACCGCTCCGGCATCGCAGGCATCATCACATTGGAGCCGTGATCGATTATTCCATTCACGAAATCCATTTTCGCGATATATTGTGAATACTGAAGATTATTCTGATCATCGAACATAGACCAGTTGCAGGCATATTCCACATACGTAAACAATCGCAATTTTCGTGCGCGGTGATCGTTATTCATGACCTTCACCAGCCAGCATTCATACGTTTTTTCTGATGGTACAAAATAAGTCGTTTTGGTAGCAATGTCATTATATTTTGAAAAAATGATCGTATGTCCCGCACCATGCCGGCACTCGGATGTATATTCAGATAACGGCTTTCCCACCGGCATCCAGCTTGTAGACCAGAAATCGCCGGAATCACGATCTCTGACGTAAATGTAACGCCCCGGCTGATCCAGGGGCACCGAGTTAAACCGCATTCGCATAAACCGCCCCTGTACCGCTGATTTGTAAAAACTATAGCCGCCGGCGTTGTTCGTAATGATTGCTCCGTATTCTCTCGAACCCAAATAATTGCTCCACGCCCGCGGCGTATCCGGTCTGGTAATCACATATTCTTTGTTTTCATCATCAAAATAGCCGTATTTCATAAGCCAATACTCCCGATTCACTAAATTTTTCAACTTTTGATAAAAGTCCGGGGCGAACTATAGATTTCTGAAATCTTGAAGATTTCGGAAATCTCGGCATCCGCTCACTTTTTCTCTACCGTAAAAGAATATTGCCCCGCGCCGACATTGAATACCACGGCATCGGCTGTTAACCGGCTGTAACTTATGCCATCACTGTTTTCCACAAAATCGCCGTTCTGAAGCAGCGTCTTTCCCGACTCCTTCACTGTTGGTTTAGATATGCCAACCGTCGGCACATACACCAGTGCATTGGTATTTACCGGGACAACGATATCCATTTTTAATCCGGTTTCAGTCTTTTCCCATTTTGAAGATAACATGCCGTAATCGGTCTCAATTTTGCCCTCTGCCCATTGCAGATCGCCTGCCGGTTTCGGTGCGATGACGCTTAATTTGAAGCCTGGTTTTTCAACAACCGGTTTGATGCCGGCAAGGTAGCCGAAAAACCAATCGCCAATAGCGCCTAATGCAAAATGATTTCGGGAATTCATTTTATCCGGCGGCGCAGTATCGCTGTTCCAAAGCTCCCATATTGTGGTTGCGCCCTGCTCCACCATATAGCCCCACGATGGATACGTGGTCTGAATCGCCAGTTTGTACGCCAGTTCATGATAGCCGTAATTGCTCAACATGGGCAAAATATATCCCGTGCCCAGAAATCCAGTGGATAAATGCACGTCACGATCCAGTACATCCTTTGCAATTTTTGCAGCCACCTCTTTTTGAAAAAGCGGCGATGTGATCCCAAAAGCCAGCGGCAGCAAATTCGCAGTCTGCGTCCCGCTTTCATAGTGCAATTTGGATTTATCAAAATATTTCTCATTGAATGCGTCAGCGATCTTTTTTGCCAGATCATTGTAATGGTCAGCGTCTTCATCTTTTCCAATAATTTCCGCCATTTTGCCAAGCAGTGACGTGGCGTAATAAAAATATGCCGCAGCGATGGGATGAGCCGGTGACGTCACCACTGCAATCCAGTCGCCGTATCCACCCCAGTCACCTGTCCCCCAGCGATAGATATAATCCGAACTCTTCGCATTCATATATTCAACCCACGCCTTCATCCCGTCATAATTTTCCTCGATAATTTTTTGATCGCCGTAAAATTGGTATACAATCCAGGGAATGACGACCACGGCATCGCCCCAGCCCGGTTTCGCTGGCCCGCTGACGACAATCGCCGGATTCACATCAAACACATATCCTGAATCATTCTGCGAATCTATGATATCCCGTTCCCATTTGCTGAAGAACCGCGCCATGTCCAGATTGTAGCAAGCAGTGGGTGCGAAAATCTGTGCATCTCCCATCCAGCCGAGTCGCTCATCTCGTTGCGGGCAGTCCGTAGGAACACTCATTAAATTGCCGCGCAATGACCAGAAAATATTTTTATGTATATTATTGAGAATCTCTTTGGAGCAGGCAAAATGACCTGTGACCGGAGCCGCTGACTGAAACACCCTGCCGGTAAGTGTTTGTTCTGTCGGCTTTTTCGGCAATCCGCTGACTTCCACATAACGGAAGCCATGATACGTGAAATACGGCTCCCAAACTTCCCCGCTCTCTCCTTTGAGAATGTACACGTCCGTTGCTCTGGCAGAGCGCAGATTTTCCTGCGCCACTGTACCATCATCGTGCAGATTTTCGGCAAACTTCATCACGATTTTCATTCCCGCAGGACCTGCCACTTTCAGCCGAGCCCATCCGACCATATTCTGTCCCATATCAAACACGTAAATTCCGGGCTTCGGCTCACTTATATTCACCGGCGTTAATTCCTCAGTAACCTGAATTGTGGGAGCCTGCTGCGCTACCAATTTTCGCGGCTCGTATTCGGGAACGGTCACTGCCTGCCACTCCGCATCATCGAAACCGGACTCTGCCCAGCCGTCAATTTCCAGACGTGCATCGTACATTTCTCCATGGTACAACGTATTTTCCACAATGGGCGAAACGTGAGTTTTCCAATCACTATTTGTCACAAAAATATCCGAAGAGCCGTCACTATAATCAACACGGATCTGAGCCAGAAATTGGAGCGGTCCCTCGCTGTAAACTTCATTTCCTTTCCAGCCGAGTCCACCGCTCCACCAGGCATTCCCCAAAATTGCACCCGCGGCATTTTTCCCGACGTGCAATTTCGATGTAATGTCATACGTCTGATATTGAACTTTCGTCGGATAATCGGTCCAGCCGGGAGTCAGAATGTCATCGCCAATCCGCTCGCCATTCAGATACATCACATAGCTCCCGAGACCGGTGACGTACACCCGCGCCCGTTTCACTTCTTTTTCGATTTCAAATTCATTTCGTACATAGACTGATCTCGGAACATCTGCCGTCTCAGCGTCATCATCACTCAGCACACTTATAGGCGATGCGATCCAATCCGCCTGCCAGTCGATTTCATATAGCAGCCCGGTTTCAAACCAGGCGATTTCGCTAAATGGAGAGGCCTTGCCGTCTTTGCTCCAGGTACGCACCTTCCAGAAATAGCGAGTGCCGGATTTCAAATCTGCTCCCTGATAAGGAACCAGCGCCGACCGGTCGGATTCGACTTTTTGGCTATTCCATACATCACCATTATCCTGATCCAGGATTTCCCGATCTGTGGCAACCAAAATGTGATACGCGCTCTGCACTGCTCCTCTTCGTGAGTCATTTACCTGCCAGATAAACCGCGGCTGCTCCACATCGATTCCCAACGGCGCCGTTTGATATTCACACTGCAGACTAACAGGCGCTCCCAAATCCCCTTTATTTCCACAAGAAACAAAGCAGAATAACATAGAAAATACAATCAGAATAAAAATTGATTCGATTTTGAAGTTATTCATAGTGTTCTCCTGTTTGTAGATTATTTATCTATTTTATCCGGAGCGCAATCCCTTTAGAACGTATCCAAGAACTACCCTTGCGAAGGTTATTAAAATAGACTGGTCTGTATATTGATACATATTCATGAATTTATCTATATAGTGTGTTGTAGCGAAACTTTCGCAAGGGTTTTTCCAACGATATTAAAATTCCTGGACAGACTGTTTATGGATTGCAATCGCTTCGCAAAGAACAGCTTTTCTCTTTCATAAATCGTTATAAAACAATATATGCACTTATCCGAAAATTCCCCCGTTGAAGGGGGACGGTTTCGCCAACGGTGAAACCAGGGGGATGTTAGCACGCGCAACGGCGAACATCACCACTTTCGAGTTAAAAAACGCAATTCGTTCGCATCGCATAAACAGCCTGTCCACGAACTACCCTTGCGAAGGTTATTAAAATAGACTGGTCTGTATTTTGATAAAATTTCAATAAATTATCTATATATTGTATAGCTACAAACCTTCGCAAGGGTTTGCCCGGCAATTACCTAGTTCCCGGACACGTTCTAAAGGCGATGCACTCCGGATTAATACTCAATCTCATAATAAAATGTCCTCGACTTTCTCCCATCCAAAACAAACTGACCATTCGTAACCGCCGATTCGACATTCGTTCGTCGTCCCACATGATCTAATCGCCGTAGAATAGCATCACCCTCCCGGTTAATCGTAATCGCGGCGTTCACCGGCTCCATCAAAATCGGCGCAGTCCCGACGTTGAGCAACCGGGTTTTATCTTCATTATAAGTCAATCCCGTATTTGTCGCACGGGCAATAGTTGTGATCAATAATCGATCTGCTGTTTGTATCGGCTTTTCTTTTTCCAGGCTTGAAATAAGTACGACAGCAAACTCTGAATTCACTTGAATAGTCATATCCCCAAGTTGCAATGGTTCGCCATTGCTAAATCCGATAAAACCTTTGGTGCCGGGACTATTGATCGTGACAAATCCTTTGTTAGCATAATTCCAGACCAATTGGGCTGTGACAGAGGTAATTTCTTTTTTGGATTGATCCCAATAATTGGTTAAATCAGGAATAACAGTTTCTTCCACATTTTCAGAAAATTCGACAGCAACTTTACCGATGGCAAGCGCCTCCCGCGGCACTGTGCCGGTAAATTCCTTAAAATCATGCTGCTGTTTGAAATTTTCTTTGAATCCTAATTTGCCGTTAATTAAATCCTGAATATTGACATAACGCACGGAAACCGGTTCACCTTCCCGCACATCGTTACGATAAATCATCCGTGCCAGCGCCGGATAAAGTGCAAGCTGCGTCGGAGACATCACGTTGTAAACTCCGGGTGTATGAATCGTTTTTGTATAATGCGGGAAATCCGACGCAAAAGCGAACGAAGCATCCCAGCCCTGCAATCCCATTCCGTAAGCCGCGATGAGTGGCGGCCCCTCAGCGATCCACTCGTTAGGCGGCAGGCTCATCCATTCGGAAAATGAAAACGGACGGTCAATCACCTGCTGCATCCCGGTGCTGAGCAATCCCGAACCCGGGGCAGCAACCATTGCCTGATTTTTCACCGGTCCCGGCGTCAATCGATGCCCGGTACCACCGCCAAAATAATTGTGCCGGTCGATGATGCCGGCAAGGTAATCCGCGTGCAAATTGTAATAATGCGTGGGTCCTGTGCCCGCCTGCCAGCACGAGCCAACAACCGGACCACGGTATCCGGTCTCCCGAATTGCATCGATGAACCGCTGATAGAATTCAGTCTGTTTTTCATAGAGGAACCGCGCCATATCCGAGAGATACGCTGGCATCGGTTTGCCTTCTTTTTCCGCAAGCAGATATTCATATTCGAACATGCCGTGATTCGCAATGGGACAAATATTTTCCTTATCCAGATGCCAGTCATAATCCATCATTTTAATTTCATCTTTGGACCAGATGGCAAGCATATTTTCATGCGTCTTGTATTTTGCTTTCAACCATTGTGAAAATTCTCGTGCCAGTAAATCACGGTATGTAGGACAAAGCTCCAGTCGTTTTTGTGTTGTGGCAAACCAGATATTATCCTCATTTTGCAATTCAACGAAGATTAGTGCGGGATCATCCGCATAACGCAATCCGGAATAAGGATTCATGTGATTGAGCATATTGACGATCAGTTCGATATGCAAATCCTGCAAATCCTCTGCAAAATTAACCAATCCGATGGTGGAATGACTCAGATGATTTCCGGTATCTGTATTGATGATCTCGTCGTAGGCAAGTAATTTCTCAGCATCGCCGGGCCGTGGTTTATGCCCGTAAATAGGCGACCAGCCGTAGTAAATCCCTTTGCGCCGCAACTGGTCATGAAAAAAATCCATGAGCATGAACATCGCCGGATCGATCACCGTTGAATATTCGGATTTAAATCCATGATAAGTGAATTTGTGAAAGCGGACAGCGTTCACACCATATTTTGCAAGGATGCGAGCCCATTGTTCTGCATAATCTTTTTCACTGTACGGTCTCGCACTACAAATATTCACGCCCCAGAATTTAACCGGTGTTCCGTCTTCAAATTTAAAATCCGTGCCATCGATTTGCAGGAACCCGTGCTTGCCTGCCGGCACATCCAGCCAATCGCTCATATCGATGACACTCGGGGTAAAATTTTCAGCAGAATAAAATTCAAACCAGTTGGAACGTTCGGCTTGGCAGAATGCGTTTCCCACTAAAATAAGTACATTAAAAATTATGATGATGAGTTTCGACATCAGAGTCTCCAATTATTCTGACTCTTTCAAATCAGCATAGCTTATCAATTCAATATTTCTGCGTTTGATGACTTCTTTTACCCGGGGGCTGGAAAAAATCAGGGTCACGCCGTCACGATCTCCGGAGACGTGATAATAGCCATCATGTCCGATATGCTGCATTTCCGGAGTATCTAATCCGGGGTGCTCCACGAGCAAATAAGTCCCGGGTTTCAATGTTTCCAGCGAATCGATCAATATTTGCTCCCGTTCTTCCCACAGCAGTTTGTTCGATCCCATGGCATGCAGTCCTTTCACATCGTGATCATTCAGCTTGATCTGCAAGCCGTATTCTCCTGCCAACCGTCCTGATAATTCCGCCATTTTCGGGTCGAGGCTGCTGATCCCCATGTGACCGCTGAGATGGCTCACCTGTGGAATATGCGCCATTGCCATTTCAATTTGCTTCCGCAGCTCCTGTTCTACTTCCTGCATGTCCGGCCTGGCATTCCAGAACGCATCGGTGGCATTTTCATTGATCCAATCTTTTTGTTTGGGGAAGAAATTGCCGTTTGAATCTACCAGACTGGGAGCACAGGTAATGGGTCCCCATTTATAATTTTCCCATTCACTGGTGAGCGTCAAATGCACGCCCACATCCAGTCCGGGATTTTCACGCAGCATCGCGGCTGCCTCCAGAAACCAGGGACACGGCACCATCACTTCAACTGTGCGCATGATTCCCTCCTGATACGATTTAATGCAGCCCACATTCGCCGCGTGTGACGAGCCGATATCATCCCCTCTCACGATCAATCGAATGCCGGTTTCTTTTTGGGGTTCGTCGCCTTTTTGGCAGAATAGAATGAATACAGAAAAAATTAACATTCCAATGATGACTAGTCTATTCATTGTGATTTATCTCCTTATATTGCGCATCTCGCACTAACATCCCCCGGATGCCGACGCAGTCGGCATCGTCCCCCTTCAAAGGGGGAATATCGAGACGTCCCCCTTTGAAAAAGAAATTTCCGCAAGCCCCTCCCAAAGGAATCCCTGGGAAAATCCCCCTTTGAAGGGGGACGGTTTTGCCGCAGGCGAAACCAGGGGGATGTTAGCGACGGGCTGTTTCATATTTGCATATTTGCCTTGAGATTTCCGAAATTCTAAAAATTTCGGAAATCTGGTATTTTCTACTCACCCAACTCAACCTCAATCGAATGCACCCCATTCTTCTGAATCTGAAAACAGGCATATCTCGAATCTTTAACCGATTTCAAAGAATGCCCTACCTCTTTCCCATTTACTTCAATCCTGCGCACATCCTTACCCGACGGCAGCAATACCTCAACATCCGTCCCATCTCCGGAAGATGTATACATGAGCCTGATTCTGTTTTGGTCAAAATGATATTGATAACTCATATATCCGCCGGAGGCTTCATATTTAACAGTCACGTCGACATCATTGATACCAGCGGCTGTCCAGCGAGGAGCAAGCAATGCCTGATCGTAAGCCACACCGAGGTCTTTCACGCCCGCCAGTCCTTCAACGAGCGCGTAAGTCACAGCAGCCGCGCCCCAGTTATCGGGAATTCCGTACGACACAATTCCCGGATCAAAATAAACTTCGGCATCTGCAATTGTTACGGCAAGCACAAACCATTTGGCACTTTTTTTCAATCCTTTGAACTCGATTGATTTTATACGCTTTTCAGGAGACGGATTCATCAACGCATAGATATAAACGCCGACATTCGGGCTCACTGCGTTTTTCCCGCGCCAGGCAACTTTGCAGTGCGGCAGTCCTTTTCCCCGTGGCGGATCTTGTGGCATCCACCAGTTTCCGACCTTGCCGGAAGTCATGTAATCCGTGAACGAAGAACCATCTTGATAATTCAGCGTCACCGTACCGCCGTAACTGCTGCCTTCTCCGGCAAGTGTATGCAGTAAATAAATCGATTTTGCAGTCTGATTCAGTTTCACGGTTGCGAGTTGGGCATATTCTTTTTCACCGCATAGTCCGAGACAGGCGCGGCGCCCGTTTTCCGCGGGATCGATAATATCAAAAGGAATGTTGTGAAACACCTGACTTCCGGTGGGCATTTCGTGCAGATCGTTTTCACCCTGATTCGACCAGCCGGGAACGCCGCCCGCACCGGCACCGTAAAAATCCACATTGGCGATGGCTTTCATATCAAGCGGTGTAAATTTGGCAGCTGGCGGCTCGTAACCTGCGCCACGATAGGCGCAGTGAAGGTACGCATCGGTCAGTTGAGAAAGATCATAAATGCGCTTCAGAATATCCACGCCATAATTTTCAAACCCGTGCTCGAATGCGCCGTGCGCCAGCTCGCCAGCGACAATCGGGGTGACGCCGCCATTCATGTATTCCCATTTGGTGGCATGTCCGCCAAATCCCCGGCCGAACGGCGGATAGATCGCGTACCATTCGCCAGGAGAAGATTTCGGCATCTTGTCCCGAATACGTTTATACGTTTTGATTATCGAAACGCACTGCTCATGAGTGAGACCACGATTCAACGAATAGGCATTGGACAGTGACACTTGTTTGGATTGATCCACGCCCAGATCGCGCACAACATTCGGATCTTCGGGAACATGATGCGTGTAAAACTCGCCATTCCACGCAAGCGCATCCAGCCGCGATTTAATTTCAGCTCCAAGCTTTTTGATCTTCTCTGCCTCATCGGTACGACCAGCATTTTCCAGCATTTCCGAAAGATAGCGACATGCGGCCGCAGTTCCTGTGTTATCGCCAAACATGATACCAAACCGCGTTTTGCCCAATCGTACTACCATCGGATCGCCGCTGATCTCCACATCCGGTTCTGATTGAAAATCCCAGGTATCGATGGTAAATCCGCGTCTGATCAGCCGGTACTTTTCGCTCCAGCGGTATTCGTCGGTCAGACTATAATTCAGCGCTTTCAATGCATTACCCAGACGAGAAGCCATCCAATTGTCATCGCCGGTGGCTTTCCATGTATAATAAAGTCCCTCGATGAACAAATATTCCACATCTGCTTCCACCGGAATGCGTTTGAATTCGTAGGTAGAATCTTCGATCAATTCGATAAAATTTCCATAAGAAAATCGCACATCCCACATATTCGGCTCAGGCGTTCTCGGCATAATGTTGTCCCAAATCATGCCGTCTTCGCGCTGCGATTCGGCATATAAATCGATTCCGCTTTTCAGTTCAGAATAAAAATATTTCATTCCCTTTAGCGTGTGTACATGGTCCCGCAGCCAGCGAACAAAATATTCATAAAATGTGCCATTATAGCAAACCGTCGACGTATTGCCGTAATTGCGTACCATTGTCCAGCGCAGCATTGTTAGCAATTGGTTATAGAAACCATCTCTGTCATTGATCCCTGTTTGGCAACCGAGCGTGAAATTAGCTTTGGTTTGTATACAATCTTCTTTATCCAATAGATAAATGGTTTGATTCCCGGCAGCGCCGCCTGCTGTAAATGAGTAACTGTCCTTCGCCTTCGCACGAACGTACTCCTTGCCGTTGCCGTCACACACGGCAATAATTCCTTCTCCGGAAAATTCAACGGTCACGGTATCCAGAGGATTGAACTGCGTTTCGAATTCTGTTTTATAATTGATCTGCAGCTCTGTTGCATTGGCTGCTATAACAGAAATGAAAAGCATTAATATAAAAAATCCCGGATACTTGAAAATCAGTTTTTTGGGGATCATTTTTTCTTCATCCTTTAATTTTATTGGTTTTTCAAATTCGTGAAATCCATAAAGAGCCTGTCCACGAACTACCCTTACGAATGTTTTTAAAAACGGGACAAGCTGTATATTGATACATATCCATCTAATTATTTATATATTGTGTTATCGCGAAACCTTCGCAAGGTTTTTTCGGACAATAACAAAGTTCCTGGACAGCCTGTAAAGGGATTTCACTCCTACTTATTCCCCAATTCTTTTTACAAGCTGATCTTCCCCTTTCACCATATTTTGATTATGCTTTTCAACCTCATTCATGATCTGTTTAATAATATCCTCATTTCCCGCTGCGATATCGTACTGTTCACCGGGATCGGAATTTAAATTGTATAACAGCGGTGGATCATGAACAGTGCGTTCTTTGTCCTTTCGATAATTGTATTCTGTAATAAAATGCGCCTTATGCGCGCCCACCCGTGCAGCGTAAATCAGCGTTCCCCGGTAATAGAAGAAGGAGTTTCTCGGACTCTGTTTTTGATCAAACAAAACAGGACTCAAATCATAACTATCCATGACACGATCCTGCGGTACCTGTGCGCCGGTAACATTGCAAATGGTCGCGAATAAATCCAGCGTCGAACCAAGCCCTGTAATCACATCCGGCTCGATTTGTCCGGGCATCCAGAAAATGGTCGGTTCGCGCATACCGCCTTCGTAAGTCGTTCCTTTGCCATCTTTCAGCAGACCGGCAGAACCACCTAATTCTTTAAATTTAAGCCAGGGTCCGTTATCCGACGTAAACACAACCAACGTGTTTTTGTCAATCCCCTTTTCTTTTAACGTATTGATGATTCTACCGACACCATGATCGATTTCTTCGACAACGTCCCCGTACAAGCCGCGGGGACTGGTTCCGAGAAATTCATCCGAAGCGAATAACGGTACATGCGGCAGGCTGTGCGCCAGATAGATGAAAAACGGTTCCCCGGCATTTTCATTGATAAAACGAATCGTCTCTTCAGTATATCGGCGTGTGATTGTCGTTTGATCCGCCGGTCGTTCGATGATTTTTTCATTGCGCAATAACGGGACATTAAAATCAGCAGATTCTGGTTGCAGCCAGTCGTTCCATTCCGGTCGTCGGATTTTATCCATATCATTGCTGTATGGAATTCCGAAATAGTAATCAAAACCGTTTCGTGTGGGCAAATATTGCGGCAGATGCCCTAAATGCCATTTCCCGATACAGGCTGTTTTATAACCTTCATTTTTCAGTGACTCGGCAATGGTGATTTCCGATTCCGGTAATCCGCCGGCAGAATCCGGAAACAGCACCCCGCGCTTATCGCTGGACATACCGCTGCGCACCGGATAACGACCCGTTAACAGTCCTGCCCGGCTCGGTGTGCACACACCGGAAGCAGCATAAAAATTCGTCCATTTCTGTCCATCCGTTGCCATTTGATCCAGATTCGGTGTGCGGATTGTCGGATGTCCGAAAGAACCCAAATCACCATATCCCAGATCATCACAAAAAATAACGATCACATTCGGTCGTTTTCGTTGCGGGTGATTACAATGAAGCAAAGGTGAAAGAGAAGTTGCCGCAATTCCCGTCGACAGATATTTTATAAAACTTCTGCGATCAATGTTTTCAACTTTCATTTTTTCCTCTTTATTTTAATTCCCTTTATATTTTCGAAATCTCATTATCTCAAATACAGCATTTTATTTGATTCCACCACCATGCCGCCCGCGGCTTGCACCTTCAACTCATAAAAATACAATCCGGATGCCGCAGGCTGCCCATTAACCATCGTCCCGTTCCAGCGGATCGAATGTTCTCCGGCCTGCTGAAATTCCTCAATAATCATATCCACAATTTGACCGCGCACATTATAAACCGTCAGGCGCACATCGGCAGCAGATGCCAGCTCATAACGGATCATGGTCGCCGAATTGAATGGATTGGGATAATTCGTTAGTTCATCGATAACAAATTCATTGGCGATAAAATCGCTTTTTACACCGGCTGGATTTAGAAACAATACCGACAGTCCCTGATCCGTCGCGAACCAGACCGATCCATCGACATCCACAGCGATATTCAAAATATTATTGCTCGCCAATCCATCGTCCGTCGTGTAATTGATAAACGCATCATCGCAGAGGCATGACGCCCCGCCCGTTGTACCAAACCAGATGTTGCCCGACGAATCTTCGGCGATTGCCTGCACAAAATTATTAACGAGTCCTTCTGATTCAACAAAAACCCGCCACTTCATTTTCGAATCTTCTCCTTCATGTCGATAAGCGCCCATTTCGGTGCCAAACCACTGGACTCCATCTCTATCGATATAAATCGCATGAAACGTATTCGACAAAATGGGCGACCAGGGTTGTGTAATGTCAGATGCCGCCGTCACCACATCGATACCATTAAAAGCCAGACGGGCAACTCCGCCGTCTCTGGTGCCGTTATAAACAACGCCATCCGGTCCTGCTGCCAGCGAGAGCACCTCTTTCGATTCCAGAAGGTCATTTGCCGTTGCTTGCGCCCATGCAGAGCCGGTAAACAGCGACACACCTTTATCCGTGCCAAACCATTTGACATGCCCTGTATCAATCGTCGCTGCGTAAACGGTATTCGACAAAATGTCTCTGTTATCGACTTGATAAGGAGTGGCAAAAGTGACAGCATCAATTGATGAAACGCTGATCACCTGCACACCGCTGTCACTGGACACCCAAATTTCCGGATTAAAATCACTCTCCTCGAAAATGATATCTGAAATCGAATTGGAAAGCAGCTTATTCTCGGTTTTATATGTTCGCCAGTCAGTGCCATTATAACTTGCGATGCCATTCGTCGTGCCAAACCACTTGACCCCGCTTTTATCAATTAATATCGAATTTACAGTATCACCAGGCAGTTCACTGTTTGTCGATGTCATATATTGCCAGGATTGCGAAAATAAGATGCGCGCAGAAATTATTATCACTAAGATCAGAACCAGAATTCGGATTTTGTACATTTTCATTTTCTACCTTCATTTGAGATGATATTTCAGCATGATATTATCAAATCAGAGACCTTATCAAAGATCAAATAAAGAGCACAAAGTGAAAAACTTACTTCGTGCTCATTTGTTTTTTAAAGGCCATAATTCTATTTTAGAAATGTCATCTGCTTGAAATCGGTCATCATACCTGCTCCGTTAGAAACCGACAATTTATATGTATAATTGCCAGACGGGACACCCTGCCCGCTAAGGTCTGTTCCGTGCCACTGAATCGTATGCGTTCCGGCGTGTTGCTTTTCATGAACCAGCGTACTTACACTTTCGCCAAGAATATTGAAAACTTCCAACCTGACCTCCGAGTCCTGTGCAATATTATAGCGAATCATCGTCGACGCGTTGAACGGATTCGGATAGTTTTGTTCCAATTCAAAAGTGCGCCGGACTGCTGTTGGCTCGCGTTGTTTCACATTGGTCAGCGGACCAAATACAGTCACCAGTTCGATACCTTCTTCAACGCCGAGATTCCGGGAATATTGTTTATCTGTGGAATTGTTCCAGTGCTCATGCACACCAATGCTGGCATACACAATGCCGTCATTATCCGGATCATAAATAATGCCCTCGGGCCATGTTGATGAATCCGCTGCCTGATGCAGATAGTCATCCACTGCGCCCCAGTTTGGCCGGCATTCACCCACAGTAACGCCATTGTATTCGGTTCGCAGAAAATCAAAACAAACAGACTCGATTGCCACCTGATCCATTGAAAGAAAAATCGATGACGCCCAATCCCCGTTAAACGGCTCCATATTCCATTTTTCCGGTGAGGTTGTCGCCTCATCCGAAGGATACAGACCATCTACCAGAACCAGTATCGTATTCAATCCCAGCATTTTATGTGACATAATTTCCGTTTGAATCCGGTACATGCCATATTCTGTTCTCTCTGGTTGATCATTTGTACCATCCTTAGAAACCAGTCCCGGATGCAAATGCTCGGCGTCTTTACGAGTATGAGAGCCAAAATGATTTTTCGCGGCCAGGGTGATACCAGCTCTGGCATGCGCCTTTAATGTCGGTACATTGATCATGTAGTCCGCATCTTCAATAATCGTGTACAATTTGTCAGATTCCACGGACATCACTGTCTGATTATCCGAATAAAAAATCACATCCCCGGTTCCCATTGCTACCGGAGTCCGGCCTAATGAAACAATATCCACATTGGCATAATTCGGCAACACATCATTCCCCAGGTAATTTACATTCGGAAATATAGCAACCATCATTTCATAAAATGATTTATAGACTTGTTTCATGGGATCACCAACAAAGATATCCTCCTGTCTCACTCCGGCTTCGTTCACTAATTGCTTCAATAATGCCAGCACCACATACGGATTCGTCTCTGCGATATCCGGGCGCCAGGACTCGACCTTTGACAGATCGGTTTCATACATGCCCCAGTAACCTGGTTCACCCCAGGCAGAAGTCGCATTGGTTTTAATGAAAATGATCTCGCCCGGTGTGTAATTTACTGCACCTTTGCCCTTTCTTTCATTAAATTTTTTAAAAATCATTTCCCATGATTCCTGATTCGTTTCGGCATCTGTTAATTTCAGCACAGCCTCTTCAACCATACGATCGACCACTGGTTGTGAGTTATTTTTGTCCTGAAACCAGTAATTATCCCACTCATTGATGATATGGTCATTAAACTTGAAACCAGTGCAACTTTCATTCGTTGCATCAGCGTCATAAACCCACACTACTCGTCCGGGAATCACTCCTAATCCCTCTCCCATGGGCTGATTTGCAGGATGATTTTCCTTGATAGCGATAGCAGATGCCGGTGAATCATATTGCGTGATCGTCCACACACCTGCCAAAAAAGCAAGAATGATAAACACTGTCATTAACGAGTACCGGGCTTCCTCAAAACTTTTGCGGGCTTTTTTAAATGCTGCCACCGAAGCCAGTATTCCCAGTAAATAGGCAACAAATGAAGACGCTATCGGCGTCGCGACCTTCATGCAGGGATAGCCGGCGCGGCTTGGTTTAGGAATAACCCGAATTAAAAACCAGATTATCGAGGCAATGCCCAGAAACGAAAAACCTATTTGCATTAAGAACCGTTTGATCTTTTCTTTCCGATGGTGATTGTTTTGAAAAGTCATTGAGGACTCCTTCTTTATGACATGAATAAATAGTTTCAATACTAAAGATTTCCGAAGTCTCCAAGACTTCGGAAATCTGATTCGCACGTTTATCGAATCAACACACTCTTTTTCACAGACACAAAATTGTTCGCCCGGAACCGATACAAATACACACCGCTGGCAACAGTCATTCCGGCGCTGTTTTTTCCATCCCAGTGAATGCGATGGATTCCGGCAGGAAAATGTTCATGCACGAAATTTCGCACCTCCCGACCGAGAATATCATAAATGCGAATGTGTACCTGCGCTGCTTCCGGGATTTGAAATTCAATAGTCGTCGCCGGATTGAACGGATTCGGATAATTCTGGAACAGCCGGTAGGTAACCGGGATTTCGGAATCTGTGTCGTCCGCCACTGCAATATCACTCTCATAAATGCCAAAGAGAGTCGTCACGCTTTTTGCCGGCAGCGCCACTGGCTTGGCTCCATTTGTCGTGCCGACAAATTCAAAATTCCGGTTTTTTGCTGTGTTATAAATCTCAAATGATGGGGGCAAACTGCTGCCTTCCAATACTATACTTTTTGCCGCCGATCCTTTATGAATGATAACCACAGTCACTCGTTTATGATCTTTATGATCGAACGCAGTAACGAGTAAATCCTGATGATTTACATCCGCCTTTATCCGATTTGCACCGGGACGAATGTATTTATAATAATTTTTGGATGTATAATAACTTGCCGTGGGTTCACCGCTCTCAATAAGAGTTCCGTCGATATTCCAAAGCGTCCATAAGCTGACATTTCCAGCCCACAATGCACCGTGAATCGCGCCTGCCAGTGACAGCGCGCTATTCCAGTTTTGATATTCGGGAAATGTCTCTGTCATCCACACTTCTTTGGGATAATCGCCTTCATGCGCATTTTTCCACATTATCTGCCAATCCGAATAATCCGGCTGCTGTTCTCCGATACCATCGGTATCATAGCCGTGCGTGGCAATAATGTCCGTGTATTTATACGCGTTAGGATTGGCCTGCATAAGATCGATATAATGTTGCATCGGGTAATGTCCCTGTGAGAACACTTGTTCCGGCATGTAAATTTTGGTATTGATCCCCTCGCGCTCGAATCGCGCGCCGATAATAGCGATTAATTCTGCAAAACGCTTCGGACTGAGAATCGCCGAAGGATAGGGTTCGTTAAATGCTGGTTCGTTTTGCGGACCAATTGCGTACAAATCAATCCCCGCCTGATCTTTGAACATTTTGACCGCAGCGACCATGCTTTCTGCGAATTCATCATAATAGTAAGGTTCCAGTACATTATCCGTATCTTCCCAGCGAACCGCCTGTGCGGTAAAATAATCCAGTGTCAAGTTGCGCTTCATCCACGCGGGCGGGGACCAAGAGGTAAGAATAAACGTCTCCACGCCGGCTTGTTTTAATTTACGGTAATAATTAAAATCAAAAGCGCTGTAATTAAATGCGTTTAAATCAAGAACATTCGGATCATTATTGTCATTTACCGGCTCGATCTGATTGCCGATCAATCCCAGCCGCATCGCCGACGCCCCAAGATCACGGGCATAAAGGTCAATATATTCCTCGCTGTTGCTAAACGTCCCGAAACCGCGAATCGTCTGGAACGTACTATCTCGGTTAATTTGCACGACATATTCCGTTTCACCGCTGATCACCTGAATATAGAATGTGATGACTTTATCTTGCGAGCCTCTGGCACTTACGGTGATAGTAATCTGTGCGCTGCCGGTTCCTTCTCCCTGCTGATACGTTAATTGCGCCGCGCCGTCGGGATTGACCGGACTAACTGCGGGATCGGAAATGAAGTCAGGATTATTGCTCACTGCCGTAACCGTTGGTATAACTTCCCCTTTATCGCCATCGGAAATGCCGCTTAATTCAAGATGCTGCACTCCCTGATTTTCAAAGTTAACCTGATCTGCAATCGGGTCGATAGTGGCAACTGGCTGTTTTTCGGCAATCCCCTTTGCTCTGTCTCCGATTTTTAAATTACGGATCATCACGGTTCCGTTGTAATTTGGCGTGCCTTCATTTGAATAAAACACATGATGAAAATTGAGCAATACCGCCACAATTTGATCTGCCCATAGCGGAGTGCCCGTTCCGTCCTTTAAACCCAAATTGCTGAAATCAAATGAAATCAGAGTCCATTGTCCGGAACTCACTCGTTTTGCCATGTCCGGAATATTATAATTCGTATTCCGCTTACCCACTGTACTTCCGGTATACGCCGTATCCGGGTCATAGAACCACATCCAGAAATACATTGGACATTCGACTTTCACTTCCATGCTGAAATAGGGATGCTCCCGCACATCAACCGGATCAAATCCAAACCAGACGCCGTTCCAGATCCATTTGTCGCGGCAATCGAATGTCAGCGCCTTTCCGGAATCCGTGTCCGTGTATGAAGTAAACATCGTGCGACCATCGGTTTCCACCGACCAGACGCGCCATTTATCTGCCTCATAATTCGTAAACGGAATTTCATAGCCAGCGGACGGTTTGACTCTAACATTTATAAAAAATTCGATTACTGCTTGCTGATCTCCGTTATTTCCTTCCATGCCGCCATCGTCTATAACAGTGACCGTTATTTTCGATTTTCCGGGCTGACCGGGAGAGAAATTCAGTACTGCCGTGCTGTCTCCCTGCGAATATTCCACAGACAGATCTGCGTTAGGAACGACCAAATCCTCACTGCTAAGCAAACGAAACGTTAAAATTTGCTCTGCTGCGCCGCCGTCACTAATACCAGTTAAGAGCACGGATTGTTTACCGGCACCAACTAACACATCTTGATTGGGTACAGTATTAATGGTGGGTGGATTATTAAAATCTGCAAAAGCATCAATTGAGAATGAAATCGTAGTTTCGTTATTGACCGGTTCGCCATCGTTTACAGTAACAGACAACTGAATATCGTTTTGCGGATTCAACGGTAAATATGATAATAACGCCGTTGTTTGTCCTGCCGGGTGTTGGATCGTGATATTAGAATCGGGCAGCGCATTTTGATTGTCACTGTTCGCTGTAATGGTGAGCGGCTGTTCCACGGACTTATTGCCATCGCCGATTCCGGCCAGATGAATATCATGCCACTGTCCTACCGCTGCGCTCTGATTTTCTACAGCCTGAATTACCGGTTGATAATTGCCTTCGACTTCCAGCGGCATATACACCGAATTGTCGACATATCCCGGTGCACCTTTTGCAGTCAGCACCAGCGAGTCGCTGCCGGTGCTGTCCGGCTGGCAATCAAATTGAACTGTCGCCAGTCCGTTCTCTATGGGTGAAACGTTCACAGCGGTTATTAATTGGTCCGCTCCGGTTATCTCGAGTAATGATGTATTTTTCAGATCGGTGACCAGAAAATCGATTTTTTGGGAATTTTGATACACCCGTACACCTGAGATGCCGCCAATGCTTGCTAATTTTTCCGCAGCAATGCCCAATTTTAAATCATCAAAATAGATGTTGTCTGCATCCAATCCCCGGGAAGCGCCATTGGGCGTAAAAATTAAATTCGTAATTTGTGAGGCGTCAACGCCTTTGTCTGCATAATCGCTGAAATCGAACACATAGTTGACAAAATGTTCAGTCGCGTACACTTTAGCAGTACGGATTATATTCGCATCATTTGCATCGACGATGTAAGCAGACAATACGAACGGTACATCTGTTTTGATTTTCAGATTCATGAACGGATGAAACGCCATATTGACCGGTCTGCCGATCTCATAAGAAACACCCTGCCATTTTGCCTGGGTGTGCATTTGAATATGCAGCATCTCATTTTCAAGATTTAATTGAAAATCCGTGGATGCTGACGCGTTTAATTCTCCGTCAAATTCATCAGTATAACTCACCTCGAATGTATCATAAACCACAATATCAAAATTGACGACAAGGCTGTCCACTGCCTGATATTCTGTACCGCCGTCATCTTTGATGACCAGTTCCACGGCAACCGAGCCGATCCCGCTCACATCAAACGTGAGATCGAGTGCACCATTCGCATCAATTTCGCCAACCGTTAAATTGTCAATAACTGAGGTAGGTTCGTGAAAAGCAGTCGCTGTCAACAATTGCTCGTCCTCCTGGTCGCCATCAGTTATTCCCGTAAAAGTGATGGTTTGATTTCCGCTACCGATGATGTAAGAATAGGCCCACGGAACGTCATCAATTGTCGGTTTTAAGTTGATATCTATTTGGGAACTTTCCGGGGGTCCCATATCTGTGGGTGTGAATTCACTGTTTGTTGTAAGCAGAATTTTATCAAGAACGTAACCATCCTCACGTCTGTAAATATTTAACGTATGGACACCGGTAGTAGCCACATTAATTTTAAATTTCCGATAAATGCTCCACCCCCAGGGCATTTCCGGTGCAAAAAGTTTCGGAGTTTCCCCATCAAGCCCGGCATAAAACGAATCCTCATTCCATGTTTCCGCATACCCCCGAATCCATAAATAATGATCGCCGGTTTGTGAAAAATAAATATAATAATCGAGTCGTGCTCCTTCTCCGGCCCGTGCGTTGGAAATATCATTATTCGGTGTTTGCATGGCCTTACCCCCGGAGGCCTGTTCGTCATCGATTTCATTCCATGGACTATCATCGCCGGCAGGGACGTGAAGAGAGTAATGTTCCGCCTCCATGGAAACGATGCCGTCAGTTCTTTCATCCTGCAAAAATACCTGTGCCTGTAAAAATGAATTGACATAAAAGAGCAAACTAAAAACGAAAAATACTGTCACGATTCGGTTCATTTTGACCCCAACATATTTTTAGATTTTGAGTTTTGCATATATTTGAGCGACAGTCCTTAATAAGCACCATCTATTTATTGGCTTACAGTTACAAACGCTTGATCGATACTATTTTCAAGCAGGAAAAAAACTTGTTTGTAGGTTTTGTCCATACTCCTGATTCTAATGCGGAAATTGGTGTTTAAACCTGTTGCCTGTGCAAAAGCTGTATCATTAATCTCATAAAACTTCTTTATCTTTTGAAATCAACCAAAACGGTGAAAAAATAAACCACACCAGTGATGCGATATTTGTATAGACAAGATACTCTCCAAATTTTTCCGTGCCAATTCTCGCAGAATTCACGAAAACCGATAGTGCAAAGAAAAGAATAACCACGAGCGAAACAATCGAAATAACAGGCGATATTATTTTAAAGATTTTTTTCATTTTAATTGAATCCTGTTTGATAAATATTATCCGTTAAGCTCAGGGATATTTTGATATTACGTCCCCGGAATTTGCATCGATACTTAGTGAGAGAATTTTTGTACTATTTGTTTTCGAGCGATATGTAACATACCAGATGGCTCTCGGATTTGGCACCACTGGCTCCCCCAGAGAAGCTTCAATTATGTATTGACTGTTTTCGTGCCGAAAATCTTTCCCGCCATTTTTTTCGGCAATATTCAATGCCTTATCACTATTAACCCACGGGTGCACAATAAAACCGGAACCGACAAATTTCATTGTGGAAATACTGTCGTAGTTCACTTCTTTTGCAGATGTATGGAAATAATAATCCACTGCAATTCCGGCGGACGAATATCTGAAACACCATTTTTTGGCGAAACCATCATAATCCAAATTTTCACTCTGTATCGACATCAGTAGCAATCCATCGGAATACTGTGCCGCAAGGGATTCGACTTTGCCAAAATTATAAGTCGCAGTAATTCTGTCACCTTCGATCAACGGATTATTGATCGAATCCCTGTTACATCCCCCAATAAATAATAATGAAGCCAGAATCAAAATTTTTGCTTTCATTTTTTCTTTAACCTGCATTATTCACAAATCGTGCCACAGGAGCACAGAGGTCACAGAGAAACAATAACTTGTGTTCACATTACTTTTCAAACTGAGTTAAGAAAAATTCGAGTTACTATTGTTTGCCTGACGTTTTGAAAATAAAAGCTCTGTGTACTTTGAGCCTCTGTGGTTATGGCTTTTTCAGTTTAACAGATATTTCACAGAAAAATACGTCAACCCGATATATAAGAACTGGGCGATAAAGTACCCCGGCAGCCATTTAAAAAATATATGAACCGGTAGCACAAACACAATAACAAGCGTGATAACCCAACTCAGCAACGCTGCCCAGTTGATAAAAAGTTTCTCAGTTTCCGCACGGTACTGCGGCAATCCAAGCTTGGGAATGATCCAGTGCTCGGCAAACACCACGGCGCCGATTGGCATCAGGATCAAACCGTAAAGCGCGACAAAATCTAAAAGTCGCATAAACACCACCGGAAAACATGCGACAACAGACGTGATAGCTCCGGCAATGAGCGTTACTTTCCAGCGTGTCCAGTTCGGAGTCGCCACTTGCAGCGCAAGTCCGGCGCGATACATTGTGGGGTTTGATGTTGTCCAGCCAGCGATAACTACCGCCACAGCGCCGGCAAATCCGGCAGCAGTGTATGCCATCATACCGGGATTTATTTCGCGTGCCACCGCCGCGACCATAACACCGGAGCAAATCCAGGCGATCATATGTCCGGGATACATCCCAAATGCAGACAGAAAACCATATTTCCAATTCTTGGCATACCGCAAGATAGCCATATCAGATAATCCAACGTGCATTGCCAGATTTGCGAACCAGGCAAAGAATGTGATATGCCAGAATCCGTATTTTTCCACTCTCGGGTCAGGCACACCAGTCCAGATTTTCGTTTTTGCCACGTGCCAAAAATCGCTCAGGCTGTGTATTTCACCCATACTTGGTAGTAGCGCCAGTGCGCCGGCGATAAAAATCGCAAATAACCACGGCGAACAGACGCTGGAAAATTTGGAGACCTTTTCAAAACCGAGGATCGCGAACAGGGTTACCACTCCGCCGACAAGCAGCGTAATTAAAACCCAGCCAAAGCTATTCGGTAGAACATCTGTCAACTCCGGCGTTCTTATTTTGAATGCCAGTCCCACTGCGGTGGAAGACACCGCAATCATTGCGCCGGCTAATACGCAGTATAATAATGCATTTGCCACGTTGTAAATGTACGTGAGTCCGGGACCACAAATTTTTCGCAAGTACCAGTACAATGTCAGCCGTGTTCTGACGGCAATGGGAGCAACAATGAATGCCCATGAAAGAACAGCAAGCAAATTTCCGATAATCAATCCCCAGAACAAATCCCGGGCGCTCACCCCATGAATGACGAACATTGCACCAATCACAAATTCAGTAGCTGCAACATGTTCACCAGCAAAAAGTCCGATGAACTTTCCAGGTCCTTGTAATTTAGAAGAAGAAACCGGTTCACGATCAAATTCATAAAGTTTATCGAGACGACCGGTAAGTGATGATTTTGTATTGTGCATTATGGAAATCTTTTTTTAGAGATTCAGCAGCATACCTATAGTATTACAGGTTTAATTTTTGTTTTTTTGGCAAAAAAATCTTATAGCCTGCATTATTCACAAAACGTGCCACAGAAGCACAGATGTCACAGAGAAACAGCAATGTGTGTGCAGATTACTTTTTAAACTGAGTTAAGAAAAAATCGAGTTGTTATTATTTGCGTAACGTTTTGAATTTAATCACGTTGCGTACTCTGCGCCTCTGTGCTTATAAATTTTTCAGGCCAGAGATTCTTCTCATTTTTAATTTTACATTTTTAATTGCAGCTTGCTGCGCTATGGACTATTTGCGTTTCTGAACTATCTTTTCCTGATAACCACTTTCAACATAAGCTGTCAACGGATTCAGCGGCAAATTCTTTTCAAGGCGTGCAGCAGCAACAATTGGCCGGACGTCAGCGTTCACCAGCGCATCATTAAACACACGGTTTGCCAGAATAATTTCATCAGCCTGTTGATATTGCATCAATCGATCATTATCCACAAGAAGCGCCCGGACCAGTGCCTGTTGCAGAGTATCCACCGAGTGCAAAATCGCATGAATTCTGTTCTCCCGGCTACTACACTGGTCGATCATATAATCCCAATTTTTGCACGGATCCTCGTTGCTCACAACATCGCCCTGAACCAATTCATGGAAAATTCGTGCGATCTGGGTATTGGGTTCCACTGCATGATCGTCATCCGCGGCATATCGGGTATTGAAATGAAACCCGCATCGCATTCCATCTTCAATGAGCCGGGCGACAATTTGCTCGATATTTGTGGCATGCGGATGATGCCCCAGATCCACAAGAACGCCTGCGCGGCCTCCCAGACTTTTCGCCATCATATAGGCGCTTCCCCAGTCAGATAACACCGTACTGTAGGTGCCAGGCTCGAAGAGCTTGTATTCAATGAGTAGCCGCACATTATCATCCAATTGTGAATAAATCTCCTCAAGCGCTCCCCGCAGATGATGCATCGCCCGTCTCATATCCATCTGACCCGGGTATTGAGAACCATCGGGCAGCCACAATGTTACCAGTCCAACACCAAAATCCCTTGCAATTTTCCCGGCAAAAATTGTTTGTTCGATATAGCGCTTTCGTGTTTCGATTTCATCTGCAGCCAAACTCCCCCGATACGATCCTTTTAAAAAATATGTCGGACTAATCGAACCTATTTTCAGGCCTCGTTCCTGAATTGTTTCACTAACCTGCTGCGCGATTTTATAAGATCCGTTAATTCCATCATCAGAAAAATCCCAAAGAACATGCACGGCAACACATTCTGTTGCTCCGGTCAAGTTGTTAACAACGGAAGCATCATCTAATTTTTCGAAAATATTACGGGCATACCCCGGAGGCATATACTCAGCAAATCGCCCACCGCCAAAATCACCAAAAATCCAACCGGGAATTTCAACCTTAAATTTTTGAACGGCCGCGATACAACTTTTGATTTTATCCTTTCCAAACTCACCATGTAGAAGCTCCAGCCCCGAAGCAATTTGTTTTTCATTCATCCTGTTTTACCTCTTCCGTAACAATAACCTTTTTTCTTAATGCCAACAACAATGATCTTAAATTTAATCCATTTATTATCAATTTAGTCAAGTCCGAACTTTCGCGATGTTTCCTGTTATAAATGAATCTTGCTTTTATCCCGATGATGCACAACAAGTTCTGTTTTGATATAATTATGAACTTTTGGCCGTTTTTTTCCTTTATTATCAATCAAATCAGCGATCATTTGAACTGCTTGCTGTCCCATTTGATATGGAAATTGATTTACTGTTATAAAAGGAACTCCTAATGTATGTACGATTGTATTATTACCAAATTCCGCAAGACAAATATCATCAGGAATGCTCAATCCTTTTTCCATAATTGCCACTCCGGCTCCATAGGCAACCAGACCACCGATGCTAATTACAGCATCAACTTTGTAACCGCTTGCTAAAAATGCGCCCATTCTTTTATAGGAATCAGTTTTATCAATTCTGCACTCAACGACATATTCGGCACGATATTCCAGGCCAAAATTATCGAGAGCTTTACGATATCCGCAAAATCTGCCTTTGGCTACAAATAAATCTCTTGTTGGGCCGAGAAATACAATATCTCGGCATCCTTCATTGTATATTTCTTTCACCAGATTGAAAGCTGCTTCTTCATCATCTATCGTAATCGCGTCGAAATTCATTCCATCCACGATCCGGTCATAGCATACGATAGGAATTCCCCGGTCATTGATGCGTTGCAGTAAGTTATTGTTGTTAGGCCCGGGGACTGCATCGATCAGAATACCGTCAACGCCAAGAGCAGAGAGGAATTCAAGGTTTCGTTTTTCTGTTTCCCAATTTTCATCATGAATTAAAATAATTGCTTCATAACCGGATAGTCGGGCTTGTTCATAGATTCCGCGGGTTAGTTCTGAAAAAAAAGATATTCGTAAATCCGGCATAACAACTCCCAGCAGTTGACTTTTTTGATTAATCAAACTGCGCGCCATTATATTGGGTTGATAACCCAACTCTTCTGCTTTTTCTTTGACAAGCGATATTGTTTTCGGAGATATATCCGAGCTATCTCTCAACGCTTTAGAAATAGTCGCCGGGGTTAAATTTAATATTTTTGCCAGGGTTTTTAATGTCACTGGCTTCTTTGGAGATTCATAGGATACAGTTTCATCTACGTCCATATCATTCCTTTTGCTAAAACATAAAATCCGAACAGATATAACTATAATTAAGTCTGGTAACATAATTCATTGTTAGATAATTATAGTTGTCTAAAATTCTTATCCTGCATTATTCACACAACGTACCACAGAGGTACAAAGGTCACAGAGAAACAGCAACGTGTATGCATATCACTTTTCAAACTGAGTTAAGAAAAATTCGAGTTGCTATTGTTTGCGTAACGTTTTGAAAATAAGAACGCTATGTACTCCGAGCCTCTGTGGCTATGAATTTTTCAGGTTATATATAATATTGATTTTTTTGATATTCAGGTGAAGAATCAAAGAATAAAGCGCATGAAGCATATCAACTTTTGTAACATGTTTAATTAAATGAAGTTATTCTTTTATAAACAACGCCTTTAGATCAGCTTAATCGTTTGCGAAAACCTTTAAGCAAAATACAAAAATATTATAGTATTGTCAAGACTTTTTTTACTATTTTTAGGTTATTTGTAACAAGGCAGGAACAGAAGCTGATGTTACGAAAAAATTGTTTATACATGCTTTAATTTAAACCTACATTTCTAAAATAATTGTAATAATGAAAAAATAGATTTATTGCCCGCGAAACACAGGAAATAGCGCTTAATTCGAAATAAAAAAATAACATTTTGTGTATTTTTTTGTAAATCCTTCGATCAAATTCTTGTTATGTTCATACACATGTCTAATAAAGCTGTTTGTAACTCCGATGTAAAGCAGCGATGGGATCGCTATTCCTCATGAATTTGCAAAATAATAATTTTAGACTTTTGATACAGCCCCGACACCTGAATAGTTACAAATTATCTTTGACTCATTAATTTACCTCACCCCGCAAAATCCCGTCCGCAACATTTTTTGAATTTCAACCCACTGCCGCAAGGGCAGGGATCATTTCGTCCCACTTCTAATTGTCCCGACGCTACTGCCTGTCTTACTCTGTACTGATTAGCAGCACTTTGTTGGTCCTGTTTCCATTTCTCGGCAAGGTTTCGTAATCGTTCATCTGCATATTCGTAAAATATTTTATAGGATTGGCAGAAGTAATTTAAATTCGCTTTTGTTGGGTCTCCCAATCGATCCTTGGGGCAGTCGCCATAACAAAACCGAAGCCAGTGACATTTTTCACATTCCATTGGCAGCCGCGCTTTTATATTGCCAAATTCTGTCTGCTTCCCGGAATTTAACATTTCGGAAATTTTTGCGCTCATAATATTTCCCAGCTTCCATTCCGGATCAACGAAAAAGTCACAGGAATAAACATCTCCGTTATGTTCAATAATAACGTAAACGCCACAGGTTGGTAGCAGGGTACAGGCTGGCGGATGCATTCCCACGTAGCTATAGAACACGGAGTCGAAATAACGAACCGAAGTTGTGGCGATATTTCCATCGAAATCATCCATCCATAAATCGAATACCTTGCACAGGAAATGGCCGTAATCTTCTGCGGGAGCAGAAAAATAAGTAGGTTTTGTCGGATCATCCAAATCCGTTTCCAGACACGGAATGAACTGCATGTAATTCAAACCAAGTTCTTTATGAAAATGATAGATTTCCTCCGGGAATTTAACCGAGTAGTTATTCACAACACTCAACGCATTTACTGCCACGTCGTGATCCAGCATTCGTTTAGCGCTATCGTGGACTTTTTGCCATGAACCACCTCCGCCCTGCATTTTGCGGTAACGATCATGTATATGCTCCGGTCCGTCAAGTGACAATCCAACCAGAAAATTATATTTGCAAAGAAATTCGCTCCATTTATCATCAATCAAAACACCATTCGTTTGCAATCCATTTCCCACCGACTGACCCCGTCCATATTTTTGTTGATATTCCACAGCCTTTTCAAAAAACGATAGCCCCATCAATGTTGGTTCGCCACCCTGCCAGCCGAATGAGACTTCGGCCCCAGCCTGCTTCATTACCTGGCGCACCATTTCGTGCAGGAGATCATCGGTCATACGATGAACTTTCGTTTCTGTGAACAACTTTTCTTTTTCAAGATAAAAGCAATAGGTGCAAGCCATGTTACAATCAGGGCCTGCGGGTTTCACCAGAACTGAATTTAAAGGTTTTTTCATGTTTTGCATAACTAACGACCATTATCTAAATTATTTCAGATATGAAAATGATATATTCATGTAATTTGAATTAATATATACATGATATTTTAAAAACAAGGATTTTTCGATTAAAATAAATGGGAACCATTTTTACGGTCCCCTAAATTCAACGATTTTAATAACCGAATAATTTTGGCAATATCATACTAATCCATGGAATATAGGTTACCAGTAATAGCGATATGATCATCACAATGAAAAATGGCAGCAACGATTTTGTGATGTGTGTAATGGATGTTTTCGCGATACTACAGCCCACAAACAGCACGGAACCCACCGGCGGAGTACATAAGCCGATACAAAGGTTCATAATCATCATTATCCCAAAATGCAGCGGGTGCATTCCCAATTCCATCACCACAGGCAGAAAAATCGGGGTAAAAATAAGCACAGCCGGGGTCATGTCCATAAAGGTTCCGACAGCTAACAAAATAACATTAATGATCAGAAATATGATAATTTTACTATCGGTTAATGCGACTAAAGTTGCGCTAATAGATTGTGGAATATTTTCATAAGATAGAATCCACGACATGGCCGAAGAAGTGCCGATCAGCAACATGACAATTGCCGTAGTTTCCACAGTTTTAAGCAAAATTTGTGGCAATTCTTTCCATTTTACTTCGCGATAAATGACCGCCGATAACAGCAGCGAATAGAGCACCGCCACGGCGCTGGCTTCTGTGGCTGTAAAAATTCCGGCGATAATACCCCCAATCACGATCACGATAAGCAGGAGGCTGGGAACGGCATCGAGCAATCTCTTCAGTCCTTCAAACAGGGACTGTCTATCGCCTACCGGATAGTTGCGAATGATTGCCATGACTGCGCACACCATCATTAAACCCAATCCCATTAAAATACCAGGCAGGTAACCCGCAATGAACAGTGCGGCAATGGAAACTCCACCGCTTGCCAGGGAATAAACGATCAGCACATTACTCGGAGGAATGAGCAACCCTGTCGTGGAAGCGGTGACAGTGACTGCGGCGTTAAAATTTTTATCATACCCCTCTTTGTTCATAATGGGAATCATAAAACCGCCGATTGCGGAAGTTGCTGCGACTGAAGACCCTGATATAGCTCCAAAAAACATGCATGCAAGCACGTTCACATAGGCCAGCCCGCCAGGGAACATGCCCACGACTACTTTCGCAAAATCAATCAGGCGCCGTGCAATTCCGCCTCGCCCCATTAACTGACCCGATAAAATGAAAAACGGAATTGCCAGCAACGCAAAACTATCGATGCCTGTTGCCATCCGTTGCGCCACAGTGGTTATTGCCGGGCCGGCGGTAACTGTAAACAACATGGTCAGTGTGGTCGCGATTCCAATGCTAAACGCGATCGGAACGCTTAATGCCAGCAAAATGACGAAACTGAGGACAAGTATGAGTACAGATAATTCCATAAGGTAAACTCCTTCTTGTTGAATGTTTCTCTCAAGATAAAATTAAATAGCTTCCATCTCTGAGTGGGTATTTTCAAATTCACCTTTCAGCGCTTTAAAAATAAAACCAATCGAATAATAGATGATTAATATCCCTGAAATTGGCAAAACAAGATAGACGTATCCCATTTGAATTTCAAGCGCAGGTGAAATCTGATTTAACGTGAATGTCAATTGCACCAGCCGAAAACCACCAATTACCATAATAAAAAAGGCAAACAGAGTTACAAAACTGTAGACGAAAATTTCTGCAACTTTTTTGCGAATCCCCTGCAGCTTGTAAGTCAGAACATCAATGCCTAAATGTGCTTTTGTGCGCAAGGCATAGCTTGCCCCCAAAACCCCTATCCAGATGAGCAGAAAATTGGCAAGTTCCTCGGTATATGAACTTGCGTTGCGGAGTACAAATCGGGTAAATACCTGCCAACTGACGTCCAGCACCATCATTGCCATCAACACAATCAGAAAATTACTTAAAATCGTGTCAATCCATTTTGTTAACTTTTGCATAATAATACCTCATGCTACTGAATTTTTTGGATTTCATAAATTAGATCGTAAATGGGCGTGTCTTTGTATTCCTCATACATTCCTTTTACTTTTTCTCGAAATGGTTCTTTTCCGGGACGAATGATTTTGACGTCAGCTTTTTGAACTTCTGCCAATGCATGATCCGATGCTTCCTTCCAGAGTTTTTTCTGGTGCTCAACAGACTCGTCCACAGCTTCTTGCAACCATTGCTGCTCTTGAGGGCTTAAACTCTCCCATACTCTTGTACTGATCAGCAGGATATCGGGAACAGACGTGTGTTCGTCCAGACAATAGTACTTGCATACCTCGTAATGGCGGGACAGAAAAAAGCTGGGTGGGTTATTTTCAGCGCCATCAACAACGCCTTGCTGCAAAGCGGTATATAACTCTCCGAATGCAATGGGTGTCGCTGATCCGCCAAGCGCCTGAACCATTTTCACAGCAGTTTGACTTTTCATCACCCGAATTTTAAGACCGTTTAAATCAGCCGGAGAGTGAATCGGCACATCTTTTGTGTAAAAACTTCTGCTGCCAGCATCGTAATAGCAGAGTCCTCTTAAAAAGAATTTTTGACCAGCTAACAAAATTTGTTTTCCGAGATCACTATTAAGGACGTTCCATAAATGCTCTTCGCTTCGAAAAACATAGGGAATACTAAAAATTTTCATTTCAGGGACAAAGGATTCCATCGGACTCGTGGAAACTTTGGTGATCGCCAGGCTTCCGATTTGGAGTAATTCGATTAATTCCCGCTCCCCGCCAAGTTGACCGCTTGGGTAAATGTCGATTCTCATTTTTCCCCCGGATTTCTCTGTCAACCGTTCAGACATATACACCATTCCCTGGTGTACCGGATGCGACGGATCCAGCACATGCGCCAACTTAATCACTTTCACATCGGATTGTGTCCGACAGCCAAGAAAGAGCAACATTAAAACACTTACAAAAACAACCTTCCCTTTCATTGAGACTCTCCTTATTGGATAGTTTCTTCATAACTATTTAATATGTAGGTAAAACTTTTAAGATCAGTATCGATTCGGTAAAAATACGTATCATCGTCATTTCTATAATTATTAAAGATTTTGTATCTGCGGATCAATTCGATCTCATCAAAATATTCTGGTAGTTTTTTACATAAACGATCCAGCTCGGAATTTTCTTGAAGCACGAGCAAGCCCGGGCGATTCCTTAAAATACGTTTGTGCTCCGAATCTTTCCGGAATATGATATTGACTGCTTTGGTTTGCAGTTCCACCGAAATCAGCGGCGCGATATCTCCCAGAATGATTTCATTATCAAGATCTTCCTGTTGTATCGTTTTTTTTATGTCAACTATTGCATCGTAATATGAATATTGCACCGTTAGATGATAGCGAACGATCTGGTAAGAATTTAGCATAATCATCGATCCAAAAAGGATGATTGCCGCGTAACGCGTATTTATCTTTTTTTTCATCCATAGATAGAAAAAAGGGACAACAAGCAGCGATATCAACGGCAAGTAGCAGCTCAGGTAATTCTGGTCGTACTCTAAGATTCGGTAAAATCCGAAACCAATTTGTGCCAACCCTAATATTGCAATTGGCAGCAAAATCAGATAGATATTCTTATCAACAAAAGTAATTCGATTATGATACATCTTTATTAAAAATGACGCGTTCAAAATCATCATTGGTACGATCAGAATCAGTGAATGTCTCGGAGGCGAATAGGTAAAAAATCCAAGAAATGCAAACGCACTGACCGCCCATACGCAAAAAAAGAGTTCGAGAAAGGCAACCTTTTTAATGATTAATAACTCGTAGAGATAATAAAACAAAGTCAGCAGAAAAACGAGATAGGTGACCGGCATAAACTGGAACAGCTTCAGATTTGTGAAATAGCGGGAGTAATTGATTATAAAAATCAAGGAAGATTCATTAATATTTTGGTAGATATTACGCGTTTCAAAATAGTTCCAATCAACCTTATGCGGAATTATCCAAAACAGGTAAACCATTATCAGTATAAACGTAGAAAGTAAAGAATAAATATAGAAGTGCTTGAGCCGAACCTTTTTGCTAACCGGATTCGTTAAAATTACAATTAGTAATAGTGGCAGGAAAAATAGAATGGTGGCTTTAATAAAGAACCCTGCCCAATAGATTATTATCGCCAATAGAAGCCATTTAACTGATTTGGTTTCGCGGTAACGAAAAAGACAGATTGACACGCTCACCAGAAATAGCAGCAACAAATTCTCTAATAACGCCAACCGATTATAAATAATGAAGAAATAATTAAAGCTGGCTAAAATCAAAAAGATAAAAGCAAACGTGATATTTCGTTTTTTCAGAAAAAACCATAAGAGCGACAAAGAAATCACAGTATAGATAATTCCGGGGATTCGGAGGGTTCCAAGACTTAATCCCAAAAGGCTTAACAACGCATATTGAATGATAGAAAAGACCGGGACGTTGGACATGGCGTTGTAATCATCCTGTATAAACCATTTGCCATATAGTATTTTATTGACAATATTATGCGCGTAGTTACCTTCATCCACATAAAAAACACCGGAGCGGGATATATCGCCCACCGGCGCATCACCCAGTATGTTTATAAAGCGTATCAGAACTGCTGTCAGGATAATAATTAGTGCAGTTGCATAAATCCATTTCTTTGGTAATTTTTGAAATCCACTTTGTATCATTTTTATAGTATTACAGATTAAATTTTTGTTTTTTTGGCAAAAAAATCTTCTAGCCTGCATTATTCACAAAACGTGCCACAGAAGCACAGAGGTCACAGAGAAACAGCAACGTGTGTGCATATTACTTTTTAAACTGAGTTAAGAAAAAATCGAGTTGCTATTATTTGCGTAACGTTTTGAAAATAAAAACGCTGTGTACTTTGAGCCTCTGTGGCTATGAATTTTTCAGGCCAGAGATTCTTCTCATTTTTAATTTTACATTTTTAATTGCAGCTTGCTGCGCTATGATTCAAATAATAATTATTATTAAATTCATTTTACTGATCATATTGAATGATCGATGAAAGATTCCCGAAATTTCCAAAATTTCGGAAACCTAAATCAAACCATTCCGAAGAACATTTTAACTCTCTATCGCGCCAACCAACCGCCGTCTACCGCAATTGTATATCCCTGCAAATAATCGGACGCTTTTGATGCGAGGAAAACCGCGACTCCCTTTAAATCCTCCGGTTTACCCCAACGCCCTGCGGGAATACGATCAAGAATCGCTTTATTCCGGGCCGGATCCTTTTGTAATGCTGCTGTATTATCGGTTGCCATATATCCCGGAGCAATTGCATTTACATTAATATTGTGTGGTGCAAGTTCATTCGCTAACAAGCGCGTTAATCCCATCACTGCACTTTTTGACGCAGTATATGACGGTACCAAAATGCCGCCCTGAAACGAAAGCATCGATGCGGTGTTAACTATTTTTCCGCCATCACCCTGCTTAATCATCACTTTTGCCACAGCCTGGCTCAGAAAAAACAGCGTCCGTTGATTAATGTTAATCACATCATCCCAATCTTTTTCTGTGAATTCCGTAATTGGCGCCCGGCGGACAATGCCCGCGTTATTAAATAAAATATCGATCCTGCCGAAGGCTTCCAGTGTTCTTTCGACAATATCATCAACTGATTCTTTTTTTGATAAATCAGCCCGGATCCCGATTGCTTTTCGGCCCAATTTTTCGATTTGTTTCTGTGACTCATCTGTCGGCAAAATATCTACCAGTACGATGTCTGCCCCGGCTTCGGCCAGCCCGATGGCCATCCCCTGCCCCAGCCCGCGGGCAGCACCGGTGACAATCGCTATTTTTCCATCTAATTTAAATTGATCCAGTATCATTCGCATATTCCTCTTTTTTTAATTCTTTATGAAAATTTCAATGAATTCAGAAGGTCAGCGTAAATTATCCATCTCCACGAAATCCATGTCATCAAAAGCCTGATTTTCTCCACCCATTCCCCAGATGAACGAATATCGACGAGTGCCAGCGCCGGAGTGAATTGACCAGCTTGGAGATACAACAGCCTGCCGATTTCGTACCACAATATGTCGGGTTTCATCGGGTTTGCCCATGAAATGGAAAACAACATCTTTTTCAGCGACATCGAAATACATGTAAATCTCTGTGCGACGCTCGTGCGTATGCGCCGACATCGTATTCCAGATACTGCCTTCTTGCAATACGGTAAATCCCATCACCAACTGACAACTTTTAATTCCGGCCGGATGTATATATTTGTAAATGGTTCTCTCGTTCGCTTCTTCTTTCGAACCTAAATTTACCGCTTCCGCGTCTGCTAATTTTGCAGGTGATGTGGGGTATTCGTTATGCGCAGGATAACTCAGAATATAAAAACAAGCCGGATCTGACGCATCCTCACTGGTAAAATGAATTTCTCTGCTTCCACGGCTGATATACAATCCATCCAGATTGCCCAATTCATAATTTTTACCATCCACTTTTACAGAGCCTTTGCTACCGACATTAATCACACCCACCTCACGACGCTGTGAGAAATAGTCGGAGGCAAGTTCTTTGCCTGCCTCTAATTTCAACATGGTCCCGGCTGGCACAGCCGAACCAGCAATCCCACGGTCAGCTTCCGTATAAACCAGGTCAATTTTACCTTTGTTAAATAATTTATCCAATAAAAATACTTCTCTTAATTCTTGAGTATTCATTCGCTGATATCGTACCTGATCAGCTAAATAACGTACTTCCATTTTTTTCTCCTCGATATCATTATGTTAGTGGTCAAAATTTTTAAAATTAAATGAAATGTTTTTCATTGAAATTTACGAGTTAGGACGGTCGGAGTGCAATCCCTTTACAGCCTGTCCACGAACTACCCTTGCGAAGGCTATTAAAATCGACTGGTCTGTATATTGAAAAAATTTCACTGAATTATCTATATATTGTATAGATGCAAACCTTCGCAAGGGTTTGTCCGGCAATTATCGAGTTCCTGGACAGGCTGTTTATGGATTTCACAGCAGCGCATAACGGCGCTGCACTCCAATTCAATAATCCCTTCAAGACGCAGTGAGAAAATCCTAAATAAATTTCTAAACGTGTTTTTCATTTTTTCATGAAACTTTTGATACTACCATCATTATTTATTTTTCAATTCTTCTCTGCCTTTGGTGATGCTGTCGCATAAAATGCGGGCATTTTCCGTCAACTGTGCAAAATTCCCGGCTGCGATGGCTTTTTTATCCAGTAGTGCACTGCCAACACCCACAGCACATGCACCCGCTTTAATCCAGTCACCGGCATTTGTCAGCGAAACACCACCGGTGGGCATCAATTGCAGGTGCGGCATCGGCGCTTTAATACCTTTAAAAAACGCCATCCCCACGACATCCGCCGGAAAAACTTTCACAATATCGGCGCCGGCCTCGTGCGCTTCAAGTATCTCTGTCGGTGAAAACGCGCCCGGCATTGCCGGCAATCCGTATCGATGGGCAGTATAAATAATTTCCGGTTTATATATTGGACTCACCACATATTTCGCACCCGCGTTAATCGCCATGCGGGCTGTTTCACTATCCAGTACAGAACCAACTCCCAATGAAATTACATCACCCATCGATTTCGCCAGTTCTTCGATTACTTTTAATGCATTCGGCGTGGTCATGGTTATTTCAATGCCCGAAATACCGCCGTCATAAATCGCTTCCGCAACTTTTTTCAATTTTTCCGAATCACTCATTCGGATGACAGCCACAGCACCGTCATTAATTAATTTTTGAACAATTTCATTTCGTGTCATTATTCGCCTCATTTGGTTTACCCAGTTTTTGAAATCGCATCAATGCTTCAATAAAATAATAATCCCCATAAATCAGGGAAACATCAATCTGTTTGCCCCCGGGTTTATTTCCGACGCCATGGTGCAAAATAGCATCGCTGTCTGTTCCTGTTGCAAGATAAGGTTTACGGCACAGAGATTGCAAAATATTTTCCGCGGTATAACGGTAAAACAGCCTCTTTTTTGGTTCAGCAGACAATTCACTCAATTCAAACAATGCAGATGCTGCAATCGCTCCGGCTGACGTATCCCGCTCTTCATTTGGAATATTTGGCGCATCGAAATCCCAGTACGGTACAAAATCCTCTGGCAGATGATCAATAAAATAATCAGCAAGCTTTTGAGCTGTCTGCAAAAAACGTTCGTCGTTTGTTTCACGATAAGTCATGGTAAAGCCATAGATGCCCCATGCCTGTCCCCGTGCCCAGCATGACTCGTCTGCATATCCCTGGTGCGTTTTTCGCTCTATAACCTCGCCAGTCTCATTATCGTACATAACGACATGATACGTACTGCCGTCCGGCCGAATGTGATTTTCGATTGTTTTTTGTGCATGACTGATCGCCAGATCTATCCATTCCTGCTTGCCGCCGTTTTTCGCTGCCCAAAACAATAATTCCAGGTTCATCATATTATCGATGATGACCGGATAATCATTTTCGTCCATCCAATCCCAGGATTTAATGCAGCCCACATCCGGATCAAAACGGGTGGCCAGCGTGTTTGCGGTATGCAAAATTACTTCTTTGTAATGCGGATTTTCATTTAATCGATATCCATTCCCAAAACTACAATAAATCATGAACCCAAGGTCATGTGTGCCCGGATTATCTTTCTCCGGCTCCATACCGGCAGTCCATTTTTCCGCAAATGACTTCCATTGATCTTTGCCGGTTTGCTCATACATGTACCATAAACAGCCAGGGAAAAAACCGGATGTCCAACTGGAGGATTTCGTGACATTCCATGCACCCGATTCATTCGTCGAGTTCGGAAATTTTGTTGAATCGGCAACTGCCTGCACAGTTTTTTTTAACTGTTTTGCTGCGAAGTTAAGACTTTTTTGAGAAAGCTGCTGCATGTCAGCCTCTGGTGCGGAGCATACCATTAAAAATGTTAATATGAGCAAAAGTACACTAATTTTTTTCATCATTTATTCTCCTCTCTGTTTATTTTATTGAATCAAGAAAATAATTCCATCCTGCTCTGCCAATTAACGGCAATTTATCGGCTAAAATCCAGAATATATTGATTCACCAGATTTTCCAGTCGTTCCTGATGACCGGACTTCAATGTCGGCTCGCCATTTGATATTACATAATCTTCCATATCTTTTAAAGTTGCTTCTCCGCTTTCAATTTTTGCGCCGATTCGCTGATCATATCCTGCGTAACGATGGGCAATAGTTTTTGCAAAGCTACCATCCTGTTCCATTTTGTAAGCAATTTTCAATGCCAGCGCAAAGGTGTCTATCCCACCGATATGCGCATAAAACAAATCTTCGGGATCAGTACTCGAACGCCGCACTTTTGCATCGAAATTTAACCCGCCTGGCGACAGTCCGCCCTGGTTTAGTACGACGGTCATCGCGCCGACTGCATCGTAAATATCGGTGGAAAACTGGTCTGTGTCCCAGCCTAACAATAAATCACCGCGGTTGGCATCGATGCTGCCCAGCATCCCATTGACAGAAGCAGTCGCCAGTTCATGTTGAAACGTATGCCCGGCCAGTGTGGCATGATTGGCTTCAATATTCAGTTTAAAATCTTTATCCAGTCCGTTCGCTTTTAAAAATCCGATCACCGTTGCCGCATCAAAATCGTACTGATGTTTGGTCGGTTCTTTGGGTTTCGGCTCGATCAGCAATTGTCCGGTGAAACCGATTTCCTTCTTATAATCCACAGCCATCTGCAGAAATTTCGCTAAATGATCGAGTTCCCGTTTCATATCCGTATTCAGCAGTGTTTCGTAACCTTCACGCCCGCCCCAGAAAACGTAATTCACGCCGCCGAGCATTTTTGTCATTTCCAGCATTTTCTTGACCTGGGATGCTGCATACGCGAACACATGCGGATCCGGATTGGTGGAAGCGCCGCACATATATCTCGGATTAGAGAATAAATTTGCTGTTCCCCACAACAATTTTACGCCAGTGTCTTTTTGTAATTGCAGCGCCATTTTACAAATTTTTTCCAATCTGTCATTACTCTCCGCGACATCTTTTCCTTCGGGTGCAATATCCCGGTCATGAAAACAATAATAATCAACTCCCAATTTTGTGAAGAATTCAAATGCTGCGTGTAATTTCTTCTCTGCCTTCTCCATCTTTGAAGCACCCTCGTCCCATGGTCGAAACATCGTCATGTTGCCAAACGGATCGCTGCCGGTTCCACAAAACGTATGCCAGTAAGCTACTGCCACGCGCAAATGTTCAGCCATTGTTTTATCGCCAACCTTTTCCGAGGCATTGTAATGTTTGAAGGAAAGCGGATTTTTGCTATCCGGACCTTCGTACTTTATTCTGGAAATATTGGGAAAATATTCACGCATTATCATTCCTCCAGTTTATAGAACTTTTCCATCACACCGTTTAATTTCAAATATTTTTTATAGATCTCTTGATATATCTTTACGTTCTCAGCATGAGGTTCCACCCGTGATGATTCATCCAGTGAAACAAATTCATCGGTCACCTGCTTGAGTGATACATTTTCTTCATTGTCATTCAGATAACACCAAATCGCCTGCAACGCCGCGCCCAATGCGCCGGCTTCCTGAGTTACGGGACAGACCACGGTGCTGGCAAAAATGTCTGCCACCATTTGGCGCCAAATCGCGCTTTTCGCGCCACCGCCAACCAAACGAATTTCAGCAGGTGTGATCCCCTGTCGTTTGAATACATCCAGTCCGTATCGCAAGCCAAAGGTTGCGCCTTCCATCGCTGCCCGGCAGACATTTGATCGGGTGTAATTCGTGCTGTCCATTCCATACAAATTCGCTTTTGCAGACGGAAGCGCCGGTGTTCGCTCACCGTTAAAATAGGGTAACAAAATGAGTCCGTTTGCACCTGGTGAAGATGCCGAGATTTCCGTATTCAGTTCTTCAAGAGTCAAGCCAAATAATGATCGCGTTAGTTCTGTGGAAACTGTGACATTCATCGTACAAACCAACGGCAGCCAGTGTCCGTCGCTGGAGCAGAAAGCAGCCAGTTCGCCTTCCGGATCGACTACCGGTTTTTCCGAGAAGCAGTAAATTGTGCCTGATGTTCCTAACGATGTAGTTACCACACCCGGTGCGACATTACCGGTGCCAATGGCAGCCATCATGTTGTCACCGCCACCGGATGACACAATAACGTTTTCCCTGAAACCAAATTTTTCGGCAATTTCTTTTCTGATTCTGCCTACTGGTTCCCGGGATTCAATCAACTTCGGCACGCAGCGTTCCAGTTTACCAGAGGGATCAATCGCATTTAAGACCTCGGTTGACCAGCGGCGTTCCCGAATATCAAAATACGCAGTTCCGGAGGCATCTCCAAACTCTGCTTTTCTTTCACCAGTCAACCAGAAATTAATATAATCGTGCGGCAGTAAAACACAGTCTAACTGGTCGTACTTTTCTGGTTCACGTTCTTTAAACCATAAAATTTTCGATGCTGTAAATCCCACGGCAACAGAATTTCCGATTAAATTTACCACTTTTTCAGCACCGCCCAGCATTGCAGTGATCGCTTCCGCATCCCGGGTCGTGGCTGTGTCACACCACAATTTCGCCGGTCTCAATACATTGCCAGCTTTATCCAGTGGCACCATTCCATGTTGCTGCCCGGATACACCAATTGCGCTCACTTTTCTCGCATCAAGATTTTTTTGCTTCAGCGCGTTGTTAATTGCCTGCTCACACGCGTCAATCCACCATTGCGGTTCCTGTTCCTTTGTTCCTTTATTATCTTCGATAATTTTATGGGTGATGTATGCTTCGGAGAGAATCTGTCTGGTACCATGATCCAGAATGATGGCTTTGGTTCCCTGTGTACCACTATCAATTCCGATAAAATATTGTTCCATTCTTCGTCCCTCATTTTTTAATTTTACCGCATGTCTATCTTTTACAGAATCCCGAGTCAATTTAACAGAATCGTTTTAAAAAATTGCGGAAACAGGAGCATCAAAAGAACAATGCAATTTAATTATTTTGGGTAGATTAAAAAGGGAGGCTCGGAAATCTCGCTGTAACAAAGTTTAGGTCGTCGATGTGCAAATCGGATAATATATTTCTGCGCATACAACTCCCTAAAATTATTTCTCCGGGTGAGATAAAGAATATGCTCATCCTGAAAGCTTCCGCTTAATGTCAATTATTTTCGGGCATCGTCAGGTAACAGGCTTGGGGTATCATAGAAAGAAAATATAATAATTTTAGCCTGTTAAAGCAAGCAAAAAAATATTTTTCTTTACACTAATCAGATTTACAGTGGCAGAGTAAAGGACGCGCTCTTTGTGGTTCATAATATTTTTTTAGAACAATTGTCCTGAAACAATCACAAAAAAACTCCCGTATACCCAAAGCAACATTTTAAAATATCGATAAATTAACAGGAGACTTGCATGGAAAACATAAACAGACGTTCGTTTCTTAAAAAATCGGCGACCGCAACGTCGGTGGCTGCTGCTGCAACGATTTTACCGATCGGCTGGCACTCGCTGGCCAATGCAGAGCAGGCAGCTTATTTTGAGCGTGAATTTGGCATCACTGACGCAATGTGTCAGAAAGTTCTTTCTAAAGCGCTTTCCAAAGGCGGTGATTTTGCAGATCTGTATTTTGAACATACCATCAGTAATTATATTGTGTTAGAAGACGGCAAAGTGAATCGCGCCTATAGCGACATTTCTCTCGGCGTCGGTATCCGCACAGTAAAGGGCGATCAGGTGGGATATGGTTTTACACAGGATTTAACCGCAACATCAATGATGGCCGCCGCGGCAACCGCCGCGACCATTTCTGATTCTACAAGTAATCAAACTATAAAAAAATTCATCAAACCGAAACTGAAAAATTACTATCCACTGGATCAATTACTGACAACCGTCCCGTTGGAATCGAAATTACCGCTGGTGCAAATGGTCAATGAAAAATGTTTTGAGCATTCACCGCTGGTTGTGAAAGTGACCGCATATTTTCATGATCAGCAAAAGCGTATAATGGTCATCACCAGCGATGGCACCAAAGCAGAAGATTTACTCCCCCGCAATTTTCTCTATGCCTCAGTTGTCGCGGAAAAAGACGGCAAACACGAACGCTCCGGTTACAACCTCGGCGGACGCCAGCAATTTTCATACTATACTCCGGACGTTGCAGATACTGTCGCCAAAACCGCTGTCGATAGGGCAGTCATCCTTTTTGATGCAATTCAACCGCCTGCCGGTGAAATGCCGGTTGTATTGGGGCCCGGAGTGACTGGCGTGTTATTGCACGAAGCCATTGGGCACGGTATGGAAGCTGATTTCAATCGCAAAGGAATTTCGACATACAGCACGATGATCGGTAAGAAAGTGGCTGAACCTTTTGTGACCATCGTTGATGATGCACAAATCCCCACCCAGTTGGGATCAATTAACATTGACGACGAAGGTACGCCCGGACAAAAAACAGTGCTCGTTGAAAACGGTATTCTAACCAGCTACATGCACGACAAAATTTCGGCGCGTCATTACAACGTCAAACCCACAGGAAATGGCCGCCGTGAAAGCTACCAGCATTTTATTCAACCCCGAATGCGGAACACATATATGGAAAATGGCCCATCCACTCCGGAAGAAGTTATTAAAAGCGTGGACAAAGGTATTTATGTGAAAGACGTCAGCAATGGCGAAGTAAAGATTGGCGAAGGTGATTTTGCGTTTTACGTGTCCCAGGGATACATGATTGAGAATGGCGAATTAGCGGCTCCGATTAAGGATATTAATATTATGGGAAATGGCCCAAAGATGTTGCGCAATATTACGATGGTTGCCAATGATTTAGAATTAAATAAAGGCGGCACAGGCGCCTGCGGAAAAGGTGGTCAGTCAGTTCCGGTGGGATTCGGTCAACCGAGTTGTCTGGTAAAATCAATGACCGTTGGCGGAACCCAAGCATAAGCAAAGGAGGAGAAAATGAATAAACAGATGTATGATTTAGCACAATGGTCAATTGAGGCCGCAAAAGCCGCCGGCGCCGATGATTGCCGGGTAAATATCGATAGTGAGCGATTTGTGGAAATTGGCTATCGCGAACGAAAACCGGAAACCATTAAAGAAGCATCGACCAAAGAACTGGATATTGAAATTTATGTCAATGGTCGTTATTCGGCGCAAAGCACCTCTGATTTACGAAAAGAGGCATTGAAAAAATTCATCAATGATGCCGTGGCAATGACAAAATTACTGGCAGAAGATCCGTTCCGCACTCTGCCTGATCCCAAATATTACGAAGGCAGAAAAGATATGGATTTGGGACTTGTCGATCCGGCTTATGATAAATTGACCCCGGAAGCCAGACATGATATCGTCAAAGAAATCGAAAATGCCTGTTATGCAACCGGCGGCGAAAAAGTCATTTCCGTGTCGGCGCAGGAATATGATAGTTTTCAGGAATCTGTGGTGCTAACCAGCAACGGATTTCAGGGCGCTGAAGAAGCGACTGTCTACTGGGCTGGCGCCCGGATGGCAATTCAGGACGAAGGTGACCGCCGTCCAAATGGGTACAATTACCTGGCAGCCGTTAACAGAAATGAATTACCAAATCCGGCAAAAATCGGCGAAGTCGCTGCATTGAGAACCCTTGATTTGCTGGGTGGAAAAAAGTTGAAAACAGAAACGCTGCCCGTTATTATTGAAAATCGGAACGTCTCCCGCCTGCTTGGTGGATTTCTGGAGGCGATGTATGGCAGAAATATTCAACAGAATCAATCCTTTTTAAAAGATAAGAAAGACCAGAAAGTTGCCAGCGACCTGTTTACGATTGTTGATGACCCATTCGTCAATGGCGGTCTGGGCAGCAGGTTGTTCGATGGCGATGGTTTCGCGGCGAAAAAACGAAACATGGTCGAGGCAGGCGTTGTCCGCAATTTTTACATTGACTGGTACTACAGCCGCAAACTGGGCTGGGATCCGACCACAGGTGGTCCGTCCAATCTGATTATTCCACCGGGAACGCGATCTGTGAAAGAAATTATGAAAGGCCTTGGCAGAGGTATTCTAATCACCGGGTTTATTGGTGGAAATTCCAATTCCACAACCGGCGATGCATCAGTCGGGATTATCGGCAAGCTGTTTGAAAACGGCGAGCCGGTGCAATCCATTGCCGAAATGAACATTGCTGATAATCATCTCGAATTCTGGAATAAGTTAGTTGAAGTCGCAAACGATCCGTGGATTTATTCTTCCCGCAGATTGCCAAGTTTGGTTTTTGAAAACGTTGTTGTTGCAGGTGTATAAATTCTCCCCCGGGGGTAGGAAGTTGCTTTCTGCCCCCTCTCCTTAAAATCTCTAATTCAGCAATCCTCTGACGCAAAGCGTCAGGAAAGGCGTGCACACGCAGAGCGTATGCACGAGAGAATCCTGGAACTCGTTCACACGCATTGCGTGGGAACGCATTCATCGACGCTTCGCGTCGTAAACCAATTCAGCAATCCTCAAACCCAAAGTGCTGGGAGAGCTCAGGAGAGGGTGTTGAGCTTGTCGATATAACTGGGGTTGCAGAGTAGATTAAGAAAAAGAATTCTTTTTTATGGTTTTATTGGTTTGGTGTGTGTCTATCTTTCCAGGGGTGTGGTCTGGTCGTGTCCAGCCATAAGCAGGCCTTGAGTATACTACCTTCACACATGGGTCGGGATAGTTAACGGTGGCTCGTTCGGGGACGTGGATTTGTCACCGCAGCGAAAACTAACCATGCCAGAAAATGCGAGGGACAGTTTCAGAAAGCGGCGGCGGTTGATATCGCTGTTTTTTAGCAGGGATCATATTTTTTCGAGCCAGGTTTCGGGTTTATTTTGTTCCACGTTTTTAAATTGGGCTTTTTGAAAATGCAATTGGTTTCAAGTCGTTAATATAAACCAACTATATGATAAATTCAAGTAAAAAGCAAAGATTTCTTTTGAATGAAAAACCAGGTTTCGCAAAAGAAACCTGGTTTTGTAGCAACCGACTATTTCAGCGGCTTCCCGGACTTATCCGGATATTCCGGAATCGGTGGAAGTGCTTTTTATTTGGGTTTAATATTTTCAAAAATGACATAAATTTTTTATGTGATTAGTCTCCATTAGTTTCGCCGACAGTATTCAAAATATAATTATACAACTCGTCAGAAATCCAAAATCCGGCTTTGTTTTTTAATTTATCAATCAGCGTCTTGATATTTTTAATCAAACCTTTGGATTTTGCTTCAACTAATACTCCAATTAATCCCACAAATTTTAACTCGAAGTTAGATGCAATTGAACGACCAATTTTTTCATCAATTAAAAGCAAATCTGCTTTTAACTCTAACGCAAGTGCGATAGCTTCAGCTTCACCGTCGTCCAAATCTGATTGTAAGGCTTTGACAAATTTCTGGTCATTTACATTTCTAACAACTATCCATTCAAATTCTTTGACTTCTTTAGCTCCGGGCAAGCCTGCGCCTGTTTTTTCAATCTCACTAAAGACAGCGTGGGGTATATAAATTATCTCATATAATTGATAAAGCAAATAAAGTTGATCAATTGCTGCTAAATTTATTATCGGAGAAGTATTACTTACCACAATCACAGTCGTCCAAGCTCCTTCAATGTTTGAATATCCTGATCAAATTCATTTTTATCATAATGAATTGGAATTTGACGGCTGGCGAGCAGATGTTGAAATTGGATTTGGTTCATTTTTGCAAAACTGCTTGCTTGTCCCAAAGTGAGTTTTTCTTTTTGAAACAGGACTATGGCTAATTCCTGCAATATTTCTGAAGTTGACATGCGTGTTGTTTTTATGATTTCGTCTGGTATGGTTAAATTCATACCAACTCCTTTATTAGTTAATAAAATTCCTATTATAAATTTTTCTTGATCTGTTTTTATATTATAAATATTTTAGGATAATTGCAAGATATTTTTTAACTGAAGGTTACATAAAAAAAACAGGTTGCTAAAAAAAACTGGCTATTTATTAAAAGGACTTACCTCACCGCCTTCCCGGATTTATCCGTGTGTTCCGGAATCGGTGGAATTGTTTGTTCTTTGGTTTTAGTTCTCCTAAAATAACTTAACTCGTTTTTAAACTACTCCTTAATAAACAATTTCAGTTAATGCGGAAAACTTCCCCACTTCCGCACGATTTTCACTTCAAACCTAATTTTTATCTGAAAACCATATTTATCTAATCAATTAATTTTTAAACAATTAAGCCAGGACATGCCAACTTCCGGGAAAACGGCACATCAATTGCATTTTACGTATACATCAAAAACCAATTAAAAGCGAGGCGTGACATGAAAATAAGATCCATATTAACTGTATTAATCATCATTTCGATCATCACCGGGTGCGAAATCAATGATCCTGTTTCATCTGATGATCAGCAGAACATACCCGGCTCTGATAGTCTGATCACAGAAATCAGATACCTGCCGCAGTTTCACTCTATCTCTCACAACACGGTCGGATTTACGGTATGAATTGAAATATCCTGCATGAGTTATCTCTTCTCACCACCGTCCCGGGAAATCTCATATTTTATAATTCCCGGGATTTTTTGCAGAGTGCAGCCATCTTTTGGCTATAAATAACGATCGATCTCTCATGCACCAGGCGTGTTAGCGGTTTCGCCGCTTGATAAATAGTAGCCACGAGATTCTTCTCGTGGATTTGAATTCTTGTCCTGGTAATCAATAGGGAGTTTCAACTCCCGGCGCTGAAAAACGCTCACACCATTTTACAACAGGGGATTAAAATCCAAGCACAGGTTTTCGAACAACTCCCGGAATCCACGCTTTAAAAAGCGTGGCTATTCAATTTATTTTGCTGGAGGCTATGGAGTACAGCGCCTTTATGCGCTGTATGCAGCCATCTTTTGGCTGCAAATTACGATCGATCTTTCAAGCATCAGGCGTGTTAGCGGATTCGCCGCTTGATGAATAGCCACGAGAAAAATTTTTTTTGTTTGAAATCTAATAAAAAATATGTATCTTTACAAAACGATGATGACGACAGAAACCGAACCGATAAAATCAAGCTGAATTGAGTAAACAATGTTTGACGAAATACTGATAAGCTGGCGTTACCTGTGGGAAAGCGAACCCGGAAAACGATTTCAGGAGCGATACCAGCGGCTGAAGGCACACCGAACAGACCGTCCGCCGATGATGAAAGTTTTATTAATCATCGCCGGAATAATGATCATTTTCATTGGCATGATTTTCTGGCTGATCCCCGGCTCCGGATGGGCGATCATCATTTTGGGCGCCGCGCTGCTTGCCGGAGAATCTCAGACCGTTGCACGCATGTTAGACTGGCTCGAATTAAAAATTCGTAAAACCGCTCGTTCTGCCAAAAAGAACCTGGATGAAAAAAAGTAACAATGATCCAATTATCCAAAGACGACATAATTGAGGCCATTGAAAAAAACCAACACACCTACCTGACAGATTACGGTCGCTGCACCCTGATTGATCTGCACCAGACAGAAGAAATGCTGTGGTTCATCTCAAAAATGCCACAATCCCGGTTTAACCGAATTATTCACGCCCGGTTTGATGAACAGGACGCGATCCACAAAATCCGGGAAACAATCAAACATTTCGAATCACAAAACATCCCTCTGCTCTGGCATACCAGCCCGTCCAGTCGCCCGCATAATTTGGAAACATTATTAATTGAAAACCGCATGACAAAAGTCAGAGAAGAAGCCGGAATGGCGTTGATACCGGCTGACATCAACACCGCGCCGGATCCCGCTGAATTTGAAGTCAGAGAAGTCACTAACGATCTGATGTTACACGATTGGAGCCACGTTTTCACCCACTCCTACAATCTGAATCAAGCTGCCACCGAAATGTTTTATCAGGTCGAGACGGAATTAATGGGTATTGATTTTCGGCGACTTTTTCTCGGCTACTTCAGGAATCAGCCTGTTTCCACAGGAACGCTGTTTATTACAGACAATATCGCGGGAATTTATGCTGTGGGCACACTTACTGATTTCCGCGGCATAGGTTTTGGGCGGGCTATCACAGAAGTCCTGATTTCCGAAGCCAGACAGCATAACATTTCCCTGTATACGCTTCACGCATCGCCCATGGGACTTGGCATTTATCAGAAAATCGGATTTAAACGTTATTGTTTGTTGCGAGCATTTTCATTAAATTTGAACGATTCATAATAAGGAGAAACATGATGAAGAAATTTTCAATCCTCTCATTAATTATGTTCATACTGCTTATCAATTTAATCGCGCAGGAACCGGTGGCTGATCCTGATCCAGCACGCTTTCAGGGGGAAATCAATGCATTTATAGACTGGAACAGCAAAAATTCATATCCGGAAAACGCCGTGCTTTTTGTCGGCAGCTCCAGTATCCGTCTGTGGAAAACCCGGGACTATTTCCCGGAATTTCCTGTCATCAATCGCGGATTCGGCGGCGCGCATATTTCCGATGTCCTCTATTATTTCGACGTGGTCACGCGGCCGTATCAACCCAAAGTAATCCTGTTCTACACCGGCGATAACGACATCGCAGGTGACAAAACACCGCAACGGGTTTTGGATGATTATAAAAAATTCGTGCAGCAGGCAGCGCCTGGCGTCAAAATTATTTACATTCCCATTAAACCGAGTCTCAACCGGTGGCATTTGTGGGAGCCGATGAAAAAAGCGAATCAACTCATCGAATCATATTCACAATCCGATCCGCACCTGTTTTACGCCGATATCGCCACTCCCATGCTAACCGCTGCCGGAACAGCGCAGCCCGAATTATTCACCCACGACGGTCTTCATTTGAATGAAAAAGGCTATGAGTTGTGGACCAAAATTGTGAAGCCAATGCTTACGGAGGTTTATAATAAATAAGTATCCATTCAATAATTGATGGTGTGCATCAAAGCTTTCGGATTCTCTTTA